>NZ_DDOV01000043.1 GCF_002341865.1 Clostridium sp. UBA2485 | reverse complement strand
GCCGCGTTCGGCGGCCGTCTGCGAGTTGTCCCAATGTTCGGCAAGATGGACCACCCCTTAAAGAAGTAGCGTCCGGGCGGGTCTTCATGACTTTTTCCAGCTCCGGTGCCACCGAGCTGCAATAAATGCACTGGTAATCTAAGAACTCGATGATGGCAACCAGCACTTCCGGGAGTGCCACCAGGTGCGCGGTTAGAAACCCGAGCCTCTATTTACTCGTATCCGCCGGTTTGACACTCATGACGAATGACCGCCTTAACGATCAGGCTTTATATCATATCCTGCAGATACGGCAGGTATCGATAGGCATTGCGAAATGTTCCCCGCATGACCTGAGATATAAATTTCCCGCCTATAACAGTAAAGGATGCAATGGGCCGTGCCAGTGCTGCTACCATCCAGCAATATGACCTTCGGAGGGAATTACGCCTGAAAAAGCTCAATATCGGCTTAAATCACCATAATGAACTACAAAATAATAAACGGGCATTCTGATAATTGCGGTTATGATATAATCTAAATGCTCAAATAATCCACACTGGCAGATGTTAACGGCTTCCCATACTATATTGGTAGGATGTTTGAAACGCCAACATCATAGGCATAAACTAATGAATGCGCAAAATCAATCGGCAATATTAATTGATTGGGTGTGCATCACTCACATTTATAATTACAACTACCAAAAAATACTTTTTTTTAGTAGTTGTAAATAATTTATTAAAATTTATAATTTCAAGACCCTTGATAAGGTATAACATCCCAGCTATGCGATTGTTAAGGACGTGTGTATTCTATGGTTAGTCTAAAACCTTCAGGAAAAGAGGCTGGATAAGCTACTTTGTTTGGCCATTATTGAGGAATAGTTATGCGTAAGTTTCTATGGATTGTCGGTTTGGTTGTTCTACTCACTGGATGTGGTGATGACGGTATCTATGGCACTTGGAAAAACAAATCATCAGGTGTAGTAATTAAGATTGAAGAAAGCAATATCAAAATGCCTGGAATAGGAAATGTTGCTGTCCAAAAATGGGATGTAAGTAATGATAAAAAAGAGTATGTAGCCCATACTTCCTACATCACATTAGACATCGAAAAAACAAAAAATGGAATAGCGATAATGGGCGTGGAATACGAACGTGAGTAAAAATTGTTGATCAACACGACAATTGCCTGGCAAAACGTTTTTTTATGTTTTGCCATTTTTATAAATTTAAGGAATGAATCATGCAAAAACCTATAATTGTAATTTTAGGTTGTTCTCTTGCTCTATCCGGATGTGAAAAATCTGTTGAAGAAAAACCGATCTCTGAACTTACGATGCAAGAAGCGGAAAGTGTTTGTAAACGACCAGAGATTTCTTCCCAACTGGAGAGTATTTTTAAAACTGATAGTGTTGAGTTTTTGAAAAGTAATCCATTCTCTTATTCTCCTTTTATTGATAGATATAAATCTGTAGAGTCGAATTTTGATAGTGATGCAAAAAGAAAATCAAGAATAGATTTTACCTATAATTATACGGCTGATGATTTCTCTAAAGGATTTGGTAAAACTGAGAAATTACAGATAACTAATCTATCACTTAATGCTAAAGGTGAAGATGATTTCACGTGTAATGCAAATATCAAATTCGATTCTGACCAAATCTATGGAGTTTCATTCTCTAAAAATATCACATTTGACGTGAAGAAAGAACACAATAAATTTATAACGGGCGCTTCTCTTTCTATAGAGAAATTAGAGCGCAGCAAAATCGAACCTACTTCGCTTCAAAAAGAGTGGCGTGATAAATATGAGAATAAGCTTAATGCTGACGATGATGCACTGAGGAATATTCCTGACGATAATTTTAAAATCGTTTCTCAGGATGATCTTTATTATATTTACTTCGCTCAGTCTCCGCGTAAATTCAGTGATGATGAATTAATGGGCTTCTTTAGCTCTAAATGGAATAACACTACTGATGTATTTGCCAAAGAAGACATAAAGAAAGATGAGCTTCCAAAAATAAAATCAAAAATAGCCTTATATAAAGATTTCAAAAATATAATAGCTTACTCAAAATTTGATTTGAATAGTGAAATAGATAAAAATCTAACCTTTAAAACAGAGAGTGGAGAAGCATCCATACCTGCGTCTTACAGTTATGTTTCTGCGAAAGATAGTTATGATACAGTTAAGAAAGGATTCAAATACAATGCACCTGGTTGTGATATGGATGGTGGGCTAACAATCGAAAGCAGAGGGATCAAATTCACAACGGATGGCGCTTTGCGTGGTTGTACTGTCGTTGTTCCTGATGAGAAAGCCCGTGAGATTTCTGCTACGCTTGCGGCTCTTAACAGTAGAGGTGACTCCGTGGGAACTTTCGTAAAATCATATCTTCATATTGTTAAAGTTGACGGTGATACTAATACTATCCATGCGCTAATAATAAAAGATGAAGTAAAATTATATGATCCTGAAACTAATTCAATGATTCTTGATACTGTTGTCAGATGATAATGATGAGGGCGTATTTATATCGCGCCCTTTTAAATAAATGCAAATAAGGATAATATTATAATCCAGTACTTCATTACGATTTTATTGTAATGCTGGCAATTATACCCACATTGCTACTAAAAGCAGATAAATCAACTAAATTACAAGTGGCTATGCGTGGATATTTAACAACAGCTTTATTAATTTTGTCATTGATTATTTAGCCTCTAATTTTGGGTAATGCTACCAACTTGCTG
>NZ_DDOV01000042.1 GCF_002341865.1 Clostridium sp. UBA2485 | reverse complement strand
CCACTACAATAAAACACTAGCAAATGTAGCCTATCCATAGTATTAGTTAAATTTATTAGTATTGTGCCGAGCTATACTGCTAAAGGAATTATTTTTGTTAAAAATAATTTCCACATTAATTGTGCATTTTGCATTGTGAATTGTGAACTAAAATACCCAGAGTATACATTAAGTTTGAAGGCAATTTATCTATAGTAATACAATATAAAAACTCGATTTATGCTAGTTAGCTTTTTCTACTTCTCTATTCTTTCATAGTTATTTAAAGTTATCAAACTATTTAAAGTAATCGCTCCTATCCATTCATTATAAGCTGGTTTTAGCTCATCAATATATATACTTTCTCCCCAAGATGGATTTATTTTTTCTTCCCCTTCTAATTCTTTAATTATAAAGTCTAAATTATTTTCTATTTTAGACTCTTTTATTTCAAACTTACAATTTCTAGGACTTTCAACGAAATCTAATGGTTTTGGTATATACTCCTGCCACTTTCTTTCATCATATATAATTACCTGTTCTATAGCTATTGATATTCTTTTTTCCAGCCTTTGTTTTAGTTCTATAGGTAAAACTTCGTATAATTCAATATAACAAAAAATTTCATGTTCTGAATTAAAATTCTCTTTATCTTCAATATGCTTTATTGCAAACTCTATTAAATCATCTACTTTTAAAGTTTTTACATATTCTCTATATTTATATAAACATGCAATTATTTCAGCTGAAGGATTTCCCCAATTTTTATCTATTATTGTCATATTCTCTTCTTCGTTATAATGCCACCAAGGAGCATGAGGAAAATTATTCACTTCCTTTGAAACTGAAAACCATCCATTTCTTTCTTTATCGTATGAATACTCTAAATAACTTATTGCTTTTTTTATCATTTCTCTTGCTTCTTCAAGGCTATCTATTTTTGATAAATGCCTAAGCCCTACAGATGTTGCCATTGGAGAAGAATATGGTAATCTTATATCTGACTCTACTCCATGTCCAAATCCACCATCTTCATTTTGAAATTTCTTCAACTCACATAATACCTTTTCCACATCCCCATTATGAAAATAAAGGTCAAAGATTGCTGCCTCTAATGGTCGAGCATACTTTTTCATGTTTTCAGAAACACCTCTGAAAGACTCTTTACTTAACTTTTTCATTTAAAAATTCCCCCATAATTTTTATTTATCATATTTAAAATTAAGGCTATGTTAAAGAATAGTGTTAATAATATAGAATATTATAAGAGAACTCTTAAAAAGAGTTCTCTTAATTCACACTTTAAAAAGTATATGAACTAAAAAGTACTATCAAAATAATTATCATTTTCTACCTTACAAATTCGTATCATATATTTTGAATACCACATTTTCTTTCCCATTTCCTTTGCTTTCATGTGCGAAACATTGCATTTCCACTCATTAATACTCTCTAAAGAATCCCAATATGATATTGTTGTCCCAAATCCTTCTTCATCTCTGACACTTTCTGCTCCTAAAAAGCCCTTTTGTTTAGAAACAATATTAACTAGCTCATCAGCTACTTCTCCATATCCATTATCATCTAAAGTTCTTATAGATGTAAAAATAACTGCATAATAAGGCGGTTTAGGTGTTTTCACTATTTTGCTCATATAAAATAACCTCCCATTGAAAATTAATATATTTATAATATGTTCAATAATTGTAGCGTAATAGATTACAATTGTCCATTAAAATAACTATTTAAATACATCCTATGTTAAGGTTCAACATTGGAAGTAATGCTATTTCACTAATAACTTTTAATATTTAAATACATCTTATGTTAAAGTTCAACTAGATAGCTATCAATTCGCTACAGATGGGTTAGTGTATTTAAATACATCTTATGTTAAGGTTCAACAGCTACTCCTAAGAACTTTCTAAAATGGTTCATTATCATTTAAATACATCTTATGTTAAGGTTCAACAAAAAAGTATAACAAGAAGGAATGTTTAATATATGTATTTAAATACATCTTATGTTAAGGTTCAACTATGCCGTAATATTCGGAGATGGAAATAATAGAAACTTATTTAAATACATCTTATGTTAAGGTTCAACTACTATAGAAGAATTGTTAGAAGAATAATTCTCAATCATTTAAATACATCTTATGTTAAGGTTCAACCACTGGATTCAAGCCATTCTTTATTTTTATGATATCATTAAAACCATTGAAAATAAAAGGCTTATCTAAAATTTTCCCAACCATTTTATGTTTTTTAAAAAAATAATAAAAAACTTCCCTTAAGCCTTGAATTTTCAATAGGTTAAGGGAACTTTAATTTTTAAGATGGTTGGGAAAATTAATCTTCATATATAATAAAAATTACCACTTGCTATCTTTTTAGATTAACATCTCTTCCTAGGCTTTGAATTCTCAATATGCTAATAGGAGTCTATTTTACATATTTTCTTTAACCCATTTTTTAAATCCTAGTGTTTCATTTATAGCATCCTTTGCATATGTCATAGCAATTATTGCTTCATTTTCGTCTCCGTATCCATAGAAAAATGGTTCTTCTAGTGGAATTCTTTTTTTCTCAATTATGTAATCTTTTATATATGGATTATGATCCTTTAATGATTCTGCGTTTTCTTTAGCTTTTTTCATATCCCCTAAACTATAATTATATAGTATTTTTCCTAAAAGCATAGTTGCCCCTCTATCTTCCTCATAATCTTTGAAAAGTTTTTTTGCATAGTCAAAATCTCTTAAATTTACTGCTTTGAATATTGCCCAATCTCTAACCCCTTGATTATCATTAGGATTTAGTTCTAAAGTTCCCTTATCTACTTCTAAGGACTCATTTCTTTTCCTAGAAAGCCATAAAACATCTGCATAGTCAACTCTCATCTCCATATATTCTCTAGTTTCTGGCATTAACCAAAAATTACCTTTATTCTCTTTTATAAATTTTTCTCCTAATTTATCTTCTTCATAAATTAAAAGCTCTTTTAATTTTCTCTCAGCTTCTTTATAATTATTATTTTCTATATCAGAATATATATCGTTAAATAGCTGCAAATTTTCATTATCCGTCTCCATAAAATTTTCAATCAATTCTTGAAAATCTTCAGCTAAATTATAATTCTTAAGTGTCTTTTCAAATATGCCATATTTATATATACTTTCTACTTTCCACTCTTCGTCTCCCTCTTCCATCTCCATAAATACTCTAATATCTCGCGATTTCTTTGATACTGTTCCTTCACTGACATTAAAGTAATCTGCTATATCCTTTACTCTTATATCTATAGCACCTTCCTCTAATAACATCATATTTGAAAACACCCTGTTTACATTTAATATGGCATGAACAATTCCTGCTGCTATAGTATTACTTTTCCCTCTATCTAACTGCTGCCATTCTTCAGCTTTAAGAGCTCCAAATAATTTTATACACATAGATTTCAATTCTTGATTTTCTAATTCATCACAAAAATTCACTAAGAGCTCCTTAATTTCTTCATGCTTTTGAGTATCTTCTTTTGGTTTCTTTATATTTTTACTTCTAATCTCCATCAGAGGTAAATAAGGCTTTTCATCTTCTTTTTCACAATCATAATCACAAACTCCAAACCTTGGAGAATTAGCATATTCTATTTCTTCAACATAATTCTCATTGCTTCGATTATAATTTTTTATACATTCGTCACACAAATATTTTGTAACACCTTCATAAGCATCTTCAAAGTCATATTTAGCCTTTTTCCCACATTCATCACATTGAACAATCGGTTCATTATTTCTAGCTAATATTTCTATAATATTTTTAGTTTTTATGTCTACAAATTCATCTATAACTTTTATTGTTATATATGTAGTTGATCCAAAATCATATTCATATTCAAAAATATTTTTAATTTGTACTAAGTCTTTTAATTTTTTATTCATATTACCATCATAAGAATTCCAAATATCATCATTTGTTTTACCTTCACCATATATCTTATTTTTTATGTTAAAACAACTTAAATGTCCACAACATTCTACCCATACATCTCTTATAAAATTATCTAAATCTTTCAACTTAGCACTTTTCTCTACAGATATGTACATCCAAAAATCTTTTTTGTATTTATCCTTAAGTAACAATATAAATTTATCTACATGTTTACCATCTATTTTTTTATTTTCTTCTACTACTTCTAATCGCTTTTTACAATTTTTAATATGATTAGCTCCTCCACCACTAGTAACTTCTTTGCCACAAAAATAACATTTACCTTTCAATACATTCACCTACTCAAAAATTTTCTACATTTTATAATAAAATGATATATCAATATTATTAACAAAAGCTATTTTAATATTATCAAATTTTAGTTAAAAAAGATAATAAGTTCTTTAAATATAGCTACTTCATTTAAAGAATTTTTTTAGACTTCAATTAAAACACTCTTATATTATCCAGCTCGAAAAAGAATTTAAGTACATCTTACGTTAAGGTTCAACAAGAAACAATGGGAAAATGGATTGTAGAAATGGCATTTAAATACATCCTATGTTAAGGTTCAACCATTGAATTCAAGCCATCTTCTATTTTTATGATATCATTAGAACCATTGAAGTTAAAGGATTTTCTTAAAATTTTACCAACCACTTTGTGTTTTTAGAAAAATTGATAAAAAATCTATAATAAACCTTTAGTTTTCAATGAGTTAACAATATTATTTTTTATAAAGAGGCTGGAAAATTTTATGTAATTTATATGTAGTGTAAATAAAAAAATAGAAATTTTAAAACCTATTTTACTTAAGTTACTGAGTTGTAGAACAACTAGTTTTTAAACAGGTTAGAATTATTGTTATTATTGTTAAAATTTGATACTATTTTAAATTGAAGTATATCTTATAAATAATAAAATAAGGTGGGAATTTTATATGAAAAATATACAGTTATCAAAAGAATTTAATGAATTTAAAGATGTTATACAAAGTACATTAAAATCAACTATAACTATAGACGTAAAAGAGCAATCAACTAAACCTTGGGAAAGTAAGATAGGTGGAAACCCTTATTTAGAGATAGGATCACAATACCCTAAAAATTCTAAAGGAGAGCATTTAAGATTACTATCTCAAATTAATTTTGAGGAAGTTCCTCATATAGAACCTTATCCAAAGAAAGGGATATTACAATTCTTTATATTTTCCGATGATTTTTATGGTGCAAACTTTGATAACATAGAATATCCTGGACTCCTTGAACAAGATAATTTTAAAATTATCTACATAGCTGATGTTATTAAGGATGAAAGGAATTTAGTTAAAGATTTTTCCTTCTTAGAAGAATTAAAAGAAGATGAATATCTTCCTTTAACAGGAGAAATGAAAATGAATTTTAGCTTAGAAAAAATGTTTATAACTGCCAATGACTATAAATTCGAGGAAGTATATAAAAACTGTGATTTTGATAACATAGAAGACGGTAAATATGAGTCCTTATTAGAAAGATATTATGAAGAGCTTGATGAAGCCTATTCTAGAATAGGTGGATATCCAAATTTCACTCAATGGGATCCAAGAGCAAATTATAAAGGATATGAAGATTTTGATACTTTATTACTTCAATTAGATATGGAAAGTGATGAAAACTCAGAATTAATGTTTGGAGACAGTGGTATTGCTAACTTCTTTATAAGTGAAGAAAATTTAAAAAGTCTAGATTTCTCAAAAGTAATGTATAATTGGGATTGCTGCTAATTAACTTAATTAAACATATTATTTAATTAAGTTATAGTGTAATAAATGAAAGGGTAATTTAATATTTCCCTTCATTTATTATTTATATATAACTAATTTATTGCAGATTTCTATAATAAAAATCCCTCTAAATATAACTTATTTTTCCTTATCTTTAAAGTATTCACGACAACGTTTAATCCAAATTTCTTCATGTTCTTTAGGACTTACTACCCTTTTAGTTAAATCTTCAACAGAAAAAATCCCCTTTTCTTCACACCAATTAATACAGGTTTTAAAAAATTTTAAGTCCACATTATCTATTTCGTAATATCCATATACATAAGAAAATCCTTTTAAAAATGCTGAAACCAATCTAGAATGTCCATCTATTGAAACTATTCTATCATCTATGTTAATGCAAGTGACAACAACATCCTCTGGACAGCTTATCCATGAATTTACTCGTTCTAACTTTACTTTATCAACTGTTAACTGTTCTGGCTTTATATCTTTTATATTAACTTTAAAAACTTCTATACCATTATCTATAATTTTTGCCCAGTTTTTATTCTTAATAAAACCACCATCTTTTAAAATTTCTTCTCTTATTTTATATTTCTCATCATTATATATAATCTTACTTAAATAAGGATTCCAGTACATAATCTCCTCTATTAACTTTTTAAAGGCTAAGCTTTCATCACAGTTTTCTATGATTTGAAAATTTACTAACTTCGCATATTCTAAACTTTTTATTTCATACTCTAAAACTGCTTTAATCTTGCCTTCTTCAGCTGCTATAATTGCTGTAGAATATAAAAAACTTTTTTCATATTTTAAATATCTACGGTCACTATCTTTAGCTCTATAAACCTCCACTCTATCACCTCTATTAAACCAATATATTATTAAATTGCTATACTATTTTTTTATTTATAGTAATGAACTTTTATAATTTTTATTTTTCTTTTATAATTTTAGTTATTTTTAAAAGTAAAATTTACGATTCTATATTATTTAAGCACCACTTTTAGTCAATCGAAATCCCTAACACTCTTTTAGCTAGTACGCTACCTTTATCAACTTCAAGTACATCCTCAGCATATTTATATAATAATTTCTCTTCTAATTTATCATTAAAAAATAATATCCATTCTTTATAATTAACATTTTCCGAATCAAATTCTAGTGATTTCTCTGCATAAGAAAATGCAAGTTCATCTGCTAATACTGGAGTTAAAATTATAAAAAGATGAAATGATACTAGATGGCTGACATATGCAAGCTCTTTTTTCTTATTCATTTTTTCAAATTGAAAAAATTTATGCTGTAATAAATAAAATACATTGTTTTTATAAAATGAACTTTCATTACAAAGAGAACTAATATCATCAACGGATATATCAAATATATTATCTATTTCATCATAGGCATAATTATCAATAATCTCTTTAAAATTCATATAATCTCTCCTTAAAATTAATTAATGTAGATAATAAAACAATCATTATTTAGGCTTATTTTATAAAAACCTCTCTACAGAGCTATTTTATCATAACTTTATGTAAAGAGGTTTAATATTATATTTAAAATTATCTTCTTATAAATTATTATAAAATAGTTCTTCTTACTTTCAGTTCTAATGCAGGCAAAGAATTAACAAAAGACTCATCTAAAGAGAAATTTATATGTGTATCCATAGATAACATACTTTGCAACAAAATATTTGTTGAATATTTTCCTTTATAAGTTGCCTCAAGTCTTAACCTTTCTGCTTCTCTCTCCTTTTGTTTCTCTTCCTGAATTTTTTTCCCTTTTTCCTTTTCCTCCTGTGAAGTTTCAGATGCACTCCAAACTGTTGTTGTTCCATCCTCATGAATAATAACTCCAGAGGTTAGCACTGTAACTCCTAGAGATTCAAGTGATTTTAAACTTGGTATTTCTCGATTTAAATATAATTCAATACTTTTCTCCACATTTGCCTTTATTTTTGAATTAGTTTTCATTTTTTCAATAATATTAGGTGCTATGGTTATATCGCTTAAATTTCCATTTCGAATCAGTCTTTCCATTTCCTCTTCATTTTTAGGCACAGACTGAATAGCCACAGACAAACCATATTTCTTCATGAGTGAATGGTCAATACTAGATGATTCAATTCTTAACATTATGTCATTAAAATTGTTATGATTATTATTTTCCCTCATAGCAATATTTTCTTGTAAAGACTGGTTCTGTAGCGTATTAAATAACTTATAATTCCAATTATTAAGTGCAGATAAACTCAATATACTCCCTCCAAATTTCCATAATATATACTGTATATATCGATAAAAATCTCTATACACTTAATATCTTTTAAATTTAAATTTTACCTGCCTTTATAAAAAATCTGCCACGTTATATAAAAAATATGATTTTTATCAAACTAAAAAAACAATTTGTTCTGTAAAATATTTTCTCATATACTTCATTATTCGCAGTATCGTAGTAGCAAACATTGTTCTCCAGTTCTTATACCAATATCTAGTGCCATTATGATTATCATAAATATGATTTCCATCAATAATATATTTATCAATTTTAGGATAGTTTTTTAAATGCTACTTACTGAAATATTAACTATCTATCTAATATCTAATAATGAAAATTTTGTGTTAACGCTATTCGTCCCTACACTAAATAAACTTCTCATTTTAAATATATAAGTTAGATAGAGTATATAAATAATTTATAATATAATACTAACTAATAGAATACTGTTATATAATTAAATTATATAAAAACACGAGGTGAAAAGAAATGAATTACGTAGAAGAATTGAGAAGTATAGTTGGTCATAGGCCTCTTATTTTAGTAGGAGCAGTTGTGATAATTATAGATAATAGAAATAGAATATTGTTACAAAAACGAAAAACAACTTCCTATGGAATGTGGGGAATACCTGGTGGATTAATGGAACTTGGAGAATCTACGGAAGATACAGCAAGGAGAGAAGTATTAGAAGAAACTGGTCTAACTGTTGGAAAGGTAAAATTAATAGATGTATTCTCAGGTCCAGAAAGTTTAGTAAAGGTTCCTAATGGTGATGAGTTTTATGCTGTTACCATTGCATACTATACTGAAGAAATAAGTGGTGACCTTAAAATAGATAAAAGTGAATCTCTTGGATTTAGTTTTATAAGCCTTGATAATTTACCCGAAAACATAGTGAAAAGTCATAAAAAAATGATTGATAGATTTCTTCAAATATACAATACTTAAATATTTTAATTCACAGTCCACAATACAAAATTCATAATTATATTTGAAATTAATTCTTTACGAATTAGCTTTTAAGCTACTTTTTACTAGCAATATATTACTAGTATTTATATGAAGTAGCTCCTCTATTTCAACATAATAGAAAATAAATAGGTTCACCCAAAGGTAAGCCTATTTATCATTTTTATGAAAATTTAAAGAAAGCCTAGTCTAAGCATTTATTCATCTCTTATAACTCTAATAAAATTTCTTTTAGCTATGGCAAAGAAAATTAAGTATATAACTATAAAGATTAAAACAGTTATTATAAAAGGTTTTATTAAATTTACAAAAAGCATTTTACTTAGAATTCTTATAGCAAATATACTGTGAAGTATTCCTAAGGTTAAAGTTAATATAAAAAATATTGAAATTTGCTTATTTACTGAAGTAGCTATATCACTATCATCTATTCCTAACTTAATTAATATTTTGTATTTTTCCTTATCATTGTTTGCATCATCAAAGATTTTAAAGTACACTATACTACCAGTAGCTACAGCAAATACTAAAGCTAAAAAGCATCCTATAACATATACAAATTTAACCCAATTATCACTATCCTTTTGGTCTAAATAAAAATAATGTATTGAATTATTTCTATCTTTATCTGCCATACTTTCTAATTCTTTTGTTAATACTTTTGTATTTTCTTGATTATCTGCCTTTATTCCATAAAAATTTATTTTCTTTAATTCCCTTTCTAATTCACTATAAGTTCTATCATTTATTATCAATAAATCTGATTGGTATATTCCGCCAAGAAAAGGAATCTTAATTTTTTCACTTACTGAAAATTTCTTATCATTTACTATAAATTCATCCGTTTTTTCTCCTGAACTTAAAGTTATTAAGGTTCCTGCCTTTTGAACATAAATGCAACGATTTTCTTCTGTTAGATTCCAATTCATACTATTAACTAACTCATAATTTCCAAGCTCTTTTAAAACTCTTATAAAATCTGAATACTTAACAAAGGAAATCAATCCATATTTGTTATAACCATCTATATTATCTGAATAAAGTAATCTTAGGCTCACTTCTTTTATAATTTTGTGATTACTTTTTTCTATTATATTTTTTATAGGCTTTTCATTTATATCTTTTAAGGAAGCATAAGAAAAAGTATATATATATTTATTCTCTATACGACTTTTATAGGTATAGTTCATAGTTATAGCTGTTCCTAAAGCAGTAATAGTAGCTGCTATTAAAATTACTACTGTAGCATAGGTTTTATAATTTGTTCTTATCCTATAAGCAATATTACTTATACTTATTACATTTACTCCCTTATAAAAAAAACTTTTTCTTCTTATAAGATGTTTTAAAGCTACTGGTAATACTGCTCCAAGTAAACCATAGGTACCTAAAATTATTAATATTAATGCATTTAATGTTTTATTAAAATTATCTGCTGCTAAATAAGCATTTCTGTATCCTAATATAATAATAATTACAGAAATTACTGCTATAATATAGATTAGAACACCTATTTTAGGCATCTTATCCTCTTTTTTTGTAGCATTAAATAAATCTATAAGCTTACATCTTGCTATATTTATAAAGCCCTTTAAAGACATAAATAAAAATATAGCTAAAAAAATTAATATTGTACTACCTATAGAATTAAAAGTTATATCAAATTTACTTTCTACCTGAAAACCAGATGCCTTAATTACAATCATTTGAAACAATTTAGTAGAAAAAATTCCAATTATTATTCCTAAGAGTATTGAAAATAAACCTAAAAGTAAAGTTTCAAAAAAGAATATACTTCCTATTTGGTGATTATCAATTCCCATAAAAGCATATATTCCAATTTCCTTTTTTCTTTGCTTTAAAAATATGTTGGTAGAAAACCAAATAAAAAATACAAGGAATACTATTAACATAACAGTTATAGTCTTTAGCATTATAGCACAATAACCTTCTCCCACCTTGTCAAAGTTTTTTATAGTTTCACCATATCGTAGACTCTGAAAGTTAAATAAAATTGCTACAGAAATTGTCATTGCTATAAGATGAAAATAATATACTCTAATATTATTTTTACAATTTCTTAATGCCATCTTAAAAGAGTTCATTATCTCCACCTCCTAAAGAAGCAAGCAATTCTAATATTCTTCCATAGTATTCCTTTCTTGATTCATTTCTATCTAATCTTGAATAAGTCTTACCATCTTTTATTAATAAAACCTTTTTACAAAAGCTAGCAGCAAAGGCATCATGAGTAACCATTATAATAGTAGAATTAGTTTTTTCATTTAATTTTGATAAACAATTTAAAAGATCTAAGGAGGATTTAGTGTCTAATGCTCCTGTTGGTTCATCAGCAAAGATTATACTTGGAGAAGTTATAAGTGCTCTTGCTGCTCCCCTTTGCTTTTGTCCACCTGATAGCTGATAAGGATATTTTTCCAAATGATCATTTAAGCCGAAAAAATCTGCAATCTCTAAAACCTTCTTTTCTATTTCTTTATGATTTTTTCTTGATAGTGCTAAAGGAAGTGCTATGTTATCTCTCAATGTCATATTATCTAAAAGATTAAAATCTTGAAAAATAAAACCTATCTTATCTTTTCTTAATTTAGATAATTCCTTATTCCTTAATTTAGCAATGTCTACCCCATCAATAATTATCTGCCCCTCGGTTGGCTTGTCTATAGTTGACATAAGATTTAATAGAGTTGTTTTTCCCGCCCCAGAAGGTCCCATCACACCTAAAAAATCTCCTTTTTTAACTTCCATATCAATATTATCTAGCGCAACAGTAGTAAAACCTTTTATTCCATAGGTCTTAGTTAATCCCTGAATTTTTAATACTGAATTCATTTTTAATACCTCCAAATATACACAATTGAGAATTGACTATTGACAATGAACAATTATTGATACTTCTCTTTTATAAGAGAAGTTTTGAATTTATTTTTTTCATGTGGCACAGCCATTTCTATTAAAAAATTTATTTAGAGAAATTAATTTTCACTATAATTGTCAATTGTCTGATTGTAGTGGCGAACAATGTTCGCCGCTACAAAACCAATTAAATTTTAAAATATTTTAGTTATACATATTAATTAACTATTTTATAAAGGTGTGGTAAAATGAAAAATGTAAAAAAAGCTGCTGCAGTAAAATATGATTATGGAGCTACTGCACCTAAGGTTACTGCAGCAGGCATGGGGCATATCGCAGATAAAATTCTAGAAAAAGCAGAGGAAAATGAAGTTCCTATAGTTGAAAATGAAGAGTTGGCAAATCTTCTTACTAATGTAGACGTAGGAGATGAAATCCCTTTAGAGCTTTATGACGTGGTAGCAAAGGTCATTGCATATGTTATGGATATTGACAATAGGATGAAGAGCAGGTGATAAATATTGGCATTATATGCTATATCTGATTTCCATTTAGCATCTACTGGAGATAAGCCTATGGATGTTTTTGGAGATAAATGGTATAAACATGATGAAAAAATAAAAAATAATTGGCTAGAAACCATTAAGGTAGAAGATACGGTTTTAATTGCAGGAGACATTTCTTGGTCTATGAGGATGGAAGAAGGTAAGGAAGATTTAGACTTTATAAATAGACTTCCAGGAAGAAAAATATTAGTAAGAGGAAACCATGATTATTGGTGGACTAGTATAACAAAGCTTAATTCTCTTTATAATAATATGGATTTTATACAAAATAATTTTTTTACTTATGAGGATTATGGAATTTGTGGCAGTAGAGGATGGATTACTCCAATAAGTTCTAAATTTACTGCTCATGACAAAAAAATTTATGAAAGAGAACTTATAAGACTTAGATTATCTTTAGATAGTGCTAAAAAAGCTGGTTATGAAAAACTTATAGTTATGCTTCATTACCCACCAGTAAATAGTATTGAAGAAGAAAATGGATTTACTGAAATATTAAATGAATATGGGGTAGAGAAGGTTATTTATGGGCATATTCATGGTAATGCTTTAAATTATGCCTTTGAAGGGATTAAAAATGGTGTAGATTATATATTAACTTCTTGCGATTATATAGATTTTTCACCAAAATTAATACTACCATAAAAATTTATATATTTATAACATACAGGTTATAAATATATAAATTGTGAATGAAAAATTGTGAATAATAACATCAATTTTTCATTCACATCTTTAATTTTAAAAGTGGTGATTAGCTAATCACGATTTTTAGAATTAAAGATTTTTGAAAAGATTCCTTTAGATTTATCTTCTTTATTATTTACTTCTTGAATATGGTCTTTTTCATCTTTACTATCAAAGTTAAAATTATCATCAAGGATATCACTAGTTTTTTCAAGCTTAGCTTTAATAATTTCTGCTTCTCTAATTAGGTCTCTTTGAGTTCTGACTAATTCTTTTAAACTTTGCTTTACATTAGGGGCAGTTAATACTTGGCTAAACCATACAAGAGCTGTATTATAATTTAGCAATCTTCTATTTAATTCACCTATTAGATACATCATAACAAATTTATCCATGCCATATAAAGGTAAAGTCTCGTTGTAATAGGCATCGTTAAAGCCTTTTAATGCAAAGCTTAAAAAGGTTCGTTCCATTTCATTATGATAGTCTGAATTACCTAATCTATACATCCATGATAGTTTCAAACAAATCATAGCCTTCTGACTAGGTTTAGCATCCATAAAAACTGCATTTAATAGTGCCATTTTATATCTTTCTATAGCAATTTCTAATGTATATTTATCAGGATAAGTTCTTGGTTTAAATTTTAAAGTTACATTTTTAAGTATTAAATCTTTTTGAACAGTCATTATTTTATAGAAGTCAGATTTTAAAGCTGAATACCCACAGCTTTCACAAATATAAACATCATAAAAATAAGGATTTATAAGATCATATCTTATAAAAAAATCTGAGTCTTTTGAAATCATTCTATAAGAAGTACTTTTAAGTGCAAGTTGTTTAAATTTATAATTACATACAGGACAGTCTATAGTCTTATGATAAAGTAAAGATTCATATAAATTATTTTCAACTTCTTCTTTTTTGTCTGTGCTTTTTTCTACCTTATATATTTGAAGATTCTCTATCTCTTCAAATCCTAGATCCTCTAATCCAGAAAAAATATTTTTCATAATAAAATCCTCCATAAACCGCTAAATAAACAATAAATACAATATTATATCTAAATCATTGATATTTTTCTATAATAACATTATATTATATATATAATCTAATATATATTTCGTAACAATTTAATATTTGTGAAGGGTGACTTACATATGGCAATAAGAGAATGGAAAAAATTTTTAATTCCTTATGAACAGGCAGTAGAAGAACTTAAAGTTAAATTTAGAAGTATTAGAAGAGAACTTAGAAGAAAAAATGAATATTCTCCAATAGAATTTGTAACTGCAAGAGTTAAGGAAGTATCTAGTATTTTAGAAAAAGCAAATAAATTTAACATACCATTAGATAGAATAGAATATGAAATGGAAGATATAGCTGGTATAAGAATTATGTGCCAGTTTGTTGATGATATAGAAAAGGTTGTTAATTTAATTAGACAAAGAAAGGATATGCAAATAATCTATGAGAAAGATTATGTAACTAATGTTAAGACAAGTGGTTATAGAAGCTATCATATGATTATAAAATATCCAGTAAATATGGCTGATGGACAAACAGAAATTTTAGCAGAGTTTCAAATNNCTTTAAATTATAAATATAAACACGATATACCTAAGGATGTAAGAATGAAATTAAAAACTGCGGCAGATGCAGCCTTTCAATTAGATGAACAAATGCTTGAGATAAAAGATGAAATTAAAGATGCTCAGAAATTATTTGAGGTGAAATCTAGCCTGGTTACAGACATAGTTGAAAATATTTTAACACTTTCATCTTTAGGAAAACTTTTAGAGGCTTCAAGATATACTGAACAGTTAAATAAGCTTTTAGAAGAAGGTGAAGTATTTGAACTTAGTAGTCTATTAGAGGCTACAAAAAAGACGTTAGATAAATACAAAGCATAAGACCGATATATTGGTGTTATGCTTTGTATTTATATTATAGGATATTTTATATAATTAGGATGACTTAATAAGTATTAACTAGTAGATTACAACTATTCCTAATAAGAATTTTTTAATTTTATCATAATTATCTATAATTATAGTATATATAGATATATTACATAAAAAGTTAATATATAACTAATATTTATGCCATTAAATATTTCATTGGCAACTTTAGTTAATGGAGAACTGAAAATGGACAATTGACAATTATGGTGGAAATTAGTTTAATTAAAACTAATTTCTTTAATAGATTTTTTAATAGAAATACAATTGTTAGTACTTTATAAGAAGTGACTAGGTCACTTCAAAAAGAAATCAATTAAAAACTTCTCTTATAAAAGAGAAGTATCAATAATTTTCCATTGCCAATTGTTAATTCGTATTGTATAAGGCAAAATTCTAATAATTCAATAATAAGATTATATAAATATATAGATTAAATTTAAATGTAATATATTTTTAATATAAGGAGGATATATGTTAAAAAGAGAAGATATTATGGGGATATTAGAAGAATTAAATTTTCCTAAGGAGCATTATTGGGTTTTAGCAGGTGCGTCATTAGTTATGCACGGAGTGAAAACCGAAACTAGAGATATTGACTTAGGATGTAGCAAGTTTTTATTTGAAAACTTAATTAAAAATGGATATAAACCAGTAGTTTTAAAAGATAGTTCAAGAGTAATAAGGGTAAATGAAGGATTAGAGGTTTTTGAAGAATGGAACGTAGATAATGTGGAATTAATTAATGATCTTCCTGTAGGAAGTTTAGAAAGCATAAGAAAACATAAGATAAAACTGGGAAGAGAAAAAGATTTAAGAGATATCGAGCTAATAGATGTTTTTTTACAGAAAAAATAAAATATGTATGTTTTATTAAGATATTTTAGCCTAAGTAACTGATTAAATAGATTGCTATGATATATATATCGTTTTACTTATATGTATTTTAACTAAAATAAAAGTTAGTATATGCTAATTAAGCGAAGTAGAACCAGAGAGCAACCTCTGGTATTTTTGTTTCTAAATAATATGGAAATTGGTCACTTTAAAAGAAATTCTTAAAATTTTAATTATTATAATAAATCTCTTTTAAAGTGACCTTACATTTATTGAAATGCTTATAATTTATATTTAAAAGAATTTGTGGACAAATTTAAATGAACCGTTAACATCTCTAAATATCTATTTTTACATCTAAAGAATTTATTTAATTTATATTATTTGAAGAGTATTTTCTTTTAAATTTTCTATAGATAATTATTTCTTATTTGAAAAAAATATAATTTCATAATTCATAAAATCATCATATTTCACTAAAATTTACACTGTTAAATCATTTTCCTCTTTAACTTCAATAGCTACTTTAAAAAAGTCATTTAATATTATACAAGTGAAACCTATTATTATAAAGAAAATCCAGCTTGAAGTCTTAATATTTAAAACTCCAACAATATCGTTGAATTTATAGATTTAACGATTTTCTTTAAATTTTTAGAAGCTATTATTATACAAATGCTGGATACTATCATGAGCAATTGAATATATATAGTTAGGATACCTTTTTAAAAATTCGAAAATACACTAAATACACATATAAGAATTAAATATTAAAAAATTAATAATAAATTGGCTAAGGAAATATACAAGCTATAAGTATTATTTTCTCTATTTATAAGAACCTACTCAACACATTAATTAATTATATTATAGATAGAAATTTTAGAGAAATGAATAAAAAATTATTTAAAAAAAATAAAAATATATTCTTTCAATAAAAATTCTTAAAGAAATCAGTAAAAAGAATATAGCTATAAATAAACTATTATGTTAAAAAGGATTTAATGGATATTAAAAGAATAAGTAGTTAATGGATTAAAGGGGGAATATATTGTGGAAGAACTAAAGTGTCCTAAATGTAATTCTACTGAAATTAAAAGAGTTGCAAGCAAAACTATATTATTAGAACCTATGGACAAAATTTTTGCATTAGGATCAAAACTTTATGCTAATGTTTGTACTGATTGTGGTACAGTTTTTGATTTTACTGTAGATTTTCCAGAGGATTTTAAATAAGGGAAGGTAGAAGAAATGAGAGAGGGAATTATAATAGAAAATACCAATACTATAAACACTATAGAAAGCCTAAAAAAAGATTTAACCGCATTGGGACTTAAAAAAGGAATGACTGTTATTGTACATTCCTCTTTAAGTTCTATAGGCTGGGTTTGTGGAGGGGCTGTATCAGTAATAAAATCACTTATGGATATAATTACAGTGGAAGGCAACATTATTATGCCAGCTCAAACAGGAGATTACTCAGAACCTTGCTATTGGGGAAATCCTCCTGTACCTGAACAATGGTATGAAATAATTAGAGAAACTATGCCTGCCTTTGATAAACATATAACCCCTACAAGAGGAATGGGAAGAATTGCAGAAGCTTTTAGAAGTTTTCCTAATGTGTTAAGGAGTGATCATCCACAGGCTTCTTTTACTGCCTGGGGTAAGGATTCAGAAGATATTATAGGGGTTCATAATTTAGAGGATTCACTAGGAGAGACATCACCTCTAGGAAAAGTTTATAATATAAATGGATATGTACTACTGCTAGGAGTACCTTATGAGAATAATACCTCTTTTCACTTAAGTGAATATAAATCTAATGTAAGAATGTATACAGAATTAGCTGCACCTATTTTAGAAAATGGTAAGAGAGTTTGGAAGACTTTTAGGGATATTGATTTAGATAGCGAAGATTTTAATTCTATAGGCTTAGAATTTGAGAAAAAGCATAATGTGAGTAGAGGATTGGTAGGACAAGCTGAGAGTAAATTATTTCATCAAAAAACAGCAGTAGATTTTGCAACAGAATGGTTTAAGAAAAATAAGGGGGAGTAAGAATTTATTAAAGTAGAAGCTTATTTAGCATCTACATATAATAATCATAGAATCAATAATTTCGGAGGCGTATTCTATGAATGTACTATCTATAATTTGTATTATTTATGCCATGTTTTTAATAATTTATGGTTTTATAAATAATGAAAGAGTAGATAACAGGAATAATTGGTATCACATTAAAGATATGAAGAGCTTTTTAAGAATTCAATTCTTATGGAAGTTTATAACTGCAATATATTGTATTGCTGCTGCTTATTTTTATGAAAAATATACTATAAGCTTTTTATTTATCCTTACAATTATTTTTATAGATAGAATAATATTTTTTATTATAGTTAGGCTTAAAAAAATAGCTTTACCTAAAAGATATTTAGAATAAGGCATGTAAAAGAAAATACTATTCTTTTAGGACTATTAAATAAAACATTGATATCTTCAATATCTTATAAAAGATTAAAATAAAGCTTGAATTTATACAATTTGCTAATAGTTTCTATTAAAGAGATTTCTAGTCTGAATAGATCAAATATTCAGATTAGAAATCTACATTTGCCTTTAAAAATAATTTACTTTTTACATTTTCCTGTTATATGATCTATACTAATTTTTATAATGTTAGCTTTAGAAAAAGCTTTATCTATATATTTTTTTCCTTCTTCCATAAAATCAGAAGAATATTTTTCAATAAATTTTAGTAATACAGCCTTTTTTTCTTTTTCTTCTTCAATATTTTCAGCCTTTCCAAAGATTATTACATTTTCAAATTTAGTATTGAATGTTTTAGATAAAACTTCAATATTATCAACAATTGAAAAACATACTTTATTATTAAAATTTATATTATCAAGTTTATGTCCTACAGGAGCACAATGAAAATAAATAGCATCATTGTAGTATACATAATTTAAAGTTGTACAGTAAGGATAACCAGTTTCACCTATAGTACCTAAAGTGCCTTCTTGTCCTCTTTCTAATAGTGCAAATATATCTTTATTGTCCATTGCCTTGCTAATCTTTATCATCTCTTTAAACATTGAAAATACCTCCACATCTTTTAATTATTTAAATAAGATTAGTTTTATATTAACATATCTTTTAATTATATGTAATATATAAATATATTGTAAGTTTCACATTATATACTGTAGAACTCTATGTAATTATCAATTAAAACTTTGAGTTAATGATAAAATAAATTAATAGTATAGAATGGAAGGGGCTGTGGGGGAGAAAAATTGAAATCTGCAAATGCTGTGATGAGTGATGTTTGTGGGCTTTTTTGTTTTGAAATGAAAGAGATGTGCCTTGTAAAAATTAAAACTTGATATAACTGACGAACTTCTCACCAGTATGTAAATCATTTGTGGTTCCTGTGGAAGCTTAGAACCTCTGACTTTCTCATACTAGTAAAAGCGATCACTGGAAAGAAAGTCTTAATTTTATCGTTTTTAGAAAGCGAAAGATGTGTCAAAAGCTCTTTTAATTCTTCTTTAGTATAGAATTTTATTGCTTCTTTTTCCTATTTCTTACGAGGTAAGGTAATCTTTTGCATAGGTGGTGATTCTATTAGTTCAATAACTATGCCGAAAAAATTACGGATATCATTGTGAATGTCGGCTAGAGAATAGAACCATTAAGCAACTATCTTTTAAGCGAGAAGGAATTTTACAACAAGTGATTTAATTTGTTGACATAAAGTAAAATAGAGTGTAATATAAAACATACCGAATGAATGTTTTTTTCGGAAAAAGATTAAAGGAGGATTAAAGAATGTCTTAGGAGACAGCACTAAAAACAGGGTTAGAGAATAGAACCATTAAGGAAATTATCTTTTAACCCAGAAGAAACTAGAAATTTATGATAAGTGATTAAGTTTGTTTACATAAATTGAAATGGAGTGTAGTCTAGAACATACCGACTAAATGTTTGTTAGGAGGAGAGCTGAGTAATGAGTAAAAGGTATAGTACTGAAGACACAATTAGAGATATTTTAGATGCATCGACGCGGCTGTTTGTAGAAAAAGGTTATGAGAAAACGACCATCCAAGATATTGTCAACGAATTAGATGGCTTGTCGCGTGGAGCGATTTACCACCACTTTAGATCAAAAGAAGAGATTATTGATGGAGTTGTAAAGCGACTTGTTCCAGGCTCAGAGTATATAGAGGCAATTAGTAAGCGCCAAGATCTAAATGGCTTAGAAAAAATTCAACATTTACTAATGGAAACGCTAATTAATAAAGATGTTAGAGCTTCATTTGAGATGGCATTTCCTTTATTTAATAATCCAAAACTTTTCATGATGCGTATGATTAATAGCAACGAGGTCCTATCACCCCAAGTTGAATTATACATAGACGAAGGAAACAGGGATGGATCACTTGATGTGAAGTTCCCAAAGCAGATTTCAGAGATTATTGTCCTATTATTAAATACTTGGTTTATGGTATCTTTATTTCCCAACACTATAGATACTTTTTGGGATAAAGTTTATGCAGCGAAATATGTCTTCGATGGTATAGGAGTTGATGTACTAAGCGATGAAATTATAGAAAAAATTATTAGTGAAATAAAGAAAGAGGAGGCAGAAAATGAACGAAAATAAAAAAAGTGGTATTAAACAAATTCTGCATATCCTAAAGATAAGTGCTCTTGCACTTGTACTGATAATAGCCTTAGCATTGGGTGGAATCTTTACAGCTCACCGTTTAAGTTTACGAAGTGAGTCTAAGAAAATTGTAGATTATGGACAGAAATTAGAGGTTTTTGATGGCACGATGAACGTACTTATTGAAGGTAAGGGCGAAGAAACAATTGTTCTTTTAACAGGCTATGGCACGGCAAGTCCAAGTATTGATTTCAAGCCGCTGATTGATGAACTTAAAAGTGATTATCGTGTGGTTGTTATCGAACCCTTTGGCTATGGATTAAGCGGGCAAACGGAGCGTGAGCGAACAGCAGAAAATATGGTTGAGGAGATTCATGATGTTGTTAAACAATTAAATATAGACTCCTTTATTTTGATGGGTCACTCAATTGCAGGCATTTATGGGTTGAACTATGTCAATACTTTTCCAGAGGGTGTCAAAGCTTTTGTTGGGATTGATTCAAGTGTTCCGAACCAACCTTGGCCAGGTTTTGATGATAGATTAATCAACTTCGTGCAAAAATCAGGAATATTCAGATTGATAGTAAAATTGAATCCTGAAAGCTTCATGGGTGAAAATATGAATGAAGAGTCTTCTGATCAATTGCGCATGATTACCATGAAAAATATGGGAAATAAGACCGTGCGAAATGAACTGAAGTTAATAGGGCAGAGTTTTAATTCTGCAAAAAAACTGTCGTTTCCAAAAGAACTTCCTTTATTATTGTTTGTTGCGGAAAATGAAACAAATCCAGAAGGATGGCTTGAACTTCACCAAAAGCAAATTGAAAAATCGGTTAAGGGTAAGATCGTTGAATTGCCTGGAAACCACTACCTTCACCACTCACAATCTAAAGAAATCGCAGAAGAACTAAGGAAATTTTTAGATTAATAGTAAAAAGCTAAGAATAAGAATAAGAATAAGAATAAGAATAAGAAGTGCCGATAATTTTTTGGCTACTAACTCAAATAAAACAGTATACTTATAGAGAACTTATTGTCAATTCATAAATGTGAGTTGCAATAAGTTCTTTTTTTATTTTAAGAAAACCGATAATTTCACTCAGTATTCATTTGATGTAATCTTTTATGACTCATTGCCCTCAACAAGTGTGCCTTGTAAAAATATTTTTTAATTCTTTTGTATCCTGTATTGCTGATACAAAATCACTGTAATATCAATTAAATCTTTACTAATCACAGTTCATCTATCATCGAAAAGTGGATGGAAGAATGAGTAATGATTTTTTGAGAAAGATGATTTTCGGTGATTATAAAAACAGTAATAGAAGTATTTAAAGTTAAAGAAATAAAATTAGAGGAATATACTCCGTTTTAATAAATAGATATTTTTATTAAAGCGGAGTATATTGCTTTATAGTATCTCTTTTAATAGGTTTTAAATATAAAAAATAAAATAATCAGTTGATTCATAAATATATAATTAATTATTTTATTCTAAAATTAAGGACGAATTGGTAGTTTTGAATATAAATCTACATCAGTTAATTTGTTCATTTGGGATATTATCAGTTTGTCATCAACTTTATCTATAGTAACTTGTCCTATAAGCTCTACATCATCTTTAGTATTTTTTTCTACATTATTTAAATTTATTATAGCCTTAAAATTATAAACTTTATCTGTATAACTTTCTTTAAACTCTTTCAATTCTATGAACTTAGAATTAGTTTTATTGGCAACTAAGTAGCTTAGATACACATAATTAACTCTATCAGATGTAATTGTTTTAAAGGCATCATCTGATAATAATTCTTTATATCTAAGGGTATATTGATCATTAGGATATCTGTTAATAAACTCATTAAGATCAACTTTAGTGTAATCTTCTATGTCATATAAAGCACGAAGAAAATCTTCTATTAATTTTTCTTCAGTATTTGCTTTACTGCATCCTATTAAGAATATTGGAATAATAAATACTATTAAAAGCATAGAAATTAACTTTTTAAATTTCATAGCATTACCTCCTAATAAATAATTTTTCACTTGACTTTTTTTCATATATTAGATAAAGTATTTAAAATATTATAAATCTTTTCATAGAATTACTTAATTAAAGAGTATACTGTTATTATATTAACATATTTTACAATAATATGTTAACGGATTGTTAGTGTAAGAATTTTAATAACTACAAAAAAGAATAATATTAAATTTACTTTTTATATAATATAAGTAAATTAATTTTGTTTAGTAATTAAAGATGTTGAACAAGCTTTATGGTACATTAATAAAAATTTATGGGGGTAAAGTATATGGGGAAAACTAGTAAAATTTTGCTTATGGCTTTTTTAACAATAAGTTGTATTTTATTATTAGGCTGTGAAAAAACAGAACCTAGAATTGCGCTTAGTGATTTTTCAGAAGAACAAAAAGAACTATTACAAGGTACTATTGATACTGATTTTAAGGCTTTTAAGATAATTGGAAGTTTAAAAGATTATGATGATATTGAGATAAGCTTATGTATCTATGAAAAAGGAAAGCTTATAGGTAAAGATAATACGGCAACTATATCTTTAGATAAAGACGATACTTTAAAATATATAACTATGAGCTTATATCAATACTCTGATAAATATAGTGATAAAGGGGAATTCAAGTTTGCTGCTATAGGTGATGAGTTTAGTAATTCAGCTAAAATTAACATAGACTTTAGTAATAACTTAAATGGAACTAGGAGATTCTATAACAACGAAGTAACGATAGAAAAAGATGTAGAGCATATTTTATTTGCACAGCTAGAGCGAAATGAAGGAATAGGTCCTATGAGCTTTATTTTTGATGGAAAAGATGAAGTAGATAGAGCTATAAAAAACTATGATAGAGTAGTTTTATTAAAATGTAAATTTAAATAGAGGAATATTTATAAAAAACAACTATATTCAGAGTTTCTTTAAGTTATTTTATAATAGTAAAAATAAACTAGTTAGCTAAAAGAGAAATTCTGTCTATAATATAGATAAATTTTTTAGGGAGGCAAAGAGATGAAAAGAGAAGAAGCATTTGAAATTTTAAAAAAATATATGAGTAGTGAAAGTTTATTTAAACATTCCTTTGCAGTAGAAGGATCAATGAGAGGACTTGCAAGAAAATACAATGAAGATATAGAAAAGTGGTCTATAGTAGGCCTGTTGCATGATATAGACTATGAAAAATATCCTGATACTCATCCAGAAGAAGGAAAGACTATTTTAAAAGAAGAAAATGTAGAGGAAGAAATAAGAGTGGCTATTTATGGTCATGCAAAGGAAGCAAAATCGTACAGAGAAAGCCTTATGGCAAAAGCACTTTTTGCAGTAGACGAGCTTTCAAGTTTTATTGTAGCATGTGCTTTAGTTAGACCTTCAAAAAGTTTTGAAGATTTAGAGTTAAAGTCAGTAAAGAAAAAATTAAAAGATAAGGGTTTTGCTAAAGGAGTAAATAGGGAAACAATTAAAGAAAGTAGTGAAGAATTAGGGCTAGAGCTTTCTGAACTTATAACAGAAGTAATAGAAGCTCTTAAAGTTAGAGAAAGAGAATTAAATTTAGAGGGCTATACTTTACTTTAACTATGAAAAATATCTAGAGTAAAAATCAATTCACAACTTTATTTAATGCACAATTGTTGATATTTCTCAGCATTAATCTTCACCCCTGGGGTTTAAAACAAAAATTATAGGTTTTAAATAAAATCAGAGTAATCACAAAATTTTAGTTTATAACTATTTTCTATTTAAACCCCTGGGGTGTAGTGTGATATGGCACTATATTTGCAACATTATACAATATCTTAATTGTATTTTTCTCTCCACAATATTAGCATAATGTCACTGATTTTTGCTCCGAATTATACTGCGCCCCAGGGGAACCCTAAAGGGCTTAGCGCTGTTCCCCTTGGGTGGGAAATTTATTCTGTAGCGGCGAACAGTGTTCGTCATAATAACTAGCAATTTTATATTGCTAGTGAAAAAAATGTTTAAAGAAATTATTTTTTATAAAAATAATTTCAACCTAAATTGTCCATTGTCAATACTCAATTCTCAATTGCATAAATGGGGGATGATAGCTATGGTAAAAGTAGAAATGTTAACAGATGAAATAAAAGAACTAATATTAAAATTTTTATATGAAGAAGAGGAGATAAATCTTTTTATAATACATTTCATTGAAAGCAATAATATAGGAGATTTATATATAGATAGTGAAGAAAGCATAGGAGCTATATTGCATATAAAGGATGATGGAAATTCACTTTTTACTAATTTTTATTATAATAATAAAAAAAGTTTTGAAATTATTATAAAAGAAATTGAAAGAATAAATAATCCACGTATGCTTTTGGCAGCTAGAGAAGAGGATGTAAGAGAAATATTAAAAAGATTAAATATAAGTAGAAATATAGATAAAAATTTTTATTATATTTTTGATAATGAGAAAAAACTAGATTTACATATAGGAGAATTTAATTTTAGAAAAGCAACTTCTAAAGATAAAGATTTTATTAAAGAAGCATATATAGATTTTTTTGAAGCAACTTCTGAAGATGAGATAAACTCTTTAACTAATGATGAAAAAATAAAATATGATTTAAAAAATGGGATATATTTATTATGGAGAGAAGATACTCCAGTTGGGCTAGCTAAATTTAGCGAGTTTAGTAGACATTTTGGAGAGATTACTACTGTTTATATAAAAAGTGAATATAGGGGTAGGGGATTAGGAAAAATTCTTATGAGTAAAATGGTAGAGAAATTGATAGAAATGGGAAAGACACCAATAACTCAAGTAAATATAAGAAATTTAAGTGCAAAAGCTATATATGAAGGTATAGGATTTAAAAAATGCTGTGACTATGCCTTTGAATTTTTAAATAATTAAAATTTATTTTTAATTTCTTTCTATAGTAAACATATATAGTTAATTATTACTTTAAAAAGTCGTGATGGTTAATCACGACTTTTTGTTAGTTAGCTACTATATTTACAAGCCTACCTTTAATTACTATAACTTTTCTCACAGTTTTTCCTTCAAGGGCAGCTTTTATATTTTCATTGTTTAATGATGCTTCTTTTATTCCAGCTTCATCAAGACTTGTTGGAACATCAATTTTAGCTTTAATTTTACCATTAATTTGTATTGCTATTTCAACTTCATCTTTAATTAAGGCAGATGGATTGAAAACAGGCCAACTTTCGTTAAATACTGAATAATCCATACCTAAAGCTTCCCATTGCTCTTCAGAGAAGTGAGGTGCAAATGGTGCAAGAAGCTTAATATAATCTATTAATGTTTCTTTTAGGAAAGCAGGATTTTTAATGCTTTCATTAAGGTATTTAGATAAGGCATTAGTAAACTCCATCATTCTTGCTATTGCAGTATTAAATTGAAGTTTTTCAGCATCTTCAGATACACCTTTTATAGAAAAATGCCTCCAATAATTAAGTTCTTTTTCAGCAGTTTCCATAACTTCCTTATTATTATCCTTGTTTCTAAGTTCAGCTATAGAATGTTCTAGAACTCTTTCTATTCTTTCTACAAATCTACCTATAGATTTTATTCCATCATCACTCCAAGCTCCACCTTCAGTATATCCAAATCCAAACATTAGATACATTCTAAATACGTCTGAACCATATTCTGTAATATAGCCATCAGGAGATATAGTGTTTCCTTTAGATTTACTCATCTTAAGTCCATCTGGTCCTAAGATAAGTCCTTGGTGAGTTAGAGATTTAAATGGTTCTCCAAAGTTTATATAGCCAAGATCTCTTAATGCTTTAGTTATAAACCTTGCATATAATAGATGCATACAAGCATGTTCTGGGCCTCCAACATATTTATCTACTGGAAGCATTTTATTTGCTAATTCACTATCAAAACAAATTTTACTATTTTTGTTATCTACATATCTTAAATAGTAGAAAGAAGAACAAACAAAGGTATCTAAAGTATCTGCTTCTCTTTTAGCAGGTCCACCACAACATGGGCATGTGGTATTTATAAAGCTTTCACATTTAGCTAGTGGAGACTTTCCATCTGGTGTAAATTCAACGTCGTATGGAAGCTCTACAGGTAAATTACTTTCAGGCACTGGTACTGTTCCGCATTTTTCGCAGTATACTATTGGAATTGGTGCTCCCCAATATCTTTGTCTTGATACTAACCAATCTCTTAATCTATAGTGTATTTTCTTTTCTCCTAAACTTAGTTCATGAAGCTTATTAACTATAGCTTCTTTAGCATCTTCACTAGAAAGTCCATCAAATTCTCCACTGTTTACAAGTTTTCCAGATTCAGTATATGGAAGATTTTCTCCGCCTTCAATAACTTTTTCTATTGGAAGATTATATTTAGTTGCGAAGGCAAAATCTCTTTCATCATGAGCTGGAACAGCCATAACTGCACCAGTTCCATAAGTATTTAGTACATAATCTCCAATCCAAATAGGAATCTTTCTTCCGTTAATTGGATTTATAGCATAAGAACCAGTAAATACACCAGTTTTTTCTCTTGTTATGGATTGTCTTTCTATATCAGATTGCTTTCTAGCATTTTCTTTATATTCTTCTACAGAAGTTTTATACTCCTCAGTAGTCAACTGATCTACTAGCTCATTTTCAGGAGCTAAAACCACATAAGTTACTCCAAATAGTGTATCAACTCTTGTAGTGAATACGTTGAAGGAAATATCTTTGCCATCTACTTTAAAAGTAGCTTCTGAACCTGTAGATTTACCTATCCAATGTTTTTGCATTGACTTAGTTTTTTCTGGCCAATCAAGATTATCGATTTCATTAAGAAGTTCTTCAGCGTAATCTGTAATTTTTAAGAACCATTGAGTTAAATTCTTTTTAGTAACTTCGCTAGAACATCTTTCACAAACACCATCAATTACCTGTTCATTAGCTAAAACAGTATTACAATCAGGACACCAGTTTACTGGTGCATTTTTTCTATATGCAAGACCTTTTTCATATAATTTTAGGAATAGCCATTGAGTCCATTTATAATAATCAGGACGACAAGTTACTACTGAATTTTCCCAATTAAACATAGCTCCCATAGCTCTTAATTGTTTTTCCATAGTTTCAATATTTTTTTCTGTTGAATCCATTGGATGAATTCCAGTTTTAATTGCAAAGTTTTCAGCAGGTAATCCAAAAGCATCAAAACCCATTGGTTGAAATACATTATATCCTTGCATTCTTTTCATTCTAGCCCATGAATCAACAGGTCCAAAGTTAAACCAATGACCTGCATGAAGTTGGCTTCCAGATGGATAAGAGAACATTTCTAAAACATAAAGTTTTTTATCTAAATTATTTTTATTAAATTTATATAGTTCTGTTTCTTCCCATTTTTCTTGCCATTTTTTATCAATTTCTGTGCTATATCTAGCCATATTATTTCCTCCTAATCTATAGTGAATTTTTATTATTTTAAATAAGATATAAGATAATAGACTTTTTCTATCTATGAAAATCATTAAACAGTGCATTAAAATACAGGTTTTAGCTATTTCTTATTAATAGATAGATATATAAAGGTTATTATAAATAAAAAAAGCCTTCATCTCGCAAAGAGACGAAAACTTATAATTCCGCGGTACCACTCTAATTAGGCATAGTGCCTCACTTTAAAATATAACGGTTTAATCCGTACTTGTTTTTCACAAGTAAGCTCCTAGGCAAGTTCATAGTTCTTAACTACTGCATTACACCAAACTGCAGCTCTCTGAAAATTAAGATGAATATTACTACTCCTAATCAGTGCAATAATATATTAAGTTAATAATTTCATATTATAAATTAAAATCTTTTTATTGTCAATAGTTTACTAATTTTTTGTATATGGTATTAATTATTTAATTTATGAATAAAGTTACTATCTACATAGGTTATAAATATAGTCATTGCATAATCATAAACTATAAACATAAATTGATAAGCTAATATTAAAAATAAAAAGTTTCCTGGTATTGATAGTGAGGACACAAATAAAAATTTATAAATTAAATAAAATATTCCCATAGATATATTAAAATATACAATCTTTAATATAAATTCTAAGGACATTTTTCTTAATTTTTCTATATAAAGTTTTATAAAACCATAAAGTCCAAAAAATACAGTATAAGATAACCACATAGATTTTAATGGAAGTAGAAAGTAAGATAATAAGGAAACACCCACATATACTATAATAGAGTTTTGTATGTTAGTAGTTAATATTGATAGAGGAATTATAGCTGAAGCTACTCCTAAAAGAAATATTGTGTTAAATGGCAAAAAGGAAGTGGAGTACAGCACAAATAAGCTAAGTGCTACATATATTCCACCTCTTGCAACAAAACTTGCTTTATTGTTTATATTATGTTTTCCCATATTAAAAAACCTCACAATAAAATATTATTTTAAATTATCATGTTATAAATTTAGTTATATTCACAAATGAATCTAAAGAGTCGTTTATTATTTTTAAGAACTGACTTTTCATAGTGTAAATTATATTATTAAAAGCAACTAATTAAATCTCCACCCATACATTCACAACAAGTATCTGCGCACCAAAGTTTACAACAAAGATCACAGCACTCACTATCACTACCTTTTCGTGTTCCATAATAAGTTTGTCTATAAGAATTTTGTCTTTGATTTAAACTATTTAAAGTCTGTCTATATTCAAAATTATTTGGATCCATATTACAAGCTTGATGAATTAAATTATAGGCATTATCAAACCAGCCTTTTCTATAATTAACCATGCCCATTAAAAAATACCATTCCGCAGTTCTATCTGATATGGAATTAAGTTTTGCCTCTGCACCACCTATGTTTCCTTTATTTAAATCCATTCTTATACTTTGATAAATGTTAAAATTATTATCTCCTCCACTATAACTTTGATAGTTACTAGAACTTCCATTATTTTTAGTAAGAGCATCATAAGCATCATTTATTTCTCTCATCTTTTCTTCAGCTAAATCTTTTAAAGGATTATCACCATATTGATCTGGGTGATATTGCTTTGCTAGTTCCCTATATGCTCTTTTTATTTCATCTTGTGATGCACCTTGTCTTACACCAAGTACCTCATATGGATTTCTCATGTTTTTTACACTCCTTAATCTTTATACTTTCAATTTTTTCCATTAAGCCAAGCTGAAGAATGTTGGCTAAAAGCTCCTTATTTTTCTTTAATGGAAGATTCTCCAAAGAAGCCGCACAGCTTTCAGCGCTTAATATTAGATTAAATTCAATTCTTTCTCTAATAGTTTCTATAAATTCTTCAAAGGTGAGCTTTTCGCTATTAAAAGCTCTTTCAATAGCATTAAATTTATGATTTTCCATATCTTCCTTTAAGTCATCATAGGCATCAATTAAATATATAAATCTTCCTAAATTATATCCAAGCCAATAAAGAGCGGTGTTATCCTCTTGCTTATAATATTGAGAAATTATATAACCAGTTAAATCTGCAAATATATCAGAAATTTCATCTATATTTATAGATTCTTTAGAGTTTTCCATTTTACTTAATAAATCTAGTTTAGTTTTCATATAATCGATTATTTCTTTTTTTTGTTCATCACTAATTTTTATATACTTTTTCAAAAATTTAGATAGTAGTTTACTGATTTTAGAATTATTATCATTGTAGTTATCTAATAATTTAAAGTAAGTTAAAGCTACATTACAAAAAGCGGCATATTTTAAAGCATCATTATCAATTACTTTAGGTTTTTTATTTAATGGATGTGCAATACAGCTAGATTTTTCATAATGAATTGTATCTTCATTAAGTCCATCTAAAAGTATAGCTAAAAAAGTCATATCATAATTTAAAGTAAGTCTAGGTATATGACCAAAGGTTTCTTTTATAGCTAAGCATAATCCACAGTAATAAGCTTTAAATTTTTCATAGTCTTTTACTTTAAGCTCCATTTTGCAGGGAGTAACATATCCAAACATTATAGTCCTTTTAAAGCTCCTTTATTTTTATCTTCTAAAATTTCATGAATAGTTTTAGAAGTAGTATCTTTCATAGTGTACCCCAATAGATTCACTACATCCATAATTTCATCTTCATTATTGGATTCAATTTCTACGTAAGGAAAAGGACAAAAGCTTTTATCATTAATATCTATTTCAATTAGAGTATTTTTATACTTATAACTTTCTCTATATTTCTTAATAGATTCTACTAATTCTAGACCTAATGCTTTAAAAATATTAGAGCCTTCAACGGAGTCTAATATTTCAATTTCATGCTCTTCCATTACCTTATATTTTTCTTGACTTATAAGCTTTTTAGTAGTCATATAATTTATTGTTTTATTATGTAGATGATCATCTACTACTCTAATTCTAGCATAGCCTTTGGCGTTTAATAGCCTTCTATCTGAAAAGTCATATATATTATTAACTTGGCTTTCTTCTTTAACCTTTAATGCATTAATATCTTTCATTTTTTTTCGGATATCTTCTACGTTAATATCTAATATTCTAGTTTCCATTTCTTTCAAGGTACTCACTCCTTTTAGGTAATTATATCATAATTTTTTTTCCTAAGCTTTATTTTAATTTGTTTATAATTTATTTTTAACCCAATTAGGCATTTGAAAGAAAATAATAAACCAAAGATGTTAGTATATTTTAGGCATATGAAATAAAATAGCTAGTTAAAGATGTGAAATATATTTTGCAGCAGACAAGGAGATAGGTTTTCATGATAGTCTAGCTATCATGAAGTTCTGACAACGCAGTATGATGGAAAATAGNNATTTTTTGAAGATGCCTTATATTTAATAATTACTTTGGAGAAAAATCATATATTGTTATATAATTATATTAATCAATTGATAATTGTCAATTAGAATAAATTCATTCATAGATGATGAACGGATTTTAAAAATTTTTTAGTCAATTTTAATAATTAGTCAACGCTTAGAGGAGGTTTAACATTTGGATTACATTAAAGAAATAAATATAATTGAAGCAGTGATTCATATACTAGATAACAATGCTGATGGAGCTGTGTTAAATGAATTTGCACTAGAATTAAATGAGGAGATATATACTTTTCTTTTAAAACATATTCAAAGATGTTTAAAAGATGAAGAGTTAAAATATGCTATTTTTAATGAAGAGAGGAACATAGTTAAAGATTTGTCCCAGGAATTTTTGAATGGAGAAAATAATATTTTAGGAGTATCTAAAGAATTAGCAAGACAGATGTTTGTACTTATGAGATCCAAAGGCAATATTCCTTCCTGTGATTTAATTACCGTTAGCTTTTCTACAGAATACGGAATGTTTCTAGGTATATTTAAAATGGATTATATAAAAAATTATATGCATACTATTGAATATATAGATGATAAGGTAGGAATTGATATAATTCCTCAATTTACAGGATTACCTTCTTCAAGTTCGCGCATTCAGAAATGTGCTTTTATAAGAGCAATTAGAGATGATAATGAATATGATCTTATGGTAATTGATAAGCAAAGTAAGAATAAAAATAATGAGGATTATGGCTCAAATTATTTTATAGATAGTTATTTAGGATGCACTATAATTGATAATGAAAGAGACATGACTAAAACATTTGTAAAAGCAGCAGAAAAATGGACTCAAAATGCACTAGTTGAAAATGCTTCTGAACAGGAGAAAATTAGAACTCATATTAAGAAAAAACTAAGAGAAGAGGATAATATTAACGTTAATGAGTTAACTGAGGAAATTTTCAATGATAATCAAGAAAGAAAAGAAAGCTTTAAAACTTTTATTGCTGATCAAGGAGTAGCAGAGAAGGTTTCTATTGATAAAGAATGGGTTGAGAAAAAGCTTAAAAGAATAAGATTAAAAATTGACAAGGATATAGATTTATATTTATCAGAAGAAGCTTATCATGATTTTGAAAGATTTGAAATTAAACGTAATGGTGATGGAAGTATTAATATTATAATAAAGCATATCATGAATTATGTAGAGAAATAATAAATAAACATAATAATTACAAATTTATTAATAATAATTATAAATATGTTTAAATACAAGAGTCGCTAGAGAAAATTCTAGCGACTCTAAACCGTTGAACTTGACTTAAATATAAATTTAGATAATATCTAAATATAAAATTAAAGTAAATCTATTATGTTAATATTTTATCAACAAAATATAAAATAATAAACCCTAAAATTACATTAGGTATATAAAAAAATAAATTAACTAGAATTATGCGTATTTTTTATAATAATTATCAATTCTAGATGTCTTATGGACATAATTATCACTCCTCTAAATTTAGTTTCCATTTAAGAATATCATATATACGTGATAAATATATAGCTTTATATGGATGTGTTTACAAAAAAATAATATTTATGAATTATTTAGTAAAAATTTTAGATTAATTAAAATTTTTGAGTTAATTAGACTGTGACTTATTAAATTTACTTATAAAAGCTATGTGAATAAATAATAATTGATTTAAAGGATAATATTGTAATCATGTCTAATTAAATTGTTAAGAATATTTTAATTATTTTGACTAAGGAGGGGCATAATGTCAAGCTATAACGACAATGAAATAAAAAGCATAGTTTGCTCTATAATGAAAAGTGATAAATTTGTACTTTTTCCCATAATGCAAGAAGAACAATACATGATTTATGAAATTAATATCAAAGGGGATAAATATGCTACTTTTAAACTTTCAAAGGAAAATATAAGCACTAATGCTAATGTTATTGAAAAAGGAGTTTTAGAAAGTGGAGAATATTGGACAATAGAGGTTGAGTAATATCAGTATGTATCATAGTCTTGTCTTAATGTTGATGAAAATTTAATTTATACAGTATTTTGATTTCCATAACAAACAAAAATTTTTTCTGTGAATTAAAGATTAAGGATGAAAAATTATAGTTGAAACTCCAATGACAAAGCCTTTGGAGTTTTTTAANNGTAGGAGTATTTATAGTATGATTATAAATAAATCCTTCTTCATCTATTCTTCCAACAACATTACCAAAAAGTGAAGCGTCATAAACAAGTCCATCTTTTTCTAATATACCAATTGGTCTAATACTGAGAATGTTATCGTATATTTCACCCATATCAATACCTCTTAAAACATAATAAAAATACATTATAATATATTGATAGAGGAATACTTATATTACATTAAAATATAAAATTAAAAGAATATTGATAAAGTATATTCTGTGAAATAAAATGTAACTAATACTTATGGAATTATATTTGGAATAGTAGCAGGAATTATGGTCTATATATCTTTAAATCAAATAATACCTACTGTAGAAAAATATGGAGAGCATAAATATGTCATGAGAGGTACTTTTGCAGGAATGTTAGTAATGGCAACTAGCTTAGTATTACTTATGTAAATTGTAATTAATTTTTAATATGTACGTTAAAAAACGTGGCTACTATGAGCCACGCTTTTTTATTTATTCATAGAATTTTGACAACCTAAAACATTTGTTATCTTATCTTCAACTAGTGTTTGAATATTTTTTCTAGCTTCTCCAAGATATTTTCTTGGGTCAAACTCACTTGGCTTATCACCCATAACTTTTCTTATTGTACCAGTCATAGCAAGTCTTAAATCTGTATCCATATTAATTTTGCAAACAGCCATTGATGAAGCTTTTCTTAACATTTCAGCAGGAACTCCTTTAGCTCCTTTTATATCTCCGCCATTTTCATTACACATAGCAACAAAATTTTGGTCTACAGCTGAAGCACCATGAAGAACTATTGGGAAGTTATGTATCCCAGCTTCTTCTAAATTTCTTGTTATTGTTTCTAGTCTATCAAAGTCTAATTTTGCTTCACCTTTGAATTTATAAGCACCATGACTTGTTCCTATCGCAATAGCTAAGGAATCAACGCCAGTTCTTTTTACAAAATCAACTGCTTGATCTGGATCAGTATAAGTAGCTTCATGGGCGGCAACTTTAACTTCATCTTCAACTCCAGCAAGTTTTCCAAGTTCTGCTTCAACAACTACGCCCCTTTCATGAGCATATTCAACTACTTCCTTTGTGAGTTTAACATTCTCTTCATATTCATAATGAGAACCATCAAACATAACAGAAGTAAATCCAACATCTATACATTTTTTTACTAATTCTAAAGAATCACCGTGGTCTAAATGTAGAGCTATGTCTATTCCAGAGTCTTCTACTGCAGCATCAATCATTGCTTTTAAATAAGAAGGTCTCATATATTTCATAGCGCCTGAAGAAACTTGAAGAATAACAGCAGAGTTTTGCGCTTTACATCCGTCTACTATTCCTTGTATAATCTCCATGTTATTGATATTGAAAGCACCAATAGCATAATTTCCCTTAAAGGCTTTATCAAACATTTCTTTAGTGGTAACAAGTGCCATAATAATTCACCTTTCCTTTCAGCGTAATCCTTTTAATAATATAACTATCTTTATTATAATGTATGCTATTAGTATTTTCCATATAATTTAGGATTATTTATAAATTTACAGAATGAATATACAAAGATTATATATTACAATACGTTACGAAGAGTTATCTTTTGACCTTCTTTAATTCCTTCAATTAGAGACTTTACAAGGTGAATTGAGGATAGTGAATGAGTTTTATCTTCTTCCTTAGTGTACTGAGTTAATTTTAAAGCCTCATTATATATAATATCTAATTCTTCATGATTTAAGAATAGTGTTACTATAGACATATCTTTTTCATAACTAGTAAGTAATGCCATAGAATTTATATATGCATTATCCCATTGTTCAAAAGCAATGGATGATTCAGTTTCATAAGCAATTTCTAAAAGTTTGTCACAGGTATTATTTGTATATTTAGTAGAATAATAAAGCCCTACTAACATGGCTAAAAAAAGCATAAAAGGTAATATAACTTTTTTCATTTTTCTACCTCTTTATAAGTTTATTTTTCATTATTTTATTTAAGCTGATAAAAGAATTTGTCATCATCATAAACTATTCCTATAAATACATCTTCGTAAGATTCGATATTGTTTTTTCTAAGTTGTTTCTTAACCCATTTCATATTTTTACCTACTTTTTCTAAGTTTTGCTTATTTATGCTTCCATCATTTATAATTATCATAGGCATAGGTTTTTCTTGTACACTTAGATTTAAAACTTTTGGAGTTATAGGAGTATTTTCTTCTTTAGGCATTATGGATATATTTCCATTAGTTTCTAATACAGCGTAATGAATATCAGATAGGTTAAAATAGCCATTTAATCTTAATTCTTCTAATAAGTCATCTAAGTTAAATCTTTGATTTCTAAGTTCCTTTAAGTCAACTTCGCCATCTTTAATTAGTATACTAGGTTCTCCGTTTAGTAAAGTACGCGCTTTTTCACTTTTAAGTTGAATTATTGAAGTAATTATTTGAAGAACAACTAATGTAGTTATAGGAATCATAGAGCTAATAAGTGGCATTCTATTATCTTCCATTGGAAGAGCAGCTAACTCTGAAATCATTAATGCAGTTACTAAATCAAAAGGTTCCAATTGTCCTAATTGACGTTTACCCATAAGTCGCATTATTATTAATAAAAAACTATATAATATAATTGTTCTTATTACTAATATGAACATAATTTCACCTCCTAATAGTTTTAGTCTTCCAATTTTTCAATAAAATATTATTAAAATAAAGGATACAATTCATAGGAGTGCAAATATAATAATATTAATCAATTTTTGAGGTGTTGAGATGAAAAAAATTAAACTACAATTTGAGAAAAATTATGTTATCGAAGTTAATAGTGGAATTAATTGCCATGAGGTTGTAAAAAACTATAGTTTAGAAAAAGATATACCGGTAGTACTTGCAAGGGTTAACGGAAAACTATGCGAATTATCTTCTATTATAGAAGAAGATTCCACATTTAGTATTGTAGATATTAAAGATAAATTTGGAATGATGACTTATATTAGAACTCTTCAATTTGTTCTTATTAAGTCAACCTTAGAATTATTTAAAGATGCTCAAATCACTATTGGACATTCTTTAAGTAAAGGATTATTTGGAGAGATTTATAAAAAATCTAAACTTGATATAGATGATATATATTTAATAAAAGAAAAGATGAAAGAAATTATAGAAAAAGATATTAAAATAAATAAGAAGTGTTTTCAGAAGGAAGAGGCAATTAAAATCTTTAAAAACTATGGAATGGATGATAAAGTAAGACTTTTAAGTTCAATAGATTTAGAAAAAGTAAATTTATATGAATTAGATGGACAATACGATTACTTTTATGGTCCAATGGCATATTCTACAGGTGTTTTAAGAATCTTTGATTTAATTTATTACGATCCAGGATATATTTTAAGATTTCCAACATTAGAAGAAACTTTTAAAATTCCTAAATTTGAAGAACATAAAAAACTTGCAAAAGTATTTTATGAAGCTGAAAAGTGGGGAGAAACTATTAATATTGAAGATGTTGGAGCATTAAATAAAATTATTGATAATGGAGATATTGTTAATTTAATTAGAGTAGCAGAAGCTCAGCAAGAAAAGAAAATTGCATATATTGCAGATAAAATAAGTGAAAACAAAAGTGTAAATCTTGTGTTAGTTGCAGGACCATCTTCCTCAGGTAAAACAACTTTTTCTAAGAGATTAGGTATTCAGTTATCTGTTAATGGCCTAATACCGATACCTATTTCACTAGATGATTACTTTGTAAATAGAGAAGATACACCAATGGATGAGTTTGGCGCATATGATTTTGAATCCATACATGCCTTAGATCTAGAACTGTTTAATAATCATCTACAAATACTATTATCTGGTGGAGAAGTAGAGGTTCCTACGTATAATTTTAAAACAGGTAAAAGAGAGTGGAATGGTCATAAAATGAAGCTTCCTCATAAGGGAGTGTTAATTGTAGAAGGAATTCATGGTCTCAATGAAATGCTAACTTCTTCCATAATAAAAGATAGAAAATTTAAAATTTATATTAGCCCATTGACACAACTTAATTTAGATGATCATAATAGAATAGCGACCACTGATGTAAGGATGATAAGAAGGATTGTAAGAGATTTCCTTTCAAGAGGTTATGGAGTGGAAGATACCCTAAAAATGTGGCCTTCAATTAGACGTGGCGAAGAAAAAAATATTTTTGTATTTCAAGAAGATGCGGATGTTATGTTCAATTCTGCTTTAATTTATGAACTTGCTATACTAAAGAAGTATGCTTTAACAGAGCTTCGTAAAGTACATCCAGACAGCATAGTTTATGATGAGGCGAGAAGGCTTATAAGTTTTTTAAACTTCTTCAAGGAAGTTGATAAGGAGTTAGTACCTAGTAATTCACTTATGAGAGAGTTTATAGGAGGTAGTTGCTTTTATCAATATTAGTATATAGAAATGAATGCTAGGTTTGCCCTAGCATATCCTTTGAATTTTATAGTTTAAAATATTTTTAAGTTAAAGCATGTTTTAAATTGATTAATTATTTTGAGTATTAAGTACTTTATAAAATATTACAACAAAACTTTAAAGTAGGTAAATTTTTAAAATTTATTACTACAGAATTATGTAGGAGGAAATATATGAAGAATTACAGTGCTTTTGATATTTTAGGGCCTATTATGATTGGTCCATCAAGTTCGCACACTGCAGGAGCAGCTAGACTAGCAAAAATAGCAGCTAAGATAGCAGGAGAAAAAATTATTAAAGTAAAGTTTTTATTACATGGTTCTTTTGCAAAAACTTATAAAGGACATGGAACGGATAGAGCGCTAGTGGCGGGAGTTTTAGGAATGGATCCTATGGATGAAAGATTGAGAGATGCTATGGATATAGCAAGAGAAAAAGGATTAGATTTTTCTTTTGAAGAGGCAGATTTAGGTGACAATGTTCACCCCAATACAGTAAAATTTATTTTAACTACAAATGAGGGATTAGAAGTTAATGTTGTAGGATCATCAATAGGTGGGGGAAACATAGAAATTTTTGAAGTTGATGGTCAAAGATTAAAATTTACAGGAGAATATCCAACACTTATCATAACCCATTTAGATACACCAGGAGTAATTTATAAAGTTACCACTGTACTTTATAAAGAAGAAGTTAATATAGCCTCTATGAATGTATACAGAAAAGGTAAAGGATCAGAAGCCTCAATGGTAGTTGAAATAGATAGTATTGTAAATGATGATATTATACATAAGTTAGAAGAAGTAGAAAATATAAAAACTGTAGATCAGATAGTACCACCTAGGGAAGGAGAATAGACCATGTTTGTTAACAATGCAGTTGAACTAATAGAGATTTGTGAAAAAGAAAATATAAGTATAGCTGAATACACAATAAGAGAAGAAATAGAGACAACTGGATTAACTCGCCAGGAGGTAATTGAAAAAATGAGAAAAAATCTAGAAGTTATAAAAAAATCTTCTAGAGAAGCTATGGAAAAAGAAGTTATTTCTGTAAGTGGATTAATCGGTGGAGATGCTATTAAAATAAGGAAGTATTTAGAGAAGAATAAAAATAATACACTATGTGGAGAAACAATGATAACTGCTATGGCAAGAGCACTTTCTACTTCAGAAGTAAATGCAGCTATGGGAAAAGTAGTTGCTGCACCTACTGCTGGAAGTTGTGGTATAATTCCAGGAGTTATAACAACAGCAGGAGATAAGCTCAATAAAACAGAAGAAGAGTTAATAATGGCATTATATGCTGCAGCAGGAGTTGGAATTCTTATAGCTAAGAATGCTACACTATCAGGAGCAGAAGGCGGATGTCAAGCGGAATGTGGAAGTGCCGCTGCAATGGGAGCAGCAGCAGTAGTAGAAATGATGGGAGGAACTCCTAATATGGCTTTTGACGCTGCAGCAATAGTAATTAAAAATGTAGAGGGGTTAGTTTGCGATCCAATTGCTGGACTAGTTGAAATTCCTTGTGCTAAAAGAAATATAGCTGGTGCAGTTAGTGCGTTAACTACTGCAGAATTAGTTATGGCAGGAGTTAAAAGCAAAATTCCTTTTGATGATTGTATAGCTGCAATGTATAAAGTTGGTCGTGAATTGCCAAGTTCTTTAAGAGAAACAGCTATGGGGGGACTTGCAACAACTCCTTGTGGATTAAGATTAAGAAAACAAGTATTAAAAGAGAATAATTAATTTAGTACATAATGCCTGTTGGAGACAACAGGCTATTTTAATTCACAATGCACAGTTCACAATGCACAGTTGTGGTTGAAATTACTTTTTAGCAAAGTAATTTCTTTAATCATTTTTTGACTAGCGATTATATCGCTAGTCACTCTGTGGCGAACAGTGTTCGCCGCTACAGAATAAATTTCAAATTTCTCAGTGATAGCTGAGAAATATCCACAATTGTCAATTGTCAAT
>NZ_DDOV01000109.1 GCF_002341865.1 Clostridium sp. UBA2485 | reverse complement strand
TGTGAATTGTGAACTGTGCATTATGCATTATTTAAGGTTATGTATTGTTTAAAGTTATCCACAGATTTAACTTTTTATAACTTCCTATAGAATAAAAAAGCATATTACAATGTGATTATAAATATAAAGTCTTTCTCTAAATTTATACAAACTAAAATACCCCCGGCAACACATTTCTGTATTGTCGGGGTTTCATAGCTGAAGCGAGGGGACACCCTTCTCCATTATTTCTAATAGTGCTTACTATATATTGAACTAAATTTTTAGTATAATAGATTTATTATACTTAGGAGGTATAACATGAAATCAGCACAATATTATATAGAAAAATTAGATATGATACCACATGTGGAAGGGGGATACTTCAAAGAATCAATAATATCAGAAGACTTCTTTAGAGAAGATAAAAAATTATTTAGTAGCATATATTTCTTACTTAAAACTGGAGAGGTATCTCATTTTCACAGATTAACTTCTGATGAGATGTGGTATTACCACGATGGTCAAGCTCTCACTATATATATGATAACACCAGATGGTGAACTTATAACTAAGCAATTAGGATTAGATGTAGAAAGAGGAGAAGTTCCCCAAGTTTTAGTTCCTAAGGGGTATATATTTGGTTCTTCTATGAACAATGATGGATTTGCTTTAGTTGGATGTATGGTAACCCCTGCATTTACTTTTGATGATTTTGAGCTATTTGAGAGAGCAGAACTTTTAAATATGTATCCAAATCTCGAAGATATAATAAAGAAATTAACTAGATAAAACATATTACTTATATTAGCTAAATATAAAAAATTATAAAAAGTAAATTTTATATTATAGAATTCTTATATTTCTCATATAAGAATTCTATAATCTCCACCTAACTCCAAGTAAGTTTTTCCATATTAATATTATTTCTGTACCATTCATTATTTTGTAAGAGCTCCACAGGGCTTCCTACACTCTTAACCCTACCATTTTTTAATATTACTATTGTATCACTAGCTATCATAGATGATAAGCGGTGTGATATTGACAATATTGTTTTGTTATTACGTACTTTTTGAAGTACAGTTACTATTCTTTCTTCTGTTATTGAGTCTAGATTAGCAGTTATTTCATCAAATAATAATATAGGTGGATTTGTTACAATTGCTCTTGCTATTGCTAAAAGTTGTTTTTGTCCTTGTGAAAACATAGAATCATTTGTAATTTCTGTATCTATGCCCTTTTCAAAGGATGATATATATTCTATAAGTCCTACAAACTTCAGTGCTTCTTCAATTTCCTCTCTTGTTATTCTTTCATCTTGCATACTTATTTGGTCAGCTATTGTTCCATTTATAAAGTGGAAGCTTTGATCTACATATCCAAATATCCTACGTTTTTCTGAATTTGGTATGTCATAAACATCAACTCCGTTAATTGTTATACTTCCCTCTGATGGTTTTAGAAGTCCCATAATTAATTTGAATAAGGTAGTTTTTCCAACTCCAGTTCTTCCTACAAAAGTAACTTTTTCATTTTCCTCCAATTTAAGATTTATGCTTTTAAGAACAGGTACTCCCCCCTCATATTCAAAGGTAATATCATTAAATGCTATACTTATATCACTTGCATCTGAGATAATATCTTCTGATTTAATTTTATTATCTTTCGAAGAATCCTCAATCTCATTGTAAAAATCATCTACTCTACTTATTCCTGAGATCGCTTGCTGAATATTTTGAAATTCCATTCCTAAATTCTCTATTGGAATAAATAAATTTGATATTAATTCAATTGATGCTGCAACCATTCCTATGGACATACCTAAATAATTCAACTGCTCTGATGATAATATCACTATTGCTCCAATTACAATAGCACGTATTATTTGAATTATTGGTGGAAAAACTGAGTCATAAAAATTAACTTTTTCAACAGTTTCGAAATTATTTAATAAACATTCAGTATAATTTTCTTCCATATAAGCTTCCTTACTGTAAGCTTTAATCATTTGCACATTTTTTAAGCTTTCAGAAATATGATTATTTACCTTGCCCACTAATATCCTATTGTTAAGCTGTGCTTTAAGCATCCTTTTTTGAAAAAGCCTTGTAATGTAAAATATAATAGGCAATAAGATTAATGCTATTATTCCAAGCTTTTCACTAAAGATCCAAATTGAGATTATGATACCTATAACCTTAAAACAGTCAACTACCATTCCAACAATTCCACTTGTAAATAATGAATTTATTGCATCAACGTCATTAGTAAATCTTGAAACAATAGCCCCTGAACCATTTGATGAAAAGAAAGCTGCATTTATTCTTTCAAGCTTTTCCATCATTTCCATTCTTATTTCTTTTGTAATTTTCTGTCCTAATATAGTAATAGCTGCTTCTTTAACAAAATCAAATATACCAATAAACATAATGACTACTATGTAAGTAATAGCTAAAATAAGCAATTTATCACTATTCTTTGGTATAAGATTATTATCTATAATATATTTCAGTAATTGTGGAGGAATTAGGCTTGTAACAACAACGCCGCAAATAGTAAAAACTAATAAAATAATTACTTTAATATTGTTTTTGACTACCTTCATCATAGCCTTTTTTATTAAACTATTTTCCATCATTGCCTCCTTCTGAACATTGCAGATCATATATAGTTCTATATACTTCAGATTTTTTCATTAATTCATCATGTGTACCATACTCAACTGTTTTATCATTATTCATCAATATTATTTTATCAATGTTGTTAAAAATAGCTAAACGATGTGAAACTAAAATGATTAAACTATCTTTATAATTTTCTTTTAAATTTTGAATTATTTTTTCTTCTGTCTTCATATCAATAGCAGAAAATGGATCATCTAAAATTATTATTTTATTTTTATTTAGCAGTGTTCTAGCAAGTGCTATTCTTGCCTGTTGACCACCACTTAACTTTATGCCACTATTGCCAACTAGGGTCTCTTCACTCTGAAGCATCATTTTTAAATCAGTATCAAAACAAACATCTTTTAAAACTGAAGAAATATCTTCATTGTTTCCCAAAGTTATATTTTTATATATAGTATCCGATAGAAGTTGTGGCCTATGACCTAAATAAGCAACCATGTTGCTTCGTTCATATTCTGAGTAATCACAAAGCTCCTTACCATCTATTTTTATACTTCCTTCATATGTATATAACCCAAGCAATGATAATGCTAAAGTTGATTTACCTGAAGCTATTGGACCTGTTATTCCAATTATTTCACCTTGAATGCCTTTAAATCTTATATTATCAAAAATATTTTTGTCTCCACTTTTATATTTAAAACTAAGATTTTCTATTGATAAGCTTGTCTTATCACTATTTATATTAGTTGTAGTATCTTTGCTTTTATATTCCACAAGATAAGGCTTAATCCGTTTCCATGATACTTGTGATTTTTGTACGGAATTAAATAATTTAGCTGCTTTACTCGCCTTAATTGCAAGTGCTGTAAACATGGCAATATAGGTAGAAAACTCTCCAACTGTCCATACTCCATTAATTATTTTTGTTCCCCCTTGATAAATTACAACCATTACTCCAAGCATGGCTATAACATGATATATAGGTTGCATTGAATTTTCTAATAAACTAGCTTTTATCGCTTTACTTTGAAGATCCTCTAGTTCTTTTGTGTACTTTTCCCTATTTTTGGCCTCCATGCCACTTATACGATAAAGCATAGCATTTTCAACTGCATCATATGTGCTGCTACTAACCTCACCACTTTTTTTACGATAATCCATTGAATATTTGTAAATGACACCTTTTAGCTTTTCAGCTAAGAGCATTGCAATTGGTATAAAAATAGCAGATAAAAGTGTTATTTTTACATCATAAATAAACATAGATACTAAATAAGATGTCATTATAACACCTGTATCAAATACTTCGGTAGTAAACTTTCTCATACCTTCTACACATATATCAACATCTGAAATAACTCTTGTCATTAAGTTACCCATATTTTCGTTATCAAGTTCTTCAATATCTTTATGCATTATATTATTGTAAATCATTAGACGCATTGTAGCACTTGTGCTATTTGCAAATCTTCTTATATAAAACCGTTTAAAATATCTTAAAAACTGAATAATTCCTATAATACCAATAAACATAAAAGCAATCTTTAATGTTTCTGATAGTTCGTTACCATTAACGATTGAATCTATAAGCTTTCCTTGAAATATAGGCCCTAAAACAGTTACTGTGTTAAAGGATATTCCAAATATAACAATACAAGCAACAACTAATTTTTCTTTTTTCCAATAATTAATAATCTTATCTGGCTCTTTCATAGGCTCAATTTTTAATTTTGACATAACAAATAATTCTCCCTTATATAAAACTATTTTGATTTGATTAAAATAGTTCTAGCCGTTATTATTTTCTTCTCTTTTAAAAACATCCTTACTGAATCCTTCAAACAGCAACTGACATTCATTAATTCTTATATAAGCTAATATTTTCAACTTACAATTAAAATAATCCTTCTTTTCTATTTTAACAAGAGGAGGTATTTTTTGTCATGGTCACCACTAAAACTACTAAACTCAAAATTCACAGTTCACAATTCACAATTTCGGATATTTCTCAGTGGTGACTGAGAAATTTAGAATTTATTAACCGTAGCGGTGAACAGTGTTCGCCATATATTATTGAATAAATATTAAACTATAAGACGTATTAAAAAGAACTGGCGAACACTGTTCGCCCCTACAATAAAACACTAGCAATTGTATTGCTAGTTAAAATCCATTAAAGAAATTATTTTGATCAAAAATAATTTTCACCACAATTGTGCATTTTGCATTGTGAATTGCGGACTGAAATACCCAAGGAGATACCCCTTATTTTTTGTCTAAAAATAATACTGATTTTACAGCCTCTCTAATTTCTTCATATCCAGTACATCTACAAATATTAGATTGTAGCCATTCCTCAATAGTTTCATCATCTGCATGGGGATTGTTTTTTATAAGTCCATAACAATTCATTATGAAACCTGGAGTACAATATCCACATTGAAACCCCATTTTTTTAATAAAAGCTTTTTGAATAGTTTCTTCCTTCAATCCCTCAATGGTAATTAATTTATGTCCAACAGCCTCAACCGCCAATATAATACATGATTTGATTGGTATTCCATCTAAAAGTACAGTGCATGCACCACAATCTCCATTTTCACAACCAGGTTTTGCTCCAGTTAATCCTAAATTTTCTCTAAGTACTCTAAGGAGTGTGTCTGCAGGCCTTACAATCAAGCTTCTCTTTTCGCCATTTATGTCTAGTTCTATTCTCGTCTCTTCAATATATGATATCATCTTCCTTCACCGTCCAGTGTTTCCAAAGTATACTCCAGTAAATTTTTTAATACAAACTTCTTATATTCAGAAGAACCTTGAATATTACCAAATATAGGAGCAGGCAAATGGTTTATTGCCCCTTCTATTCTTTGCTCCTTCGTAATAGCTTTATTATTTATATATTCTTCCATTTCCATAGATCTAAATGGAAATGGGCAAGCTCCACTAAATGCCATTTGAATATTATTATTCTTTTTAATTGCAGCCATACTAATTAGAGGATACTCCATCTTTCCTTGTTTAGTTTTCTTCACACTTATATAAGGTAAATTAGAGTAACTCATTTCTGTTGCCAATTGAAAAAGGAACTCCCCTTTTTCTAGTTGAAGTCTTTGATTAAAAGCTTGAATTATCGGAGCATTCCTTTTACCTTTTTCTCCGTATATACTTACACTGCTGTCTCCAATTAAATGGCCTAAAACTGCCTCTTTATATATAATTTTACCGCAAATATTTCCTCCAACTGTTATCTTGTTACGTGATGTATGATCCGCAGGAAAATCTGCTGTCTTACTTAGAAATGGAATTGATTTATTCTCAGAAATATGAGTGAGTGTAACTGCAGCCCCTATTATCAGCTGATTGTCTTTTATTTCAAATACATTACACTCAGGAATTCCTTTAATATCTATTACTGCCTTTGTAACTAAATCATTTCTTCTTGCCATAGTAATTATTTCTGTACCACCAGAATAATATAAAGGTTCCTTTCCACTATCACTAAGCTCTTTATATAACTTTACCGCCTCATCCAACGAATTAGGTTTATAATATTCAAAATTAAATGCAATCATTAATGTCCCCCCTCTTTTACTTTCCATATGAATTCAGGGATCAACGGCAATTGATTAAGAGGTGCTTCTACTGCACGGGATAAACTATTTGCAAGTGCTGCAGGCATTCCAATTACACCATATTCTCCAATTCCTCTTGCACCATATGGACCATCAAAATTTGGAGTTTCTACAAAATCCACAAGATATTCTGGATTTTCTCCTAATCTCATAATGCTATATGTTCTTAGCTGCTTATTTTGAACAATACCTTTATCCGTAAACAAAAATGCTTCACGACTAGCAAAGCTTAAACCTAAGTTCATGCCACCAGATATCTGACCTCTTGCTGCTCCAGCATTAATAACTTTACCTGCATCTACAACACAAGCAGCCTTTATAATTTTGTAGGTATATTCTTTTTTATCAAGCTCTACCTCTACAGCTGCTGCTCCAACAGTCCATTCAGGACCTGTATTACCTTTGCCGGTTTCAGGATTTAATCTTGTTATATTATTCAAAGCATAACTTCCTCTTCCAATAACCTGTGCACCAATTGAATTTCCATTGGGAAAGGTATATCCAAATGCAATTTTATTAATTTCTATTCCTATTTCAGGATTATCTTTTAAAAATACTTTTCCTCCACCAACATCCAGTTCACCTGGTGAAGACGCTAGAACAATAGCAGCAATGTCACATAGTTGCTTAATAACATCATCTGCTGCTCTTAAAACTGATTTTCCAATTAACAAAGTAGTTCTACTTGCAGCTGTTTTCCAGTGATCAGGATTTGTCTCAGTATTAACTTCCATTACTACATGAACTTGATCTACATCCATTTTCATTTTTTCTGCTAATATTTGTGCTAAAGCTGTTTTAATTCCCTGCCCTATTTCAACTGCAGCACAAATAAGATTAATACTTCCATCTGAATTAAAGGTAAGAACTGCTCCTCCTCCTGCATTTAAAGCTGTATTTGAATTTTTCCAGAAACAGCTTACACCTTTAGCTCTAACTTTACCATCCTCAGTTTTAGATTCATCTACTTCTCCCCAATGTATTAATTCAATTAACTTTTGTATGCATTTTGGTAAATTACCTAAGTTGCTTTTATTAAGCAAGGTCTGTGTAGCACTAGTATCTCCCGGTAGAATTGCATTTCTTAACCTTAATTCTAAGGGATCCATTCCTAGCTTATCTGCTAAAATGTCCATTGCTCTTTCTATTACAAAGGTAAGTTCAGGATGGCCAAATCCCCTAAAGGCTGCAGCATAAGGATGGTTAGTATACACGCACATTGAGTCACACCATACATTTTCAATATTGTAAGGTCCTGTACAATCTACTCCCGCTGCTCTGCTTATAATTACAGCTCTATCAGAGTATGAGCCGCCATCAAATAAATAGGTTATCTCAGCAGCGGTAAGCCTCCCAGCTTTTGTAGATCCAAGTTTGATCTTCGCGTCAAGACCTATATGAACTGGAGATGTAATAAAATCTTCTTCTCTTGTATTAGTAAGTTTAACCTGTCTTCCTCCAACAGCTTTTGAACATAAATAAGCAATAAACTCTAGCTGCACAGCTGTTTTACCTCCATAGGCACCACCTACAAGAGGTACATGAACAATAACCTTGCCAGGATCGATATTAAAGAAATGGCTTATAAGCCCTTTTATGGTAAATGGCGCCTGAGAACAAGAGTATATAATAACCCTTCCATCTGGTAATACTCTTGCTGACACGGATCTTGTCTCCATAGCAGCATGATCAGAAGGTGGAAATGAAAAACTTGCCTCTACAGTTACCTCACTTTCATCCCATCCTTTTTTTATATCACCTTTTCTAATCTTAGTTCTGTTGGCGATATTTGTGTTAGGTTCCGGAAAAACTTCATCAATAATCTCATAATCACCAAGTCTTTTATGAACCAACGGTGAATCTTTCTTTATCGCTTCACTTGGAGAATTCACTACCGGCAGAGGTTCATATTCTACTTTTATCATCTGAGCAGCTCTTTCAGCTTCAGCCTCGCTATCAGCTACTACCACTGCCACCGGTTCACCATTATATCTTACTTTATCTATTGCGATGGGAGGTCTATCAATAATAGTAGATCCAATAAGATGTGGAAAGTATTGTCCTGTTAAAACGGCTCTAACTCCGGAAGCTTTTAGTGAATCCTTATATTCAATAGACTTTATTTTTGTATGAGCATAAGGACTTGTTACCATTCTTGCATGTAAAAGTTCAGCAGCTTCATAATCATCTGTATATTTTACTGCACCTGTTACTTTGTCTAAAGATTCTTTTCTTGGTACATTTTTACCTATCACATTAAAATCATACATTAGCTACTCCATGAAATAACATCATTTTCTTTTATAATATATTTATCATAGTTAATTATTATGAGTATGAGTTATCTTTGTATAGAAATAACTGCATTAAATATGTAAACTCAACTATTTTTATGAGTACTTTAGAGGCGTTTGTATATTAAAAAAGTTAATTTTATTAAATCCGTATTCGTGGTAGAGGCGAATCGCAATAAGTAAAATTCACAAAACTCTTTAGATATGTATAATTTTACATTTAAAGTAACTTTTTATTTATCATTACATAATATGTAATGATATAAAATCATATTAGGAGGATTAATGTGATATATTTTTGTCCTATTTCTAATAACTGGGTTGAACACTCCAGCGATGCTAATCCTAACTATAGCGGATACTGGCATCCTAGGAACATAAGGGCTGAAGTAACGAATCAAACAATCATCGATAAATGGAATACCGTCTCTCCCCCTCCTGCACCTGAACTGAAGTCAGTAGCAATTGATCCAAAAAACAGTGCATTATTAATATTAGATATGGAGACCACTATATGCAAAAGCCCTCGCTGTATAGCCTCTATCCCTAATATTCATAATTTATTGACGAAAGCCCGTAAAAATGGCATGTTAATTGTGTATAGCCTTACACCTGTGGGAAATCCTGAAGATATTGTCAAGCAGTTAACTCCTTTGCCAGGTGATCCTATTGTGAGATCAAACGTAGATAAGTTCTATAAAACCAATTTAGAAGAAATATTACAAGAAAAAGGTATTAAAACTGTTATAGTTACTGGTTACGCTGCTAATGGTGCAGTTCTTCATACAGGAACTAGTGCTGCTTTCCGAGGTTACAATGTTATTGTTCCCGTTGACTGCATGTCTGCTAATAATCCCTATGCTGAACAATACACTGCATGGCATATGCTTAATAGTCCTGGAACTAGAGATCGAACAGTCCTAACAAAGGTTAGTTTAATTAGCTTTCACTATCATACTCAATAAAAAAAGTAAAGTTCAGTTTTAATCTAGCAACATCACGTATTAAAACTATATTATATAAATAAAAAACTTTTATGTAATAATCATCAACAATTTTAATTTGTATTTGTTAGTATTAATGGAATATGTAGTTAAAATAATTCAATCTCTGATTTCAATTCAGTTGAATATATTCTTTTTACCAGAAAATGCGCCTCCAAAAATTTAGATTTTTATCTAAACTTTAGTGTGCACTTCACAATTAGAAGTGCTTATCGGAGATCAAAAATTTAAATTAGAGACTGAAGACTCTATTTTTTTCAAGGTAGTAACAGACATCAGTTTAAAAATGTAAGAGACACAGAATGTCATTACTACCTGATAATAGATTCTCACGATATCTAGCAGCTTCAAAATTAAAATTTCAAAAAATTATAGAAGGTCTGCTTGAAACTGATTTAAAATTCACTTTCAAGCAGACCTCTTATTTGATCATAACTTTATTACAAATTTGTCCAGAAGGTTGCAGAATGATAATTTTTAGAAATAATTAGTATTTACTATTTCATATTTTACAGATATATTTTTTAAATTATTACCTTTGTGCCATCAAATTTTGTGAAGGAAAAACCGTGGAATTCTTCATTATAGGTGTTTCTATAATCCTGAAGTAATCCTATTGCCACAGCTTCTCCAAGTTTCATACCCTCTAAACCGTCTGAACGCCAGTGAACACCTGCAAAATCTCGTGCAAGGGCAATATTTGCAGCAAGCTTATTTAATTCTCCCCCTACTTTTAGATCCCCCTCAAGATATGGTTGTAACTTAAGTCCATCAACGCTAGCTACTACTGGATTAGGAATAATATAATCCTCATTGAAAAATGCTTTTAAAATAGTTACCTCCGCTCCAATGTGAGCTGCATGGCCTGCAGGATATGCCGGATGAGTTGGACATCCTTCAGGATAGGCCATAGGTAGAAGGTAGGTTCCATATTTTTCAAATACTATCTCTAATACCTTTGAATTTAATAATTCTGGATTAATCGGATATCTTGCGGCACCTGTCTTAAGATTTTGTACGCATCCCCCAAACTCTTCGGGCCTTAATCTTCGATGACCCAAAAACTTTTGAAACCAGGCTGCTTCAAGGGCCATCCTTGATGCACGAGCCACAAAATCCAAAACATGTGGAGCACCAAAGGTGGCAAACCCCTCCTGGGTTTTTGAGAATAAATAGGGATTACTCAAAGACAAAGCTTCCTGCCCAAAGCTTAGTAGTATCAAAAAAGCCGTTACTGCAGCCTGAATGCTGCTATCTTTATGAACATATTCACCAAGAACTCTGCCATTACTAATATATCGAGGTATTGGATCAGGTTTTAATGTTGAAGATGGCGCCTGTCCATTCTGTATATTAAGCCATTCATTATATGAAGTCATATAATCGATTTTTCCCACAGGTGCAATGTAATTCTGTGTTACAGTTTTTGCCCCAAATGGAACATCCTTCAAGAGGAATTGTGAAACATATGGTCCTTCCAAAGCGCCAGGTACATTACTACGGAATAGTGTTTCCGTAGTGACTTTACATTTACATTTAGGACCATCAAACTTGGAAAACCTTGATAAATCCTCAGCTGCAGCCCTAGTTCCAGGGTCGGTGTTATAATCTACAAAAGGGACATCACGAGTTAAAGCCATCCAATAATCCTCAGCCATTTCACTTGCTTCTATGGCACTAGAAAAGCTCGGAGCTGGTGCCATAGTAAGATGATGAGAATCAGGTCCAACCATCTCATACGCATACGATGCCTGAGGGTTAGAGAATTTTCTAGTCCCTCCTAGCGGTAACAACTCAAATTTTTCTGGATTCCCAGTGGTTAATGTGTTTATCCAAATGTTGTAGGCCTCTAAATTTACTTCTCCTAACAAATTATGAGGTAAAGCCTTTGTATAACTTCCAATCTTATTTGCATACAAAATTTCATCGTCATTGCATCTTTGACCTTGAAGAATTAAATTCTTCTGAAATAAAGCAGATTGAATTCGTTTTTCAAAGGCCTCAATGCGCCTCTGTTCAGGCGTCAAAGGCCCAATCTCGCACTGATCTGTTATTGCATTATATTTAGAACATACGGACTTAGTAATACAAACTTTATCTTCGCCTTGATTCACTTCTTTCTTTTTATCATGCTTTTCTTCCACCTTAATCACTCCTACTATTTAATTGGAACTTTACTATATTCAAATTTAAATATACTATCTATATCAATTCTTCAGTATATTATATGTATCGAGTGATTAAATTTCTATTCTTAATCTCAAATGTTATATAATTTAATTACGCTGATTTTTCGTAGCGGCGAACAGTGTTCGCCATATATTATTAAATTATTAGATATCTAAAAAAACTAGCAATATAAAATTGCTAGCCAAAAAAATCCATTCAAAGAAATTATTTTGCCTAAAAATAAATTCCACCTTAATTGTCAATTTTCCACTCTCAATTCTCAATTGATTAAGTTTCCCAGAGGTGGAAAACTAGCAATTGTATTGCTAGTTAAAAAATCCATTAAAGAAATTATTTTGATCAAAAATAATTTTCACCTTAATTGTGAATTTCGCATTGTGAATCGTGAATTGAAAAACTCAAGGGTGTAGTTATATTTGGCTATATATTAATTTTTAAGATATTTTATAATTTATATGATGATTATATATCATATCCAGACTCTTTAAGGTTTCTTTTTATTCCTTTACTTAATATGTCTATCTCATCTTTTTTAAATTTATTTTTAGAATAAGCTTGTGCTATGTTAGAAATTCCCCTATCTTTTAACTCATCTAGTCTTTCCTTACTGTTTCTAGTTTGAAATAAATTTTCCTTTTCACCATACCATTCCCTTATTTCTTCTTCTGTAGGTATTTTGTAGGAGTTATAATGCACAACAGCCTCCAGTGGTAATCTATCTGAAAGCCTACCTTCATTCTTTGGATATCCTAAACATAGCATTCCTGATGGGAAAGTATACACCGGATTATTTATAATCTTTCTTAAATCCTTAGAAGTTACATCTCCATTATAATATGTGCCAAGTCCTAGGCTTTCTGCTGCTATTTGAATATTATGAAGGCAAATTAGTGCATCCCAGTTATTTATGAAGAATCCATGAGTTGTATTTACAGGTGTTTTATCCTCACCAAAAGTAGCAAACCACTTTTTAGTTCTATAGGCATCTGCTAATGCTATTATTACAAGGGGTGTATTATATATTCCAAGTTCCTCTAGCTTTTCTAAGTCGTCAACTACAACTAATGAATATCCCTGCAAGTTTCCTCCATTAGCAGCCCTAACTCCAGCTTCTAGTATTTCATCTAAAATCTCTTTCTCAATTATTTTCTTTTCAAAGCTTCTTATTGACCTATGATTTTTTAAAGATGCAATTACCTCATTACTCATTTAATCTACTCCCTTTTATCATTATCTTTATTTTATTTTCTCTTCATTTCAATTTTACAGATCGTAACCTTAACAAGAAATTAATCATACATTGAATTAAGGCATCTTCAAAAAAATAATAGACCAGTATGTTATCCTATTTTCCATCATACTGCGTTGTCAGAACTCCATGATAGTTAAACTATCATGAAAACCTGTCTTCTTGTCTGATGCAAAATATATTTCGCATCTTTAACTAGCTATTTTATTTCATATGCTTAAAATATACTAACATCTTTAATCTATTATTTTCCTTCAGATGCCTAAAATGAGAAGGAGATGATTTCTTGATTGATTCAAAAACAATACCAAAATACACATCTGATCTCGATATATTACCTGTTTTTAAACCTATATCAGAGTATGATTGTACACTAAATAAATGTATACCAACTTATAAAGTAGATATATTTAAAACTGAAGTTCAAATGTTACCAGAGGGTTATCCTAAGACTACAGTATATGCATATGGAGGTATAGTTTATAGCAATGACGATACAGAAGAATATGTATCATCTACTCCAGGTCCTTCATTTATAGTTAAAAAAAATGAAGCTATATCCGTAGAGTGGAGAAATAAAATAGATAGTGAGCATATACTACCTGTAGACCCAACTCTTCACTGGGCAAATCCAAACAATTTTATAATACCTCCAAAGCCATGGCCACCATTTCCTCCTGGATTTATTGAAGCACAATTTCCAGTTCCTACAGTTACCCACCTTCATGGAGGAGAAACTGAAGCTAAATACGATGGATTTCCTGACTCATGGTTTACCTTCAATGGTATAACAGGACCATCATATGAAACTAATGTATATAAATATTTAAATCGACAACAGTCCTCAAATTTATTTTACCATGATCACACAATGGGAATTACTAGATTAAATGTTTATGCTGGTTTAACTGGAGCATATATAATAAAAGATCCTTATAATATATTAGATTGTGAGGATTGCTCTCCACTCCCTCAAGGTAAATATGATATAGCACTTATAGTACAAGATAAGTCCTTTAATGAAGATGGCAGCTTACACTTTCCATCTAATGGAATCAATCCAAACAATTATCCATATTGGAGACCTGCATTTTTAGGAAATACTAATGTTGTTAATGGTAAGGTGTGGCCAAATTTAAATATTAAGAAAAGACCTTATAGATTTAGAATAGTAAATAGTTCAAATTCAAGATTTTATACTTTTAAATTATCAAATAATAAAGACTTTATAATAATTGGTACTGATTCTGGATATGCTGAAAAACCAATATATGTAGATCAAATAACTTTATCACCAGCAGAAAGAATAGATGTTATAATAGACTTTTCTAAATTTACAGATGAAAAAGTATTATTACTAAATGTAAATGAAAACTCACCGTTAGATGAAGAAACAACAGGACAAGTAATGCAGTTTAAAATAGAAAAGTGCAAATATAACTGTCGTCCTTTAAAATTACCTTGCAAATTAAATAATATTCCAAAACTACAGGAAACAGTCTCTAAAAGAGTTGTTGTTTTAAACGCAGCAATAAATGAAGGAGGACTAGAAGCGCTTTTATTAAACGGACAACTATGGCATGCACCTGTGTCTGAAAAGCCACTAGTAGGCTCTACTCAAGTATGGGAAATAGTAAATATAACTGGAGGAGCACATCCAATTCATATACACCTTATAAATTTTCAAGTGTTAAATAGACAAGCTATTGACGGCACTTCATATGCTAATGATTTTAATGTTATAAATGGTTCGTCACCCTTAAGCCATCCTACAAAAATAATAGATCCAGACACCTATTTGATAGGAAAGCCTATTAAACCAACACCTTCAGAATGTGGATGGAAGGACACTGTTATAGCTTATCCTGGTCAAGTTACTAGAATAATTGTACCAATGTTTCCAAGTATAGAAGATCCTAAAGAGGTAAAACTTGGAGATAATTTATTTCCATTTGATCCAAGTGATTTTCCTGGGTATGTATGGCACTGTCATTTATTAGACCATGAAGATAACGAAATGATGAGACCTATGGTGATAGTAAACAAACTAGGTGAATAATACTTGTTATAATATATCTTAAACAGTTAATAAATAAGTGTAATGTAAAAAAGTGGACAAGCTAAGTGATATATTAGTTTATAGAATATAAATACAATTAATTTGTCATATTCTCTAACTCATTTCTATAGTTTTTTATTTTACTACTTGTGATATCAGAAGTTATTTAAAACAAAGAAAAAGCAAGCGAAATTAATACTAGCTAAATATAAAAAAGTAGCTCCTAAAAATGATAGATACAATGAAAAAATAAAAGTTAATAAAGAAAGATTCTATGAGAATTTTATAAGTATAAAGTCATCAGATATCATTCTATAATTTTTACTACCTTATATTTGCACAAATTTCTTAATATATCTCTTATACTTTCTTTATATTTGTTGTATATTATCTTTCTTCTAAATTTAGGTGTAAATATAATATGATGCTTGCACATCCACCTTGTATGTGCTAAACTTTTATCTCTAAAACTCACCTTTCTTATAATTATAATAGTAGCTTGAACACTTCTATTATAATGGAAAGGTGAGTTTTTGTATAACTAAATTGTCATCCACTCGCATAGTAGGTAGTTTATTGTTCCACACGTTCACGAGCTCAACAGACTAAAGTCCATAAATAAAAAAAGGGCAGAAGCCCTTTAGAATACACCTAATTATATTTCAGTTTTGTTCACTATTGAGGCTTTTCCACCTACTTTAATACTAATTCTTTCGAAACTTTTTTCTACTTTAACTGTTATCTCACTAGGATTGTCCATATAGTATCCTTGTTCACAATAAATAGTTGTATTTTCATCTTCATTAACTTTTATAATTTCATTCTTTATAAGATAAGCTCCTAACGCTCCATTAGAAGTTCCTGTTGCACTTTCTTCATCAATTCCTGCTGCTGGGCCAAAGTTCCTTGTAGAAACAGTGGAAGTATCATTTTCTGTTTCTAAAGTAAAAGCATGAACTCCAATCACACCTAAAGAGTTACTATAGTCTGCTAATTTCTTAAAATCAGGATTAATTGATTTTAATACTTTAAGATTTTTAACAGGAAGCATTATATCTGCAAGTCCAGTAGATACTGCCTGAGGTTTTGTCTTAAAAGATTCTATAAAAATATCTTCGCTTGAAATACCTAGAATATCACAAAGTTCTTTACTATCATCTATTTCAAATAAAAATTTAGGCTCTGCTTGAGTCATTAGAACGTTAGCTATGTTACCATCACTAAAATTAAGCTCTACATCTAATATACCAGCTTTAGTTTTTTGCCTTATAATTTTTTGATTTTTTCCACCATCGCAGGTTATCATTCCTAGCTTTGCTAAGGTATAAAAGCTAGCGATAGTAGCATGACCACAAAGCTCAACTTCCTGAGTTGGTGTAAAGAATCTAACTTCAAAATCATAATCTTCTAGATTCTTAGAATTACTATGTTCTTTTTTATTAGCATTAGAAATTATAAAAGCTGTTTCAGATAACCCTACTTCTCTTGCAATAATTTGCATTTCTGAGGTGTTAAGCATAGAAGCATCTACAACTACACCTGCACCATTACCCCCTTTATTATCTTTAGTAAAAGCATTTACTATATAAACTGATATTCCCATATTTAAATTCCTCCTAAGTTTATTTAAGAAACATTTCCTTTTATTTTATAATATAGACAAACCATAACAAGTAAAATCCACTAATTATACCAATTCAATATCTTGTCCAATCCCTAATCGAATTGCATTTTTAAATATCATGCAAGCAGTTATGTTGTCTTGAATGGATATTCCTGTAGAGTCAAATATAGTAATCTCTTCATTATTTTCACGCCCCAATTTAGTACCTAATAAGATTTCACCAATTTCTCCATGTAAATCTTTTTCAGTAATGATACCTTCTCTTATTGGATTTTGTGTCTCACCACGATGTACACACTGCTGTATATTATCTACAACTATTTTAGCATGGGAAAAAATTTTTGAATCAAGCTCCTGCTTACCTTCCATATCTGCACCAATTGCTATTATATGGGTGCCGGGACTAATCCATTCATCTTGTACAATAAAATTTTTACTAGATGTTGCAGTGACAATAATATCTGAAGATTTTACAGCTTCCTTTGGTTTATCACATAGGATAACCTCAATATCAAGCATTAATTCTATATCTTGCTTATACTTCAACATATCCTCACCTATAGGACTCCAAACTTTTACTGTCCTTATAGGTAAGACCTCTTTAAGTGCTGATACCTGCATTCTAGCTTGATTTCCAGCACCAATCACACCTACAACTTCTGAATTTTTTCTCGCTAATACCTTAGCAGAAACACCACCAGCGGCACCTGTTCGATATCCTGTAATCAAGCTGCCATCCATTATACATACTGGATAACCATTTTTTCCATCATATAAAGTTATGGTTGCTAAAAGTGTAGGTAATTTATAACACTTTGGATTATCCCAATAACCAACTGCAGCTTTAACAGTAATCATCTCTGTGGACTTTGAATACCCAGCCTTTAGATCCATTTCTCCATTATGTTCTGGTACATCAATAGAAAGAATTGGTGGCTGAACTACCAATTTTCTATTAAAGTCCTTATATGCTTCTTCTACTGCAGCAATAGCATCTGTCATATTTAATATTTGCTTTACTTCTTTCTGATTAAGTAGCAACGTTTTCATACTAATTACCTACACAAGTTTCTTTTCAATTAAGTAATTTTCAAAAACTTTTAAATTAGTTTCAAAATCCTTTCGACCATATCCCATCCTAAAATAATTATCTTTAAAGGCATATATATCTGCTGGTAGAAGTAATACTCCTTTTTCCTCAACCAATTTATCACAGAATTCTCCTATTGGCATATTAATATTCATTTTGTGAAAAGCTATAGGCCCTGCATCTGGTCTGTTGTATTTAAATAAATTAGCATACTTTTCAAAAAATTTATCTGCTATTTCAAGGTTTCCTTCAATGATCTTACGATTTCGCTCTAAAATCTCATCACTATGCTTTAAAGCAACAGTTGCAAGATATTCAGCAGTACTGCTGCAACAAATACTAGTATAGTGTTTCATCTTTATCATCTTTTCAAGGATTTCTTTATCTTTTGTTGCAATCCAACCAATTCTAAGTCCAGCTAAACCATATGCTTTAGACATTACCCCAAGGGATATAGCTTTTTCATAAATATCTGCAAACCATGGTCGTTTAACCCCGTCTAGTTCAATACCTTTATATACCTCATCACAGAATACATATATATCATGCTTACGAGCAATGTCGGCAATCTTTCTCATTTCTTCTTCTGTAAATATATATCCTGTAGGATTGTTTGGACTATTAACACAAATTAGCTTTGTATTTGGCTTAATCATTTTTTCTAATTCGTCATAATCTATAGACCAACCATTTTTTACTTGTTTAAGTGACCACTTGGACACTTCACATCCAATAGCATTACCTACCTCATATAGAGATTGATATATTGGAAACTGGCATATCATATGATCCCCAGGTTCTAAACACACATTCAAAAAATTAAATATTGGTTCTTGCGCACCAGCATGAACAATGACCTCTTCTGAATTAATATTTTTATAAAGCTTTGAGATTTCTTTTCGTAGTTCTGGACTTCCAGGAACTTCAGTATATCCTAACCATCCATTTAACAATCCTTCTTCTGCCCCAGGCTCAAGAGCTAATAGTTCTTTTACAGACATTGACTCACAATCTGATTGAGTCAATAAATATGGAGCTGAGAATTCATGCTTTCCAAAGAATACTTCCAGTTTAAAATCATTTATACGCATAGTTATCACCTAACCTTTCTTATTTTTCTTTTATTATACTGAAAGGTTTTAATACTGTATCCATCCATTTATTGAATGTCAAACCAACCAAGTGTTATAATGGGAGTGATCGAAAAGAACATTATTTGAATATATAAGGAGGCAATTGCATGAAAAATAGAACATCTAATATAGTAAATATAGAATGGAAACCTGATAAAACCAGTAATATTCCAATTTTCAAACAAATTGTTAACTATATTAGTAATAAGATCTCTAAAGGCGACTGGCTTATTGGTAATAAGCTTCCCTCTCAACGTGAACTTGCAAAAATGTTTGATGTTAATAGAAGCACTATAGTTGCGGCTTTAGAAGAGTTAACCTCTCTTGGAATCCTAGAAGGTAAATCCGGACATGGCACTACAATTGTTAATAACACTTGGTCTTTGCTACTGTCTACTTCTCCACCAAACTGGCAGCACTATATTGATTCCAGCATACATAAATCCAACTCTGTTACTATTCAAACTATAAACAAGATGGAATTTGTTGATGGTATCACACGACTTGGTACTTGTGAACTGTCACCTAATTTATTCCCTCGTGATATGATGGATAAGGTCTTACGAAAATTACCTGAAAGAGCATATGACTTAAACTATTTAGCCCCTCTTGGTCTTCTTGAGCTGCGAAAAGTTTTGAGTCAATACTTAACAAAGTATGGGATATATGTACCACCATCTTGCATACTGATTGTTTCTGGTTCATTGCAGGCTTTACAATTAATTTCAGTATGTATGCTACGACCAGGTTCAACGGTATTTGTTGAATCTCCATCTTACTTAAACTCACTACATATTTTTCAATCTGCAGGAATGAAGCTTAGTGGAGTTCCTATGGATAGCAGTGGTATTACTCCTTGGGCTCTAGATAGAAATCGCTATCTAAAAGAAACACCTTTACTATATACCATACCCACTTTTCATAATCCAACTGGTATAGTTATGACAGAAGCAAGGCGTATGGAGCTTTTAGATTGGTGTAAAAATAACCGTTTACCAATCATAGAAGATGATGCATATAGAGATTTATGGATAGATGAACTTCCTCCTCACCCGTTAAAAGCTCATGATAAAAACGGTATAGTTCTATATATGGGAAGTATATCAAAATCCCTAGCACCAGGCCTTCGTATAGGTTGGCTAGCTGGACCTGAATCTATCGTAGAGCGTCTAGGAGATGTAAAAATGCAAACAGATTATGGATCAAGTTCTCTTTCACAATGGGCATTGGCAGAATTGCTGGAAAGCGGACTTTACGATCAGCATTTACTCATTCTAAGAAAAAATTTAAAAGAGCGTCGTGATTTAGTTTTACATACACTAGAATCTCATTTTAAAGATATCGCTACTTGGAATGTACCTGCTGGAGGATTTTATATTTGGTTAAAGCTTAACAAAAATATTTCAACGGATAGATTATTTGACTTAGCTTTAAAGGAAAAACTTCTAATAACTCCTGGAAGCATATATGATTTTTCAAAAAACCAGCATATACGTATTTCTTATTCCTATGCTTCACCTGATGAATTGGTAAAAGGCTTGATTAAATTATCAGAATTAATTGAAAGTATGTACTAAATAAAATAAAAGTAGTGAGGAAAATAATATTAATTATTTTCTTTCACTACTTAATCATTACCTTATTTGACCATTTCCAAATATTATATACTTATTACTAGTAAGTTCTTTAAGTCCCATTGGACCTCTTGCATGTAGTTTTTGAGTACTTATACCTATTTCTGCTCCAAACCCAAATTCCTCTCCATCAGTAAATCTAGTGGAAGCATTTACATAAACTGCTGCTGCATCTACACGTTGATGAAATTTTTGAGCATTATCATAGTCTTTTGTTATTATGGCTTCAGAATGTCCTGAGCCGTATTTATTTATATGAGCTATAGCTTCATCTATGTTCTTAACTACTTTTATACAAATTATGTAGTCTAGATATTCTTTATAATAATCCTCTTCATCTGCTAATATTATATTATTTACTATTTCTATAGAATTTTTATCTCCTCTGACTTCTACTTTTCTTTTTCTTAATTCTTCTACTATTACTGGAATAAATTCTTTTGCTACATCTTCATGAACAAGTAATTTTTCCTCAGAGTTGCAAACTGCTGGTCTAGTAGTTTTTGCATTAATAACTATTTCTTTTGCCATTTCTAAGTCGCAGTTTTTATCAACATAAACGTGACAGTTTCCTGTTCCTGTTTCTATTACTGGTACTGTGGCATTTTCCACTACTGATTTTATTAATCCTGCTCCTCCTCTTGGTATTAGCACGTCTATATATTCATTTAACTTCATCATTTCTTTAACAGTTTCTCTACTTGTATCTTCCATTAATTGGATACACTCTACTGGTAATTGAGTTTTTTCAAGTGCTCCCTTTAATACTTCTACTATTTTTTTGTTGGAGTTTATAGCTTCACTTCCACCTCTTAATATTGTTGTATTTCCCGATTTTAAACATAATCCTACTGCATCACAAGTAACATTTGGTCTTGCCTCATATATTATTCCTATTACTCCTAGAGGCACTCTTTTTTTTCCTATTTGTAATCCGTTTGCCCTAATTACGATTGAACTTACTTCGCCTATAGGGTCTTCTAGCCCTGATACTTGTACTAAGCCACCACTCATTCCTTTGATTCTATCCTCATTTAGAAGCAATCTATCTATCATTGATTCTGATGTTCCCTTATTTCTTGCATTTTCTATATCAATTTTATTTGCTTCTATTATGTCCTTAGAATTTTCTAATAAGGCTTTTGCCATTTCATTTAAGGCTTTATTTTTTTCATTTGTTGAACTATTTGATAATATGTACGAAGCTTCTTTTGCTTTTTTACCTTTTGAAATTAACTCTTTCATCTAAATCTACCCCCTTTATATTTTATTTATATTTCTTTTCCAAGAAACAAAGTTCCTACCTCTTCTCCATTTAATATATCAATAAGTATGCTTGGGTCTTTTCCATTTGCTAATATCATATTTGTACCACTATCGGTTACACGTTTTGCTGCATGTATTTTAGTTTCCATGCCGCCTGTACCTAATTTACTTCCTGCACCTTCTGCAAAACTTTCTACTTCATCAGTTATAGATTTTACCTCTTTTATAAACTTTGCATCCTTGTTTGTTCTTGGATTAGAGTCATAAAATCCATCGATATCTGATAATATTATTAAAAGGTCTGCATTCACGATAGTAGAAACTATTGCTGCTAGGTTGTCATTATCTCCAAATCTAGATACATTTTCAATTTCATCTATAGATACACTATCGTTTTCATTTACTATTGGAATTATTCTACTTTCTAGCAAAGTTTCAAAGGTGTTTACAACATTGTTTCTGCTTCTTTCACTTTCTATATTATCTCTTGTTAGAAGTATTTGACCTACTGAATAGCCATATTCTCCAAACAATTTGCTGTAAATATTCATAAGTGCCACTTGACCTACAGATGCTGCCGCTTGTTTTTCTTTAATAGTTTTTGGCTTTTTCTTTAGGTGCATTTTACTTACTCCAACACCTATAGCTCCAGATGTTACAAGGATTACTTCTTTCCCACTATTTATTAAGTCAGATATTGACATAGCTATTTTTTCAATTCTTCCTAAGTTTATGTTCCCATTGCTATAAGTTAAAGTTGACGTACCAATTTTTATAATTATTCTTTTTGATTTTTTAATACTTTCACGATATTTCATTTTTCTTTCCTTTTAGGCATTAAAATAATTAATCAAAGATTTACCATCTATTTCTTATAGATAAAAGACATACTGATAGTAAATTTTGACGGAGTATAATATAAAATACTAGTTAATGACTAGTTATTTTTGAAAATGCCTTAGTTCCTTTCAATAGTTTTATTCGTTAGTTAAACTTATAATAATATTATCACAAAAACATAAGTTTATTAATACCACATTACTTTACAAATAGTCAAAAATGACTATCAAAAAATGCAATGAACCAAACAATAAATCATGCACAAACAATAAGTATAAAGAAGAGTGTTTGGTTCTATGATTAGTATTTGCAATAAATTAATGGTTAAAACATTAAATAATTATCTTTCTTTACATAAAAATATGTTTAAATATCTTGAGAATGCCGATGTTGTAATATATTTTTGTAAAGTGATATTAGTATTATTATATCTAATAATATATCCTTAAATCATAGTATTAACAGATATTTTTCTATTACTTTTAAATTTATTCATATAACAGATTCTTTGGTATTATAGTTGTTAATACTATTTGGTAATTTATTATTTGTGAAACAAATATAATAAAATCTTTTATTACACTAATAATAATGCAAAATATATATTAAGAGTCATAGAAAAATGACATATGTCATTTTAAGAGCTTTTTATTTAATATAATATAGAAATGGTGATGGTAATGATTAAAATTGATAACAGAAAAGATATAAAGCATTACGTAAAAAAATTTGATATAGATAAAATATTTTAAAATGATATGACAAATTATATGGAGTTGTATTCATTTCACAAAGAAGAACATGTTTATATGTCTAATGGAGATATAGAACATCTTTATTTTCTTGTTAAAGGAACAGTTAAGATATATACAATCTCTAAAAATGGTAAAGCATTATCATTAAGATTCTATAATCCATTACAAATTCTTGGGGACATAGAGTTTATAGGAAATAAACCACCAACCTGTAATGTTCAGTGCTTAGATGATGCATTGTTTATAGTGATATCTTTTGATGATATGAGAAGATATGCTAATGATGATATTAATTTTTATAAATATATATCTAAAATATTCTCATATAAATTAAGTACAAGTTCAGATTCTAGTATGCACAATTTTTCATATCCTTTGGAAGAAAGATTAGCAAGTTATATTTTAGCATTAAGCTATGATAGTGAAAATTCAAATCAAAATTCGGATGAAATTGAGATTTTTAAATTAAATGATATAGCTGAATTATTAGGAACTAGTTATAGGCATTTGATTAGAACTATTAATTCTTTAATGGATAAAAAAATTATATATAGGAAAAGAAATATTATAAAAATTTTAGATAGAGATAGATTAGAAAAATTAGCTAAAGATTTATATGATTAATTTATTACTAAAAGTTTGTAAATGGAGGGATAAACTATGAAAAAAATTTTGATTACAGGAGCTGGAAGTGGCTTAGGAGCAGAACTTGCCAAATGTTATGGCGAAGATAAAAATCATATTATATTAGTTGGTCGCAATAAAGAAAAACTAGCGAAAATATTAAATGAAATTATTCAAATGGGGGCAACAGCAGAATATGTTACTTGTGATATAAGCAACCCTAAATCTGTAGAAGAGTTAGGAAAGTATATTAGTGAAAATCATATTACTATAGATTATTTAATAAATAATGCAGGAGTAGGGTTCTTTGGACCTCTAGGAGAACTTACTATAAGTGAGATGGATACTATGATAAACGTAAATATTAAGGGAACAATTCTAGTTACACAAAAGCTACTCCCTTGTATAAATCAAAAAATATTAAATATAATATCTACAGCAGGATTAAGAGGAAAAGCTAATGAAACCATATATTCCGCAAGTAAGTTTGCAGTTAGAGGATTTACAGAAAGTCTTCAAAAAGAACTTGCAGATAAAGACATAAAGATAACTGCAGTATATATGGGAGGTATGGATACGCCTTTCTGGGAAGATTCAACATATGTAAAAGATATAAGCAAATTAAAATCTCCATCTGAAGTTGCAAAAGAAATTAAATCTAAAGATGATGGTAGGGGTGAAATTATTATTGGGAAATAAATATTTCAAAAGCATAATTTTATCCTCTATAACTTTTCTTTATTCATTTTGTAATATTCTAAAAAAAGTGATGGAATAATACCATCACTTTTTACTTCTCTGGATTTATAAAATATAAATTTAACTAAAATTAGAGAAGTTAAATTTCTCTTGTTTATTATATAAAATTATTTATTCTTAGAAGATAGGGGCCCTTTAACATCAATAGTATAGGATCCACTTGTTCCAGAGAACTTATATACAACTAAATAATATCTTCCAGCTGAAGGAGCATCATATGATCCTGTTAATTTTCCGTTGTCACTATTAGTAGCATAGGCTACACAATTATTATGATCGGATTCACTATAAATCATCCAATTCATTCCTATGGCATTTTCATTATTTACTGCAATATCAATTTCTCCTGCTGAAGTAACATCAAAGTAGAAAATATCTTTTTCATTACTTTCATCAAGCGTTCCTTTAGTAATTGTATTCGAAAGTATAGGTCCATTTACAGTTCTAAAGGTATCATTTGTGTCTACTGGAGAATTATCCTTAGAAGATAAAGCTCCTTTAACATCAATAGTATAGGATCCACTTGTTCCAGAGAACTTGTACACAACTAGATAATATCTTCCAGCTGAAGGAGCATTATATGATCCTGTTAATTTTCCATTATCTCTATTAGTAGCATATGCTACATAATTATTATAATCAG
>NZ_DDOV01000110.1 GCF_002341865.1 Clostridium sp. UBA2485 | reverse complement strand
TTTCTTTAAATAGATTTTTTTATTAGCAATACAATTGCTAAATTTTATCATAGAAAAGTTACTGTGTAACTTAAAAAAGAATCAATTTTAAATTTCTCAGTTTCTGCTGAGAAATGTCTATAATTGTCAAATTTTCAGTTTTTAATTCTCAATTATATAACTTTTATTATTAAAATTAGCTTAAATAAAACCTTTCTGTATTGATAGACGTATATATTAAGGAGTATAATTATTCTCGTGATGTAGGAAAAGTATGAGTAAGGGAGTAGAGGAAATGCTAGTTAAGAAAGGAAGTAAAAGTAAGAAGTTTGTTAATTTATTATTGCTTTTTGTCGTGTTAGCTTCCTGCTTATTATATGCTTGTGATAAGAAAGATGATAACAAAGTTAAATTGACGGAAAAAGCACATTTAAAAGCTGTTTTTGAAAGAAACAACAATATATACATTTATGATGAAAAGAAAGAAGTAATAAAAGTAATAGGAGATCCAAGTAAAAGAAAAGAATTACTTGTTCTAAGTCCTAATCATAAAAATATAGCCTATAAATTTCAACAAGATCAAAATACGATAAATAATTCACAAATTGTGATTCAAAATATAAAAAAAGAAAAAATAGATGTTATAGATATAGAAGATGAAGATTTAAAAAACATAACAGAGATTAAATGGTTAGATGATGAGCATATATTAGTTACAGCTCATATAAATCCATCTGTATTATCTTATGGAATATATGATATAAATTCTAAAAAGCAAGTAAATTCTGTCAAAGGTATTTTAATGGGAATATATAATGATGGTCAAGAACTACTATATAGTAAAACTAAAAGAAATGATCCTAACCATAAATCTAATCTATATATAAATGATAAATTAATATATGAGATGGAAAACAATGAAGAGCAAATACAAGATGCTGTAATTTCAAAAGACTATAGCAAAATAGTATTTAAAACATTTTCCTTAAACCTAGAAACTGGTGAGGTAAAAGATTGCATATATAGCGCAGATTTTAATAAAGACTATAAAATCTCTAATATAGAGAAAACAGAATTACCACCAACTGTATTCGGTAACTTAAAATTAGATAAAGAAAACAATCTATATGTAGTAAATCATGAAACTGCTTATAAAGTTCAAGGAACTTTCTTCACAGAAACAGAATACAAAGAAGAAGACCTAGAAAAACCAGCGGAAGAGAAGTTAACAAAATTCAAACAAATACTAGCTAAAACCTTCCCAAAAGAATTCATAACAGACTACCTGCAACTAGATGAGCTGCAGATATATAATATACAATGGTTTTGACAATTGAGAACTTAATCAATGGAGAATTGACGATGGACAATTGACAATTAAGGATGAAATTATTTTAAACAAAATAATTTCTTTAATCAATTTTTAACTAGCAATTTTATTGCTAGTTTTTTTATATGAAGTTACTGTGTAACTTCAAAAAAAGATTAATTCTAAATTTCTCAGTCTTTGCTGAGAAATATCCGCAATTCTCCATTGTCAATTGTCAATTTTCAATTTTCAATTGCTGAATGTCCATTATCAATTTTTAATTCTCAATTGTATAATGTATAGTATTTCCTATTTAAGTGAGGAGAAAAAAGAGTTTATTTTATCAAAACAATTATTAAAATCAGGTACAAGTATAGGTGCAAATATAAAAGAAGCATTAGAAGCACAAAGTAAAAAAGACTTTTTATCAAAAATGAACTTATCTCTTAAAGAAGCAAGAGAATCAGAATATTGGCTAGAACTATTAATAGAAACAAAATATTTAGAAACAGAAGAAGCAAGGCATCTATTAACAGAATGTAATGAAATATGTAGAATCCTTAACTCTATAGTAAAAACAACAAAAGAAAATTTAGCCAATTAAGGACTTAGTCAATGGAAAATTGACTATGGACAACTTAAACAATGGAGAATTGACGATGGACAATTGACAATTAAGGAGGAAATTAATTCTTAAAGAATTAATTTCTTTAACTAATTTTTAACTAGCAATGCAATTGCTAGTTTTTTTCATAAAAAGTTGCCGTGCAACTTCAAAAAGAATCAATTCTAAATTTCTCAGCCTTTGCTGAGAAATATCCACAATTGTCCATTGTCAATTTTCAATTCTCAATTCTCAATTGTATAACCTTGACTTCCCCCTAAAGCTAAAATATAATAATCACGGTGCTGTTTAATATAATGATTATGAAAACCTTTAAACGTGTTGAAAGCATGCTTTAGAAGGGTAAAGTGAAAGGGGCAAGTAAATGGAAAAGTTGATGTTATCACCACTAGAGATAACAGAGTATGTTGAAGAAATGGGGGTTAAAAAAGCTAAAAATAGTACATCTCAGACATTGCTTCTTGGAATGTTGGCAGGAGTATTTATAGCGTTAGGAGCATACGGATCAGCGGTGGCTTCACATAGCATAACTAATTTCGGATTACAAAAAGTTATGTCCGGTATAGTTTTCCCAGTGGGATTAGTATTTGTTTTGGTATGTGGAGCAGAGTTATTTACTGGAAACTGCTTATTATCAGTAGCAGTGGCACAAAAGAGAATATCTATTGGAGATATGATAAGAAACTTAAGCTTAGTTTATATAGGTAATTTTATAGGAGCAGCAATAATAGCAGGACTTGTATATGGAGCAGGATTACTTGAGTTAAATGGAGGAGTAGTTGGGGGATATGCCATAAAGGTTGCAGCTACAAAGACAAACCTTACATTATCTCAAGGATTCTTTAGTGGAATTTTATGCAACATAATAGTATGTCTTAGTGTATGGGGTACATATGCAGCAAAAGAAGTGCCAGGAAAAGTATTAATGGGTTTTATACCAATTTTCGTATTTGTTATAGCCGGATTTGAACACTGCGTAGCAAACATGTATTATTTTTCAATAGGTTTACTTGCAAAAGGTAATGCATTATTTGTAGAAGCATCTCATGTAACTCCAGAAAAATTATCTAACTTAACAATAAAGGGAGCAGCACATAATTTATTACCAGTAACCCTAGGGAATATGTTAGGTGGAGCTATAATGGTAGGAATAACCTACTGGCTAATATATAAAAAGCTACCATATAAAAAGCATATTTCTAATAAGAAGAACATAGCAGCGTAAGGCAATGGAGAATGGAAAATTGAGAATTGACAATTGAGGTTGAAATTAGTTTTATCCAAACTAATTTCTTTAACTGATTCTTTTTACTAGCAATACAATTGCTAGTATCTTTTATAAGAAGTTATTACATAACTTCTTATAAAAGAAATCAATTTAAAGCTTCTCTTATAGAAGAGAAGTATCAATAATTGTCCATTGTCAATAGTCAATTCTCAATTGTTTAAGGGTGCAGTATGATTTGGAGCAAGAACCAATAAATTTAACTAATGCTATGGAGAAACTATAATAATTAAGAATTAAGCATGAAAAATGAAGGATTATGGTTGAAATTAGTTTTTATTAAACTAATTTTTTTAATTGATTTTTAGTTAGCAATTTCATTGCTAGTTTTTCTATATGAAGTTACTTGCTAATTTCAAAAAGAAATCTCCACAATTGTGAATTTTGCATTGTGAATTATGAATTGAATTAAGTTAACGTTTATAAAATAAGAATATTTTGCAAAGAATATATGTAACTATAATTATGTAGGTTACAATTATATTAAGTATTAAAAATAAGGAGGAAGTAAAATGAAGCGTTGTAAAAACTGTGACATACACTATGATGAAGATATAAGCGTCTGTAAGGTATGTGGTAAGGAACTAGAACAAGATTCTTCTGTGGATGAAAATACAGAAAAGAATGAAGCTAACAATGAAAATACTGAAGTTAACACTGAAACTACTAATGAAGAAACTTTTCAAGAGGAAATAAAACTTGAGAGTTATACACCAGAGGAGAATTTAGAAGAAAAGTATAGTATTTTAAATTTGGTAAAGGGAATGTTCTCAAGACCTTTTGAAACAATGAAGGGGATTACAGAAAAGCTTAGCAGTGGTACTACTTGGATATTATTAGGAATTATATCAATAATAAATTCATTATTTTCAGTAGGTATGGTAAGAGTGGTAATTAATCGTCTAGTAGCCTCTTTAAACGCTACTACTGCTGGAGAAGGTATGTTATATGGAGGAATGCCTTACGGCTTCAGTGGCCTTGCAAATCAGATACAAAACAGTAAAATTTTAAGTGGAGGTAGCATATTTTGTATTTCATTAGTTTCCATGATAATATTTGCTCTATTGATAACATTATGTATTTATATAATGTGTAAAATATTTAGAAGCAAAAACACTTATATGGATATATTTAAAATTGTAACTTCATCACTAGTGTATTATACCGTAGGATATTTAATATTATTTCTACTAATATTAATCAATGCTAACTTTGTATTTATGGTAGCAATACTAGCTACACTAATGGTAGCTTTCTTTGTATCAATAACTCTAGGATTAGTTAACAGCTTAAGAGTAAATAAAGACAGAATAATTTATATAGTATCTTTAGGCTATATGTTAAATATAATAATAAACAATTATTTATTAGAATTTATAATGAATTTATTTCTACGAAATGCTTTTATGAATAGAATGTTTTAAATAATTCACAATTCAAAATTCACAATGCACAATTAAGGTTGAAATTATTTTTGAACAAAATAATTTCTTTAATGAACCTTTAAACTAGCAATATGATTGCTAGTTTTTTCACCTCTGNNGCGAACATTGTTCGCCACTTTTGTATATGTCATAATTTAATAATATTATGGTGAATGCTGTTTTGCACTACAGTTAGATAGTTGATAATTAATATGTAGCAATATAATTGTTAGTTTTTATTTTGCTTTAGATTTTTAAAAAAATTAAAAACTTTTCTCCTTTATGAAGGAATTTAAATTTTACAGTGGAATATTACTGTAAAATAATGGTAATATTTATTAATAGAACTTAAACAATGGAGAATTTAATCAATGGAGAAGTGAGGATGGACAATTGACAATTGTGGTTGAAATTATTTTTTAGAAAAATAATTTCTTTAAACAATTTTTTCACTAGCAATTTTATTGCTAGTTTTTTATAGGAAGTTACTGTGTAACTTCAAAAAGAATCAATTCCAAATTTCTCAGCTTCCGCTGAGAAATATCCACAATTGTCCATAGTCCATTGTCAATTTTCAATTGCTGAATGTCCATCGTCAATTGTAAAAAGGAGAGGTTTCATATGAAAGGTAATAAATTTTTAACTTTTATAGTCATACTTATGTTTGTGGTAGGAGCAAAGGCATTAAATGCATTTCCAAAGGAAGTTAAGATAGTATCACCACAGGGAGAAAAAAACATAACATTACTTACTAAAGGTGATGATGATGTAGAAAAACTTTTAGTAAATTACGATATATCTCTGCCTAAAGTTTATGAAGGAAAAGAATTTACTTGGTACAATCCTAAGGGAGAAGAAACTACCTATATAGATACCACTTATCTCGGTGAATATAAATATATTGGTAAAGAAAAAGATTCTAATAAAAAAATAACTAAAATTTTTTCAGTAGAAGAGGATATAACTTCTATACAGGATATAAGAGTAACTTTAAAACCAGAAGAAAGCTATATATTACCTGATGAAGTACAAGCTATTCTTGAAGATGGAGAAAATGTATATAGAGAAGTAGTTTGGTATGATGTCACCGGAAAAGGAACAACTATTGTGGAAACTCATAGAGAAGGAAAAAAAATTTTCTTTGGAAGAGTAAAAGGATATAAAAATCCAATAATGGCTACTGTAGAAGTTCTAAAATTAGTTAATTAATAATATATATGGTAAAGGTTAGCATTTAATATAATGAATTTTTAATTAAAAATAAACTTTTTAGAAAATTTTAAAATAAAATTGATAAGAATTAAAAACTTTTAATTCTTATAAGTTAAATACTAGTTTAAGCCTAATTATTCAAGGATTTATAAAAAGTTAATTGAAGGAATTACAAATTATTTTGCAATTATTACATAATTGTAGAAAAAACGCAAAATTTGTCGGTTAAATTATGGTACATTTACCATAATTTTTAGATAAGTTGTATGAAATTTAAAAAAATAAAAAACAATGAAAAAAGACAAAAAAAATAAAAAAATATAAAAAAAGTTGAAAGGAAAAAGAAGAAAAAAAGAGAATATCTTATCCGTAATAGTAAATAAATGCACAGCTATCTTTTTGTAGATAGTGACTATCCAATAACGGATAGAAAATATCCTAGCATGATAAAATGTCTAAATATAAAAATACTGCAATATTTTTATATTAAAGGTAGTGCAAGTTTACGGATAAAATATTCCATAGAAAAATAAAAAGATGAAAATTTTAATAAAGAGATAATCAAGCAAAGATTAAATCTTCATTAAAAAAATAATTACTTGGTAACTTTTATTATACTATAAACGTATACTCTATGGAAAGAAAAAATCCATAAAACTTTGTTAATATCATGGGGGATTTTAATTTAGTTTAAAATTAACTTGGTTAAAAATTAACTTTGTTAATTATTAATATGTAAATTATACATGCAAAGCTCTAATGCAGCTGAGGCACCTCAGTATAATTATGGAACATACCTTAATACATTAGAAGATATGGTAAGGATCGCAGACGAGATGAATTTAAGTATCTTGTAGTGAATGTACTAAAGAAGGAAATGTTCTATAAAATGCTGAGAGAAGCGTAAGCTAGCATTAGACAGAATGAATTTACTAAAAAGAAAAGGGGAGTAAAAAGATGAAAAAAAGTTCAAGAGTTATTTCAACACTATTACTTGGTGCTACTCTTACAACATTGAGCGCTAACGTGTTCGCTGTTGAATCAAAAGAGACAATCGAGAAAAAATTATTAGCTGGAAACAACAGATACGAAACAGCTGTAAAAGTAAGTGAAAAATGGGAAAAGGCTGACAACGTAGTTTTAGTTAACGCTTTAGCTATGGCTGACGCATTAGCAGCTACACCACTTGCAAAATTAAAAGATGCTCCAATTCTTTTAACAGATGCTGGAGAATTAACAAAAGCTACTAAAGAAAGAATTGAAAAATTAGGAGCTAAAAACGTATTTGTAGTAGGTGGAGAAGGCGTAGTTTCTAAAGCAGTTGTTGCTGAATTAGAAAAAGCTGGATTAAAAGTAGAAAGAATATCTGGTGTTGACAGATTTGAAACATCAGCAAAAGTAGCTAAAGAATTAGATGCTAAAAAAGTTGCTGTTGTTAACGGATTAAATGGAAGATTAGCAGACGCATTATCAGTTGCTGCACCAGCTGCTGAAAACAACATGGCTATCTTACTTACAAATGGTAAAGATTTAGGAGCTGTTAAAGATGCTGCTAAAGACAAAGAAGCTGTAGTTGTTGGAGGAAGTGCTGTTGTTGCTGACTCAATCAAAAGCGATTTAAAAGCAGAAAGACTTGGCGGAGCTAACAGAAATGAAACTAACGCTGAAGTAATGAAAAAATTCTACGGCGATAAACAAGTTAAATCAGTATATGTTGCTAAAGATGGCGCAGCTCAAGAAAACCAATTAGTTGACGCATTAGCAGCAGGTCCAGTTGCTGGTAAAGAAGGAGCTCCAATAGTATTAGCTGGAAGCAAATTAGCAGATGGACAAAAGAAATTCTTAGAAGGACAAGGCGAAGTTGCTACAGTTTATGAAGTTGGTGGCGGAATCAATACTAGCACTGTTAAAGATTTAATGACAGCTCTAGGAGTTAAAGATGTAGTTGACAAAGCAGAAGTTTCTTCAGTAAAAGCAACTAACTTAAGAGAAGTAGTAGTTACATTTGGAATGAAAGTTGACAGAGATTCAGCTGAAGACAAAACTAACTACTCACTAAATAAAGAAGCTACAATAAAGAGCGTTGAGTTATCAGAAGATGGAAGAACTGCTGTAATAACAGTAGATGGAAGTCTTAAAAACCAAGATAAATACAAATTAACAGTAGATTCAATAATAGCTGGAGATAAAGAAATAACTGCTAAAGATTATGAATTTACTCCAATTGACAATACATTACCAGAAGTTAAAGAAGTTAAGTCTTTAGGAACTAAAGCAATTAAAGTTGTATTTAATGAACCAATAAACAAAGTTAATTCAAACAACTTTAAGTTAGATGGAAAATCATTCTATGGTGATGTTAAAAATGAAGGAAGAGAAGTAATATTAACTCCATATGAAAAGAATTCTTTAAAACCAGGAGATTATAAATTATCTGTTGAAGGTGTAGAAGATTATGCAACATTAAAATCATTAGCTTCTGAGCATAAATTCACAGTTGTTGAAGATAAAACACCTCCAAAAGTAGAGAAAGTTGTTGCTACACTAGAAAAAGTGAAAATAACTTTCAGTGAAGATGTTGATCCAGACACAGTAAAAGCATCAAATCTTTACTATAAAAAATCTGATGATAAGAAAGTAAAAGCTGATGACTATAAGAAAATAAATGGAACAACTTATGAGTTCTATTTTGAAGGTGACAATAGACTTCCAGGCTATGAAATGACAATGTATATCGAAGACGTTAAAGATTATAGCGACAATAAGATAACAGAAACATCATTCAAAGTTAAACCAGAAGTAGACCAAGAAAGACCTAAGGTTAAGAGTGTTAGTGTTAATACAGCAAAAAATAAAGTAACAGTTAAATTTAGTAAAATCATCCATAAGGATTCATTAGATGCTAAATACTTTACTATAAAAGATAAAGATAGTAAATTAGTAGGTATTGACAAAGTTAGCTATGGTGCTGAAAAGAATATTGTAGAGCTTGATTTATATAAAGCACTTCCAGCAGGAAAGAACACTATAAAGATTTCTGGAGTTAAAGATTCAACTTACCTACAAAATGTTATGTTAGATTACGAAGGTACAATTGATGCAGCAGATACAACTTCACCAAAAAAACCTTCTTATTCAGTAAGTGAAAAAGAAAGAACTGTAGTTTTAACATTTGATAAGAAAATGGATGCTTCAACTTTAGCAAATCCAAGCAACTATGTACTTACAATTGTAGATGATAAAGATGATCTTACAACTAAAGGACATAAGCGTGCACTACCAAGTGATACAGAAATTACTATAATTCAAGGTGGTAAGGGAGTAAAATTAGTATTCCCAGAATATCTTAACAAAGATACTAAGTTAATATTTGGCGGACAAGGAAAAGGAAATACAAGAGTATTAACTTATATGGGATTAAAAGATGAAGCAGGAAATATAGTTGACCAATATTCAGGCGATGTAGCTTTAGTTGAAGAGATAGGAGCTATAGCTTATAATTATGATAAAGATAAAGATATATTAGATCCAGCAGTAGCTAAAGATAGAAAAACTATCAAGGTTAAATTCAATCAAGCAATAGCTAAAGCTAGTGCAAGTAACTTTAAAGTTGAATTAGGTGGAACTAAAGTTACTATAGATGAAGTGGAAACAAACAATAGTGATGTTGTAGTTATCAAATTAAAAGATAAATTAGCTACTACAGCTACTGATAACCTAAAAGTATTTATTGATTCAGTAGACGGTATGGAAACTGCAGCAGGATCAGCTGTTGGAAAGATGAAAGTAAATGCAACTGGAGAGATTGTTGAGATAGGAACTGCAGGTATAGCAATAGCAGACGAACTTTCTCCAGAAGTTAAGCTAGAAAAAGATGAGCGTTATGAAGTAAATGGTAACAAAATAACTATACCATTCACTGAAGAGTTAAAACATGACGTTGATAATGCTTCAAGATTAGAGCAATATAAAGCTGATTTATTAATTACTCGTATAAATGGTAATTCAGAAGTGAAATCAGATAAATATAATTTAACTTTTGGTACTAAGGAAGTTAATGGTAAGACAGAAACAGATTATTCTAAATTAATAGTTGAAATTATTGCACAAAAAGATTTAGCAGATTCTGCATATGAAATTACAGTTAGAAATCATAAAGATGGAGAAACAAGATACATCGAAGATGCAGCTGGAAATGCAGCATTAGCAAAAGATGCAACTTATACTAACGGTAAAGTTACTGGAATAAATAAAACAGAAAATGATAAAGATGCAGCATTAAAAGATGCAAAAGATGCAGCTGATATTGAATTAGCTAAAATTGATGCATTAATAGGTAAAGCAGACGCAACAGCTGATGCAGCTGAAATAACTGCTGTAAATAATGCAAAAGCAGAAGTAGAAAAAGCAAAAGCTGGTACAGATGTTAAAGCAATAACAGATGCTACAGCAAAATTAGAAACTGCTTTAAAGAGCTTAAGTGATAAAGTTGGAGCTAAAGAAGAAGCAGATAAAATTGCGGCAGCAAAAAAAGATTTAGCTGATAAAATTGATGAAGCAAAAGCAGCTAAAAAAGATGTTGCAACAAGTACAGATGGTAAAGATGTAGAAACAGATGTAGAATGGGTAACAGCAGACGTTGCTAAGACATTTGATGAGGCGATAAATGCAGCAGAAGATAAGAAAACAGCAACAGTAGAAAAAGACTTAACAGATGCAACAGGAGCATTAGATGCAGCAATAAAAACATATAATAAAGCTAAAGCACCTGGAACAAAAGCATAAGAAGGATTAATTACTTTACACTGCAAAAGTGTTAGGTAACAGAATAAAGAGAGCTGACCTGATGGTTAGTTCTCTTTTTTATGTATTCAAAATCAATATATAATGATAATTATAAACCAATATAATATTCTCTTACATAAAGGAATCAAATAAAAACAAGTTAGAGCATTTTTACTGTATAATGTAAAACACTCTAAGACTATTAATAGTCGGAAATTATAGAAAGCAGTTTTAATTAAATTAGTTTATCTAACCAATTTTTTAATACCAATACAATTACTAGTTTTTTATAAGAACTTATACAATGAGCTTAAAAAGAATCAACTTAAAACTTCTCTCATAAAGGAAAACTATCCATAAGTGTTTTATTTACAATAGCGAATTCTCAATCATATAATTAATTTATTATTATTTATTTAAAATAAATTGAAAATCTTTACTAAATGATGTAAAATAATTATACAACTTAAGTCAATGCACAATGCACAATTCACAATGCACAATTGAGGTGGAAATTATTTTTTAGCAAAATAATTTCTTTAAATGAATTTTTTTTAACTAGCAATGAATTGCTAGTTTTTGCTATCTTATAATTGAACATGTAGTAATATGTGGCGAACACTGTTCGCCGCTACAGGATCAGTTTAAAATTTCTCAGCTACTGCTGAGAAATATCCACAATTGTGAATTGTGCATCGTGAATTGTGAATTAAATAAATATATTGACATAAAGAGGTGGCTTATGAGGTATAAAATTGATTTAGCTGGATTTGAAGGTAGGAAAGTTGAAGTTGAGAAGAGTGGGTTTAAACCTCCACGTTTACTTATTGATGATATTCCTGTGGAGATGATAGGAAAACGTGAAATGATTCTTACCAATAATAATGGTGAGAATTGTGTAGCTTCTTGGAACAATAAAACTTTCAGCCTAGATCCAATTCCTAGGCTGAAAGTTGGTAATGAGGTAATTCAAGTAGCAGAACCACTAAAATGGTATGCTAAGATTTTATGCTTGCTGCCTTTAGTTTTATTTTACTTCGGTGCTATAGGTGGAGCTTGTGGAGTAACTGCTATATACATAAATCATAATATTTGTAGGCTGCAAATTAGTAAATTTTTTAAATTTATATTAATCCTACTAGTATCTTCACTAAGCTTAATTGCAGTAGTTATATTAGTTAATATTTTTATAAAGTTAATAAATTTATAAAAATCAATACACGACTTAGCTTAATTCAAAATTTACAATTAAGGATGAAATTGATTCTTTACGAATTAATTTCTTTAAAAAAATTTAAAAACTAGCAATACAATTGCTAGTTTTTTATTGTAGGGGCGAACAGTGTTCGCCGCTACAGGATCAATTTTAAATTTCTCAGCTACTGCTGAGAAATATCCATAATTTTGCATTGTGCATTGTGAATTGAATTAACTATTTCTTTTCCACATATGAATCAAATATATCTGCACTTAACTGTATAGCTTCATCTAGGGATTCGTTATGATCTCCAGCTATAGATATTAGTTTATATGGTGAATTAAATTTTTTGGCTTGTTTTTCAAATTCTTCTGATAAGTACATTACTCCTATATCATCTTTACCTACGAAGGAATAAACTGGTGTTTTTATACTATTTGCGTACTCATAAGATGAGCGTATATGTATTTCATCTTTATTATATTTAAATGGTATACGTTCTTTTCTTTGTTCAAAATAAATTTCTGTACCATATGATGCACCGTTAGTGGCAATAGCTTTATATGGTGAATCAGTTAATGATGCTAAAACTCCTAGAGAACCTCCTGCACTATGTCCCATTAAGAATACATTATTCTCATCAACATAAGGAAGGCTAGCTAAATATTTTCCAGCAGCAATACAATCCTTTACCTCACCGTAAAAATATTCAAAATTACCTGGGTTTCCATTTTCACCACGAACCATAGGTGTCATAACTACATAGCCTCTATCAATATAGTCCTCCGCAACAGCCCAATCACTTTCATCAAATGAAAATCCACCATGCATGAAAACCACAGCAGGATATTTATAACCATCCTTTGGGTCATTTAAAACCCATGCCTTAAGCTTTAATCCATCAGATTCATATTCAATTTCTGAAGCATATGGTGGAGGTGTTGAATTTTCGTATTCATCAATTGAAGGAGCTTTTTTCACAAAAGATGATTTGAAAGTTTGAATATCCTTCTCATAAGATCCAGAGAAGGTATTATTCTTAGAAGTGTTATCCAATTTAGGAGTATTACCACTAGAGCAACCTACTAAAAGCAATGAACACAATAAAATACTGGCAAAAATATTGTATACTTTTTTACTCATAAATTCTCCTTTGTTTTTAGTCATCTGAAAAATAATAGATTCAAGATGACTTACTTAAAATTGTTAGTTATTTTTGTTTTTTGAATTCTTTTTTGAAGATATAAAAATACAAATTATACATATAAAAGCAAGTCCTACAGAACCATATTTAATAACTTCATACATAACATTTTCCCTCCCATACCTAGATAATTACAACTTGTATAAAATACAATAATTCATAAAATATACCAGTTAATTATATCACAATAATACCAAATTTTACAACAAAATAAGACAAAATTCCCCCACAATTTCCACCTCTGGGAACAGGTTAAAACAATGCACAATGCACAATTCAAAATTCACAATTCAGGAGGAAATTAGTTTTAGTCAAACTAATTTCTTTAATTAATTTTACTAGCAATAGGATTGCTAGTTCTTTGTAAGAAGTGACTATGTTACTTTAAAAATAAATCAATTTTAAACTTCTCAGNNATTGTGAATTGTGAATTAAATCCACCGGTAAGGTGGATTTAAAATATCTACAAGTTACTCCATAAACCCTTATTTATCAACATATGGACAAGTTTATTGTCGTAATTTTTCTATATGTTTCTATTGAAAAATGTAATAAAAAGTAATATAATATAGTTATAGGAAATAAATACAAGTCAACTTATCATTTGAATTAAGCCCTACCTTATTGTTAATTAAAATAAATCATATAGTAACTTAAGAATCATATTAAGGTACTATTCTGCAACCTAATTTATAGGCAAGTATTAATGCTTCCTTAAATGTTTTAATTTATAATTATAGATATTTCTCAATTCATAATGAGGAATATCTATAATTCTTTCTATTGTTTTTCCATAAGAAGATTTTAAAATTATACTTTTTAATTAAATTTTTAAAGGGGGAAAATAGAATATGTATAATGATTTAAATGAGCTAGTGGTGCGGGCAAAAGATGGTGATAAGGTAGCCATAGAATCCATAGTGGACAGGTTTAGAAACTATATAAAGTACTTTAGTAGAAGAATTTATGTAGCTGGATATGAAGTAGAAGATTTAGAACAGGTTGGTTTTT
>NZ_DDOV01000108.1 GCF_002341865.1 Clostridium sp. UBA2485 | reverse complement strand
TCTTCATCTTTAATTCTTAATTGTTTTAATGGTTTTGGCCGGTATTCCTCCTACTATTGTGTAATCTGGTACATCTTTTGTTACTACTGCTCCTGCGGCTACTACTGAGTTTCTTCCTATTGTAACTCCTTGAAGTATAATTGCCCCATATCCAATCCATACTCCAGTTTTAATATAAACACTTTTTTCATTTCCTCCTTGCATACTAATAGGGATAGAGGTGTCAGAAAAATTATGATTGTTAACTGTAATAAAAACATTTGGTGCTATAAGAACATCATTTTCAATGGTTATAGTGGCACCTCCTAACTTGCTGCTACCATGAAGCTGAGTTCCTCCTCTCAAAATTACATTATTTCCAATATAAATATTCTTTCCTCCTACAATGGTAACAAAGAGTCTTAAATCACTATTATTTCCTATATATCCAAACTTATTTTTAATAAACCACTTTTTTAGTAACTTAAATCTAATCATCCAATGAGTAGCACCAATGTCTGGTCCAATTCTATCTATTAAAAACTGCTTTATAATATTTATAAACTATCACCCTTCTGCAATTGATAATTGACAATTGAGAATTGACAATTATGGATATTTCTCCTTTAAAGGAAAAATCTTAATTTATTTTTCAATTTCACTATATAATCTATTGAAATTAATTAATATTTTTCAAAAATATATAGTAATATTTCCCAGAAAATACTTTTAGCTATTTTATTATATGAGGATGGCAAATAAATATTTACATAAAGAAAAAACCAATAGATATAATCTATTGATTTTTAAAATTTATTTTTGTATTACTTTCTCATTAACTATTTAGTTTCAATTACTTCTTTTACCTTACTTATTATATATTTAATTTCCTCATTAGTTATTGAAGGATGTAATGGTAATGTTATAATTCTTTCATAAAATTCTTCTGCTACTTTACATAACCCTTTATCATAGCCTAACTCCTTATAATAAGGGTGATAATATACAGGAACATAGTGAACATTAACTCCAATATTATTGTTTTCAAGCTCTATAAAAATTTCTTTGCGAGTTTTACATAGTTTTTCTAGCTTAAGTTTGATAACATAAATATGATATCCAGATTTAGCATAATCATATTCTATAGGTATTTCTATTTCTTCTATATCTTTAAAAGCTTCGTTATAGATATTAGCTATTTCTCTTCTTCTTTTTATAAACTTGTCTAGCTTTTTTAATTGACTAACTCCTAAAGCTGCTCCAACATCCGTAAGTCTGTAATTAAAACCTAATTCCAATTGCTCATAGTACCATGGACCCTCGTTTTTATTTATTAAAAAATTTTTATCTCTAGTTATACCATGACTTCTAAATCTGATAAGCTTATTATATAGTTCTTTATCATTTGTAGTGATAATTCCACCTTCACCAGTAGTTATTGGTTTCACTGGATGAAAACTAAATTCTGTCATATGTGCACCACTACCTATTTTTTTATTTTTATACTCACCACCTAGTGCATGAGCTCCATCTTCAATAACAATTAAGTTATATTTATCAGCAATTTTCATTATTTCATCCATATCTACTGAATGTCCTGCAAAATCAACTGGGATAATAGCCTTAGTTTTAGAAGTGATTTTTTCTTCAATCTTACTGACATCCATATTACCAGTATTCATATCTATATCACAAAATATTGGTATTCCACCACAATATAAAATTGCATTGGAAGATGCTGCAAAGGTCATTGGTGAAACTATAACTTCATCACCTTCTTCTATTTCAACAGCAAAACATGCTCCATGAAGTGCTGCAGTTCCATTAGAAAAAGCTACTGCATATCTTGCGCCAACATAATTAGCAATATTTTCTTCAAAAATTTTTACATAGGGTCCAGTAGTTAAATAATCACTTTTCAATACTTTAATAACTTCTTGTATATCATCTTCATCTATATTTTGTTTTCCATAAGATAAATATATTTCTCTTATAGGACTTTTGCAATTTATATCAAACTTATTCAATATTTCACCTTCTCACTAAAAAATCATTTAATTATTAAATATATCTATTAATAAAGTTTAAATTATGTCTTACCTATCTATTTTCAATCAAATCAAATGACATAGGTGTTCCCTTTCTAATGTCTTTACTAGCTTTTCTATCTATTATATCATTAATATACTTGCTTTCTAATCCAAACCCTGGTCTTATGCTCTTTATATTTTTCTCTGTAAATACGTCTCCTCTCTTTATATCCTCAACAACAAATAAGCTTCTTGAATGTTCTCTAGAATTTCTTTGTTTTTCTGTTAAATCATATGTAACTTCTCCAAGTGCTTTTTCTATACTTCTAATACTATCTACCATAAGTTTAAATTCCTCCGGTTCCATGGAAAATTTAGAATCCGCTCCACCATCAGTTCTTCTTAAAGTTAAATGTTTTTCTACTATTTTTGCACCTAATGCAACAGCACCTATAGCAACAGCATGTCCCATTGTATGATCTGAAAGTCCTACTACTGTTTTAAATGTATCCTTCATATTAGGAATTGTTTTTAAATTTATATCCTCTAAAGGGGATGGATAAGCAGAAGTACATTTTAATAATGCAATATCATTATTACCCATTCTCTTACAGGCATCTATTGCGTCTTGTATATCTCCCATTTTTGCTATCCCTGTAGACATTATTATAGGTTTTCCTTTTTTAGCTATATATTCTATTAAAGGAATATCATTTATTTCAAAAGATGAAATTTTATATGCTGGAACATTCATTTCTTCTAAAAAATCTACCGCAGTATAATCAAAAGGCGATGAAAAAAATATTAACCCTTCTTTCTCAGCTACCTTTTTTAATTTTGGCTGCCATTCCCATGGAGTATAAGCTTTCTGATAAAGCTTATGTAAGGTTATCCCGTCCCAAATAGTTCCTTGTTTTATTTGAAAATACTCATTATCACAATCTAGTGTTATAGTATCTGGAGTATAAGTCTGAAGCTTTATTGCATCTGCTCCAGCCCATTTTGCTTTTTTAATTATTTCTATTGCTCTATTATAATCTTGAAGATGATTGGCTGACATCTCAGCAATAACAAAACATCTTTCACTATCACCAATTTTTTTTCCATTTAAAATCATAAATAACCGTTGTTTAAACGGTATTCACTTCCCTTCTTTTTTAATTCCTATATACTATTTGTAAAAATATATTAATCTTGTAGATTTCCACTTATATATTATTTATCGTATAACTTTAAAAGTTCCTTAATCCTATACTTTCCTTTACCATCAATTAAATTTTTCATGTTATTACTCATAATAAGTCTTTCATTATAATTAATATTTAATATATGTTCTTTTCTTATATGCTTCTTCAAATAAATACACCCTAAACATTCCATAAATTGTCCACATAATTTCTGATTGTCAGCAACAATTATACCCAAAGTAGGTATACCTAAATAAGAAAGTTCATAGAGTGTAGAACCACAGCTTGAAATAGCTAAATCAACTTTTTTCATCACTTCACTCATATTAACATTTTCATATAAAAATACATTATCTTTATTATACTTTTTAATATCATCTTTAAACTTAAAGGCTGGTCCTATTATTACATGTAAATTAATCTTCAATTCTTTTAATTCACTTATTAATTCATCAGTGATATTTAAATCATCGCTTCCACCTAAGGTAATTAATACATCTTTTATATCTTTTTTTACTTCTATAGGAGAGTCTTTTAAAAATTCATCTCTCAGAAGAGTATACATACCACCACATAATACTTTAGTATTTTTTCTTACATTATAGTTAAAAAATTTACTATGTGGATTTTGATTAATTAAAATATCCACAGGATAATAATCTAATTCATTATTATCATCTATATAAATTACTTTAAACTTTTCTCCCAGACTACTTAAATATTCTTTGTTGATTCCATATCTATCAACGATAATTATATCACCATCTAAATTCTTAATACTGCCNNCTAATTCATTTTCTTCATTTATTTCAATAACCTCGATATTTTCAGATTTTACTATATCTCTCCCTTTAGCATATTTATTTTCACTTATACATATATATTTTACTTCAAACTCGTTTAAAAGTTCTTTGGCTAAAACTAAAGTCCTCATAATATGACCTAGCCCTATTTTTTCTCCTCCATCTGCTCTAATTAAAACTTTCATAAATTCACCTCTAGATATATTTAACAAAAAAGCTAGTAGAACTACTAGCTTTAACATTTTAATAAACTTAAATAAACTAAAAATAATTAGTTAATATATTACTTGAAAATATAGTTTTCTGAATCTAACTTACATAATTTTAATAAAATCATTTAGATTATTTATTCCAAAATTCTGTGGGCATCCCGTGTCAACAATATCATACAACTTACCATCTACTATATATTTTTTTCCTAATAATTCTTGTACCCAATATATTATTTTATCTATATTTGGTGTATTTATCATTAATAATTCTGCAATTCCTTTAAAAATTAATAACCCATATGGGATGTCCTCAATTATATATCTACTATTTAAATCTATTTTATATCCATCTTCACATTTAATCATTTGTGTCTTTATAGGCTTAAAAGCCTCTATGCTTCTAATCTTTTCTGTAAGTTCTTCTTCAGTTTCAGATTCGTAATAATCCATTAGTCCAGTTAAATTTTTAATATTCTCTGCAAATCCTATATCTCGCAACTTATTATAAATTCTAACAATTTCATCATCACAGGCTTTAAAAAGTTTTGATGTGTTATTATCCCATTCTCTATAAAATAATGGTTCTTTTTCGAATAATTTATTTTCCTTCTTATAAAAAATAGTATATAACCTACATGTATGTAATATTGCATTTGATGTAGTTAAGGTTATTAAAATATATGTTTTTAATATCTCAATTTTTTTATTGAACATGGTTGACAATATTGATTTAAGAACTTGTTCATCTAAATTTTTATTAATAAATCCTACTTTCAACACATCTCTTGTTCCTGTTATCTCAACTTTCCCATATTCCTTTAATCTTGATATATATGGTACTCTTTCCATTCCAAATATAGTAATATCTTTAATTCTAAGCTTTTTTACTGACCACTCTATTCCTCCATTTCCTGGTATAAATCCTATAATTGAACCTTTTTTTACACTTGGCATTATTTCTTCTAATATTTTTAATCTAATAAATCCTGGTACTGTTATTAATATAATATCTGACTTTGGAATTATATCTAGAGGATTCGTATAAATTCCATTTATTTTAGTTTCTATAATATCTCCTTTAAAAAATCCTTGTATTTTTTCTATTTTCTCCTTTTTATTTTTTGTAAGTATGTTTATATTAAAATCGCTGCTTTTTCCTATTTGTACTGCAATAGAATGACCTATAGCTCCAAATCCACAAATTGTAACATTATACTTTCTCATATTATTACCTACATAATTCTTTCATACTATCTATTATATAATTATTATCTTTATAATCTCTTACAGCTACCCTTATATATTCCTTATCTTCAAATCCGATTTTATTTTTACAATCTTTTATAAGTATGTTATATTTATCTAATAAAATTTCGGTAAGCTCCGTAGAAGTATATTTTTTAGAAACTTCGCATAAAAAATAATTTGCATTTGAATATATAGGTCTTAATATATCTATTTTACATAATTCTTTATAGAATCTATCTCTTTCTTTTGATATTTTATTACATGCTTTTATATAGTCCTTTTCATATTTACTAAATATCTGAGTAAAATATTCTCCAAATGAATTTATATTCCAAATAGGTAGTTCTCTTTTTATTTTTTCTAATGTATCTAAATCAGATGTCGCCAATATTCCTAATCGTACACCAGGTACTCCATAACTTTTGCTAATACTTTTGATTACATACATGTTTTTATTATTTTCTAAAATATTATTATCTATTAATGTGTATACCTTATTTTCTCCTGCAAAATCTATAAATGATTCATCTATTATAAGTCTTTTATTATTTTCTTCTACAAATTTTAACAGTCGCATCATTTCTTCCTTGGATATATAGTTTCCTGTTGGATTGTCTGGGTTTATTAAAAGTATATTATCTACATTATCTGATATTTGGATAATATCATCTACTGTATATTTAAATTCTTTATTTTTAGGTATAAATTTATATATTCTTTCTTTTCCAATTCTATTTGGGTATTCGTTAAAGGTAGGATAAGTTATTGCAAAGTTTCCACTTAGCTTGTCCATTAAAGATTTTATAAGTTCTGCTGCTCCATTTCCTATTGTTATATATTCATTTTTACATTTAAACATTTTTTCTGCTAACAAATTTTGTATCGATAATCCAGATGGATATTCTGATATTAAAGTTTCAAAACTATATTTCATTTCTTCCATCATGGATTTTGTTGGAAAATATGGATTTACAAGATAACAAAAATCTTTTAGTTTAGGAAATCTCCAATATCCTCCATACCTTAATTGAAGTTTTTTTAATTTTTCTTCATTTCCCGCAAATATAGTTTCAGCTATATCTAAATCTTGCATATCATCTATTTCGTACCATTTTTTATTTTCACTTAAAACTAACCCTTTTAAATCAAATTCACCAATATTAGATATAACTTTTAACACTTGTTCATAGTATTGATTTTTACCTATTGCTTTCATATATGCTTCTAAAAATGGCATATATACTTTTTCAGAAAATTTTTTTGAAAACTTATATATATTTACTGTTTTATAGTAACTTTCCGCTATATTCCAATTAAAGTTATTTTTAGATATAAAATTCTCTATAGTATTTTCTTTATTAATTATAGTAACTGTTCCATCCATCCATCTTTCAAATGGAGCAAGAACAGCCAAACTGTCATATTCACAATTAATAATCTCTTTTATTATATCTTTATCGAAAATTAAATCACTTTCTAGAATTAAAGAATCATCTTCTATTAGTTTATCTTTAGCTAGCCATAAAGAATAAATATTATTTGTCTTATTATATATAGGATTTTCTATATAATTTATATTTAATTTAGGATATCTTTTATTTAAATACTCTATAAGATTGTCTTTTTTATGTCCAACAACAATAGATATGTTATTTATATCATTTTCTAAAAGAGCATTTAAAGTATAATCTATTAATGGTTTTCCATTTACTTTCACCATACACTTAGTATTACTTTTTGTTTTATCACCAAGACGCTTTCCCATTCCTGCTGCTAATATAATAGCCTGCATATAATCACCCATTTCTTCATCTATATTTGTGAATTACTAATCCAGCTGGTATCTTAGGTTCAAACCATGTGGATTTTGGTGGCATTATCATATTATTATCTATAATTTCAAAGAATTCTTCTCTTTCTGTTGGATATAAAATAAAACCAATACCATCGTACTTATCTACTGCTTGTACTATTAGAGTATATCTATCTTTTCCGCCTATAAATTCTAATTTTTCGTCTCTTGTACAGTCTTTAATATTAAATATAGGATTTAATATTAAATTTTGAAGTATTGATACATCTAAATTATCTTCAATTTTATCTATTCTATTTAGTATATCTTTTTTTATTTTAAATAAATACCATTCTTTATTTAGATATACTCCTATTTCCCCTTTTTCTTTAGGATATATTATGTTATTAGATTTATTGATTAATTGAAAATTCTTTAATATTTTTTTAATTATATCTTTAGTTCCTAACCTATTTAAATCTTTAACCACTCTATTGTAATCCAATATCTCTACATCTTTATCGGACATGATAAATGATAAAATTGTGTCTTCTTTTCCATATAAACTTTTAGAATATATTCTATGATGTCCATCTGCTATATAAAACTTGTCAACTTTTTTCATCATGTTCTGTATTTTCTTTATATGTTCTTCTTTTTCTATTTTCCATATATATAAATCATCATTTTTATTTCGTATTCTATAGATACATTTACTATTATTTCTAACTATATTTAGTATTTTATATAACTCATCGATATGTTTGTGTATAAGAAATATAGGTGCAGTTTCACTATTATATAAATCTATTTTTTTCACCATATCCTCTATTTTTTCTATTCTTAAATTTTCATGCTTTTTTATTCGTCCACTAATATAGTGTTCCATGTTGATGCATCCTAAAATACCTTTTTTAGATATACCATTATTTCTATTCTTAAATTCACATAAATAAAAAGAACATTTATCTTTTTCAAGTTTTTCAGAATATATTAATTGAATATCTTCTGGCACACTATTAATATAATCTGATATACTTCCATTTACATCGCATAATTTATTATTTTCTATTTTTAATTTATTTAATGTTTTATGATCTATTTTTTTCAATTTACTTATCACATTTTTATTAAATCTATATCCTTTAAAAGGTACTAATACTTCCACTGATTCTCTCCCAAACAATTTACAAAATTTAGTCATAATTTTTTAACAATTATATTGCTTCTACTTGTCTATCACATTTTTAAATTACTTATATCTATTTTTTAAAAAGACTTAGTCACTAATATATCATCTTTTACATATTCATAATATTTTTTTAAAATATTTTTATTATATTCTTCATGTTCGTTAAAGTTTTCTATATGATATCCTTTTATGGTTCCATCTGATGTCACCACTATTTTGAAGTCTTGAAATATAAAAACTTCAAATCCATTTAAGTATTCACTTTTATTATATTTTTCAAAATTATATCTCATATTTTTATTATGAATAGGCGACAATGCTACCTTTGCATACTCTCTATTAGGAAGAAAAGATTTTTTATCTATTAAGCTACATACAATATTATTAAAATCCATTAGTGAAGCTACATCTTTATTTATACCCTTTTTAAAATATTTACTTTTAACTATTAATGGAATGTTTACCCTATCTTCATGCCATCCAAGTTTTGTTTCAAGTTTTTCTGGTCCTTCTCCAATTCCCTCTATTATTTGACCATGGTCTGAAAATATAAATATGTCTGCATCATTATTAAGCATATTCAAATAAAATTTTAATTGTTCATCAACATACTTTAAAGATTCTTCATATCGAGCTATATACTTATCCTCATCTATCGGCTCACCGTCTATCTCCGAAAATAGCCCTCTTATAACCTTTATATCTTTCCCTTTATGCTCTCCACCTATATGAGGTAAGTGTACTTCTGCTAATACATATAAAAGTGAAATAGAATCACTATTTAGATTTATTACGTATTGCCACAAAGTTTCACTAATATATTGTCCTGCATTTTTTACATTTATATTATCTCCCTTTATAAAGCAAGAAGATGAAGCACTGCATAAGTTAAATGAAAATCCTTGATTTATTGCTTTTTTTACACACTTACATTCATTTTCATTTATACTTATTAAATCATAATTCTTATTCATCAATACATCTTCTTCTTTTAGAGTAGGCATAAAACTTTCATAAGTATATATGGATGTAGAATATGCTTTGCTATAATATGTATTTTCCTTTGCAAATTCTCTTAAAAATTTCATTCTATTGAATTTCATTAAATCTGAACTTCTTAAAGAATCAATGTATAGTAATAATATATTTCTATCCTTATAAAACTTCAGTTTATTCTTTATTTCTAATNNTCAAATCTTCTTTCAAATCTTTTATTAAATCATAATTTTCTAATTCTTCTTCTATATATTTTTCCATATACTTAATTGCGTATAAAAAGTCCTTTATCCTTATATAATTTTCTATAATACTCTTTAGATAATACGATTTTTTATAAAAATCTTTTTCTTTACTGTATTTTTCCTTTAAATTATTTATATCAATATATATATTTGAATTAAAATAAAAAGGTGTAGCTAATTTAATTCCTTCTTCTTCTAATTTTTCATATATATCTAAACAATCTATATCCTTATATTGTTTTAAAATTATATTTTTAATTTCATTTCTAAAATTGTAAGAAGATATAATAATACAATCTATATTTTTTTTATGGATTTGTGATGGATCTATTATTTCTATACCTTCTAGTCTTTTATTTTTAAAACTATTATCTATAATGCAAACTAAATTTTTTAATTCTACACCAAAAGTAGACAATAAAACTTCAGTATGCATTCCGCCTCCCCAAATTGCAATTTTTTTATGTTTTCTTACAGCTTCTTCTATATATTTTCTTATCAATACTATTGTTTTCTTGTAATCACTATTGTTTTTTATATTATACCTTTTAGCTAATTGTTCATATTTCAACAATAAATTATTCATTTATGACCTCCTAAAATATAATAATTTATTTTAATAACTTGTACGTAGCTTTTATAAAATTATTTTTATTATTAAATCTATTTTTAAAATTTCATTTTTACAAATTTATCTAATTAAATCTTTATACAAAATATTTATAGCAAAAGTAAACTAATAATTATATAATACTAGATTTGTTTGTTTAAATTATCTAGATTAATTAAATTTATTATAAACAATTTGTATTCACATATTGCAATTCATTTTTTTACACTTATTATCTAAAGATCAATAGTTTGAACATTGTTATTTACAATAATTTCTGTTTTATTTTCTTATTTATATCTAGTAAATAACTATAGTTTTCTAATAAATTCACAACCTCTTTCGATGACATATCTTCACGTCCAAAATATTCATATATATAATTTATTAATTCAAAATCTTCTTTTGTATCAACGCATACTCTACAATCCTTGTGGTATAGACTTTCTCCTTTTATATATCCTAGTTTGAAATTCTCTTTACAGTTATATATATAATATGTTACATGTTCTCTAAATACTTCAAACTCACTTTTATTTATATTTTGCTCTGAACATGCAACACTGAAAACATGTTCTAGTGCCTTTTTTGAAAAAACTTCTACGTCAAGCCCTCTCATAAAAGTTTCTGGTACATCTAATCTAACATAATCATAATTGTACATTAAATATTTTGTTATTACGTTATCTACTATTATGGGGTCTATAAGTGGACAATCACCTGTAACTCTTACTATAACTTCTCCTCCATATTTATCAGAAGCTAGTTTATATCTTTCAAGTACATTATTTTCACTTCCTCTAAATACCTCTACCCCTAGGCTTTTTACATATTCCACTAAAGGAGTATCTGCTTCTTTAATAGAAGTAGCCAAAATTATCTCGTCAATATATTTACTTTTTTTGAGCCTCGTCAATGTATAATAAATCATTGGTTTGCCATTAATCTCTTTCAAAACTTTTCCTGGCAGTCTTTCAGATCCCATTCTCGCTTGAACTATACATATTACTTTCATTTTTATCACCTCTATGTTGATTAGACTTAATTATATGTAATACAAAGTTATAACTACTTGATTAAGAAAGTTTACTTTATTTATATTTTATTATATCTTTAATTTGCAATAGATTATTTATAGTAAAGTCTGCTTCATATTGATCTTCTAAGAAGGTTTTCATGTGATCTCCTTGTTTCCTTATTATTCTTATAGTTCTAATACCTAGTTTTCTTGCGCCTATAAAATCCTTATTAGGATTATCACCTATATAAACACACTCATTATTTAAATTATTAAAGTAGTTTACCACTTCTAAATAAGGCTTTTCATGTGGTTTCCAATATTCTTTTCCTAAATCATCACAAACCAATATTTTTTCCATAAAATTCTCTAACTTTAACGCTCTTATTTTATTCCATTGAACTTTGGAATCACCATCTGTAATTATTGCTAAATTATAATTTTTTTCTCTAAGTTCCTTTATTATTTCCATACTATCTTCGTACAAATAAAGTATTGGTTTTGAACTTCTATATATATTAACTAGATTTGATATATTTTCATCTATATTATAAGTCTCACATAAAATATTAAAAATCTTACCTCTACCATATTTATTTAATATGCTTAGACATTCTTCATACATTTCATTGAAGTTTAAGTTATATTTTTGAGATAAAAATATACATACTTCTTTAAAACCAGATTTAACAAATAATAGTTCCTCATAAAGGGTGTCATCAAGATCAAATATAACTGTTTTTATCATATCTTCTATACCTACTTATATACTGATTTATCATATCTTAGCATCGTTATCTCTTTAAAATGGCCAACTATAGAACTTACTTCTTCATTTAATATCATTTTTTTAAAATAATACCCATAGTCTACTCCTGCTTTAAAGCTTATAGGTACTCCTCCACCAAACCTTGGATTAACTTCTATAAATTTTATTTCATCTTTTGGTGTAACTATACATTGAATTGTTAATGGTCCTGCAATCGGAAAGCATATATTATCTTTGCAGTTTTTAATCATTTTAAATATTAACTCAATAGTTTTCTCAATTATTTTTTTACTTTTAACTGTTCGTGTTTTTGAGACTTCTCCACCTCTAATTTCTATTCTTTCTCTTGGAACAATTGAGATAATATTTCCTTTTGTATCGCATAATGCATCAATGGTGTATTCTGTTCCATCTATAAACTCCTGAATAACAGGTTTTTCAACATAATCCTTAAAAAAAATTAATTCTTTTTCATTATTTATTTTAAAAACATTTTTACTACCCATTCCTTCTAAGGGCTTTATTATTAATGGATATTTTATATACTTATTATTTTTTATTGCATTTTCTATCTCATCTTTAGAATAAGTAATAGGAGTATCTATGTTATTATCTTTGAAAAACCTATATGTTTCTAATTTATCATTACATATATTTACAACACTTTTATCGCTTAATAAAAGTGTTGTACCTACATCTAAAAATTTTTCTCTATGATTACACAATGTTAAAAATTCACTTTCAAATAAAGGAATAATCATATCTACTTTTTCTTCTCTGCATATTTCTATTAATATATCAATATAATTTTCGTCTTTATAGGATGGAACATTATAAAATTTATCTACATAATTTATTGCAACAATATCACTATTCAAATCTGTACCTATGACAAAAAAATGTTTTTTTAATTCTTCTATAAGTTCTACTCTTCTTCCTATAGCCGTTATTAAGATCTTCATACTTTCACCTAATCCATCCTAGTCCTGAATTTTTTTTTTAAATTCTTCTTTTAAATCTTTCTCATTGAGCCAAATTGTGTTCTTTTCAGAATTATATTCAAAGCTATCTTCTATAGCTCTTCCGCCATTTATTATTTCTTTATTAATATTTACCCAGTTCATATTTGGATAAATTATGTAGTGACTATCGTATTCATAGGTATTTCTAGAATCATCCTTTGTTATCATAACCTCATGAAGTTTTTCTCCTTCTCTTATTCCAACTTCTTTTAATATGGCATTAGGATTAATTGCCTTTGCTAAATCTGTTATTTTAAAAGAAGGTATTTTAGATATGTAAGTTTCCCCACCCTTAGATTCTTTCAATGCTTTAAATACAAGTTCTACACCTTGTTCTAGAGTGATCCAAAAACGAGTCATCCTAAAATCTGTTATTGGAAGCTCATTTACCCCTTGCTCTGTTAATGTTTTAAAATAAGGAATTACAGAACCTCTGCTTCCTGCAACATTTCCGTATCTAACTACTGAAAAAATAGTTCCTTTTCCCCCTGAGTAAGCATTTGCAGAAATAAAAAGCTTATCCGATACTAACTTAGTTCCGCCATATAAATTTATAGGATTTACTGCCTTATCAGTTGACAATGCTACAACTTTTTTAACATCTCTATCAATAGCTGCATCTACTATATTTTGTGCTCCATGAATATTAGTTTTTATAGCTTCAAAAGGATTATACTCACAAGCTGGAACTTGCTTCATGGCTGCTGCATGAACAACATAGTCTACTCCGTCAAAGGCTCTATATAAGCGTTCCCTATCCCTTACATCACCTATAAAAAACCTAAGTTTATTTGCATTCTCTCCAAGTCTATTTGCAAACATCTTTTTTACCACATCTTGCTTATATTCATCTCTTGAATAAACTATAACTTTTTTAGGATTATACTTTTCAAATAACATTTCTATAAATTTTTTACCAAAGGAACCTGTGCCTCCAGTAACTAAAATTGTACTATTATTAAGCATTTCATACCCTCTCCATTTGCTCTTATAAATTTATAATATTTTTTATATTTGTATATGTAGTTCCTTCTATTGGAAGTCCATTACTACAATTTAAAAATACAATATTTGAATTTTTACTAATAAGGCTTTCAATATTATACTTAAAATTAATAAATCCAGTAGTGGTATATACCTTTTCTTTCTTTACATTTAAAGCTTCTTTATATACTTTGCTATTTAAAGATATATAGTTACTTTTTCCATAGATTTCAATATAGGAGTCACTATGAGTCTTATGATCTAAATATGCTAAATCTTGTCCTAATAAACCAATGATCTTTGTTTTAAGCTTAATAGCAATATCTATATTAGACACCGCTACCGTCTTCCCTGTAGTCATTATTATATTGCTAAACATATTTTCTTCATTAAAAAATATATATTTAGGCCCATTATATGACTCTACTGCCCAATAGGATGCTGTATTTAAAAAGCATAGTGGAACATCTAAACCTTCTAATCCTTCTAGTTGTTTTTTTACCATTTTTTGGCAATCAGTAATAGTGATTAAATCTGGTAATATATCGTTTTTCACTAAACCCTTTAAAGCAGAGCCCACTGATAAAACTATTACTTTATCTCTTATTTCTTTTAATTCATTTATCGATTTGTCTAGTGATGGTCCTGAAGATACACATACTATTGGTTTATTTTTCACATCAAAATTGTTATTGTTTATTAATTCATCTATTACTGTGTAATCTTTTTTTTCATTTATATCTTTATTTAACATCATTATATCTCTAAATTTATTTATTCCTTTTTTACCATTTAAATAGTTATTTAATATAGTTTGTACACTATCAAACCTTCTTGGCATTGTTTTAAGGGAGGGCTTATAAATTATAATATCCTCCACTTTATTTAGTAGATTTGAAAACACAATATTAAATTCTTCATTAAATTCAGTAAAAATTTCAACTCTTTTATCCAGTAATATTTCATCATAAACTTTTAATTTCTTTCCTATTTGAACAACTTCACTATCTAAGTCAAAAATATAAATTTTACTATTTTTATTAGCATTCTTTAATATGGATTTTATATGATATCCTAATGCTAACCCATATATCACTACTGTATCTTTGCCTTTAATTAAATGTAAATTTCCTTCTACAAATTTTTCTCCATCTCTCTCCGGATAATAATTACTATGTAATAATATATTATCTACTTTTAAATTAATATTTCCATCTCTACTAGTTAACACCTGTATTTTTCTCATGCTTTAGTTATCCTTAAATATCATTAATATTTTTAATTAAAAGTTTCTGAATACTGTTTAACTCTTCAAATATTTCAAACTCAAATATATCTGACATTAATATATAGTCCTCATTTTCTAAAGCAGTATTTATTTCTACTAAGTTTTCTAATAATTTATTTGTATTTATTTTTTCAATTTGCATATCCTTAGTCTTTTCAACTACTTCAATTATCCATTGTAACCCATCTGCTATAACTGGTATTAATGTTAAAGCTTCATCTTCATTTCCTCCTTGAACATCATTGATTAATTTTAATATTCCATCTTCCTTTAATTTATCTATATAATCATTACAAGTGATAATGACTTCTTTAACTTTTTTCATAAAATCTCTCCTAAAAATACTCTTTTTTAATTAATACTAATACTTCCGCTAAACAATTTTTCATTTCATTATATATAAAGTTAATTTGCTTATACATTTTTTCTACTTTAATTTTTTCATCATCAATTGGACTATATAAAAACGCTTTACTATTTGCTTCACTTTGTATGGTGTAAAACAGCCCCTCAATAAATAAAGTAGTTTCCATTTTTCTTTCAATGCTATTATTAATTCTAGATATTCTATTAATCGCTTTATCTACTTTAAAACTATTACATCTTTTATAGTTATAGTAAAGTTCTTTATTATGTTTTAAAACTTCATCACAACATTTTTGTAGCTCTTCTATATTATTAATGCATTCATTTAAACTCTTCATTATATCAATAGAATTTTCTACCTTCTTAATCTTTTTAGAATAATGGCTTTTCTTTTTACACTTTGATTTGTATTTATCAATTACTTCATTTAAAGAAGCAATTGAAGTTCCATTTATATTAGCTCCTCCTTCTGTAGCATTAATAAAAGTATTTTTATTAAATATATTTATTAATTCTTCAAATTGTAATCTCATAAAATTCAATGACATACTTGTTCTAACTTTTTCTCCATATATATCCTCTACATAAAGATCATATTCACTTTTATTTGATAAATTATTTGAATTATGTTTTGCAATATCTGCATGTCTTTTTTCATTAGTGTATGCTAGATCTTGTCCTATAAATATTATAGGATTGCATCCAAAATGTAGAGCCAAAGCTGTACAAATATGAGCCACAGATCCCCCATAAGCTAAACTCGTAATATCTTCATTTAAATGTTTTTTTAGTACACTATCTATTGTGTAGAATATTTTGTCTCCTCCATGTTTATCTACTACATCCGAATTAGTTCCTTCATAATATACTAATGGAATATCATCTCTTAAATTGTTTTCAACTAACTGAAAAGATCTTGGGAAAGGGTCTATTACACATAAAAAATCTGGTTTTATACCTTGATTTAGCAGAGGTTCTAATGTTCTCCCACCAGTGATTATTATAAATTCATCCTGTACTTTCTTTAATAAATGAATATTTTTTGCTAGAGAAGGTCCAGCTGAGACAACTATAGCTGGTACATCCTTGTATATATCTTTTAATTCATTAACAGAAAAACTTTTTGCTACATGATGTAAATTTTTTATAGAATTTTTAATAATTTCTTTTGATAAATTTATTGAAGTATTTCTATCCACCAATTTATAAGTTATTATAGTTTTTATTAATTTAAAAAATTCAACCGATTCATTATCATATATTACTTTATAGTTCCCAAAAAAGATCACTTTTGTATTCTGCAATTTAAAAGGATCTATGAATTCTTTTAAAACTACTTCTACATTTTCACAATGCAAAATAGAAATTTTATCATTTTTTACTATATCATCATAATAACCTGAATGGCATATTAAATTAAGTGTACTTATGTCTGGCTCAATAACTAATATACTAATAGAGTTATTAAATTTGCTCACTACTTCTCTTATATGTTCTCCCGCACCTAGGCCAAAAATTATAATAGAAGTATTAATATCAATATCACCTATTTCATTAATAAACTTGTCAACATCTCTATTAACTGAATATTTACTTCCTATATAAATTTGCTTTTCATTAACATTTATCTTTAGAACATTTTTGTTGTCCTTACTTCTTTCAATTACATTAACCTTGTCACTTTTTACACTTTTTATAGTTTCAATGGTATAATTTGTTATTTCATTCATGCTTTTCTCCCATATTATTTAATATACTATCTTTATTATCGAGTACATTTTTAGAAAATTAATATATAATTTAAAAAAACATTTATAATACTATTAACAAGCTACTTATAATAAATAAAGGTGACTTCAAAAATACAAATATTTTCGAAATCACCTTTATATCTTGTTTACATTACAATAATTATCTTAATAATTGTAATACTCCTTGTGGAGCTTGGTTAGCTTGAGCAAGCATTGCTTGAGCAGCTTGTTGAAGTATATTATTTTTAGAGAAGTTCATCATTTCTTTAGCCATATCAACGTCTCTAACTCTTGATTCTGCTGCTTGTAAGTTTTCTGATGCATTGTCAAGGTTAGCTATAGTATGTTCTAATCTGTTTTGGTAAGCTCCTAATAAGGATCTTCCTTTTGATACTGTCTTTAGATTGTCATCTACAACTTTTATGAATTTAGTTGCATCTGCATTAGTTGCAACTTGAGCTTCTTTATCTTTCAAAGCATCTACTATATTATCTAATTTGATACCATCTGTAGCGAAGTCTAATTCCATTGATTGTCCACTATTTGCACCAACTTGTATTTGTACTTTTCCAGTTGTTCCTGCTGTTCCGTCTAATAGATTTTGTTCATTAAATTGAGTGTTTTTATTTATTCTGCCAAGTTCTTCCCCTAATTGATCAATTTCTGCTCCTATAGATTCTCTATCTACTGTTACGTTTGTATCGTTAGCAGCTTGAACAGCTAATTCTCTCATTCTTTGAGCTATAGCATGAACTTCATTTAGTCCACCTTCTGCTGTTTGGATCATTGAGATACCATCTTGAGAGTTTCTTGAAGCTTGATCTAAACCTCTAATTTGTCCTCTCATTTTTTCAGAAATAGCTAGTCCTGCTGCGTCATCTCCAGCTCTGTTAATTCTTAATCCTGAAGAAAGTTTCTCCATAGCCTTTCCTGAGTTTCCAACATTGATTCCCATATTTCTATGAGCGTTCATTGCATTTAAATTGTGATTGATTATCATAATAAGTACCTCCTTGAATTTTACATTGCACTTCCCTGTGCAAAATTTTATTTATTTGTTTTACAATATAATTATCGTAGATTTTACATATACTTTATAGTTTTTTTAAAATTTTTTTTATTTTTTTATTTTTTTGTTTTTAAAGTGTATATTTAGCATTATTATATATCTCAATTTATTGATTAATTGTATAGGTGAACACTATTCTCCTAAAAGTTCCAATAGACTAGTACTATAAAAAATTAAATAGGTAATTTATATTACAATAAATAATATTAAAAAATGTTATCTCATCATTAAAATTGTAATTAATATAATAAAAAATGGCGAACAGTGTTCGCCGCTACAAAATCTTGTATTATATATCTCCATTGTTCTAGTTAAGTAAATAGGTATTGTTCCGAATCATGCTGCATCTCAGAGGAACTCTTATACAATTGACAATGGATAATGGAGAATTATAGCTACCACTCTTTTACAATAAAAGTTTTGAATTTATCTATTTTTAAAACCACAGAGTTACTTTTATTTAAAGAAATTAATTTACAAAATTAATTTCAACTACAATTGTCGGATTGGCCCCCTCAAATGGGACACTATATGCTAATTACTAGCTCATTCTTAAAGTTACAATTTTTTAGATTATAGAACTCATCAGGAGTTCTATAATCTATTGATGAATGAACTCGTATCGTATTATATCCATATACATATTTATCAATGATGGCTTCCGCCTCTTCTAAACTATTAAATATCTTACCAGCTAGGCACTCATCTTGAAGATATCTATGATATGACTCTATATGTGCATTGTAGTTTGGGCTATGTACTGGGATTCTTTCATGAATCGTCTTTTCTTTTATACATAACTTTTCAAAGTCATGAGCTATAAACTGTGAACCATTGTCTGTACGGACAGTAAGTCCGTCGACAGCATCTTTGATACCTCTGTTGTATAATGCTGTAAGCAATACTTCTTGTGCTGCCTCAGCATTAGCAGAAAGTGATAGCTTACATGCTATAATACTTCTATCAAAAACATCAATAATTGAAGCTAAATA
>NZ_DDOV01000091.1 GCF_002341865.1 Clostridium sp. UBA2485 | reverse complement strand
GGCTCCTTGGTCAAGCGGTTAAGACACCACCCTTTCACGGTGGTAACAGGGGTTCGATTCCCCTAGGAGTCACCATAAAATATGCAGATGTGGCGGAATTGGCAGACGCACTAGACTTAGGATCTAGCGCTTTACGGCGTGGGGGTTCGACTCCCTTCATCTGCACCACTTGCGGGTGTAACTCAATGGTAGAGTGCTAGCCTTCCAAGCTAGTTACGAGGGTTCGATTCCCTTCACCCGCTCCAAAATATGCGTTTTTAGCTCAGCTGGATAGAGCAACGCCCTTCTAAGGCGTGGGCCAGGGGTTCGAATCCCTTAAGACGCACCATATATTGGGATATCGCCAAGCGGTAAGGCACCAGACTTTGACTCTGGCATTCGTAGGTTCAAATCCTGCTATCCCAGCCAAGCGGTTCACTAGCTCAGTCGGTAGAGCACATGACTTTTAATCATGGTGTCCGGGGTTCGATCCCCCGGTGAGCCACCAAAGCTTTGGCTCCTTGGTCAAGCGGTTAAGACACCACCCTTTCACGGTGGTAACAGGGGTTCGATTCCCCTAGGAGTCACCATAACTCTTACTTTAAAAGTAAGAGTTTTTTATTTTTTTGTAAAATATCCTCTATAATTAATATATATTAATTATAGAGGATAGATGTATAAGATAAATGTAAAAAAACAATATTCTAAAATTTAATAAATTTTATTCAATATTTTAACCATAAATTTAAAAACTTCTTATTATCTATAATTACGAAGATAACATAATTTTCAGTCTAGAAAAAATATGCTACCAGCCAAGGTATCTTGAAAGTGTTCAAGAATTTTTCTAATATCTGATCCCTTTCCGGAAGTCAAAATCCATTTTATTGTGGTTAGTACTAAAGAGGAGTAGAGGGTTGAATAGTAGTCTAATAAAGAGCTGTCTTTACAAGTATTATGAATTATTATATATTGCATGAAATTCTTCTTTAATAAATCTTCAATATCATCATATAGGTGAAGAGCATCTGTTTTAATTTTCCATAATGCAAGTACGACCTTTTTTTGATCATATAAATGCTCATAGATTTTACAAATAATAGAGAAAAGGTCAACTTCTTTCTTATCACTAAAGCGCTCATTAATAAATGAAGTAGCAGTTTCCACAATTTCATCTATAAGCTGTTCTGCTAATTCATATTTATCTGAATAGTGCTTATAAAAAGTGGAACGATTAATTAAAGCCTTATCTAATATGTTTTGTATAGTAATTTTGTTGAATTCTTTTTCAAAAAGTAATTCAATAAAGGTATTTTTAATATTTGCACGTGTTTTAACCACTTTTAAGTCTACTTTACTTTGCACAACTCTCTTCTCCCTTCTATAATCAATTACTGTTAAATGCATAAGATGTTAATTATATATATCAATTTTAACAAAACGATAATGAAAAGCAACAGTTTGTTTAATAACAAATAATTTGTTGCTTTTTATTATGCAATAATTAGAAAGTCTAAGAGTAACTATCATTAAAACAGTCTATTTTGTATTGCTAAGCAACAAAAATCAGGAGATTCGTTTGTTATCAAATAAATTTTCTTTTTTTATTGATTGTTAAGAACTAAAAAATAAAATAAAATAAAAGTATTAAGTGATAAACATTATCAATGGCGAGGTGAAATTTATACTATTGGTGCTGTGATGAATGAATAAAAATGTATGTATCAAGGCTAATGATAATAAGAAAAGAGTTTAATCAATTATAGAATGTCATATATCCGAAAAAATCAAAAAATGAAAGGTGATGAATATTATGTTAAATGCTAGAAAAATAAGAGAACGATTTCCTATTGGATTTTACGATGATTTACACAAAGATTTTAGTATCAATTTTCAAATGAACCGTTTTTATAGTTGGGCAAATGATGAAGATATGCTCAAAGAAATGAAAGGAGCTAGTCGACATATAAACAATTATGATGAACATATTGCTAAATTTTTAGAACTATCTGAGAAAGCATTGAAAAACGGACATAAATTAAGAGGGGCTTTTTACTTGAGAGGAGCAGAATTTTTTATACCTAAATCAGATCCCCAAAAGCAAACTTATCGTAAAGAGTTTATATCATTAATGTTAGAACATTTTCATGTGAAGGAAAATGAACATTTCAAAGTACCTTATGAAAATTCTTATCTTTCAGCTTATCGGTTTACACCAGAAAATCCTAAGGGAAAGATTGTGTTCTTTGCTGGTTATGACGGTTATATAGAAGAACTATTTTCCCTTCTCATAGGAATGAAAGAAGAAGGATATGATGTAGTATGTTTTGATGGCCCAGGACAAGGATCGGTTCTTGAAAATTGTAAAATGCCAATGACTCATGAATGGGAAAAACCGGTTAAAACCATATTGGATTTCTTTAATCTTGATGATGTTACATTAATAGGAATGTCTTTAGGTGGTTATCTTGCACTAAGAGCTGCTGCATTTGAAAAAAGAATAAAGCGCGTAATTGCCGATGATATTTTCCCAGATATGTATAGAATGATCATAGCAGCGCTCCCTGTGAATTTAAGAGAAATAGTTAATAATCTAATGGAAAATGAAAATGCTGAGGAATTAAATTCTTTAATCAAGAAATTAATGAATGAAAGTCTTATTATAAAATGGGCTTTTAATCAAGGTTTAAATGTTACAGGCAGTCAGACTCCTTACGAATATCTAAATAAAATTATGCTTTATAATACAAGAGAAATATCAGGACAAGTAGAACAAGATGTTCTTTTAATGGTTGCAAAGGAAGATCATTATGTGCCACTAGAACAATTTTCTGAACAAATTGAAACTCTTACAAATGTGCGTTCACTTACAACTCGTACGTTCACTAGAAAAGAACATGCACAAAATCACTGTCATGTAGGAAACATTGGACTTTCAGCGGAGGTTATGCTAGATTGGATAGAACAAATATCCTAATAAAATGTGTAATATTTCATTGCCAAACATAAAGGGGAACGCAACACCTACGTTTAGGATGACTCACCGTTCCTATCATTTGAGATAAAGTAATGAAAAATTAGAGTTAATAAAAATTATTAAAATAATAATGCCAATATCCATTGAGGATATTAGCATTATTATTTTAATAAGAAAAACTCATATTTATAACTTTATATTACATATCACTTATCATTGGCAATTTCTTTTTAGATGTCTTTGAAAGTATAATTCCATATACTATGCCTAAAGAAAGCCAAGTAAAACCTACAGTTAATGCAAAGGTTGATAAATTAATCCACAAATAGAAACATACAATAAAGCCTAAAGCTGGTATTATTAAATTAGAGAAAATCTTTCTCTCTTTCTTTTTAATAAAGTAATATACAATTACAGAAAGATTTACACACATAAAACCAACAAGACCACCAAAATTTAATAGTTCTGTCACTAAGGATATATTAAGGGTAAGAGCACCTATAATTCCTATAGTACACATTATAAAAATATTATAAGTTGGAGTTTTATATTTTGGATGTAAATGAGTAAAGAATTTTTTTGGTAATACTTCATCTCTTCCCATACCAAAGAGTAACCGTGCAGCACTAGATTGTCCTGTAAGTCCTGCAGTAAGGGTAGAAATAACAACTGCAAAAGTATAAAGTCCTGCTAATAATGCTCCTCCTGCAAGTTTAGCCACTTCAAATAAAGCAGTATCTGAAGATGCAAAGCTTGAATAATCAGGCCATACTAATTGTATAACATAAGCCTGAACTATAAAGATTAATCCACCTACAATACAGGAAATAAGGGCAGCTTTTCCAATATCTTTTTCAGGGTCTATTGCTTCTTCTGCCATAGTAGTTATGGAATCAAAGCCTAAGAAAGAGAAACAAGCAATTGCACCACCAGCTATAAGGGTTGAAACTGAAAAAGTACTTTCATTATAGAATGGTTTAATTGATAATAGCGTTCCTTCACCAACTCCGCCTAAGAGCGACTTTCCACAGATAAATACAAATATTACTACAATGGCACCCATCAATCCTACTAAATAAAGATTTGCCTTAGCAGCAATCTCCACACCAAAATAATTTACAAAAGTAGTTATTCCACCTATGATAAGTACCCATGCCCAATAAGGAATGGCGGGGATTGCCACATTAGCATAGGCTGCGCCCACCATAAATACTATCAATGGAACTAAAACATAACTCATGAACATACACCATCCAGCTAAGAAGCCAAGATAGGGGCTAATAGCACGTTGAGTGTATGTATAAGTTGATCCAGCCACGGGAAAAGCTGCTGCCATGCGACCATAGCTATAAGCTGTAAATAACATTGCTATCATTGCACAAAGATATGCTAACGCCAACATTCCACCTGTTAATTGTGATGCTGCACCATAGATATATGCTGGTGCAATAGGAGTCATAAAAGCAATTCCATATATAGTTAAGTCTTTTAATGTCAAAACTCTTTTTAACTCATCTTTATAACCAGAATTTTTATCTTGTGAATCACCTTTTTTCATTTAAATCTCCTCCGTTTATCTTAGAGTTTACAAATTAATATATTAAAAATATCAAATATCTTTAATGATTATCATAAATTTTACTTTCAAGGATATTTATTTCTATTAAAAATTACTTTTAAAATTTATATGCAGATAATTACCTTTAAACTTAGTTTAATAAAACAATTATCTGCATAAATAGATATGTTAATTATATAAATAGAGTTTTATAGATTTTTTTCTATCAACTCAATTGTTTCATCTGTGTTTAATACATCGCAGTATACTAAGTTCATTATTTTAAGTTCCATATTATGAAGTTCCATACAACTTGCGGCGCAACAATCTTCAACACAAATAACTTTTAGGCCAGCATCTGCAAGGCCTCTTATTGTACTTCCAACACATTGATCTGTAACTATTCCTGTAACTACAACAGTTTCGATACCCATGAATTTTAATATTTGAAGATAGTTTGTACCAGTTGTAACACTATCAGTAGTTTTATTAACTACTATTTCATTTTTCAGAGGAGTTAATTCTTCAATCATTTGTGCAGCAAAGCTATCAACATGAAGAAGAATATTATTCCAGCCTTCTGATTTTTGAACAGGTGACCTGTCTTCACCATCTTCACGTAGACAAGCAATGCGTCCGAAAGTTACAGTTAATCCTTTGTCACGGAAGAATTTCAAAAGACGTTGATTATTTGGTATTACAATATTATCCAATCTATCATGAAAAGGAATCCAACGTTCCCATTCTCCTGCAGCTTTAAATTCCAGTGCTTCGCCAAAATCTTTAAGTATGAATTCATTTTGCATGTCAACTATTAAAAGTGCAGTTTTTTTGGGGTCTAATGTTACCTCTGGTAAATCTTTTAATGTTTCATAGTAATAAGATATAAATTTTTCTCTTGTTTTCATTTTTATAATCCTCCTTAATTATCATATAAATTTGTAGGTTCTAAAATTATATAAAGCAAGTGACATGCCAATTAAAAAAAGCAAGGAAATTTAGTAATTTCCTTGCTTTTTTATTGAAAAGTTATGTTATTTTGTTATAATTGCTAATTTAAGGTGTCTAAGAAACTAAGACTTTTACTAAATATCTTAGTTTCTTAGACACCTTTTAGTTACATAGTGCTACATTTTTGTATCATCTTTTGATAAATCTAGCTGTTTAATTTTCAGTTGTAGATTTTTTCTAGCAATATTTATTTGCTTTGCCGTAGCAGAAATGTTCCAGTTATTTCTTTTTAAGGCTTGAGTTATGTAGTTTTTTTCAAAAAATTTTTTCGCTTCGAGAAAAGGTATTTCATCATCTTTAATATTAGTTATTTCCTCATTTTTTACTTCTTTTGGTAAAGCATGAGTATGGATTATAGTGCTAGAAGAAAAGACTACTAACCTCTCCACTAGATTTCTTAGCTCACGGACGTTTCCAGGCCAACTATAGTCCAAAAGGATTTTTAATGCTTCATCAGAAAAAGCCATGAAAGGTTTGCGCATTTCACTACAAAAATATTGCAGAAAGTGATTAAGAAGTATAGGAATATCTTCAAGTCTATTTTTTAATGGTGGCATATGAATAGGAACTACATTTATTCTATAAAAAAGATCTTCTCTAAAATTACCTTTAGCTACCTCTTCAGATAAATTTTTATTAGTAGCCGCTATTAAGCGGAAATTAGCTTTAATAATTTTAGTACCGCCTACACGTTCAAATTCCTTCTCTTGTAACACTCTAAGAAGTTTACTTTGAAGTTTTGGAGAAATCTCACCAATTTCGTCAAGAAAAAGGGTTCCACCATTCGCCATTTCAAATCGTCCAATTTTCGTTGATATTGCTCCTGTAAAAGACCCTTTTTCATGACCAAATAATTCACTTTCTAGAATGCTCTCGGACAAGGCTGCACAATTTACTTTTACTAAAGTACCATCACTACAAGAGCTATTTTGATGTAAGAGATTAGCAACAATTTCTTTTCCTGTACCACTTTCACCAGTAATTAATACAGTGGCATTTGCAGACGCAACAATATTAATGTTTCTTTTGATTTCTCTAATTTCAGCACTATTACCTAATAACTGTACTCTTTTTTCCATTGCTTTAATTCTATTTTTTAGGATTCTATTCTCAGTATTTAAGTTGTAAAAGTTTACTGCTCTTTCCACATTTAAAAGAAATTCTTCTATATTTAAAGGTTTTACAAGATAAGTATAAGCACCAAAGGTCATAGCTTCAACTGCACCTGAGATTGAAGCTTCCCCTGTAAGCATAATTACTTGAATATCAATATGTTCATTCTTAATTTTATTTAATACATCAATACCACTAATACCTGGCATTACAATATCACATATAACTACGGCATAAAGTTCATTTCTAAGCATAGTAAGAGCATACTCTCCATTAGTAGCTATATCAACATCATATCCTTTAGACTTTAAAATTCTAGAATGAATTTTTAAAAAGCTTTCATCATCATCTATCATCAAAATTTTATTTAGCTTATTAGGCATCTATATCACACCTTTCCTTAGAAGGGAGTATAATCATAAAGGTTGTCCCATGTTTATATTTACTTCGTACTTTAATTTGCCCTCCATGCTTTTCAATCTCTTTATTGACAATCCATAGCCCTAGTCCTGTACCTTTACCTGTTTCTTTTGTAGTAAAGAAAGGTCTGAATATTTTGTCTAGATTTTCTTCTAGTATTCCTAAACCTGTATCAGAAAAACATATTTCTATTTTTTCATTATTTATGTTTTTCCCGTTAATATTTAGTTTCCCTCCTTTAGGCATTGCTTGAACTGCATTAGTAATGAGATTCAAAAATACATGTTTTATAGAACTAGATTTACCAAATACATATAGTGGTTCATTAGGTAAGTTTATAGTTACATCAATATTTCCTTTAATGATAGATGTTTTCTCTAAAAGAAGCACTTGCTCAAGAAGATTTCTAACTTCTATTTTTTTTATTTTTTCATCTGAAGGACGAGAGAAATTTAAAAGATTATAAATAATTTTCTCAGCTCTTATAATGTTAGAGTCTATTTCTTCAATAGCCTCTTTAACTATTTCATCTTTATGGGCATTACTACAAGAATTAAGTAAGTATGAAGCACCTTTTATTACAGCTAAAGGGTTTTTTAATTCATGAGTAATTCCTGCAGACATTTGCCCAATTGCAGCCATTTTTTCAGCTTGAATAAGTTCTTTTTCAAGCATAACTTGCTCCGTTACTTTTCTACTATGTACAACTATTTCATCAATATTACCTAAACTATTATATACAGGAAATGACCAAAGATGATACACCTCTGAGTCTCTTAAAATTTCACTTTTATATTCAGCTTTAGTTTCTAATGTATTTATTATAGGACAATCTCCACAAGGACAGTTTGACTGATTGAAAACTTGGTAACAAAACATACCTATAATATTGTCATTTTTAAAACTTTTTTTAGCTATATTTAGCCCCTTATGATTAATTCTTCTAATTTGATAATTTGGTCCTAAAATCATCATTATTCCACTAAAACTATTAAAAAGAGTTTCTAGCTGATTCTTATTTCTAATTATACTTTCTGTATATTCTTCAATTTTTCTACTCATGGTATTGAAAGACTCAGCTAAAATACCTATTTCATCCTTAGAAGTTACCTTTACAGTCTCACCAAATTTTCCATTGGCAATTTTTTTAGCATCTTGAGTAAGAGTTAAAATAGGATTTGTTATTTTTAAAGAAAGATGAACTCCCATAAGTAAAAGCATAAATATAATAAGTATTATAGCTAACCAAAACTTTGATGCTAAATTTTTAAAACCAACTACAAATTCATTCTTATTAACTTCTATACCTATGCTCCATCCTAAGTTATTAATTGGCTCAAAGGAAACGATGTGTTCCTCTGAATCTTTATCATATAAGAGGAGTCCGTTTTCACCATATGTCATACTAGATAATATTTTTTCATAAGCTTCACTAATTTGCTGTTTAAAAATATTAGTATTAAGCAACTCACCCTGTATAGGACTTGTTTTCATATACTCTGGATGATAAATAACACTTCCTTCCTGATCTATTATAAAGGCAAATCCTGAATCCCCTAAACTAAAGTCTGCAAGCGCCTTTTTAATTTTGTTTAAAGAAACATCTATGCATACAATCCCTTTAAAAATTCCATTTATATAAATAGGATGAGAACAGGTAATCACCCATCCTTTTCCACCGTAATCATAGTAAGGTTTAGTCCATATTGCTTTAGAGTTATTATTATTTTCCTGCGTTACTAAGGTATAAAATGGATCTTTTCTTTGATCATGATCTGGGGCAAAAGTCAAATTGGACAAATAAGGATATACTCTAATAAATCCATTATTTGAAACCATATATATGTATTCTATAGAAGAGTTACTTTCTTTAATTTTTTTAAAAACATTATCTAACTTTTCCGTATTAATAAGATCATTTATTACTTCTTCAGTAAATTCAATATTATTAGGCATATATACATTTGAAATATTGCTTAAAGAAATTTCTTTATTTATCTGTCTTTCTAGCACTCCTCTACTATCGAAAGAATAGTAATTTGGAATAGATTTCCTAATTTGCTTTTCATTTAAAATATACTCTGCCCATTGAGATAAATTTTCCACTTCTCTTTCTACTTGATCTAAGTCCTTTGAAATAACATCTGCTTTTTCTTTAGCAAGTGCACCTAGATTTTCTCTCATATTTTTCTCTTCTATAGTTCTGCTTTCTTGAACAAAGAAGAGAGTAAATAGTGTAAATGGTACTATGCATATGAGAACAAAGAAACTTATTATCTTAACAACTAAAGATTTTCTCATAATCATTGCACTCCTTTATTTTCTACTTATAGAAGTATAAAACGATTATAGCATATAGTGAAAAAATTTTTTCCTGAATAAATCAAATATTCTGTAATCAAAGAATAACTAAAGGGGATATGATTTCAGTTTATGTCTCAAATATAAGACAGAAAGCGTATCCTACAAGCAGAACAATATTTACAAGTACTGATTTATCAAAATAATTTTTAAATAATTCTAAAGAAGGGGTATTTTTACCTATTATTAAATATGATAAAAAGTTATTAATATCAACAGTATGTTCTATATTGTTATAAGCACCTACATAATTTACCCCAAGGGAAATAGTAATTATTATTGAGAATAATAGTAATATTAGTATAGGTTTATTTAATTTCACTATTTTATGCTTTTTAAATGATTTTAAACATAATACTAAAGAAAATATTATAAATGCAATAAATACTAGTAATAAAAATTTCACAGTCAATTCCTCCTAAAATTAGTTTAAGCTTAGCTCATAATAATTTAATTCATGATCTTCATAAGTTTTAACAAATCCAAAAGAAGTAAATAAATTTTTAGATCTTTCATTATACTTATATATTGATATAGATATTTTCTGCAAATTTAAATATTTTGCTCTGATAGTGCAGTATCACTGATTGCTTTCCAAATATTATTTTCAAGTATTTCTATAAAATAGACCTCACCAATGCTTTTTAAGTATTTATACATTTTATCTATAGTTTCTAAATCATATAATCTATTAGTAACCCCTTCAGAATAATAAAGTACTTTAGGATTTCTATACCATGGTAGTGCTAGCTTATAATCTTCTTCTATTATAGTCTTTAATCTTAGATTGTCATCTATATTAATATAGTTGGGGCTATGCACAATATTAGAATTCATGATTTTAATCTCCAATTTATTTAATAAAAAATTTTATTGTTTTATAATAAAATCATTCATGAAAAGATTTTAATCTAATATAATTACTATATATAAGTATATAATTCCTGTCATTTCTAGAAAATTATTTCGTTTTTGCATAGGCTATGTTATGATAGGAGAATAGGATAATTCAATAAGGTAATAAAGGAGACGTATTATGGAAAATAAAGTTTTAGCCGTAGTTAATGGAAATGAAATAACTCAGATGGATCTAGATTTTTCAATAGCTAGATTTCCAGAGCAAAATCAAAGTTATTTCCAAACTGAAGAAGGCAGAAAGCAACTATTAGATCAAATTGTTAATTATGAATTAATATACAACTATGCTAAAGATGAAAATTTAGAAAATGAAGAAGAGTATAAAAAACAATTAGAACTGCTTAAAAGAGATCTATTAATACAAATAGGAGTAACAAAAACTTTTAATAAAGTTGAAGTTAATGATGCTGAAATAGAAGAGTTTTACAATAATAATCAAGCTATGTTTAAAACAGAAGAAACTGTATTAGCTAAACACATATTAATTGATTCAGAAGAACACGCTAAACAAATAATAGAAGAAATAGAAAACGGAAAATCATTTGAAGATGCTGCTACAGAATATTCAAAATGTCCATCAAAAGCACAAGGTGGAAATTTAGGAGAATTCGGAAGAGGAAGAATGGTACCAGAATTTGAAGAGGCTGCTTTTGAATTAGAAGTAGGGGTAATTAGTGAGCCAGTTAAGTCTCAATTTGGATTTCATATTATAAAAGTTGAGGATAAGAAACAACCTTCAATAAAACCATTAGAAGAAGTTAAGCCTATGATAACAACTAATTTATTACATGAAAAACAAAATAAAGAGTTTTTAGCATTAGTTGAAAAATTAAAAGGTATCTATTCAGTAGAAATGAAATAATTAAGAATCCCATAGCGAATACTATGGGATTTTATTTACATTTAATATAAATTATAAAATTAAATTTATAACATTATAAAACTTATAATAAAGCTATAAACCGGTTATAGATTGCATTAAGTCTATAAACAATTCCACGTGTATCTCTATGTAAAATATGAAGAAAATCAAAGATAATAGGAGAAATAAAAAAATAAATTTATATTACGATATATTTTATTATGAGAAGTATATATATCGTATGATACTATGTAAAAGTCGCAGTTCCACATAGGAACTAAGACATACAGAATAGCTTAAAGGTTTCTTTTTAATTAACTTTTTAATAATATTTTAAATAATTTTAAAAAAATAAAAAAAGTTGTTGACAAGGAAAAAATTAAGTGATAAACTGATTAAGCAGTCGGAAAACGACGGTAAAAATTACTA
>NZ_DDOV01000088.1 GCF_002341865.1 Clostridium sp. UBA2485 | reverse complement strand
AATTTTATAAATTAATTTCTTTAGAGAGATTTTTAATAAAACAATTTAAGACTTCTCCATAAAGGAGAAGTATCAGTAATTCTCCATTGTCAATAGTCAATTCTCAATTGTATAAGGGTTCCCCTGAGGTGCAGCATAGTTCGGAGCAAAGCCAGTGAGCTTAAATTAGAATTATGGAGATAGGCAATATATTTTAAGCATTCTCTAATGTTGTAATTATTGTGCCATACCATACTGCACCCCAGGGGTCTATATAGAAAGTAGCTACAGATTGGATTTTTGTAGCTATTTTAATTTTGCTTTAAAACCTAAAATTTTGTTATAGACCCCAGGGGTGGAAGTTAACGCTATGAAATTATAATACACCTTTAAGAATAGCTTAATAAATGGAGAATTGAGGATGGAAATTTAACGATTATGGTTGAAATAAATTTAAAACTTCCCTTATAAAAGAGAAGTATCAATAATTCTCCATTATCCATTGTCAATTCTCAATTGTAGAAGGGTTCCCTTGAGGTGCAGTATGATTCGGAACAATACCTATTTACTTAACTAGAACAATGGAGATGTGTAATACAACTAAATATTAGTTAATGTATTAAAGATTGTCTCATACTATACTGCACCCCAGGGCATAAATAAAGAAATCTCAATTATAGAAACTTCTTCGATGTAGAGAAGTTTTTTAATTATATCCTGGAGTCTATAATTAAATAGTGATTATTAAAATTTTAGTATTACATCAAATTATACTACACCTGAGGGCAGCCCTAGAGGGCTTCACAACTGTTTTCCTAGGTGGAGGGCAATTCACAGCATTCACTATCTTCTGAAATAATTTACCCATAATTACTTTTAAAACTATAATTTTACTTTGTAGTAAAGAATTTAAAGTCCTATGTACAAAATCTTTTATATATTCATAGGATATAAGGAAGTAGTATATCTTACAGATAGACTAATATATAACTACTTTGTGATATATTTCAGTTCACAATTTAGGGTAATGGAAAATCTTGAAATAATAGAAAATTGAAAATGGAGAATTGACAATTATGGTTGAAATTAGTTTTAATCAAACTAATTTCTTTAACTGTTTTTATAGACGTTACTGCGTAACTTCAAAGAGAAATTAATTAAAAACTTCTCCAATAATGGAGAAGTTTCAATAATTGTCTATTCTCAATTGTCAATCCTCAATTGTATAAAGGGGGGAAAGTGGTGTTAGATGATAAGACTATTTTAATAACTGGTGGAACAGGGTCCTTTGGGAAAAAGTTTGTAGAGATAGTCCTTCAAAGATATAATCCTAAAAAGATTATTATTTACTCAAGGAATGAATTTAAACAGGATTTAATTAAAAAGATGTTTATAAATAAATTAGGAAATAAAATAGATAAACTCAGATTTTTTATGGGTGATGTAAGAGATAAAGATAGATTATATAGAGCCTTTCAAGGTGTGGATTATGTAATTCATGCTGCGTCAATGAAACAGGTGCCTTCCTGTGAATATAATCCCTTTGAGATAGTGAAAACAAATGTCCATGGAGCTCAAAATGTTATAGATGCAGCTATAGGTAGGGGAGTAAAGAAAGTAATTGCTCTATCTACAGATAAAGCGGTAAACCCTATAAATTTGTATGGTGGCACAAAATTGGCTTCAGATAAGTTATTTATTTCTGCTAATGCTTACACTGGAGGGAGAGGTACAACTTTTTCCGTAGTGAGATATGGAAATGTTGCTGGAAGTAGAGGTTCTGTTATTCCATTTTTCAAAGAGTCGTTAGATAGAGGGGATAGAGTAGTACCTATTACTGATATTAGGATGACTAGATTTTGGATCACTTTAGAAGAAGGTGTGGATTTGGTTATTAAAGTTTTAGAGGAATCTAAGGGTGGAGAAATCTATATTTCAAAAATACCTTCTTTTAAAATTATAGATTTAGTTATTGCTATGAACTCTAAGGGAACTTTTAAAGAAATAGGCATTAGAGAAGGGGAGAAACTTCATGAAGTTATGATAACTAAGGATGACTAGAGGTACCTATCAGTATGAAAATAACTATATAATCTACCCTAATTTTGATTGGTGGAATGTTAGTGAACGCTTCACTGAAGGTGGAGTGCTAATTGAAGAAGGTTTTGAATACAATTCTTCTAATAATGTTAATTGGTTAAAGGTAGAAGAACTTAAAGGGCTTTTAAATAAACTTACCTTTGAATAGTGAGGAAAGGTGGTATAAAGTTGAAAATCCTTTGTATAGTACAAGCACCTATGGGCTCTAGTAGGTTATATGGGAAAGTGATGAAAAATATTTGTGAAAAAACAGTATTGGAGCATTGTATAAATAGGTTAAAAACTGTAAAATTCATAGGTAAAATAATAATTGCAACTACGGATTTGCCTTGTGATGACGCAATTTGTGAAGAGGGAAAAAGATTAAAGGTCAATATCTTTAGAGGTGATGAAGAAGATGTATTATCAAGATACTATTATGGAGCTTCAGCTTATAGAGGAGAAGTTATAGTAAGAATAACTAGTAACTGTCCATTAATAGATAGTGAAGTAACTAATAAGGTTATAAATTATTATTTAAAAAATGATTTTCAGTATGTAAATAATACCTTAGAAAGAACCTTTCCAAGAGGATTAGATGTAGAGATATTTAGTTTTAAAACCTTAGAGGAAACTTTTAATAATGCAACGATAAAAAGAGATAGAGAACATGTAACCACATATATATAATAATCCACAAAAATATAAATTAGGCTGTTATAAGAGTACTATAGACTATTCTATGCATAGATGGACATTAGATACTATAGAAGATTATCAATTTATTTCTAAAATATATGAGGGACTTTATAGAGATAAGAATTATTTTGGAATGATGGAAATAATAAATTTTCTAAATAATAATCCAGAGCTTTTAAAAATAAATAGTGGAATTATTCAAAAAGAAATATAAGAAATCAAAAAAAATAGCTAGAGATAAAAGGATATTTCATACAAAATAGTATATTAGTTAGCTGTTTTTTAGATATCTAAATTGAGGGTGAGAATATGGGATTAAAGCTTAGAAAAATATTAAAGGAAGATTTAATGCTTATTGCAATTTGGAGAATGTCTGAAGAAGTTACTAAGTATATGTATACCGACCCAATACTTAATTATGAAACTCAGCTCAAATGGTTTAAAAATATAGAAGCAAATCCCTTTGCTAGATATTGGGTAATAAGCTATGATGAGAAGTCGATAGGGGTTTTAAGCATTACTAATATTGATATGATAAATAAAAGATGTAGTTGGGCTTATTATATAGGAGACACTTCACTAAGAGGAAAGGGCATTGGTAAAATTCTTGAGTGCAATATTTATGATTATGTTTTTGAGGTTTTAAATCTTAATAAACTTTGCTGTGAAGTTTTAGAATTTAATGAAAAAGTCATAGAAATTCATAAAAAATATGGTTCGGAAGTTGAGGGAATTTTAAAAGAGCATATTATAAAAAATGGAAAACCTCATAATGTAGTGGTAATGGGTATAACAAAAGATAAATGGAAGACAATAAAAGACTTATACAGCTATGAAGCTATAGAAATTCAATAGGAGAAATAATATGAAGGTTATAGAAATAGGAAATACAAAAATAGGAGAAAATTATCCTACATTTATTGTTGCAGAAATATCAGGTAATTATAATGGAAGCTTAGAAAAAGCTATGAAGTTAATAGAAGAAGCAAAAAAAGTAGAAGTAGATGGAATAAAACTTCAAACTTATTTACCTATAATAAATTGCAGCATTTAATTTACTGCATAAATAATATTCAGGAGTTTTATAAAAATTTAGATTATGAAATTATTGTTGCATATAATAAAAGCAAAAATGAAGTTTCTAATTGGATTGAAAATCAAAGTTATATTAAGCTAATACCCAATATAGAAAATGCATCTTTTCAAGAGAGTTTTAATAAGGCAATAAAAATGTTTGGTGGAGATAATATAGTAATTCTTAATGATAATATTTTATTATCTAAAAACTCTATAGAAAATTTACTTTCTGCATTATATAGCGATGATAAAATAGGGGTTGTAGGTCCTATTTTTAATTATTGTAATGATTATGGTTATTATTATCAACCTTATAATTCCTTTGATGAATATTTAAAATTTACTAATGATTATAATTTTAGCGATGGCTTAAAGTGGGAAGAGAGGCTAAAGTTAAGCAATCTATATATTGTGTTAAAAAGAGAGGTCATTGAAGCTGTTGGAGAAATGGATGAGAATTTTAACTCCATCGATTTTTTTTGTAGTGATTACCTTCTTAGAGTTATAGAAAAAGGCTATAAATTAATTCTTTGCAAGGATACTTTGATACACAATCTCACTAACAAACTTTTTGATATAGAAAGAAAGGATAATTTTAGCTTATATATTAATGAAGGAAAATTTCTAAAAAAATGGGGTTTTAATGATACAATAAATTTAAATCTCAGTGAAGGCTTTTATAAACTTGTAAATAATGATATTAAAGAAATGAATATTTTAGAGTTAAACTGTGGCTGTGGAGCCAATTTGTTATATATAAAATTTTATTAAAGATTGCAATTTATATGGAGTGGAAAAAAATGAAGTAGCATCAAATTTAGCAAAATTACAAGTGAAGATATTAAAAGAAAAGGATATTGAAAGTTTCAAAGAGCATTTCCACTATATATTATTTACAGTTCATAATGATAATATTTTAGATATAATTTATAAATATAGTAGTCTTTTAAAATATTGTGGAGAATTTTTAATAAAAATATGTAGCAAGAATTTTTCTAATTATATTAAATATTTAAACGAAGACTATTTAAATAATCCACTATGTAATAATATAGCAAATATTATAGAAAATAAAACTGTAGATATTGATATTTATAGCTACGATAGCTATAGTCTAGATAATAAATTAAAGCAAATAGAGAGAAAAGATTTTTCAAAGTATTATGAAGAAAATTCAGATAAAGATTATTATATAAAGATAAAAAAGTCAGAGCATATATATCCTAAAGTTTCTATAATAATACCTTGCATTAAAGGTGAAGATTATGATTTTAAAATAAAGTTAGCGCTAGGTGAAGATTATTAGAATAAAGAGGCTATCTTATGGGATAAGGAAAATTTAATTGACACTCTTAACCATTATATTTATAAATATAGTGAAATTAAATATTATAAAAATAATGAAGAAGCGAATGAAGAAGAAAACTTAATTAATATATCATCATTGTGTAATGGTAGTTATTTTTATTTAATGGAGACTTTTAAAGCCTATGATAAAAAATTTTTACTTTCAAAAATTAACTATATGTTAAAGGATGAAAATTTGCTTTTATTAGTTGGAAACAGTGATAAGTACACTATATATAAAGATGAAAATTTCTTTAGCAGTAATTTTATAAAAGAGTATATAACCGCTTTATTTAGAGGAAATTATATAAAGTTAAACAAAGAGTTTTTTCATAGAGCATTGTTAGAGCATATTAATTCTTATTTAAAAAGTTATAATTTCATTAAGGATATAGAGGTTTATAGCAAAATTCTTGCTAAGGAAAAGGCAGTAGCTTTAAGCAATAACTATGATATGAAGAGGGATAAGTTCTCTACTAGAGAAGATATAGAGGTGGCATTAGAAATCTACCAGCTCCTTGATAAATTGAATAGAGAAAGAGCATTTACAAGGGATATTTATAAAAATCTATTAAAAATATGTGTCTTTGAAAGTATACTGATTTTAGAGAAAATAGACGGTTATGTAGAAGAGAATTTATTGAATAAATTTTATAGATACTTTAATTATGGATGTAAATTAATATATAATACTTTATCAGAAACTGAAAAATCATTATTAAATATATATAGAAATAAAACTAAAATAAAAAAAGAAAAAAAGGTATGTTTTTTTGTAGTTACAGTGTATCATTTAGTAACTTCAATAATTTTATGTAAAACCATATATAAAGATTATAATAAGATATTAGTTATTTCTGATTCACATAAGAGTCTAGCTATAACCTATGACAAGGTAAAAGATACTAAAATTTTTAATGATATAATCTATTTAAAAGAAAATCAGGATTATGAAAGGTATAGTTTTAATGATGTAGATAGGATCACTGGTGATATAGAAATATTCCATTTTTTTACTTGGTGCTCCTACATGAGCATGAGAATTTTTGAATTTATTGATAATGATATAAAGATAATATTAACAGATGAGGGATTAGCTACCTATTCCATTAAAGAAGGGCTAGAAGTTTGGATTGAAAACTATGGTCAAAATAGAGGTGCTCCTTTTGATTTATATAGAATAGATGAAATTTTACTATATAATAAAGATATTTATATAGGAGAATTTAAAAATCCTCCTGTTAATGAAATAAACACACATTATTTAAGGGATAAGACTTTATTTGAAGAATTAATTAATGATATAAATTATATATTTAATTATAAAGAAGAAGAGGATAATAATGTTATTTTCTTTGACCAGTATTTAAGTTTAGTTAATGTTCTGTCAGCAAAAGAAGAAAGAGAAATTTTAGAAGCAATAAGTGAGTTGTCAGAAATTTATCCTATTGTGGTAAAAAAGCATACCCTTGAACGATTGAATAAATATTCAGATTTGAAGTTTAAATTATGTAAATATGGAGACATACCTTGGGAAGTAATAGCGCTGAATAGTATAAATAAAGGGAAAAAGAAGACATATATTTCTTATGTATCTACCTGTATGCTTACAGATTTTATGTTATTAAAAAATTTTGATGCTAATAATAATTATATATTTTTATATAAAATTCTTGAAAAATATACCAATATTTTTAAAAATACCACTTTTGAAAAACTATTGACCACTATAGAGAAAAAATATAATGTACGGTTTTATGTACCAAAAGATTTTGAGGAACTAAAAGAAATTTTTAAAGTTTTAATTAATGAAAATATATATAGATAAACTAATTTTAAAATTAATATATAGCCAAATATAACTACATCCTTGAGCATTTCAATTCACAATTCACAATGCAAAATTTACAATTAAGGTTGAAATTAATTCTTTATGAATTAATTTCTTAAACTAATTTTTACTAGCAATGTGTTGCTAGTTCTTTATAGAAAGTGATCGTATCACTTCAAAAATAAATAATTTTAAATTTCTCAGCTTNNAAATACCGATTATTTTCACATAAACTTGTATCCTTTATTCTTAATTTTAAATTCGTAGAAAAGAATTTTTGTTATGAAAATTAAAATCCTGTGCCTTTATAAGTTAAATTTTTACTAAGAAGCCCTATATAAAGATTAAAGTTATAAGTAAATTTTAGATGTAAAATAAAAAAAATAATAATTTTGTAGATTTCTAAATAAAAAGGTATATATATTTAATTTATAATTAAAATTAGAGATATTAAAAAGTTGTGATTAATAGTCACGACTTTTTTGCTATAAAGTTTTATAAAGTAGCTACGACATATAAGATAGTATTTAGAGTAATAAAATAAAAGGATATGGAGTTGATAATATGAGATTAAGTCACAATATACCTTCCCTAAATATTTATAGACAATATTCAAAACATATAGTGAATCAAAGCTCTGCATTAGGAAAAATATCTTCAGGATATAAGATATTAAGAGCAAAGGATGATCCTAATGTGATGGCACAAAGTGAACAGCTTAAAATTCAGACAAGAGGGCTTCAAATGGCAGCTAAAAATACTCAAGATGCAGTAAGTATGCTTCAAGCTGCTGATGGAGCTACAAAAAATATAAGTGAAATTATAATAAGAATAAAAGAGCTAGTATTAAGTGCCGGAGGAAGTCATACTAATGAAAGCTTAGATGCTATTCAAGGAGAAATAAATCAACTTGTTGAAGGAATAGATAATATAGCTAATTTTAGTGAATTTAATGGGATAAAATTGTTGGCAGAAGAGGGAAGCACTATAGAAAATCCCAAAACTATTGATTTACTATGTGGTGGAAATGCTGGAGAAATAACTAAGATTCCAAAATATGATTTAACACCTAGTGGACTAGGATTAGTAGATGGAAGTGGTAATATAAAAATAAATGTTAGAAATATTGACAGTTCTATTGAGAAACTAGATAAGGCTTTAGATATAACTACTTCCACAAGAAGTAAGTATGGAGCTTTGACCAATAGGTTGGATAGTACTTTTACAATTCTTAATGAATTCTCTGGAAAAATTGAAGGTATAGAAGCTGAGCTTACTGGAGCAGATATAAGTTTAGAGATTATAGAATACTCTAAACATAGCTTATTGATTGAAAGTTCATTAGCATTAATGATTCAAACCAATAAAATGCCTCAAGATATTTTAACAATATTACAAAATGTTAGAGGAAGATAATAATACAATTGAGAATTGACGATTGACAATGGAAAATTTATGACACTTCTCAGAAATATCTGAGAAGTTGACAATCTATATAAGGAAAAGTTGCTAGCTAACTTTTCCTTAGGATTCACTATGAAAACAAATTGTTAAATTTTCTTGCTAATTGTAAATTGTTTATAAGGGCATTTTAACTTTATTTTTAAATATAAAATAGAATTAAGAAAAAAGATGACTAGTGATTTTTAGCCATCTTTTATTTTAGGCTTAGTTTAGGTATTTTGAAAAAATAACTAGTTAGCATGCTAAGTATTCTATTTCAGTTACTTTGTTGAAAAATGGTAAAATGTCAAATTATACTATATAATATCGTATGCTAAGTTAATTTATAAGCTTTTATAAAAACATTACAAAAATTTAGATAATTTTGAAGAAATATATAGAAAAAAATATATAAATTGTTAAATTATGCATAATCATATATAAATATTCACAGAGAATTTAAATAAAAGTATATAAATTTCACAAAAATATTAAAATTTTTAAAAATTAAGAAGGATTTATTGAATTTTTGTCAAAATAATATAGTCAGTGTGAGGTGGTAATTTTGAGAAATATTGATAATATGAGCTATAATTTAATTAAAAAGGGAATGGATGTAACTATTACCAGTAATAAGGTAATATCTAACAACATTTCAAATTTTAATACTAAAAATTATAAGCGACATTACATTGAGTTTGATGAGACATTAAAAAATGAGGTATCTCAAGATTTAATGAAAAAGACAAATGATAAGCATTTAAGTATTAAGGGTAATGAATTAGAAGTTAAAACAGATACCACAAGTAGTATGAGAGAAGATGGAAATAATGTGAACGTGGAAAGTGAAATGACTAGCCAAGCGGCTAACAATTTAATGTATGATGCTTTAGTAAAGCAGGCTAATACAAGATTTAATATGAGAAGTATAGTGATTAAAGGAGGTAATTAGCTTTGGAAGCTTTTAGGGGAATGAGAATAAGTTCAAGTGGTCTTTCAGCAGAAAGATTAAGGATGGACACTATAACTGGAAATATTGCGAATGCTAGCACAACAAGGGGAAAGGATGGAAAGCCCTATATTAGAAAGGTAGCAGTATTTGAAGAAAATTTAACAAATGAGCTTAATAAACAAAATGGGAAATTTGAAGAAAAACATATGGGAATTAAGGCAGTAGGAGTAGAGGAAGATAAATCTGAGCTTAGAAAGGTATATGATCCATATCATCCAGATGCAAATGAAGAAGGCTATGTTTTAATGCCAAATGTAAATATATTAAATGAGATGGTGGATTTAATTGCAGCTTCAAGGTCATATGAAGCAAATATCACTGCACTAAATTCACAAAAGGCAATGTTGTCAAAAACTTTAGAAATTGGAAGATAGGTGAGTTAGGATGAAAATTAATAGTTTTGTGCCAGATACTAAAATTTTTACTGATGGATTAAAGCCAAAACAATTTGTGAACATAGAAGAAGAGCCATCAGTTGGCTTTGGGGACTTGCTAAAAAAAGAACTTAGTAAGGTTAATGATAAGCAGTTAGAAGCAGAAGGTTCCGCTATATCTTTTATAAAAGGCGATATGGATTTACATCAAACTTTGGTAGCTACTGAGGAAGCTAGATTATCTCTCGAATTAGCAGTACAAATTAGAAATAAGTTAGTAAATGCTTATGAAGAATTTAATAAAATGCAGGTATAGTAAGGAGTGCACAGAATGAGCAAGCTATCGGAGAGTATTAATAAACAAAAAGAAAAATTAAAAGAGATGAGCAAGGCTAAAAAGATAGCTTTAGGTATCATAACTTCCGTTGCAATAATAACACTTATAACTATAACAGTAATCATTCTGCAGCCTAAATATGTTGTGTTGTTTTCAAATATGACGCCAGAAGATTCAGGTGCGATAATTAACAATTTAAAAGAAAAGAAGACCAAATATAAAATAAAAGATAATTCTATATTAGTAGAGAAAAAATCTGTAGATCAGCTTAGAATGGAGCTTTTATCAGAGGTTTCATTTAAAGAAGGAAGTCATGGATTTGAGCTTTTTGACAATAGTAAAATTGCTCCTACTGATAAGGAATCTAAAATCATGTATCAAAGAGCACTATCTGGAGAATTAGAAAGAACAATTAAATCATTTGCAGAAGTAGAGAATGCAAAAGTAAATTTAGTAATACCAGATAAATCAGCTTTTATAACTAAACCAGCTCCAGCTACTGCTTCAGTTACATTAATATTAGCAAAAGGTAAAGAATTATCAGAGGATCAAGTAAGAGCAATTGTAGCATTAGCCTCTGGTAGTGTAGAAAATTTACCAAAAGAAAATGTGGCTATTGTAGCTGATGGCTTTAAATTGTTAACAGAAGATCTTTTTAATGAAGAGAAAAATGCAATAACAAAATCTGCAGATAAACAGTTGGCAGCAAAAAAACAAATAGAAGAAGAATATAAGAAAAAGATAATGAATGTTTTAGAGCCAATTTATAAAGAAAAGGTTAGAGTTTCAGTTAATGCAGATTTAAATTTTGACGCTGTTCAACAAAACAAACTAGAATACGACAAAGATGGAGCAGTTGTAAGTAAACATGAAATTACAGATTCTAGCAATACTGAAGGTAATAATTCTGGAAGTCCTGTAGACAATAATATGAATAATAATCAAGATACTAATGCCAATGGGGAAAACGTTACACATAAGGAAAATACAACCAATTATGAGTTATCTAAGGTAGAAGAAACAGTTGTTAAAGCACCAGGTCAGATAGAAAGAGTGTCTGCATCTATAGTTGTAGATGGGGCAATTGATAACCAAACTAGAACATCAATAAATAATTTGGTTTCTGAGGCTATAGGCTTTAATAGAAAAAGAGGAGACTCAATCACTGTAGAAGCTCTACAATTTAATACTGTTGAGAAGGATTTAGCAGAAAAAGAATTAGAAGCAATGAAAGAAGCTGAAGCAATTGCTAAGAGAAATAAACTTATTTATATGGGTATTTTTGGTGTAGCTGCAATAATTATTTTAGCTATAGTTATTTCTGCAATTAGGAAATCTAAACAAGAGGAGGAAGAGGTGGAAGTTCCAAATTTTGATATGATAATTGGAGATGACGTTAAACCTAAAGAGATATTTGAAACATTAAATTTAGAAGCAGAATCAGAAAAAGAACATGTTGCTAATGAAGTTAGAAAGTATGCTTCTAATAAACCAGAACAAGTTGCAGATATTGTTAAATCATGGCTAGCTGAAGATGAGAGGGGATAATAAATGGCTAAGGTAGAAAAATTATCGGGAGTTCAAAAAGCAGCAATATTATTTATTACATTAGGCCCTGAAGCTTCTGCAGGCATTATTAAAAAGTTGCCAGAAAGAGAGATACAAAAGGTAACTTACGAAATTGCCAATATGAGTACTGTATCAGCGGAACAAAGACAAACTATTTTAGATGAGTTCTTAGAAATGAATCAAGCAAAGGAATACATATTAGAAGGTGGACTTGATTATGCAAGAAATCTTTTAGCAAAAGCTTTAGGAACTCAAAGAGCAGCGGAAATATTAGAGAAGGTTACAGAAATAACTCAACAATACAGACCTTTCTCTATTGCAAGAAAGGCAGATGCTCATCAGCTTATGAATGTAATATCTAATGAGCATCCACAAACTATTGCTCTTATACTATGTTATTTACAACCAGATAAAGCAGCACAGATTATGTCAGAGTTGCCAGTTGAGTTACAGGCAGAAGTAGCATATAGAATAGCAACGATGAACACTATTTATCCTGTGGTGGTTAAAGAAATTGAAGAGGTTCTAAATGATAAACTATCAAATGTAATTCATAATAGTGAAACTACAATAGTTGGAGGAGTTGCGTCATTAGTTAATATTCTTAATCAAGTGGATAGATCTACAGAAAGAAATATTACAGAAGGACTTGAAAGAGAAGATGCAGAACTTGCCGAAAAAGTTAAAGAGTCTATGTTTGTATTTGAGGATATCATTACTCTTGACGATGTGGCTATTCAAAGAGTACTTCGTGAAGTGGATAACAAAGAATTATGTCTTGCCCTTAAAGGTGCTTCAGAACAAGTGGCAAATGTTATATTTAAAAATCAATCTAAGAGGGCAGCTGCTACATTAAGAGAAGATATGGAATTCTTAGGACCAGTAAGGCTTATGGATGTTGAAAAGGCACAACAAAAGGTTGTATCACTGATAAGAAGACTAGAAGAAGCAGGGGAAATTCAAATAGCAAGAGGTGGAGAAGATGCAATCATCTTATAATGTTATTAAAAATCACTATGTTGTAACAGAAGGTAAGAAAGAGATTTGCACTAAGGCACCTTTAGTAATAGATGACTTTAAAGAAGAAGAGGAAGAGAAGATTGAAAATACTGAGGAAGCCTTAGTATCTTTCGAAAATATAGCACGAGATATAGTAGAAAATGCTCACATGCAAAGTAATAAAATCATTGTAGAGGCTACAGAAAAAGCAAAAAAAATAGAAATTGAAGCCTTTAATAATGCAAGTAGTAAAGGATATGATGAGGGATATGACATAGGTTATAAGGAAGGTATGGAAAAGGCAGTAGCTGAAGGGGAAGCAATTATAAAAAATGCTAATGAGGTTTTAGCCAATGCTAAGCTTGAATATAAAAATTATATTGAAGAAAAAGAAATCCATATTAGAGAACTTATATATCAAATGACTTCCTCTATACTTAAAAGAGAAGTTGAAGATAGTGAAGCTATCAATGAAATCATATTTGATGCGTTATTAGAAGAAAAAAATGAAGAGTATTTTATTATAAAATGCAATTCCAATCATTTAAATAGCTTAAAAGGCGAAGTAGAAAATATGAAAAATAAACTTGCTTTTACCGGTGATATTTTTATTATTGAAGATAATAGCTTAGACAATGGAGCTGCTACTATTGAAAAAGACAGTGGTAAAATTTTAGTGGACATGGGATATGTCTGTGAAAAACTTAAGGAAATAATCTTTGAAAGATAAAGATGCGGGTAGGAATGGTGATGTATGATGTTATCCTTAGATTTTAACAAGTTAAATGAAAAAGCAAAAAATACAAACTACAATTATATTGAAGGAATTGTTAAAAATGTTATAGGTCTTACAATTGAAGTGCAGGGCATGAAGGCATTTGTAGGAGAAGTATGTACTATATACAATCAAAAAAATGTTGGAATACCGGCAGAGGTTACAGGATTTAAAGCAGATAACGTCATATTGATGCCATTAGGTGATCTAGTAGGTATTGCACCAGGATGTAGAGTTGTACCTAGCGGAAAAGCTTTAAGTGTTAAATGTAGCGAAGAGCTTTTCGGCAAGGTTCTTGATGGATTGGGGAATCCATTAAGAAAAGAAGAAATTTCTACTTATACATTATATCCTTTAGAAGCAATGCCACCAGATCCATTAAGAAGAAGAAGAATAAAGGATGTACTTCCAACAGGTGTTAGAGCTATTGATGCTTTTCTAACCTGTGGTGAAGGGCAAAGAGTTGGTATTTTTGCTGGTAGTGGAGTAGGCAAAAGTACAACCTTAGGAATGATTGCAAGAGAAGCCAAAGCAGATGTTAACGTAATTGCACTAATAGGGGAAAGAGGTAGAGAAGTATTAGACTTTTTAGAGAAAGATTTAGGAGAAGAAGGCCTTAAAAAATCAGTAATAGTTTGTGCTACCTCTGATCAACCAGCTCTTGTTAGATTAAAAGGCGCATTTACTGCTACTGCTATTGCAGAATACTTTAGAGATCAGGGCAAAAAGGTAATTTTAATGATGGATTCAGTTACTCGTTTTGCCATGGCTCAAAGGGAAGTAGGATTAGCTATTGGAGAGCCACCAGCTACAAAAGGATATACACCTTCCGTTTTTGCAATGTTGCCTAAACTTCTAGAACGTAGCGGTATGTCTGATAAAGGATCAATTACAGCTTTTTATACTGTACTTGTTGATGGTGATGATTTTAATGAGCCTATAGCAGATGCGGTTAGAGGTATATTAGATGGACATATAGTCTTATCAAGAAGTTTAGCAGCTAAAAATCATTATCCTTCTATTGATATTTTAAGTAGTATTAGTAGACTTATGCCAGAGATTGCAGAGGAAGGACATAAGGCATCTGCATCAGTGGCTAGAGACTTGTTATCTACTTATAGAGATTCAGAGGATTTGATTAATTTAGGAGCTTATGTAGAAGGTAGCAATGAAAAGGTAGATTTAGCTATAAGATACAATGAACCCCTTACAAGCTTTTTAAAACAGGGAATTAATGAGATATGTGACTTTGATGAAAGCATAGAGGGGCTTATGAGTATGTTTAGGTAATTGAGAATTGAAAATGGACAATTGACAATTATGGATAAATTAATTCTGACGAATTAATTTTAAAATAAGTTTTATCAGTAGAAAAAAATCAATTTAAACTTCTACCTTTAGTAGAAGTGTCCATAATTGTCAATATTCAATTCACAATTATCAATTGATTAAATTTTTGGGGTGATACCATTGGGATATAAATTTAGATTACAAAAATTATTGGAATTTAGGCAGGATATAGAAGATAAAAGTAAGATATCTTTTATGGAAGCTATGTCAGAAAAAAATAGGGTGGAAATTGAATTAAGCTGCCTTCAAGATAGTTATAACAAATATAAGAATATACCATTAAATTTATCAACTATAGAGAAAAAAATAGTGCAAAATTATTTAAATGCGGTAAATAATTCTATCGAAGATACTACTTCACTACTAGATGAGAAGGAAGTAATTGTTGAAGAAAAAAGAGAAAAATTAGTTAAATCACAGGTAGAAAGAAAAACCGTAGAAATATTAAAAGAAAAAGATTATGGAAGATATATAAGTGAAGAAAATAGAAAAGAGCAAAATCAAGTAGATGAATTTGCACTTTACGGATATGTAAGAAAATTTGCTGAAAGGAGGTGAGAATAATGAATAATATCAATACTAATATTGTAGAGGTTTTACAAAATCAAAGTAGATCATTTAGTAATAATAACACAATAAAAACTAAAGAATCTAAAGTATCAGACTTTGAAAAAGTACTTAAAAAGGTATCAGAACCAGTAAAGAATAAAACCAATTCTTTAGAAGATAAAGGTTTTATTAAAGAAGAGCTATTAGAGGATATTGAAGAGGGAAAAGATAATGGTCATAAGGATATAATAGCTATACTTTTAAACATGTTTTCAGCTATGGAAAATGATAAAAACACAAGTATAAATGTAGAAGGTTTAATTGAGAATCTTGAAGGAATAGACAACTCTACTTTGGATTTATTAAAAACTTTATTAAAAAGTGTAGAAGATTTAACAGAAGGACAAGATAATAAAGCTTTGATGAATGATAATAATTCACTAAAAGATATACTATTAAAGCTTATGTCAGTAGAAGGAGAAGATAAAAACTCCAATTTAGAAGTAAATAAATTAATAAAAGAATTAACTGAAGCATTACCTAAATTAGAGGATATATCTAAAGCAGGAATAGCTAGTGATAATCCAAAGGTAGAAACATTTAAAGATTTAAATAGCACATTAATAGTTGCAAGAGAAGTAAAGGACAATGCTGGGAAAGATAAAGTTTCAGTAGAGATAAAACAAGAAGATAAGATTGTAGCTAAGGAAGAAAAAATAGCTATTGAAAATGAAAATAGTAAAAATACTTCTAATGGAGATTTAAAGAAAAGTCTATCTTCAGAAGAAAAGCTTCTTGAAAAGCTTATAGGTGAAAAGGAAGACGGAAAACTTACAAAGGTAAACCAATTTATGAATGCATTTACTAATTCTAAAATTTCTCTAGAAGAAGTAAAAAATGTGGACAAGCTACTTATAAATAAGGTTACTTTTAGTGAAGACATTGTAAAATCTATAAGGTTTATGGAGTTAAACAATATTAAAGATTTAACAGTAAAGATAAATCCAAAGCACCTAGGTGAAGTAATTATAAACCTTACAATGGAACAAGAAGCTATGAGAGCTCAATTAAAAGCCTCTAATAAAGATACTGTTGCACTTTTAAATGCTAATTTAAGAGACATTACAGAAAAATTAAATGAAAATATTAAAATACAACAGGTAGAAGTAACTATATACAATGACGATACAACGTATTTTAGCAGTAATGAAAAAGAAAATCGTCAAGGATTTAATGGTGAGCAAAGCAAAAATAAGATTTCAGCTGTAACGGAAGAAACTGAACTAGAAAAAGAAGCTTCCATTATAGATGATAGCTCATTAAATTTATTGATATAGGGGGTGGAAGTTTTGCAAATTGATAACAACATGAAAAACATGTTTGAAACTTGGCAAAGTAGAGTAAATGCAGGTAATAAGAAATCAGAAGAAGATAACAAAAATGAAGACGGAAAAGAAACAGTTAATAGTAAGGACTTCCAGAATAGGGTATCTACAGAAAGAGGTACTAAAGTCGTTAAGGCTGGAGAGGACTTAAATAAAAATGCCTTTCTACAAATACTTGCTGCAGAGCTTGCGAACCAAGATCCAACTAATCCACAGGATAGTACAGCATATGTTGCACAAATGGCGCAATTTGCTGGACTTGAACAAATGAATAACTTAAATACTACTATGAGATTGTCTTCTGCTACTTCTTTAACGGGAAAATTTGTAGCCTTAGATGTTTATGATGCTAAAGGTATGCAAGAGTTTGGAATGGTTACTGAAGTTTATAAAATAGGGTCTAACGTATTTGTAAGAGTGGCAACTGCTGATGGAGATATTAAAAATTTTGATTACGATTCAGTGAGTAACGTTATAAATAGTCCTGATAACACTTTGGATTACATCAATTTTGTAAATGGTTCAAGCTTAATAGGAAAAACTGTTGAGATGTATGCTAAAGAAGAGGAGAAGCCAGATGTAGGTATTGTTAAAGAAATCTTTAGAGATGAAGAAGGAATTAAAGTTAAAATTGACTGCGATGGTAAAATAAAGGACTATCCTTTTGACCATATTATGAAAATTAAATAGTAAGTTGTGGTGAGTTTCGTGGGATACAGAGTAATTAATGGAGTTTTATATCCTGTAGGTAGTTTTATAGGTACAGAAGATAAGAAATCCATTAACAATGAAAAGCTATGTGGTATTAAAAAAGAAAAGGTCTTTGATGATTTTTTTAAGGATGAGATCAATAAAACAGAAGGGTTTGTATTATCAAATCATGCTGCATTAAGGCTTAAAGAGAGAAATATAGAACTTAATAAAGAACTGATGGGAAAAATCAATGAGGGAATAAATAAAGCAAAAGAAAAGGGTAGTAGAGAGTCTCTAATTTTATATGAAAATATTGGATTGATTGCCAGTATAAAAAATAGAACTATAATAACGGCTATAGATAAAAATGAAAATCAATCAAATGTAATAACCAACATCGATAGTGTTGTATTATTATAGGCTGGACCATGTGTGGAGGCCATATTCTTATCGAAGGACGGAGATAAGAAAAGATTAAATTTTAGGGGGAAAATAATATGTTAAATGCAATGTATTCAGGAATTTCAGGATTAAATGCCAATCAAAGAAAATTAGACGTAATAGGTAACAATATAGCTAACTCAGGAACTACATCTTTTAAAAGTTCAAGAGTTACCTTTCAAGATAGTATGAGACAAAGCATATCAAAGGCAACAGGCTCAAGTTTAAATGTCGGTGGTACAAATCCTAAACAAGTAGGCATGGGTGTTCAACTTCAAAGTATAGATGTAAATACAGGACAAGGTAACCTTCAGCCAACAGGAAGACCTCTAGATGTAGCTATAGACCAATCTGGATATTTTATAGTTTCTAAAGGAGCTGTAACAGGAAAAATTGGACTTGATGCTACTAATAATTCTATTAATGGTGGTGATATGGAAAACTATTTCACTAGAGATGGTGCCTTTAGATTAACTAGTGAAGGATATTTAGTAACTCCAAATGGATATAGAGTAATGGGATATGTAGTTAATGACTCTATAACTCATGGTGCAGACGGAATAAAAGCTACATTTAAAGATGCAGATGAAGCATTAACAACAGGTACTGAGCTAGTTCCTTTAGCAATACCAGAAACGGTAGAAAAAGGTGGCGAACAAATGAAGATACAAAGCTATTCAATAGAAAAAGACGGTCTTTTAAAAGCTACTCTTACTGATGGTTCTGTTACAGTGCTTGGACAGTTTGCTATGGCTACCTTTAATAATACAGGAGCTCTAGAGGCAGTAGGACAAAATATGTACACTCCAACTAGTAACTCAGGAGATGCGATAGTGAGAACTGGAAAGGGTGCTGCAAAAGATAATGGCAAAGCTTACGGTGATATGATTCAAGGATGCCTTGAAATGTCAAACGTTGACCTTGCTGAGCAATTTACAGATATGATAGTTGCTAGCCGTTCTTTCCAAGCTTGTAGTAAGGTTATAACTACAGGAGACGAAATACTTCAAGAGCTAGTTAATTTAAAAAGATAGTTAAGTAATTAAAATTTGTCACAGGATAATTAACAATTGTGAACATTTCTCAGAACACTGAGAAATTGATAATCTACATTTTAGAAGTTATCCAGTAACTTTTAAGATAAGAATAATTCTTTACTTAAAAGATAATTAAAATAATTAAAGAAATAATTTACAATTATGGATATTACTCAGCAGCATGAGAGTTTCTAATCTACACTCTAAAATTTATGAGTAACCCTTAAAATAAAAAGTAATTTGCTGCTTAAAAATATAATTTTAAAATTCTCATATGCTGCTGGTAATTATCCTAAATTGTTCATTATCAATTTGCAATTGTCAAATTATATTAAAGAACTAATTAAAAAATTAAATTGACAGAAGAAGTTGTACTATGGATATTAATTAAATTTAAAATTCTCAGGTCACTGAGAATTATCCTGAATTGTCCATTCTCAATTTTCAATTGTCAATTGCCTAAGTAGGTGAAGTTATGATAAAGGTTACTACACTTAATAAAAAAGAGATAGTTCTTAATTGCAACCATATTGAAAAGATGGAAGCAGTACCAGAGACAATTATTACCTTGACCAACGGAAAGGTGTATTTATTAGCTAACACCATTGATGAAGTTGTGGAAAAGGTAATTGAATATAAAAATAAAATTTACAATTCAAAATTTTAGGAGGGTATGGATGTGAAAAAGCAAGATTTGCTAACAGTAATTGGACTTGTTACCGCTATAGCACTTATGATTCTAGGTATGCTAGGTGGAAGCAGTCTCATGGTATTCTATGATCCATTCTCCATTGCTATAACAGTAGGGGGTTCTGTAGGAGCACTTTTAATTTCTTACCCAATGAAGGAAATTAAGAGGCTTGGTAAGGTTATAGTTGAAACTTTTAAAGAAGAAACTACTTCGAAGGTAGAGACAATAACACTTTTCACCAACTTATCGAGAAAAGCAAGAAGAGAAGGATTATTATCACTTGAGGATGATATAGCAAACATTGAAGATGAATTTACGAGAAAAGCACTAAACATGGTAGTTGACGGCATTGAGCCTGAGGCAATAAAAGAAATAATGCAGCTTGAAATTGTGGAGCTTGAAAAGCGTCATGAGGATGGGTCTGCAATGCTAAAATCCCTAGGAGCTTATGGACCAGCTTTTGGTATGTTAGGTACACTTATTGGACTTATACAAATGCTTGCAGACATGAATGATGCTGCAAACTTAACAAAAGGTATGGGAAAAGCACTTATTACTACTTTTTATGGTTCTATTTTAGCGAATATAATAGCTATACCAATGGCACAAAAACTTGATTATAAAACTGCTCAAGAGGTTAATGGCATGGAGATGATTATTGAAGGTGTAATTGCTATACAATCAGGGGTGAATCCAAGAATTGTTGAGGATAAATTAAGTGCTTATTTATCACCATCAGAAAGAGCAGAAATTAAGGCTATGGGTGTAAATAACAATGAGGTGGCAGAAAATGTCTAAGAAAAAATCTGAAATTAAAACAGATGCCTGGATGAATACTTTTGCTGATACCATGACTCTGCTTTTAACTTTCTTTGTTTTGCTCTATTCATTTTCAACGGTAGATGCGGAAAAATTTCAACAAATATCAGCATCTTTTCAGAGCATGTTTTCAGGTAAAGCTAATACTAGCATGCTAGAGTTTAACATAGCATCTGGACAAGTACCTGTGGTAGGTAAACCTGAAAACACCACTGATTCTTTAAATGTAGATAATCAGGATATACAGGATAATTTATATGAGCAAGTATCTAAGTTAATTTCAGAAAGCAATCTTCAAGATGATGTGAAGGTTTTTGAAAATGAAAAAGGAATCAACATACAGCTAAAGGAAACAGTGCTTTTTGAATCTGCTAAGTCAGAATTGCTTCCAAATAGCAAGAAGATATTGAATGAAATTAACACATTAATAGCAAAGATAAATAACAATATAATAATTGAAGGTCATACTGATAATCTGCCTATTAGTACGGAACAGTTTCCAAGCAATTGGTATTTATCTTCTGCAAGGGCACTAAGTGTATTAGACTACTTTCTTATTGATAAAAAACAGCCAAATCCTGAAAGATTTATTGCTAATGCTTATGGTGAACACAATCCAATAGTACCAAATGATAGTGATGAAAATAGAGCAATGAATAGAAGAGTTAATATTATTATTGTTACTGAGGAAAAGGAGTAATAACTTATGGGTGAAGATAATAAAAAAAGCAATGTTTTTAAGATTATTTTAATAGTACTTTTAGTCTTACTATTGATAGGAGGAGCAGCTTTTGCAGGATTTTTTATAGCTACTAAAAATTCTCCAAAGAATGATCCAAATACAGTAGCTGCTGGAACTAATGTTTTAAAAGATGAAGTTTTCTTTGAAGTAGACGAACTTTTAGTAAATTTAGCGGATGAAGGTAAGCCAAGATATTTAAAAATTAAAATAGCATTAAGTTATCAAAATAATGGAGGACTTACTAAAGAGCTTGAAACTAAAAAGCCAAAAATAAGAGATGTAATTGCAAACATTCTAAGAACAAAGAAAACCACTGATTTATCACCAGAGGGAATAGATCCACTAAAAAAAGAACTGAATGAAAAGGTCAATGAAATCTTAAGCGAAGGAAAAATAGTTGATGTGTATTTTTCAGAAATTTTAGTTCAGTAGGTGAGACATAAATGGATATACAGTTTTGGAAAAGCCTAATACAGCTTTTGATTTTCCTACCTTTTATACTATTTTTAATATATCTACTTGGTAAATTGACTAATAAATTTTATATTTCACCACCAGGTAGATATATGAAAATAGTAGAAAGGCTTCAATTAACCAAGGATAGTTTTATCATGGTTATTAAAATTGGAGATAAAGGATATTTAATGAGCTCAAGTAATAATAAAACAGAAATTCTAAAAGAATTAACTGAAGAGGAGCTTTTAAAAGCGGAACAAAACAGTAAGCAGTATTATGGTACTAACTTTAATAACAGCTCTAATTTTGTAACAAATTTAATAAGGAAGAATCATAAGAAGTAGCAATTAAACAAAAATGAAGAGGACGATTTTATGAAAAGTAAGTACAGTAAATATTTAAAAGTGATTTTATTTGCAGCTATAATAATATTCTTTAGCTATAAGGTTGCATATGCTACTGCTGGAAATAGAATTCCTATTCCAGATGTGAGCATTAATTTTAATAACGGAGATACCAATCCAAAGGAATTTGTAGATAATATAAAGCTAATATTACTGCTTACAGTTCTTACACTGCTTCCTTCTATAATAATAATGACTACAGGATTTGTAAGAATTGTAACTGTATTATCACTGCTAAAAAATGCTTTAGGAGTTCAACAATCTATTCCAAGACAAATTACAATTGGACTTTCACTGTTTTTAACTTTCTTTGTAATGGCACCAACCTTTGGCAAGATTAACAATGAAGCTATTACCCCTTATATAGACAATAAAATTTCTACAGAGGTGGCTTATGATAAAGCAGTACAGCCTCTAAAGGATTTTATGTTAAAACAGACAAGGGCAAAAGATTTAAAGTTATTTTTAGAGGTTGGTAAATTAGAGGATACTGTAAAAACTATAAAGGATGAAAATAATGCAGAAGTTCCATCTTATGATGAGGTACCTCTATATGCAGTAGTACCTGCTTTTATAATAAGTGAACTTAGAACTGCTTTTGAAATAGGATTCCTTTTATTTATACCATTTTTAATTGTGGATATAGTAAGCTCTAGTGTACTTATGGCAATGGGGATGTTTATGCTTCCACCAGCAATGATATCACTACCTTTTAAACTGTTGTTATTTGTATTAGTAGATGGATGGAATTTAATTTCTCAATCTTTAATTATGAGTTTTAAGTAGTGAGGTGAGGGTATGTCAGAAACTTTAGTAATATCTCTATTAAAAGATTTAATAAAAACATCTCTTGTTATTGCAGCACCGATGCTTATAGTGGCTACAGTAGTAGGTCTTATCATAAGTATTTTTCAAGCCACTACACAAATACAAGAGCAAACACTAACCTTTGTACCTAAGATTATTGCAGTGGCTTTAATTGGACTTTTAATGTCTAGCTTTATTATAAATACTATGACTACTTTTACAGAATATATTTTTTCAATTATAGCTAATATGTGATTTTAGGTGGGGAAAACTTTGATAGATTTAACAAACATAAGTGAATTAATAGTATTTATATTAGTATTTTGTAGGCTGACATCCTTTATTATGTATGTGCCAGCTTTCTTTCCAAGTGGTACTCCTCAAAGATTCAAAATAGGATTATCTTTAGTACTGACTTTTATATTTGTACCACTTATTAATATAACTAATTTAACAGTGAATAATTCTGCCACTTTTATAGTATTAATTGGAAAAGAAATACTTATAGGACTTGCATTAGGTTTTATAACTACATTATGTTTTAGTGCAGCGCAGATGGCAGGTCAATTATTAGATTTTCATGTTTCTTTTTCCATGTCATCATTATATGATCCTATATCTAATGAAACAGTAAGTATATTAGGAAGAGTTTTTTATTGGATGTGCTTAATAGTATTTTTACTAATAGATGGACATCACATAGTAATAAATTGCTTAGTAGAAAGCTTCCAATTGGTGGATATAGGTGGACTAGCTTTAAAGCCTGAATTAGCTACTTATATGATTCAAGTAATAATAGAGTTTTTTACTATTGGTCTGAAGATGGCAATACCTATTGTACTGATAATTATTATAACGGATTTTACTTTAGGTCTTGTGGCTAGAGTAATGCCACAGCTTAATATAATGATGCTTGGTATGCCTATAAAAATATTAGTAGGATTAGCTTGTTTTACATTATCTCTTCCTGTATTTATGAAGATGATTGTAAATAATTTTGATACAGTACTTGAGGCAATAAAAGGATTATTCAATATAATGCCTTGTATATTTGTGTTTTTCGCCAGTGAAGGTGGTGAGAAAACAGAAGAAGCAACACCAAAGAAGAAAAGTGATGCTAAGAAAAAAGGACAAGTTGCCAAAAGTAAAGAATTAACTTCTGCACTAGGACTTTTAGTTATTACTCTAGTAATATCAATTTTAGGTGGATATATAGTAAATAGTTTAAAGCAAACTTTAACTATGTTTTTAAGAGATTATTCTGCGATTTCTATAGATAATAATAGCTTAAGGGGGATATTTATAACTTCTTTCATTAGGATAGCTATAGTATTTTTACCTGTGGCTATACCAATAGCAATTATGGGAATTTTGGCCAATGTAGCACAATCCGGTAAAATACTTACCACAGAGCCATTAAAACCTAAATTAGAAAAAATTAACCCTATTAGCGGATTTAAGAGAATGTTTTCCTTAAAAGCAGTAGTGGATTTAATAAAAAATTTAATCATTATTATAATTATCGCTTATGTTGGATATAAGTTTATACTTTCAAATTATGAGCAGATATTAAACTTTGGTGGTTTTAGGGTAGAAGCAATTTTAACTTCTTTGGGAGAATTGATAGTTGATATATTATCGAAGGTAACCTTAGTTATGATTATTATAGGTATTATTGATTTTGTATATCAAAAGTATCAATTTAATAAGGATTTAAAAATGACTAAACAAGAGGTAAAGGAAGAGTTTAAGCAACAGGAAGGAGACCCTGTTGTTAAAGGTAAAATAAAGCAAAAACAAAGAGAAATGTCCATGAAGCGGATGATGCAAACTATCCCAGATGCTACAGTGGTTATAACTAACCCAACTCATATAGCGGTAGCATTAAAATATGAAGAAAATACAAAAGCAGCTCCTAAATTAATTGCAAAGGGACAAGATAATATAGCTATTAAAATTAAAGAAATTGCTAAAGAAAATAACGTTCCAATAATTGAAAACAAGCCCTTAGCAAGACTTATATACAATGAAGTGGAGTTAGATACGGAAATACCATATGAAATGTACCAGACTGTTGCAGAAATTTTAGCCATAGTTTACAAACTAAATAAGAAAACTAAAAGCTAACATACTTTATCAATGCACAATGCACAGCTCACAATGCACAATTAAGAGAAATTTAATAAAAAGAAATCAATTTAAAACTTCTTCAAAAGGAGAAGTGTCTATAATTGCAAATTGTGTATTGTGAACTGTGAATTGATAAAGCTTATATAGTAAAAAGAACAAGAAGAAAAATAAACTTATAGTAGAGGATGAGAATTATGAGATTTTTTCAAAACTTTGATATAAAGAAAAATTCAGATATTATTATAGCCTTTGGAGTTATTGGAATTGTACTTATGATTATAATTCCTCTTCCTCCAGCACTTTTAGATATCTTCTTAGCAATAAATATTGCAATATCCGTTATTATAATGCTCATTACAATGTTTACCACTAGCATACTTCAATTGTCAGTGTTTCCAACACTGTTACTAGTAACAACACTATTTAGATTATCACTTAATATATCTTCTACTAGGCTAATATTAGGCGATGGATATGCCGGAGATATAATAGAAACCTTTGGACAGTTCGTTGTTAGAGGTGACTATGTAGTTGGTATTATCATTTTCTTAATTATTGTTATTATACAGTTTGTAGTTATTACTGCTGGAGCTGGTAGGGTATCAGAAGTATCTGCAAGATTTACTCTTGATGCTATGCCAGGTAAACAAATGAGTGTTGATGCGGATTTAAATGCAGGGATGATCAGTGAGGAAGAAGCGAGAGAGAGAAGAAAAAATCTCCAAAGAGAAGCAGACTTCTNNAAATACCAGCATTATTAATTTCTACTTCTTCAGGTATATTAGTTACTCGTTCTGGTAGTGATGAAAACTTTGGTAAAGAATTAGGAGCACAGTTAACAGCTTTTCCTATGGTTATAGCAATGGCATCAGCAGTTTTACTTGTACTTGCCATTATACCGGGTATGCCAAGTGGAATATTTATTTTACTATCAGCAGCTAGTGGATACAGCGCTTATTTATTACATAAGGATGAAAAACAAAAAGTTATTGATGAGATGGAAACAGAAGAAAGAGAAATCATCGAAACAGAAAAACGTGAACCTGAAAATGTAATGAATTTAATTTCAGTAGAACCACTAGAAATAGAAATAGGTTATGGACTTATACCATTAGCCGATGATGCTGCAGGAGGAGATTTGGTGCAAAGAATTTCTTCTGTAAGAAGACAATGTGCTATAGAAATGGGAATAGTTGTACAGCCAATAAGAATTAGAGATAATTTAAGACTAAAAACCAATGAATACGTAATTAAAATTAGAGGAACGGTAATAGCAAAATCAGAGCTTATGCCTAATATGTTCTTATGTATGGACCCAAGCAATGAAGAGATTACAATGCCAGGAATTAGAGCTATAGAGCCAACCTTTGGAATACCAGCACTTTGGATTAATAAAGACCAAAGGGAAGAGGCAGAAATTAAAGGATTAACGGTAGTTGACCCAACTACTGTAATGATAACCCACTTGACAGAAACTATTAAGTGTCACTGTTATGAACTATTAGGTCGTCAAGAAACTAAGATGATTATAGATTCAGTTAGTGAAAAATATAGCACAGTAGTTGAAGAGTTAATTCCAGATTTAATGACTATAGGTGAAGTACAAAAGGTATTACAGAGTTTATTAAAAGAAAAGATATCAATAAAAGATATGGTAACTATATTAGAGTGTTTAGCAGATAATTCTAGAAATACTAGAGATATAGAATTACTAACTGAATATGTAAGATTTGCACTAGGAAGAAGTATATGTAATGAACTTGTAGATGAAAACAATAGTATTACAGTATTAACTTTATCACCGGATATAGAGAATATGGTATCTAATAGTATTCAAAAATCTGTTCAAGGTTCTTTCCCAGCAATGAACCCTGATATAACTACAAATATTTTTAATTCTTTAAGAGATCTTTTGGATGTCACATATTTTAATAATAATATTCCAGTGATATTGGTTTCACCTAAAATTAGACCAGCTTTTAGAAAACTTATAGAGATGGTTTTTCCAAGCCTTATGGTATTATCCTTAAATGAAATACCAAATGATATTGAGATAAGAGCTGAAGGAGTTGTATCTGTATAATGATAATAAAAAAATATGTTGCTACCAATATGAATGAAGCTCTTACTAGAATTAGACAGGAGCTAGGAAAAGATGCGGTTATTATAAGTCAAAGAAGAATTAAAAAATCTGGCATTAAAGGCTTCTTTGGGAAAAAAGTTTTAGAAGTTACAGCAGCAATAGAATCGAAGGAAAAAGAAAATTTTGAAGTAGATTTAGATATTAAGAATTCAAAAGAACCTCGGGAAGATGAGAAGAATTTAATCGATGCCATCTTAAAAAGTCAAATATCAAGAAATACTGATAAGTTTAGTGAAATTAAAAACGTTAAAAATGATGAAAAGCCTGTAGAAGAGAAAGAGAATAGAGAAATATACAAAGAAGTTATGGAAATGAAAAATATGATTACTTCTTTGTTAAATGGTGAAATAAATAGTTCTATAGGAAATACAGATAAAACAAACTTAGGATTAATTTTAGAAGATGCAGATGTTTGTAGGGAAGTAACAGAGGATATATTAAACTCCATAAATTCTGAGGGAAGTGAAGAAGAAAAACTAGAAGAAATAAAGAAAATAATAGGAGATATGGTTAGTATTGAAGAATTAGATGTAGAAGGTACAGTAGTATTTATAGGTCCCACAGGAGTAGGAAAGACTACGACCATTGCTAAATTAGCAGGGAGATTAGCTTTAGTTGAAAAAAAGAAGGTAGGGTTAATTACTATCGATACTTATAGAATAGGGGCAGTAGAGCAATTAAAGACCTATGCTGAAATTATGAACATTCCTTTCAAAGTAGTATTTACCATGAAAGATATGGAAGCTGCTATAGAAAGTATGAAAGATTGTGAGGTTATTTTAATTGATACTACAGGCCGCAGTAGTAAAAACACCATGCAACTGTCAGAGCTTAGAGCATTTGTCGAAAAGACAAATGCTAAAAGTATAAATCTTGTTGTTAGTGCTACTACAAAAAATAAAGATATCAAAATTATTGCTGATTCATATAAAGCTTTAAACTTTAATAGAGTAATAATAACCAAATTAGATGAAACTTCAACTTATGGATCAATATTAAATATTATTAAGGAAGTTGAAGTCCCCTTAAGCTTCATAACTACAGGTCAAAATGTTCCAGAGGATATTAAATGTCCAGAAAGTAGTGAGATTGCTAGCTTAATAATAGGGGAGAAAAATATATGTTAGATCAGGCATCAACATTAAGACAATTAGCAGAGGAAAGTTATAAAATTAATTGCAAAAATGAAAATAGAACTACTAAAATATTGACTATTACTTCTGGTAAAGGAGGAGTAGGAAAAAGCAATATAGTGGTGAATTTAGGCATTACTCTTCAAAAAATGGGAAAAAAGGTATTAATATTTGATGCAGATATAGGTATGGGTAATGATGATGTATTAATTGGATGCTTTCCTAAATATAATATTTTTGATGTGATTTTTAATAACAAAAATATTGAAGATGTAATAATAGAAGGACCTTTAGGAATTAAACTTTTACCTGGAGGATCTGGTCTTTCAAGGGTGGATGATTTAACAGAGGTACAACGTAAAAGCTTTTTAAATAAACTAGAAAATATAGAGGGCTTTGATTATATTTTGATGGATACCGGTGCAGGGATAAACAGAAGTGTCTTAGGATTTATAGCTTGTAGTGATGAGTTCATAGTAGTAACCACACCGGAACCAACTTCATTAACAGATGCTTATAGTCTTATTAAGGCTGTAAGTCATTTTAAAATTAGAGAAAATGGAAGTGTAATAATTAATAGGGTTTTAGATGAAGAAGAAGGGTCAGACACTTTTGCAAAATTTAGCAACGCTTCATCAAGATTTTTAAATATCAAATTAAATTTTTTGGGTATGGTTTCTGAGGATGTTAAATTAGTGAAATCTGTTAGAACACAAAAACCACTTTGTATTAATTATCCAAACTCAGAAGCAGCAAGGGATATAGAGAATATTGCAAAAAAATTAGAGGGACTTGTACTTAGAGAACATAATCTAGGAGTACAAAGGTTATTTAAAAAGATATTTAGTATTTTTTCATAGGGGGATAGCCATGACATCAAATATAAATTTTTATCCTAACAATAGAATAAAAGTTATCACTGAAGAAGGATATGCAAAAAGCATAATTCAAGATGTGGATGAAAGGACGTTATCCATAGGATTGCCAATAATAAACCACACTTATGTAGCCATGAGACAGGGAGAAGTCTATGAGGCTATATATAATGATGGAAATGGAAATGTTTTTAAGTTCAAAATAGATGTAATCGGACGTAAATTTGAGAAGATACCACTTATAGTTATAAGTAAGCCTTATGACATACAAAAAATACAGAGAAGAGAATATGTAAGGATTAATTATACAGGTATAGTAAATTATTATTTAACACCTAATTATCCAACACAGAACTTAAGAAATTATGATATTTTAGATTTTAATGTGGGATATGCATTAGACTTAAGTGGCGGTGGTATGAAGATAAAAATCGCAGAAGAAGTTAAGAATGGTGACTATATTATAGCTCAGTTAAAAATTGACGGTGAGGATATTATAGCATTGAGCAGGGTTGTTAGAGTAGAACGTGATAAAGATGAAAAATATATTTGTGGATTAAGTTTTTTAACCATTGAAGGAAATGAAAGAGAAAAATTAATTAAATATATATTTAATGAAATGAGAAAAACGCTTAAGACTAATAGGGGTGATGGACGTGAATAGTGCTGTAGAAGCAAAGGGGGAAGTTGTAAAAAAGTATATACCACTAGTAAAATATATTGCTTCTAGAATTATCATGGGGAAAACTAAGTATGTAGAATATGAGGATTTAGTCAGCTATGGTATGGTAGGCCTTATGGACGCCTTAAACAAATTTGATGAGAGCAAAGGAATGAAATTTTCAACTTATGCGGCTATAAGAATTAAAGGGACTATGATAGATGAACTTAGAAAGAATAGCCCTATTTCTAAAGGTTCTATGGACAAGCTTAACAAGTATAATGATGCTATTGAAAAATTGCAAAATAAGTTATTTAGAGAACCGAATAACTATGAGATAGCAGAAGAATTAGGAATATCTATTCAAGAAGTTACTCAAGTTGAAAATTACATTAATTATATCTCAGTAGTGTCCTTAGAAACTTTAATGTTTAGCGAGGAAGATGAGATTTCGTTAATAGGAACTATTGAAGATAAAAAAAGTCCAAGTCCAGAAAAATCTTTAGAAGAAAAAGAGATATTAGAATATCTAGCTAAAGCCTTAGATTTATTAAGAGAGAAAGATAAATTAGTAATTACACTTTATTATTATGAGGGACTTACTCTAAAGGAAATAGGAAAGATATTAAATGTTTCAGAGTCAAGAGTATGTCAACTTCATAGTAAAGCATTATTAAATTTACGAAAAATATTAAAAAAGCTTAAGTATGATATTAACTCTTAAAATATTTAAATCCACAACTTAAAGCAATTGAGAATTGACAAAGGACAATTGACAATTAAGGTAGAAATTATTTTTAATCAAACTAATTTCTTTAATAGATTTTTTTACTAGCAATACAATTGTTAGGCTTTTATAAAAAGTTATTTTATAACTTAAAAGAAGAAATCAATTCAAGACTTCTCTTATAAAAGAGAAGTATCAATAATTCTCCATTGTCAATTGTCAATTCTCAATTGTATAAGGGGGAGGAACATGCTAATACCATTATTGTTCATAGGTATTATATTAATAATTTTCAATATTAAGGCAATTAAGAAAGAAGAAAAATCTTTTGATAAAGCCTTTAAAGATGCAGAGTTTAGTACAGATGAAATAGATGTAAAATTAGGAGAACTAAGAAGAGAGTTTAGTGAAACTATATTAGAACTTCAACAAGAAATATTAGAATTAAAAGAAAAATATGATATTAAGTATAAAGAAAAAACTTACGATAATATATTAGAGGAAAAATTAGAATTAATTAATATGCCTATAATTAAAGAAAAACCAGAGGAAGAACAAAATAAAACAACTAATCTTGAAGAAACAAAGGAAGAAACTTTAGAAAATAATATAAAAATTCAACAAATAAAAGAGCTTTTTGAAAAAAATCTTAGCATAGAGGAAATAGTTGAAAAATCAGGCCTAGGAAAGGGTGAAATATTATTAATAAAGGAGTTATATCTAAAATAAAGGGATATATAAATTTTATTGCCGATAGAAAGGTACTACTAGGTATAGGTATAGGCATAATTATAGGAACAATATTTATGGGATTTTCTAAGTTAAACTATGAACTTAGTGATGCACAAATAGAGGTGAAAGCAAGAGCTTTAGGAATGAAATATCCCGATGAGGTAAAAATTATGATTAAGGATGAGGTGAAAAAATGATAAGAGGATTATATAATGCTGCTTCTGGTCTTATAACTAGTGAAGCAAAACAAAATGTAATAATGAACAATATTGCAAATTCAAACACTACAGGTTATAAATCAGAGAATTTATCTATTAAAAGCTTTGATGAAGTTATGATATCTAATAAAGATAGAAGTGTTAATGGTAAAAATTATAGGGTTAATATAGGAACATTGAGCAATGGAGCAGAAATAAATGAAAAAAATATAGACTTTACTCAAGGACTAGTTAAAGATACAGATAGTAAATTTGATTTTGCACTAGAAGGAAATGGTTTTTTCACTGTTCAAAGAACAGGAGTTAATGATGCAGGTAACTACTATACTAGAGATGGACATTTTCAAGTTAATGCAGCAGGATACCTAGTTACTTCAAATGGAGAAATGGTATTAGGTAGAAATTTAATGACTAACGTATTAGAACCAATAAATGTAGGTAATGGAGAACTTACCTGTGATAAATTAGGTAATATTAAAATAAACGGCAATATGACTCATAGCTTTGGAATTGTAGATTTTGAAAATTACGATGGATTAAAAAAAATTGGACAGAATTTATATCAAGGAAACAACCCACAATTAGCACAGGGAGCTATGATTAGACAAAATGCCTTAGAGGGATCAAATGTGGAAGTAATTGAAGAAATGGCTGATATGATGGCTGTTATGAGAAACTTTGAAAGTGATATAAAGGTTTTAAAAACACTAGATGAAACTTTAGGTAAAGCAGTTAACGAAATTGGTAAGGTAAGATAGTAGGAGGGGAAGAATTTGTACACTCTTTTAAATAGCAATAGGAGTGCAATGGTTGCACAACAAAGAAAATTAGATACTATATCTAATAACTTAGCAAATGTAAATACAACTGGATATAAAAAATTAAAAGCTCAATTTTCTGATTTATATCAAGATACTTTAGAGCGTCAAGGATATCCTACTACTGATGGTGCGGAAAACTTGAACTATGGTACAGGGGTGAAAATTGGTAAATCAGTAAGACAAGTAACTCAAGGAAGTCTAGTAGAAACCGGCAAGAATAGCGATTTAGCCATAGATGGACAAGGGTTCTTTAAAATATATATGGCAGACAATACTGCAGCATATACAAGATCTGGAGACTTTAAAGTAGATTCTACTGGAGTTTTAGTTGATGGTAATGGAAATAGATTAAGTGTAGTTAACAGAAATGGGAATGAAGTAAATTATCCTAATGGAAGAATGAAGCTTACAAATGAAAATTTCACTGTAGATAAAAATGGAGTATTATATAGAAAAGAAAATGAAAATTTTATAGAAGTAGGAAGTATTAAGACATATGATTCAATAGGAGATACTTCTTTACTTTCAGTAGGAGAGAGTTTATTTGTACCTAGGGAAGGTACTACTATGTATGAAACAAGGAATAGAAATATTCAACAAGGTTATTTAGAGAACTCAAATGTCAATGTAGGTGAAGAAATGTCAGATATGATATTAACCCAGAGGGCATTCCAATTAAGCTCAACAGGTCTTAAAACCACTGATGAGATGTGGGGACTAGTAAATAGCCTAAGATAGTGAATTAGAAGAGTTAAGGTATATAAATAAGTAAGAACATAGAATTTAAAATCACCTTAGTGGAAAGTATAGGCTTCCACAATAGAAAATTAACTCATACATGATTTTAATTTTCATAACAAAAAATATTTTCTATGAATTAAAAATTAAGAATTAAAGATACGAATTATGTTTTAAACTCCAAGGGCAAAGCCTTTGGAGTTTTTTTAGAATAAATTTTATTTTAAGAAATTCACTAAGAGAGAATCTCATCCTAAAATCTTCATTAGTAACTATTAATTCTTAATTTCTAAGGGGTTAAGCTATTTTTATAGAAAATTTATTTTCCAATGGATATTTTAAGCTTTCACATTGCATCCCTATAACTTATCTCTTAAGGTAGGTCTTTACTAAAAATTCAGAAAAAACATTGATTTTTTAAATTTCAAATAATATAATGATGTATGTAGGATATGTAATCAGTATATGTGATTTATTAAAATTAAATAGTTTAAATAGAGGAGCGAGTAGATGGTAATATATATTAAGAGGAATAACTTCTCATAATATATATGAAGGATTTTTACACGCCGAAAGTATATACTTTTAAGTATAATACTTGGGGATAGAAAGCAAATTTTCTATCACTGTCATAAAATATTATGATGAGCTATTTATGTAATGAAAATATGAAATTTTTCGTGTATTTATAGCCTATTATATATAATAAGAATTATTTAGGCACTGAAATTTCAGTGTCTTTTTAGTTTTTTGTTTTCTAATGCTAAAGGTATTACTCAATGAAAAAATTTATAGACAAGTTAATAGGATATATAGAAAATTTGAAAAGTATTATTTATAAATATAATAAATTAATAATCACTAGTTTATTATACTTTATTCTAAAAGAGGCATGTCCTACATATAATGTATAAACATATATACAATTGACAGTCAAGATGAAATTTAGTTTAAAATAAACTAGTTTCTTTAAATATAATTTTTACTAGAAGCTTTATTATAAGTGTATCGATAAAAGGGACAGTTTTGAAAAAATAGAATAATTAATATAATAAATGCTTAATATAAAAGTTTTATTGAGGCATATTAAAAAATAAATAGTCATCAGTATACTTGTCTAATTTCCATCATACCGCGCTGTCAGAGCTATATGATGACTAAGTTATCATGTAACCTGTAGACAGTCTGATGTAAAGTTATGTGCTATATTTTTGACTGATTATTTTCTT
>NZ_DDOV01000103.1 GCF_002341865.1 Clostridium sp. UBA2485 | reverse complement strand
TTCCACCTTTATTTTATATTTTCTAAAAAGTTTTTACATAGTTTTATTCATGATTTTAAATTTTACATTTTAAAATTTATATTAACTCAAGTATAAAGATTTTATATGAATTACCAAATCTAAGTAATATGAGGTATAATTAAATGGAATATATTTCTAATAATTATTACAAGGAGGGATTAGAATGGGAAATAAACTAAAAAGTTTTTTTGCTGCACTTGGATATTTATTGATGGCATTTATTATTCAGGTACTTGTGTCTGTAATTGGAGGAATGCTCATAGGACTTCAATATGTTTATAAACAAAGTTCTAATGATTTGATGAACATGGAGCAGCAAGGTATGACTAATGTAGTTAATGAAGTTGCAGGAAAATTGAATTATATATTATTGANNTTAATATCTTCTATAGTAACAGTACTGATATTTTTAATAATATATGCAATTAGAAAGAAAAAGCTAACTGAAGAAATACTTCTTAAAAAGACAAAACTTATGAATATAGTCATAGCAGCATTAATAGGTACAAGTGTATGGCTATTTAACTCCGGAGTTTTAGTTTTGTTACAATTGAATGGATTGCTTATGGAACAATTTCAAGGCATGAATGAGATTTTAAATCCATTAACTGAAGCAAATTTATTTATTATGATATTAACAATAGGAATAGTAGCACCTTTTGCAGAAGAGTTTTTATTTAGAGGAGTTATATATAGAACTTTAAGTAAAAATATATCAATACCAGTTACAATAATTATCCAAGGAATTTTATTTGGAATATATCATGGTAACCTTATTCAAGGTGTTTATGCTAGCCTACTAGGAATAATATTTGGATTTATAACATATAAAACACAATCTCTATGGCCGGCCATAATTGCTCATATGACAAATAATACTATAGCTGTAATTATACCTACAGTAATGGGTGATATATTTAGTACAACTAGTTGTATGATATTTGTTATTATAGGGTTAATTGGAACAATTATAACCATATTTTTTATCAATAAAAACAACCCTAAAGTTATTGAGGAAAACATGGAAATGAACCAATTCATAATTCGCAATTGAGGCTATTTCTCAACAGAAGCTAAGAAATATAAAATTAACATTCTTATTAATTAAGAATTNNTAAAACTAATTTCCACCATAATAATTAATTCTTCATACTTAATTCTTAATTGCTGTAGGTGTGGACGGTTCATTACAATTTATAAAATGAAAATTATTAAAAAAATGAAAGTGCATTAAAGTAGATTATAATATCTACTTTAATGCACTTTTTATTATAAAATATAGAGAACTTAAATCACACTACAAATAAGTATATTTTAATCAGCATTAAATAATACTACATTGTGTATAGAGATAAATAATGTATTGTAGCTAATGATAGTAATAAAAAATATAAATATATTTTTCTTAAATAATCACTTGTAAAAATTAGTTATTCAACAACCTATAAATAATAAAACAAGGAGGAAAACATATGGAGAGCTTTATAAACGTTACGTCTGAAATTGGAAAACTCAATAAAGTAATGTTACATAGACCAGGAAATGAAATAGAAAATTTAGTTCCTGAACATCTAGAAAGGTTACTTTTTGATGATATTCCATATTTAGAAATAGCTAAAAAGGAACATGACAGGTTTGCTGAAATATTAAGAGAAAATGGTGTAGAAGTATTATATTTAGAAAACTTAGCAGCAGAGGCTTTGGAAGATAAGAAAGTAAAGGATGAATTCTTAAATCAGTTTTTAAAAGAAAGTCACATTAATAATATGGATATATATGAGGCGCTATATCAATATTTGATTTCCCAGTCAACTAAAGATATGGTTGATACTCTTATGGCTGGAGTAAGAAAAGAACAAATACAAATAAAAACAAGACGTTCTCTAAGAGAACTTATGGAAGATAAATATCCATTTTATTTAGATCCTATGCCAAATTTGTACTTTACAAGAGATCCAGCAGCGGCAGTAGGAAATGGACTAATAATCAATACGATGAAAACTTCAGCAAGAAGAAGAGAAACTCTGTTTATGAAATATATCCATAAATACCATAAAGACTTTAAACTTTCTGAAATTCCACTATGGTATGATAGAGGATTTCAAAGTAGTTCGGAAGGTGGAGATGAATTAGTATTGTCAGATAAAATCGTTGCTATAGGTTGTAGCGAGAGAACTTCACCAGAGGCAATTGAATTTATAGCGAAAAACTTATTTGATGCTAATACTTCTTTTGAAAAAGTATTAGTCTTTGAAATACCAGTACGTAGAGCATTTATGCACCTTGATACGGTATTTACTATGGTTGATTATGATAAGTTTACTATACATCCAGGAATAGAAGGACCACTGAATGTTTTTGAAATTACAAAAGGAAAGAATGGAAGATTAGATATTACTCATAATAAAAATACATTAGATAATGTCTTAAAAGATGCATTAAGCTTATCAGCTGTAGATTTAATAAGATGCGGAAATGGTGATGAAATAATATCTGCAAGAGAACAATGGAATGATGGCTCCAATACTTTAGCAATATCTCCAGGTAAAGTTCTAACTTATGAAAGAAACTATGTAACAAATGAGGCTTTAAGCAAACGTGGAGTTAATGTTATAACAATGCCAAGTTCAGAACTTTCAAGAGGTAGAGGCGGCCCAAGATGTATGAGTATGCCTTTAAATAGAAGTAACTTAGAGTAAAAGATACTTATATAAAAAATTTAGGAGGAAAAATTATGTTTAACTTAAGAAACAAACATTTTTTAACTTTAATGGATTTTACACCAAAGGAAATAAAATATTTTCTTGACTTATCAAGAGATCTTAAAAGAGCAAAATATGCAGGAACAGAAGAACAAAAACTAAAAGGAAAAAATATAGTACTACTTTTTGAAAAAGATTCAACAAGAACAAGATGTGCCTTTGAAGTTGCAGCATATGATCAAGGTGCACATGTAACATATCTTGGACCAACAGGAAGCCAAATGGGTAAAAAAGAGTCAATAGCTGATACAGCAAGAGTACTTGGAAGAATGTATGACGGTATTGAATACAGGGGCTTTGGTCAAGAAATAGTTGAAGAGTTAGCTAAGTATTCAGGAGTGCCAGTTTGGAATGGATTAACTAATGAGGATCATCCAACTCAAATTTTAGCAGACTTTTTAACAATAACTGAATACTTTGATAAACCATTAAATAAAGTTATATTTGTTTACAGTGGTGATGGAAGAAATAACATGGCAAATGCTCTAATGATTGGTGCAGCTAAGATGGGTATGGATTTTAGAATTGTATCTCCAAAGAGTCTATTCCCAGAAGAGCATCTAGTATCTAAATGTGAAGAAATAGCAAAAGAAACAGGTGCCAAAATTACTATAACAGATAATATTGATGAAGGCGTTAAAGGTGCAGATGTTATCTATACTGACGTTTGGGTATCTATGGGAGAAGCACCAGAGGTTTGGGAAGAAAGAATAAAATTATTACAGCCATATCAAGTAAATATGGAAATGTTAAATAAGACAGGTAATGAAAATGTTAAGTTCATGCACTGTTTACCATCATTTCATGATTTAAAAACTACTGTAGGAAAAGAGATAAACGAAAAATTTGGCTTAGAAGCTATGGAAGCTACAGATGAAGTTTTCGAAAGTAAGCATTCAATAGTATTTGATGAGGCTGAAAACAGAATGCATACTATTAAAGCAGTAATGGTTGCTACATTGGGACAATAAATTAAGACATATAGATATATAGGGTTCCTTAATGAAAGTTTAACTTATGCATGATTTTAACTTCCATAATAAAATTTTTACCATGAATGCAAATTCAGAATGAATAATGAAGAATTATGGATATTTCTCAGCAAAAGCTGAGAAATTTAGAATCATTTATTTTTAAAGTGACTATGTCATCTTTCTTAAAAAATCTTTTCTAAGAAATTAGTTTGCTAGAACTAATTTCTACCTTAATTTTTAATTGTCCATTGTTAATTCTCTATTGATTAACCTGTAGGGGGGAACAGTGTTCTTCAAAAAAGTCAAATCATATTTATATAATTATGGTGGTAGTATTTGATTGTATTATATATGCAAAAAACTGACGAACAATGTTCCACTCCTACAACATAATTGGTAGTAAAAAATCAGTTAAAGAAATTAATTTGTAAAAAATTAGCTTCAATCGCACAAAATTTTTTCTATGAATGAAAAATACGAATTATTGTTAAGACTCCATGGTCAAAACTTTTGGAGCTTTTTAAAAATAATAAGACTAAAGAAAAGGAGCAAAACAAATGGATGGTGATAAAAAGTTAGGATTATCGTTATTAGTTGCTCTTGGAGTAGGCTCAATGATTGGTGGGGGAATATTTAACAGTCCTACTGATCTTATTAGTAATACAAATCCACAGGCAGTGTTATTATCCTGGACTATTGGTGGTATTGGAGTTATATTTTTAGCTTTAGTATTTCAATTACTTGCAAACAAAAGGCCAAAACTTATAGGAGGAATTTTTACTTATGCTAAGGAAGGATTTGGCGACTTTACAGGTTTTAATTCAGCTTGGGGATATTGGCTAAGTGCATGGCTTGGAAATGTCGCTTTTTTTATTCTTATGTTTAAAACCTTAAATAGTTTAGTTGGTGAAATGAGGCCTCTAATATCATTTTTAATAGCATCTTTAATACTTTGGACAGTACATTGGATTCAGTTAAAAGGAACTAAAAGTGCAGGTATAATAAATGCAATAGCAACAGTTGCAAAAGTAATTCCACTATTATTAGTGATTATCTTAGGATTTACTGTATTTGATTTAAAAATATTTAATGTAGAAAATTGGAAATCAATACTTGTTGCTACCGGTGAGCAGACAAACTTATTTAAACAAGTTAATAGTGCAATGGGGATCATCTTATGGTGCTTTATTGGAGTAGAGGCTGCTACTGTATTATCAGAAAAAGCTAAATCATCTAAAATTGTTGGAGCTGCAACAATTTTAAGCTTAGTTATAACATTAGCTTTATATATGCTTGTTTCCGTAGTATCAATGGGGGTAGTTCCAGGAGAAATACTTTTAAATTCACAAACTCCACTTGCCGATGTGCTAGGAAGAACGGTAATAGGTAGATCAGGGCCAGTAATAGTTAAATTAGGACTAATTATTTCTCTATTAGGCTGTTTAATTAGTTGGGTAATGCTTGCAGCAGAAATTCCCTATGTCGCTGCAAAAGGTGGAACAATGCCAAAATGGTTTATGAAACAAAATAAAAATGGAGCACCTTCAAATTCATTATTATTAACAGACATATTAATTCAAATTTTTTTACTATCACTGCTTTTACCAGCACTTCAAACAGCATATAATAATGTATTTTTAATTGCTACTACTTGTATATTAATTCCATATTTATTTTCAAGTTTATATGCTATTAAAGTTTCAAAAGAAGATAAATTGGGATATAAAGATATGATTATATCAATAGCTTCCTCAGCCTATTCTTTATATGTAATTTTTGCAGTAGGACTACAGTATTTAGGTGCGGCGCTAATAATGTATGCATTAGGAATAGGCATTTACATAAAAGCTAAAAAAGAAAAAAATAAAGAAATTACTTCAAAAGAAAAAGGAGCAATGGGGATAATAATATTATTAGCAATATTTATGATAGTAATGATTGGAACAGGAAAAATAAAGTTATACTAGAGTATTTATAAAGAAAGGAGAATTATAAATGTCAAGAATAGTAATAGCACTTGGGGGAAATGCACTTCAAGCCAATCCAAAAGATACTACAGCGGAGGCACAACTAATAACAGCAAAAGAAACTTCACAGGCTATTGTAGATTTAATCCAAGAAGGACATGAGGTAATTGTAGCACATGGTAATGGGCCTCAAGTAGGTCAAATTGTAGCTACTTATGAAATTGCAGCATATGTAAATGAAAATAATCCAATAATGCCTTTCCCAGAATGTGGAGCTATGAGCCAAGGATATATTGGATACCATCTTCAACAGGCTATAAGGGAAGAACTTAAAAAGAGAAGTATAAATAAAGAAGTTGCAACAGTTATAACTCAAGTTGTAGTTGATAAAGATGATGAAGGGTTTAAAAATCCTACCAAACCAGTAGGTTCATTTTTTACAGAAGAGCAAGCACAAAAATTAATACAAGAAAAAGGATATGCAATGAAAGAAGATTCTAATAGAGGATGGAGAAGAGTAGTTCCTTCACCTATGCCAGTATCTGTAGTTGAAGAACCAATTATCAGAACTTTAGTTGATGCAGGCCATGTTGTTATTACTGTTGGTGGCGGTGGTATACCAGTAATAGATAAAGGAAACGGAATTCTTGAAGGCGTACCAGCAGTAATTGATAAAGACTTTGCATCTTGTAAAATCGCACAGCTATTAAATGCTGATACATTTATTGTATTAACAGCTGTAGAGCAAGTAGCTATTAATTTCGGAAAGTCAGATCAAAAGAATCTTTCAAATTTAACATTAAGTGATGCAGAAAAATATATACAAGAAGGACATTTTGCACCAGGTTCAATGCTTCCTAAAGTAAAAGCAGCTATGAATTTTGTAGAATCAAAAGAAGGTAGAAAAGCAATTNNGGGAGAACAGTGTTCTCCAGAATTCCCAAATCATATTCATATAATTATGGTAGTAGTATTTGATGATACTATATATACAAAAAACTAGCAATAAAATTGCTAGTTTAAAATCTATTAAAGAAATTAGTTTGACTAAAACTAATTTCCACCTTAATTCTCAATTGTCCATTGTCAATTTTCAATTGATGAAGGTTTTTACTTCAAAGTCCATACACCTTTTATAAATTTCTTCATGAACCAAGGCTTTAATACGAGTTCCTTCTTCAATGTAGTCTTCATTAATGACATTCGAATTTTCATGAAGCATTGAAACCAGCTCTTGCTCACTATAAGGTATAATAAAATCTTTTTCTACCAATTTAATTGGAATCTCTCTACCTATCATGTGAAGCAAATCATTTAAATTTATTTCTTCTATAGCACTAATCTCTATTATTTTTTCATCTTTTAAGAAGTCTTTTAACTCTTTTAAATTTTTATCAGAAGTTTTGTCAATTTTATTTAAAACAATTATAGTGTTTTTATCTCTAGCATTAAGCTCATTAAGAACCATGTTTACTGATTTTATTTGTTTTATTGCTTCTTTATTTGATCCATCTACCACATGCAGGAGTAAATCAGCTTCAGTTACTTCTTCTAAGGTTGATTTAAATGCCTCAACAAGTTCATGAGGAAGCTTACTAATAAAGCCAACAGTATCAGAAAGAGTAATTTTTCTGTTGTCACTTAATGTTATAGCTCTAACAGTAGTATCTAATGTTGCAAAAAGCATATCAGCTTCTAGAACATCTTCTTTATTTATAATATTAGAAGCAGCAATTTTACATATTTTATTTCTTAAAGTTGATTTACCTGCATTAGTATATCCTACAATAGCAACTTTACTAATATTATTTTTAGATCTTTTTACTTTCTGAATAGCTCTTTGATTTATTATTTTAGATAGCTCATTTTTTATTTCCTCTATTCTACTTTCAATGTGCCTTTTGTCAGTTTCAAGTTTTCTCTCTCCAGGTCCTTTTGAGCCGACACCACCTTTTACTCCAACACCACCTTTAATTCTTGCAAGATTTGCATTTGCATTTCTTAATCTAGAAAGTTTATGAGTAAGCATAGTCAGCTCAACTTGCAATATACTTTCTTTGCTCTTAGCACGCCTTGCAAAGATATCTAGAATTAAGGTTGTTCTATCTATTACTTTACATTTAATAGCACCTTCTAAATTTCTAATTTGAGAACCTGATAGCTGATCATCAAATATTACTAGATTAGCATTTTTAAGCTGTCTTAAATGCGCTATTTCTTGAACTTTACCTTGTCCTGCATAATAAGCAGAATGCACTTTATTCTTCTTTTGAAATATTTTGTATATAGGAACAACATTGCAAGCTTTTGCAAGATTACTAAGTTCTTCAAGACTTTCTTCACTATCAGTTCCCACTAAAATAGCTCTTTCAACATCATCTTCACATTGCACTACATCACCAATTATTTTATCAATATAATCTATATTATCTTTAAAGTTTAATTGTAATGAATCTTCTAGACTTAGATTTTCAAGTTCTCTAAAGGTAAGGCTATTATTATAAACATCGCAGAAACCTATATTTATATTGATATCTTCTATATTTTCTTTAACTCCAATGGCAACAATAGCGTCTAATTTTAAATCTACTAAGGCTGAAATGTCCATTGAAGACAGCTTACTTTCACCATTAGGATGAGTATGAATTACCCTAAATTCACTTAGCTTTTTATCTGCAACATTTATATGTGGTATTTCAACATTATTAATTTTACCAACTGAAATTGCAGTGATTTTTCCACGTCTATTAATAACTACGCATATTTCTTTTTTTATAGTTCTACTAATTTCATTAATTTTTTCTACTAATTCATAAGAAAAAATGCTGTGACTATCTATTGTAAGTTCATATAAACCCTCTAGCTTTTCAAGTATTATTTTTTTTATTCCATTAATACTTCCTGTTATCATATAATTTCCTCCAATTAAATATCTATCATAATAATATTTTAAAAATTCTTTCTATCTATAAAAATCTTAACCTCATTTTTTGCCTCCTATTAAAAATTTGAATTTTACTACTAACCGTAGTATTTTTATTTTAGGCTCATTTTTAAACCCCCTAAGATAAATTTGTGTTAGCTATTTTTCAAGTCATAAGCGTTCTTAGCGATAATAATTTATTACATCTAAGGCTAAAAAGAGCTTATTAATAATCTTATTATTACTTAACTTAAATTTGATAATAGAAAGTGTTAGCAATAATAGATATAGAGTAAATATATAAAAGCCGCAGAAACAATGGAAACTCTAAGAGCATTCCATTGCACTGCGGCTAAAATATTGATAAAGTGATTTTTATCTTCATATAGAGTTAGCTTAGGAATAATACTTTACTCTAATAGAAGATTAAAAGAAGTTATCCATGGTAATATCACTGGTTATCTACTTGTTGTAAAAGAAGTAGTATTAACAGCAATAGACATAGGATAAAATCACAAATTAAAAAACCGCAGATTTTCTCTGCGGTAATTATATGCAAATTTAAATAGATATACGGTGATCTTTACTTTCACTGTAGTTTGAATTACTTTCATTGAACTTAGAAAAATTTATTTAGAGTAGTATTACTGATTATCTTAACTTATATAGGATAGTATATCAGTAGTTTGGACATCGAATAAAACTGAAAAAGTAATTCACATTAATATCTATAGAATATAATAAAACCGCAGATATGAAGTCTGCGGTCAAAATTTTATACACATAAATAATACAAGATATTATTAAATCTTAACATAAATAATTTACTGACAGCAGACTGTATATATTGTTGTTTAGGGATTTTTTAATTCTATCTTTGTAAATTAACATTTTACAGCCTCCTTTCAGAACTTTTAATATATTTAATACATTTATTGTAAACCAAATTCATTTAGTTGTAAATACCTTTTTCAAAATAATAAAAAAGTTAAGATAAAATTACTTTAAGATTTTGAGGTTAAAATATTAAGTTTATATTTTTTGATTTTTAAGCTACTCAAAAATCAATATGAAAATTTAAACTTGATAATAGTATTAAATATTCTGCATACGGGGAAATATTTTAATTATGGTACGGAGAGCTGTACCACAAATAACGTAGACTTCTTAGTATCAGTATTATAAGATTTGAAGTTTAACATAATACAAATATAGTCGTTATCATTGATATAGACTTAATAAAATAGGACTTACTATGATAAAGTAAGTCCTTGATTCACCTATTAAGAAAATTATGCATTAACCTAATTTATCACCTTTTTTAACAGGCTGTTGTGGTTGAATTAATACCACTCCTTGTTTAGCATAAATTCCTAATACTAATACCTCCGACATAAAATTGGCAATTTGTCTTGACGGCAAGTTTACTACCCCTAAAACTTGCTTACCTATAAGGTCTTCTTTTTTATAACATTCAGTAATTTGGGCACTCGATTTCTTTATACCAATTTCGTTACCAAAATCTATCAATAGTTTATAAGCAGGTTTTTTGGCTTTTTCAAAAAAATCCACTTCGATAATTTCTCCAACTCGTATATCTAATTTCATTAAATCGTCAAAAGTAACCATAAAAACACCTTCCTTTCGATTTGATACACAATATAAGAATAATATGTATTAATAGAACTATTTATTTATTTTTACTGGATTAGTTTTAGAACAAGGAACGTTAACTAAACATTTACCACAAACATCTGATAAACCAATATCTGAATGAATTTTATCGTTATGCAAACACATTTCATAACATTTATGTCTGTCAAAGCAATCAACTTTTAAAGCATTATTTACACATCTATCCACACATTTTTTGCATACATTCATATGCTTATATAAACAATTCTCTTCATTTTTTCTTTTAGTAGGCTCTATTTTTAAATCAGTTATAAAACTACCAACCCTTCCACAACATCCTTTGTCAGTAATCAACATATTGTTTAGCCCAAATTTTCCTAACCCAGCAATAAAGGCAACATGTCTATGAGACCAGTCACTAATCAATTTTTTATTATCAAAATTATGCGTTGCTGGCATAATGTTTGATTTGTATCCTAATTTTTGTAATTCATTTTTAATAAAAGTATTTAAGTCTAATATTAGTTGATTAGTTTCTACATATGCTTTTGCCCAAACTTTGGAACTTTCTTTTCCTTCTATATTACTTTCAACTACAACTTCATAAAAAGGTATAAAATATGCTACTACGGTTTTGGCTTCTGGTAAAAAATCTTGAGGTATTGCATGAGAAGGACTTATGACATCTTTAAGATTATAAAACATTTCATCCATGGCATCTGCATATGCTACCAAAGGTTTTTTCCATTTAGTTTGAACATCTCTCATTTCTGAATAGTGTTCTACAAATTGCTTTATAATTATCTCTATTTTATTATTCATTTTTACCTCCTAAACTATTTAAAAAAATAAAGAACTATTTTAAAATAGTCCTTTAAAATGTTACCTGCATACTATTATAACTTTTTGGCTAGATAAGTCTTTTCTAAAATCTAGTTAGTATTTAGCTTATTTTTTGATTTTTCTTCTAAACTCTGTAGGTGATATTTTTTCTAAATACTTAAATACTCTAGTAAATGATGAATTGTGTTCATAACCCACAATTTGAGAAATTTGTAAAATCGTTAAGTTTGTATTTAAAAGAAGTTCCTTTGCTTTTTTCACTCTTAGATTTTGTATATATTCAACAGGAGAGACATTCATTTTATTTTTAAACCATTCACTATAATAACTTATATTATAATGCTCAATATCTGCTAATTTTTTTAAATCTATATCTTCTGTAAAATGTTCGTTAATATATTTTATAGAATCAGGTATACTTCCATCTGCAATAAAATGATAACAGTAGAGGAATAAGTCATTAATGGAGCTAGAACTTTTTTTATTGTTAGCTTCATTTAACAATAAATATCTTATAGCTTTCCATTTATCATCAAATAAGAATTCTCTTCCACCTATCATCTTTTCCATATCATATTTATTAAGCATATTATTAGATATATCTAAAACCAAGAATTCATTACTCTTATTAGCTCTAAAGGTATGTTTACAATCTGGAGGAAGAAAGAACAAGTGCTCATCGTCTAGTGCTAGTTTTTTACAATTGGTTTCTATATAAAGTACACCATGAATGGGCAAAATCAATTGAGCATATAAATGAGCATGTGTATTAAATTTATAATCATATATTCTACGTTCACATTTTATACTATTCAGAAGTATTCACCTCTTTCTTTTTATATACTATAATTCTAAATTAACATAATAAACTTATTATAACATAAATTTATTATTCCCTATTAACACAGTCTGAATTAAAAATAACCTAGCATATAACTGCATTTATTAAATAAAGTTAAAGTATTAAATGCTATTTTGAAATATATATTATTATGATGAAAACTCTTACTTCGAAAATATGGTAAGGGTATTTTAATCTTTAAGAGAGGTAACGCAATGATAGAAGTTAGTCATTTGAATGAAAAGAAAGGCTTAAAAGCTCTTCCAAAGGAAATTCAAGAAAATATTCAAGAGATACTACAGATTTTGGATAAGGAATACGGATCGGAAAGGCTAAAGTATGAAGATGATGGAGGCTATGTAGCAATTTTAGAGAAGAAAGAAGACTTTCAGCAAATTAAGAATAATGTCTATATTGATTATGCTATATAACTAATAATTCCACTAGAATTAACACCATAAAATTTAAAAGATTATATTGTAGACTAACAAGCCTTAATCACCACTATATTGGTAATTAAAGTTTTTATTATAATTTTTTAAAATAATTGTTGACTTTAACGGTCCGTAAAGGACTATCATAAGATTGTAGATGGGGTTAACACCATTAAAATATAGAAAATATTTTAAAATAAAAAATAAACGTAGTTGGTATTCTAATGCTAACTACCTAGATAGAGGGAAGAATAGTATGGAGATTAAAATTTTAGATACTTATAATTTATATAAAGAATTGATTAATTTACCTAAAGAAAATCGTTTAGAATTTTATGAAAGCAATTTAGCTAAGCCATTTGAGTTTATGTATAATATAATGAATATGAAAATGGAACCTGAAATGATGGGGTATTTGCCCCTTAATGGTCATGATGATGAAATAAATGATATGTTAAATATGCTTCAAGAAGAAAATGCTTGGAGCATGGCGAAAGAAGCACTTGAGGAATCTGCTGAAAGGTTTAAAAATATTAATATAGATTTACCAGAAAGTATTACCCTGGGAATTTTCATAGGCAATCCTGAATTTCTTGCAAATATGAAAGGCTATACTGGTATGGGATCAATCCCAGGATATATTCAAATAGTAATTGCACCTAATGAATATAATTTACCACGTTTAAAGTCAATTATAGCACATGAATTTCATCATAATGTACTTATGAAAAATGTAAAATGGAATTTTATGAATGTATCTGTTAGTCAATATATAGCTTTAGAGGGGTTAGCAGAAAGTTTTGCGGCAAGCTTATATGGAGATGAATTTATAGGACCATGGGTGACATCAGTCCAAGGTAAGGACTTAGAAAAATCCTTTGAAATTATAGGAGATGCACTTGATATTACTGGATTTAATGAAGTTCGTAAATATGTATTTGGAGATCAACTTGTAAATGTTGAGGGATGCGAATCTACAGGTATACCAGTTAGTGCAGGATATGCAGTAGGATATCATGCAGTACAGGGATTTCTAAAAAATACAGGTATTTCAGTAGAGGAAGCAACATTAATAGACAGTGATATAATAATGAAAAAATCAGGATGTTTTATATAAAATTATGAATTGTGAAGTAGTAGAACTTAAATATTTAAGATAAGGCACATTCAAATAAATAACTAGTCAGTATGCTAGTTTATTTTGCGAACTACTTCTTCCTTAGAATCTACTAATAGCACCACTATTAGTAGATTCCAAGTCATCGTATTTCACAAAATATCCGTCGCATCTTTGACTTGTTATTTATTTTCATATGCCTAAATGCAAATAAAATATTAGATCAATACAATGACTGACACCATGGGGTCAGTCATTGTTTATTATAATGAATGCAGCAGGAGTTTATGAACAGTGAAGGGAATATACTGTTATATTTTATAAAATTTAGTAAGGAAAGAGGTATGAATTAATGGAAATTAAAAAAATAAAAAATAGAAATGTTTTATTTACTAGTTCTCCATCAGATTTCTGGGATTTAAACTTACATTTAATTATGGGAGAAAAAAATAATTATATTATCGACACTGGATTAGGTTCACTAGGGGTAGCTCCTATAAAGGAATATATAAAAAATGATCCTAAGCCAGTAGTGGTAATTAATACACATTATCATTGGGATCATATATGGGGTAACAGCTCTTTGAAAGATAATATAATTATATCTCATAAGTTATGTAGAGAAATGATAGAATCAAACTGGGAAGTAATGATGCAAAAAAATAAGGGATACGTTTGTGGTGAAGCAGAAATGTATTTGCCTAATTTAGTATTTGAGGAGGAATTATATTTTCCTGAAGATAAGATAAGGATTATATATACTCCTGGTCATACAATTGACTCAATAACTGTTATTGATGAGGAAGAAAAAGTTATCAATGCAGGGGATAACATTGGAGATAATATGGATGAAATTGTTCCAAGTCTTTATTGTGATCCAAAGTTATACAATGATACACTTTTAAAATATCAAGAGATAGATTTTGATACTTGCATTTCAGGACATAATGTAATACAAGGAAAGGAAATTATAGATAAAATACTAAGCAAATTATAACAGAAAATAATGTTATAATTATTGCATAAATAAGTTAAATAAGTTACACAATTGTTTTATATTAAGATGTAATTTATTAATTAGAATTGAAGGTGTTTTATATGAAATATGAATGGCTTGATGAGTATTGTCTTTCTAAAGGTGAAGCAGAAAAAGACTTTAAGATAGAATGGGATGCAACAAGATATCTCATAGGAGGTAAAATGTTTGCTATGCAGGGGGGAGACAAAGATAAAAAAACAATTATTACATTAAAGTGTGAACCACTATTTGGACAACATTTACGAGAAGAATATAAAGACATTGTTGCAGGGTATTATATGAATAAACAACACTGGAACTCTGTATATTTAGATGGTGAGGTTCCAGATGATATTTTAAAACAAATGATAGATATGTCATATGAATTAGTATTAAATTCTTTGAGTAAGAAAATGCAAAAAGATATTATTGGATAAAATAAAAGACGGCTTATATATTTCAAAGCTGTCTTCATGGGAAAAAGTTAATGTTTTTTAATGTTGTAATTATAATTATTAAATTTATAAAACACAGTTTACAACTGTAGTATTTAATATATTAACTAATACTTTAATTGTAATACGTATATTTATTATAGTTAAGTTTATAGGTATTGTTTCGAATTATACTGCACCTCAGGGGAACCCTTATACAATACGAATTGATGATTGACAATGGACAATTATTGATACTTCTCCTTTATGGAGAAGCCTTAAATTATTTTATTAAAAATCTATCTAAAGAAATTAATTTGCAAAATTAATTTCAACCATAATTATCAAATTTCCATTCTCAATTCTCCATTGGTTAAGCTGTTCCACAGAGGTGGAAATGAACAATACATTAGAAGGAAAAAATTAGCTTATTTATAATTCTACATTGTAAACTGTGCGGTATTTTAAGGATTTAAGCATTTATTTAGTAAATGCAATGCTCCTCTAAAACCTACATAAGGTGTATAAGGATATTTTAAAAAGTAAAATTCATAATTTGGAATATCTATTTGTATCTTTTTACATTTACTTTTACACAAACTAAGTGTAACAGCATTACCCATAAGAATTTGATAATTTTCTTTTTTTATTATTTCTTCCCATTGATTTTCTTTATAAAATGGAATAGTATCTGTTTTCATATCAGGAGAAGTACACCATGCATAGGATATATTAAATCCAGCTTCATCCTTTAAAAAATCTCTTATTCCACTCACTACATCAAAATGGCCTCCCATAACAATTGAAGGTTTGTTAAATTGAGCAGTATAAGATGATGCAACTTTTAGTGAAGTTTCTAGCTCATTTACTTCAGATTTTATAAATTCATCATTATATTTCACTTTTAAGGTCTCTGAAATTTTTTCAATCCATTGTAAAGTTCCCTTAAGACCGTAAGGCTTTCCAAAAACATAAGGCGTTCCAAAACGATTTTCTAAAGTTTTAGCAGCATTAATACCTTCATTTCTCAGTACAATATTTATATGAGATGCTCCCATAGATTTTATGTCAGAAATATCAGTATCAGAAGTCATTATACAAATTGGCTTAGCATTAAAACATTCCTTTAATATTCTCTTAATTTCATATATGTCTGAAAGATAGTTAAAATCATCTGCACAAGACCCTATTATATTAAAAGTTAAATTTTCTGTTTTCTTCACATCTATAGGAAGAGTTTTTACTAAGGTATCCAGTGTATCTCGAATTCCCATAGTCCAATTTCCTTGAAAGCCATCATTTTTTATAGGGATTATTTGTGTATTACTATACTTCTTTTGATATTTTCTACAATTCATAGCAATATCTGATCCCATAGTTGCTGAAAGGGTAGATGGCATAACAAAAAGTACAGATGGATTATGAGCTTTAATAATTTCATCAATTGCTTTATCAAGACGAGTCATTTCTCCTAGCGCTATATCAGTTTCATCTAAGTGAGTAGTAAAGATTTTACTATTTTGCTCACCTTGCATTCTGGCAAAGCTGTTTAATTCAAATCTAGTAGTTCCTGATGTACCAAACTCTAGTATATAAGCATCTTTTATAGGTAATAGTGTCCAAAGTGATCCCATTCTATCAGAAGGTATAGGATAGTATTTATAAAGAGCCACTATTCATGCACCTCCTTATTAGTTTCATGATTATAAGATTTATCTACGGAGCAGATATTTTTAAGGAGGCTTAAAGGTTGTTCAAATCCAAGTTCAAAATCACCAGTTTTATAGCTTATACATTGCATAGATGATGTTTCATTTTTTTCTATTGGTGTATAACCAAAGAAGTAATCTATAGGAAATGAACTTAAAGCTCTATTTATAGTACTAAAATTAAATGTATGTCCTACATAAGGATTATAATCTAATGAAAGTATTTTGTTACTCCATAATTTATTTTTATCAAAAAAATAATCTGCTTCTATGTATACTGGTTTCATCCCTAAAGATGAAAGAAATGCTGAATGAATAAATGGGTCTAATGTCATATATCCACTGGCAAATATTTTTTCTTTAAGAACAGGTTTATAGGTTTCTATTTGTTCTTTAGTTTTTATATAAAGTTCTTCTATTTCACTTTCTATAGATATATCTAAATGACTAGCTATTTCCTCGTAAGCATTTTTTATTTCATCAATATCTAAAAGGTGAGGAAAAAGAACATATGGAGTTCCAAACTTCTCATAAATTTTTTCAGCTAATGGCAGTGCTGCTATATCTGTAACAATAGAAAGCTCAGCAGAAGGAGCTTTACGTAAAGAATCAATTGTTAGATTATGTGGAATCGTACAATTAACTTTTATATTATGATTTTTCAACAAAGTTATAACTTCACTTTTATGAAGCTTATTAGATCCCTCACCTAATATATTAATAGTATTTTTTTCAACATTTTGTTTTTCCATAATATCGCAAAGAGAACTTAAAGAAGCTTCTTTTGAGGGAACAGAACTATAACATTTAAAATGAGCAGCATTTATATGAATTACCTTTGAATTTAAAATAGAATTTGCTTTACGGGCTATTCCTTGAAAATCCTCACCAATCATTTCAGGAACGCAAGCAGATACTAAAATTATTACCTCTGTACCTGTTTTATCTATTTCTTGCAATGCCTCAATAACACCATCTCTACAGCCAAAAATAACTTCCTTTGGATCTAAAGAATAAGACCAAGTAGTATTTTCATCAAATTCATCCTTGGAGGATATGGAGATATTTTTATTGTAATAAGTGCATTCAGCTGTACCAACTATCAACGTTGAAGCTCCTTTTATTCCTGAAAAAACATTAGTTACTAATGCAAGAGGACATCTAGGACCAGGATAAATGGCATGTGCACCTTGCTTAATATCCTTATCTTTTTTTATATCTGAAAGTTTTCTTAAATTATCAATATCAGTATTTTCTTTTAAAATAGAATTAATTTCCATAATTCACCTCTTGTAAATAATCTTACAAAATTTATTCATTAATTTTATTTCCGTAAATTATATTCGCAAGATTATGATATTTTTTTGTCATTTCACTATCTGGAAATGCTTGTACAACAGTCATACCCATAGCTTCTGCTTTCTGAACTAGTGGATCTCTAGCTATGCTATAAATTATTTCCGTTTCAATTTCTTCTGCAGTTTTTTCTACCAATTCTTTTTCACCTTCAAAGTTTTTAGCGTTAAAAATGAGACCTTTTAGAGAAGCATAGCCCATTTTTCCAAAGTTTTTTACGGCATAGGAAATATTACTTGCTGCGTAAAGAGACATCATTTCTCCAGAGGTGACAATGCATACTTCATCAGCATAGCCTCCTCTTATTGGCATAGAAAAACCGCCGCAAACTACATCTCCTAGAACGTCATAAAGAACTACATCAGGCTTATAGTATTCATAGGCATCAAGTTCTTCTAATTTTTCAAAGGCAGTTATTATACCTCTTCCTGCACATCCCACTCCTGGCATAGGTCCACCTGCTTCTACACAAAGAACTCCACTGTCACTTTCAAATACTAAATCTTTTAAAGTTAAATCACTATCATCGATATTTCTTAAGGTTTCAAGTACAGTTGGAATAGGTTTCCCATAAGTTAAATTTCTAGTTGAATCTGCTTTAGGATCACAGCCAATTTGTAATACTCTCTTTCCCATAGCAGAAAGTGCAGCAGAAATGTTAGATACTGTTGTAGATTTACCTATTCCACCTTTCCCATATATTGCAATTCTTTTCATTTATAATCCCCCTATTTTAAGTTTGACTATTTATTGTTATATATTATTTATGCAAGATAATGATAATCATTATCAAGAATATAAACAAACTGAATTATATCATCTAACTAAAAAATGGGCAAGTAGATAAACATCTAAATCTTGGAATTATTTTAAGTTTAGGTTAAAAAATATCATATATTGTATAGTACCGCTTAATTGATTTATAAATAAAAGTTTGCATATATTTTTTTACTAATAATTTTATTTTAGATATTTATAATAAGTGGTTTAGATGCTGTAAAAGCAAGCTAATTAAAGATTGTTCTACGTAAAAGAAATATATATAGCATAATTTTTACAAGGAAAATAAATAATTTATTGACAAATATAACTATTAATAAGTATAATCAATAATGATATTCATTATCAATAAAAAGTTTATATATAAACAAAGCCTTATATTGAATTTAATTACATATGGCATATAAGTACTTAAATTTTAATCTTAGTAGGTTAAGCACTTATATGCACATAAAAATACATAACATATTAAAGGGGAGTAGATGTTAATGAAAAAAAGATTATTAGTATTAACTTTATCAGCATTGGTGGCTGTTGGTGTAACTGGCTGTGGTAGTAAAAATAATAGCGAAGAAAATGCATCAAATGGTAATAAGGAAGTACAACAAAGTACCAACGAATCACAGCAAGAAAACAAAGAAAAGAAAATAAGCTATTTAGGAAAAGATTATACAGTACCAAGTAAAGATGCAAAGATTGTTATAACAGGAACTATGGAGTCAATGGAAGATGCATTAATACTTGATGTAAAACCTTTAGGTGCAATTACTGTAGGTGGAGAATTTCCAGCAATGTTTAAAGAAATAACAGCTGAAACAAAACCTATAGGAGAGAAAATTCAACCTAATATTGAAACTATTTTATCATTAAAACCAGATATAATATTAGGATCAACTAAATTTCCAGCTGAAACTTTAGAAAAGTTAAACAAAGTAAAGGATACTATACCAGTTTCACACATATCTACAGATTGGGAAGATAACCTTATGCTTATGGGTCAATTAAGTGGTAAAGAAGATAAAGCAAAAGAAATTATAGAGAAATATAAAGAAGATGCAAAAGAAGCTAAGGAAAAACTTGGTGATAAAATGAAAGATAAAAAAGTAGTTACTATAAGAATAAGAAGCGGCAATATATTTATTTATCCTGAAACTGTATTCTTTAATCCAGTCCTTTATAATGATTTAGGATTAACAGCTCCAGAACCAGTTAAGGCTGCAAAAGCTCAAGAAGAGATTTCACTAGAAAAGTTTTCAGAATTAAATCCAGATTATATTTTTGTTCAATTTTCAGAGAATGAAAATGCAGACAAGCCTAAAGCATTAGAAGAACTAAACAATAATCCAATTTGGAAAAGTATTAATGCAGTAAAAGAAGGAAAAGTTTTTGTAAATACTGTTGATCCATTGGGTCAAGGGGGAACTGCTTGGAGTAAATCAAATTTCTTAAAGGCGGCTGTATCAGAGTTATCTAAATAATTAGGAGTGAAAATAGTGTTATGTCAAAAAAGATTTCAAAACCAATGTTAATTTTATCAATATCGCCAATAGTTATAGTGTTAACAGTGGTTTTATCGATCCTATATGGAGCAAAGGACATTGATATAAACATAATAAGAGATGCTTTCTTAAATTTTGATTCAACCAACGTAAATCATCAAATTATAATGTATTCTCGTTTACCGAGAGTTATAAGTGCACTTTTAATTGGAGCATTTTTAGCAGTATCTGGAGCATTAATGCAGGGGGTGACAAGGAACTACCTTGCATCCCCTTCTATTATGGGAGTTTCCGATGGCTCAGTTTTTGTAGTTACAATTTGTATGATATTTTTCCCAGAAGCATCTTCATTGAGTTTAATTATTGGTTCTTTTATAGGTTCTGCCATTGGAGCATTAATAATTTTTGGACTAGCATCCCTTTTGCCAAATGGAATGTCACCAGTAAAGCTTGCCATTATTGGAACAATTACAGGTGCTTTTTTAAGTAGTATTTCTTTGGCTTTATCTACATATTTTCAAGTTTCACAAAACATAAGTTTTTGGTACAATGCTAGGCTTCATCAAATTACCCCAGATAAAATAAAGTTTATAATACCTTTTGCTATAGTGGGAATGATAGCTGCAATGGCAATATCTAAATCTATAACAATATTATCTTTGGGGGATGAAATTTCAATTAGTCTTGGACAAAGAACTGGACTTATAAAAATTATTGCTATGACTACGGTTGTTATACTAACAGGAATATCAGTAGCTTTGGCAGGGAAAATAGCTTTCATTGGGCTTATAATACCTCATATAATTAGATTTTTAATTGGAAGTGATTATAGGTGGATTATTCCATGCTCTGCGGTTACTGGAGCTATATTTTTAGCAGTTTGTGATATAGTAAGTAGATTTTTGAATTATCCATTTGAAACACCAATAGGAGTTGTAACTTCTCTTATAGGGGTGCCTTTCTTTTTATATTTAGCAAGGACTAAAGGAGGGCAAAAAAATGCGTAGAGATTCTTTAAAAAGATATAGTACTGTAATTGTAGTAAGTATTATTTTAATTTTAGCAGCAATGTATATAAGTATAAGTAATGGTACTTATGATATTTCTATTAAGGATTTGATAGATACAATATTTAGAATAAATCCTGATCCAAATAATGATTTGGTTATATTTGAATTTCGTCTTCCTAGAGTTGTAATTGGAGCTTTAGTAGGATTTGGATTTGGAATTGCGGGAACAGTAATTCAAGGAGTAACGAAAAATGGTTTAGCTGATCCAGGAATTTTAGGTATAAATGCAGGAGCTGGAATGGCAATTGTTTTATTCATGTTCCTATTCCAAGGGAATATTAATAATACAGGATGGTTTTCTGTTTTTGCTATGCCTTTATTTGGTTTAATGGGTGGACTTACGTCAGCTATATTAATTTATCTTTTTGCCTGGAAAAATGGCAGGTTGGATACACAAAGGCTTATTTTAGTAGGGATAGCAATAAGTTCAGGCTTAGGAGCAGTTTCATTATTTATATCCTTAAAAATGAACCCTTCAGATTTTGAAATGGCTACAGTTTGGATTAACGGAAGTATATGGAATGCCAATTGGAAATATATTTTATCTATAATACCTTGGGTAGTTGTTTTATTTCCTGTTATTTTAAAAAAAGCATTTATCTTAGATCTCTTTCAATTAGAAGAAAATACAGTTAAAAGTCTAGGAATATCTACTGAAAGGGAAAAAGCTATATTATTATTGTCAGCCATAGGCATTGTTAGTGCATGTGTTTCTGTATCAGGTAATATTGGATTTGTAGGATTACTTGCACCTCATATTTCAAAGAGTTTAGTTGGAATACAACATAAGAGAGCCATTCCAGTAGCTGGATTAATAGGAATGTTATTGGTTATAGTTTCCGATTTTATTGGAAGAACAGTATTTGCTCCAGCAGAATTGTCTGTTGGAATTGTTATTTCTATAGTTGGCATACCTTATTTTGTGTATCTGCTATTAAAAGCAAAAGTATAGAAGGTGATTAAGGTGAGTATATTAGAAGTTAATAAATTAGAAACATGCTATGAAAACTTTAAAGTGTTCAAAGATATAGATTTAGAAATAGAAGAAGGAAAAGTAACTACTATTATTGGACCTAATGGATGTGGAAAGTCTACTTTATTAAAAACTATGGGTCGTATTATAAAGTCAAGCAGCGGAGCTGTTTATTTAAGAGGAGAGAATATTACTAAAATCCATACAAGAGATATTGCAAAGGATTTAGCTCTTCTTCCACAAAATCCTGTAGCTCCTCCAGAGTTAAAGGTTGAAGAATTAATTTCTTATGGAAGATTTCCTCATTGCAAGAAGATGAATAAATTGACAGCTAAAGATAAAGAAATTATAGATTGGGCTATAAATATCACAAAAGCTACTGATTTTAAAGACCGTGAAATAGGTTGTTTATCTGGCGGACAAAGACAAAAAGTATGGTTAGCCATGGCATTAGCCCAAGAAACAGATATCTTACTTCTTGATGAACCTACTACTTATCTTGATATGTCCCATCAACTAGAAGTACTTAAAATTGTAGAAGAGCTAAATAAAGAAAGAAAGCGTACTGTAGTTATGGTTCTACATGATATTAATCATGCATCAAGATTTTCCCATAATATTGTAGCAATGAAAGGCGGAAAAATAATTGCAGTAGGAAAGCCAGAAGAAATAATTACAAAATCTGTGCTCAAAGAAGTTTTTAACATTGAAGCAAGAATTATGATTGATGAAGAAAACGGATCTCCTGTATGCTTTGGATATGATAGTTTATAAAATTGATAATTGACGATTGACAATTGCGGTGAATTCTCAGCAAAGCATGAGAATTTCCTAACTGATGTATTTCCTAAAATTTATTATTTTGTTTTTATATAATAAATTTTAGGAGGTTTCTATTAGAAAATAATTAAAAACCTATGTTTTTAATTAGATTTTTAAGAAATTAATTGTCAATTGTCCATTGTCAATATTCAATAGAGAAGGACTTACTGCATTAAAGTAGGTCCTTTATTATATCTAAAAATAATAATATAAATATTTAGCATTAGAATTTTATCTATTTAAACAATTTATTGAGCAAATCTTACTCCCATTTCAAAGGCTTTTTTGCAATCATTTGGGAATTCTTCCTCTCGTCTTTTTGCTTTCTTTTCTTCATTCCATACTGTTGAAACATATTTGGAGTAATCATCAAATTGATAGGTATCGGTAACAAGTAATGATTCTGATGAGCCAAAAATGTTTCTCATAAAATTTTCTGTAATTTTAAAGTTATGTTTATATCCAGCCTCATCTACATAATCATCACTAATATTCATTGTATATATAAAACCTGTTGATATTTTTTTCTTAAAAAGAGAGGGATAATTCTCTTCATACACAGCATAAGGAAACATCAAACGTTCCATAAAAGATCTAATTGCTCCAGTTATATCACCAAAATAAATAGGAGATCCAAAAATAAGAGCATCAGCTTCCTCAATTTTTTTAAAAATTGGTGTCAAATCATCATTTATTGCACATTTTCCGTAACTTTTACCACCTATCCTTTTACAGGCAAAGCAGCTGATACAACCTTTGTAGTTAAAATCATAAAGATTAATAAGTTCTGTTTCTGCACCTTGTGATGATGCTCCCTCAAGTGCATTTTTTAAAAGAGTAGCTGTATTGGCATTTTTTCTTGGACTACCGTTAATTGCTATTACTTTCATAAAACATACCTCCATTTATATATTGTAATTGGCTCTAAGCATATTTAAACTATATATCATTATAAAAAAAGAGGTAAGTAGGCACTTCTTTGTTATATAGTAACTTAAAAGTAAGTAAAAATTATTCTATTGAGAATTATAAAAAGTTTTTAGTAAAAATAAAAGCTGTAGATATTTATGTATCTACAACTTTTATAATTTTAAAATATTATTTTAAGATACTGTTTTTTTATTTGAAAAATTTGTTCCAATTATACCAAGAAGAATCATGATTGCTCCAATGATATGAAAGTATTCTAATTTTTCTTTTAAAAATAGTACACCAGCTATCATAGTTACTAATGTTGAGAGATTAATAAACACACTCATCTTAGAGGCTTCTATTTTAGATAATGCATAGTTTAATAGTAGCGATGTGATAAGTGATGATAATATACCTAAATAAACTATTGAAACTACAAATAATGGATTGGCAAAGGGTTTAAAATAAAGATTAAGAGTTCCATTTAAACTATGATTAGTAATGGACACAATATTAAAAAATAAAAAGCCTATAGCATTTACGATGTAAGTTAAGCATATAGGACTATATTTTCCTGTCAATTTTCTTGCTAGCACATTGTTTCCAGCAGAAGAAAGTGCAGATAGAAGAATAAATACTATGCCCATAAAAGCATTACTTTTTAAATTTATACCTTTCATAAGAAATATATAAATAACTCCAGATGCAGATAAGAGTAGTGATATTTTCTGTAGCATACTAGGATATTCTTTTAGAAAGAATATTGAAAATATTAATGTGAAAACAGGAACTGTTGCTTGAATTATTCCTGCTTCAGAAGAAGAAATATAAGTCAGTCCAAAAGCTTGAAAAGCAAAAAACATAATTGGATAAAACAGTGAAAGTGGAAGGATAGGAAGTATATCCTTTTTATTTATATCTAATTTTATCCATCCTAATAAAATAGGTATAGAACCAAAAATAAACGATATTGTGAATCTGTGCGCAAGTATATCAATAGGCGTTGCTACAGTTAGAGTTAATTTTGTAAACAAAAAAGATAGACCTGTGATAAGAGCATTTAATATAGCGGCACAATAAGCCTTTTTTTTATATGAAAATCTCATTTATATATTCCTCCTAGATATTTATAGATATATCAGATATAAAATTAATATATGTAAAAATAATTAATGTTTTTTAGTATCATAGTTGAAACTATTGAATTCACAATTCATAGTTCACAATTCACAATTGTGGATATTTCTCAGCAAAAGCTGAGAAATTTAAAATTATTTATTTTTGAAGTGATACAATCACTTATACAATTGAAAATTGACTATTGACAATGAATAATTATTGAAACTTCTCTCATAAAAGAGAAGTTTTGGAAAATCTATTTGAAGAAATTAATTTGCAAAATTAATTTCCACCATAATTGTGAATTAAAATACTCAAGGGTGTATTTTAATTTAACTATATATTAATTTTTAAGGTAGTTTGTCTGTATAGATTTATCATTAATTACACTTATATATTAGTGGATTAATGTATATGATACAATATAAATAAATCTTATCTATGCCGGTACAGATTTTAAAGTAGGAGTGAAAATATATGTATAAATATTTGGAAATATTAAATCATATGGAGAGCTTAATTCAAAATGGAGAATATAAAGAAGGAGATAAATTTCCTTCTATTCGTGATTTTACTCATCGTTATAATTGCAATAAAAGTACTATAATAAGAGCACTAGAGGAATTAGAAAAACGGCATATGGTCTATTCTATACCTAAAAGTGGATATTATGTTGTAAAGAGAAAAAATAATTCTAATAATAAAAATTTAATATTGGACTTTGCATCTTCAGCACCGGATCCAGAGGTATTTCCGTATTTAGATTTTCAGCATTGCATTAATGAAGCAATCGATATATATAAAAATGATTTATTTATATACGGAACTCCAAAAGGGCTGACTTCTTTAATTAATGTAGCACAAAAACAATTAGCTAATTATCAGGTTTTTACTAATAAAGAAAATATTTTTATCACTTCTGGAGTTCAACAGGCATTGGCTATATTAAGTACAATACCTTTTCCAAATAAAAAAGAAACAATTTTAATAGAACAGCCTAGTTATCATTTATTTATAGATTATTTGAAAACTCATAAAATTCCTGTGATAGGTATTAAAAGAACTAGTGAAGGAATTGACTTAGGTGAGTTAGAGAGACTATTTAAAACAGAAGATATCAAATTTTTTTATACAATGCCAAGATTTCATAATCCACTAGGAACGTCTTATTCTCAAAAAGAAAAAAAAGCTATTGTAAAGCTGGCACAAAAATATGATGTGTTTATTGTGGAAGATGATTATTTAGCTGATTTAGAACAGAATTCCAAAGCAGATCCTATTTATACCTATGATGACTTTTCACAAGTTATTTATTTAAAGAGCTATTCCAAGATTATCTTTCCAGGCTTACGAATAGGTATTGCTGTTATCCCTAATTCTATTCTTGAAAACTTTAGTAAATATAAAAGACTTATGGATGTAGATAGCTCTATGCTTTCTCAAGCAGCATTAGAAATCTATATTAAAAGTGGTATGTTTGATCGTCATAAAGAAAAGATTAAATCTTCTTATTCTTTAAGAGCTAGGTATTTAAATAATTCCTTAGAAAAACAATTTAAAAGCTGTGATAGTATTTTTGAATATAAATCTGTTAAAAATCCTTGTGTTCATACCTATATAACCATAGATAATAGAATATCCAGTGAAAAACTCATAAATAGATTAAAAAAGAAATCTATTATAGTAGCCGCAGAAGAGGGACATTATTTGGACTTATTTCCAAAGGAAAGGATGCTTAAATTAAACGTATCAAATATAAGAGAAGATTATATTGATAAAGGCGTTTCAGATATAATTGAGGAAATTAGATATATGAAAAATAGAATTTAGGTTAAAAGACATGAATAATCTAGATATTGATAAATTTTAAAATGAAAAATAAGTTTTCTATAAGAATAGCTTAAATTCTTAGAAATTAAGGATTAGCAATTAATAATGAAGAATTCATGAAAAAATTTACTAGAGGTGAGTTTTTTAAAATAAAATTTATAAAAAAAAACTCCAAAGGCTTTAGCAGTAGAGTTTTAACTATAATTCTTCATTTTTCATTCTTAATTTACATTCATAAAAAAGAATTTTTATGAATGCAAATTAAAATCAAGTATAAGTTAAATTTTTATTGTGGGATCCTATATAAATAGAAATAGTGGGTCTAATCATCATAAAAAATCTTGCTATAATAGAGGCAATTAGATATAATTAGTTGTGGACACAACTAAATTTTAAATTAATAAGAAGTTAATTTTGAAAGTATTATTGTTATAAAGCATGTAAATAGATTGTGATTAAATTTAGTTAACTATGGAGGGAATTCTTCAAAAGACCACCATAGATGTATAATTGCGTCCAAAAAGTTGGTATTGCAACTAATTTAAAGTGAGGTGTAGGCACTTGCATAAGTGTGATAGCATAGGGAAATATATAGCACAAGTGTATAGGATGAATGGAAAACTAGCTTCAAAATCTTTTAGTAAATTTGGTATAGGTAGTGGACAATATGTTTTTTTGATACATTTATATTCTAATGATGGAATTAATCAAGAATGTATAAGCTCAAATTTAAATATAGATAAAGGCACTACTGCAAGAGCATTAAAAAGATTAGAAGAACTAGGCTATATAATAAGGGTTGTGGATGAGGAAGATAAAAGGGCTTACAGAGTTTTTTTAACTGATAAAGCAAAATACATAGAAAAAGAGTTTTTTGAAATACTAGCAGAGGCAAATAGAGTACTTACTAAAGATTTTACAGAAGAAGAAAAAGCTTTAGCAATAAGTTTATTAAAAAGAATGGTTAATAATTCTAAAAATCACGTTTAAGGAGGAGAAATATGGATAAGGATAGAGACAAGAGATTAGCAGGTGAAGATATAAAGAAGCTTCTTATTAGCTTTTCCATTCCTAGTATGGTGGGAATGTTAGTAAATGCGTTATATAATATAGTAGATAGAGTATTTATAGGTAAAATACCTGAGACTGGTAATTTAGCTATTACAGGAATAGGACTTACCTTTCCAATAGTAACAATTTTACTTGCTTTTGCTATGCTTGTAGGAGTAGGTGCTGGAGCAACGGTATCTATAAGGTTAGGTCAGAAAAAGAAGGATGAGGCTGAAGAGATTTTAGGTAATGCTTTCTTTCTTATGATAGTAATCAATATATCACTTACTATACTTGGACTAATTTTTGCAGAACCTATATTAAGGGGCCTTGGAGCATCAGAAAAGACCGTAGGATATGCTTTATCTTACATAAGAATAATATTACTTGGAAATGTATTCAATAATGTAGCTTTTGGGTTAAATAATCTTATAAGGGCAGAGGGTAATCCTAAAATATCTATGTATACAATGCTATTTGGCGCAGGACTTAATACTATATTAGACCCTATATTTATATTTGTATTTGGTATGGGAATAGAGGGAGCTGCCATAGCTACAGTAATATCCCAAATAGGATCAGCTATATGGACCCTAATGTACTATTTTAGAGGAAATAGTATGCTTAAGATAAAAAAGGAGAATTTCAAATTAAAATCTCACATAGTAAAATCAATATTTGCTATAGGAATATCTCCTTTTGCAATGCAATTAGTAGCTAGTGTTGTATCAGCTATATCTAATAGGGCTTTAAGTACTTATGGTGGAGATACCGCTGTAGGAGCTATGACAGTAATAAGTAGTGTATCTATGATATTCTTAATGCCTATTTTTGGAATTAATCAGGGTGCACAACCTATAATAGGATATAACTACGGAGCAAAAAATTATAAAAGAGTTAAGGATACATTAAAGTATGCAATAATAGGGGCATCATCAATTTGTATATTGGGCTTTTTAGCTATACAGTTGTTCCCAGAAGCTATAATAAAGTTCTTTAATAATGATGCAGAGCTTATTAAAGTAGGAACAAAAGGTCTTAAAACTTATCTGTTTATGTTACCTATAGTAGGTTTACAAATAGTAAGTTCTAACTTTTTCCAATGCATAGGAAAAGCTAAAAAGTCTATATTCTTAAGTATGACAAGACAAGTTATATTTTTAATACCGCTTCTTTTAGTATTACCTAAATTTATGGAGTTAAATGGCATATGGTTTGCAGGTCCAATAGCAGACTTTTTAGCATCATTAGTAACAGTTTTATTCTTAATTTATGAAATAAGACGTTTAAATGATAAACATAACCAACAGATTGAAAAAGTAGCAATTGGAAGAGTGGATTAAGCTTAAAAATTAATATTGAATTAAGGTTTTAATAAGTGAGCTATCTCAATATAGAAGTGAGATGGCTCATTTTTTACTAAAAACTTATAGAATAAAACATTTTGATAGCATTTTTTATTCCGGAATTTTTACATTAGAGCAAATTGTAGGTTTCTCTTTGTAACATAATCTGTTATTGATAAATCAATAAAGCTTTAAACATTATAAAGAGAAGATTATGCTGATAAAGGAATTTTGGATATAATTGATGAAATTAGATATATAAAAAAGAGAATTTAGGTTAAAAGATATGAATAATCTAGATATTGAGAGATTTTAAAAATAGATATATAGATTTATTATGGAATACTATATTAGTTATTTAGATATTTAAAGTGATAATCTGGAGGATGGGGTAATGGAAAAAGAAAATTGTTCTGATATATCTAATAAAAACTTAACAAAAATGTTGAATAAATCAATTGGATTTCTTATTGAAGATTTTGCAAAAATAGCTCTTAGCGATTTCTCTTCAGCAAAAAATATTATAAAAATTGCATTAAAACAAAAAAACACAGGAAATATTAGAAGTAAATATGAAGAAAGTGGACTTCATGTACCACCATTTATGATAGCGTCTATTACAAGCACATGCAATTTAAAGTGTAAGGGATGTTATGATAGAGCAAAAGTTCATAAATGTACATTAGAGCTTAGTGAACAGCAGTGGTCAGATATTTTTCTTCAGGCTAGGGATTTAGGGATGTCATTTATATTGCTTGCAGGAGGTGAACCACTTACTAAAGATAAAGTCATTAAAGAGTGTATAAAATTTCCAGAAATTATTTTTCCTATGTTTACAAATGGGATATTGATTGATGAAGAGTGGACACAGTTTTTTGCTACATGTAGAAATCTTATGCCAGTTATAAGTATAGAAGGAGATAAAGAGCAAACGAATGGTAGAAGAGGAGAAGGGGTATTTGAAAGAGTTTCATTAAGTTTTGATTTACTTAAAAAAAGAAATATATTTTATGGAATATCAATAACTANNAACTATTACATCAGAAAATTTTTATGATGTTCTAAGTGAAAGCTTTATTAAAAAATATATTGATAAAGGATGTAGAGCATTTTTCTTTATTGAATATGTTCCTTTTGATACCACTACTGAAAATCTTGTGATATCTGATACGCATAGGGGTGAACTTGATGTCACACTTAATGAATTGAGAAAAAAATATAGTGGAATATTTATATCTTTTCCTGGAGATGAAAAGGTATTTGGAGGATGCTTAGCTGCTGGTAGAGGATTTATTCATATCAATTCAAGAGGTGGGGTTGAAGCATGTCCTTTTGCACCATATTCTGACGTTAATTTGACAGATTTAACTCTTAAAGAAGCTTTAGCTTCACCTACATTAAAAGAAATACGAAATCTACATGGAGTGTTAAAGGATCATAAAGGTGGATGTACATTGTTTGAAAACCGAGAACTTGTGGAGAAGGTTTTACAGAAGATATAAAGTTTTTTATTATTTTAAATAAATTTTATT
>NZ_DDOV01000029.1 GCF_002341865.1 Clostridium sp. UBA2485 | reverse complement strand
AAAAGATTTTATAGAGGATGTACTTTGAAAATTACAACCCAATTAAAGGAATTTACAGATAGAGAATTAAGGAAATTAAGGGATCTGTTATTTGAGGAGTTTTTAATAAGAGATTGTATTTTTCAAGATATAGATGAAAAGCAGAATAAGGTCTTTAATGGTATTTATGAAGGGCGCACTAAATATTTAAAGAAAACCATAAGAAGTGGACAAGTATATGAATATTCAGGTAACCTAGTTATAATAGGAGATATAAACCCAGGAGCAGAGGTATATGCCGCGGGAAATATTGTAGTTGTAGGAGCTATTAGAGGAAGTGTACATGCAGGGTGCACAGGAAATGATAAATCATTTATAGCAGCATTTTCACTAGAACCTCAAATTATAAGAATTGCGGATATAATGACAAGAGCACCTGAGGATGGCATGAAACCAGCTTATCCAGAGGTTGCAAGAGTTAAGAATGGAAATATAATCGTAGAGCCGTACTTAATTAATAAATATATTTAATGGAGGTATTATAAATGGGAGAAGCAATTGTTATCACGTCAGGAAAAGGTGGCGTAGGAAAAACTACTACAACAGCCAATATAGGAACAGCTTTAGCTGCTATGGATAAAAAGGTAGTAGTTATAGATGGTGATACAGGACTAAGAAATCTAGATGTGCTTATGGGGCTTGAAAATAGAGTAGTATTTACATTATTAGATGTAATTGAAGAAAGATGTAGATTAAAGCAAGCTCTAATAAAAGATAAAAGATTTAATAACTTATTTTTACTTCCAACAGCGCAGACAAGAGATAAAAATGATGTAGATATAAAAGAGATGTTAAGAGTAGTGAATGAACTTAAAGAAAATTTTGATTACGTTATAATAGATTGTCCAGCAGGAATTGAACAAGGCTTCGAAAATGCAGTAGTAGGAGCTGATAAATCGATAGTTGTTGTCAATCCAGAAATAACTTCAGTTAGGGATGCTGATAGAGTTATAGGAAAGCTTTGTGCAAAGGGACTTGAAGAAAGTGAGCTTATAGTTAATAGAATTAATTTTGAAATGACAAAGAATGGGGACATGTTAGATATTGAGGATATAAAAGAGTGTCTAGCTATTAAATTAATAGGCGTAGTACCTGATGATAGAAAGGTAACTATATCAACAAATAAAGGTGAGCCGATAGTACTAGATAATACTGCAGATGCAGGACAAGCCTTTAAGAATATTGCAAGAAGAATTACAGGTGAAGAGGTTCCTTTTGTAGAATTAAATCAAACTTCTTCTCAAGGTGGCTTCTGGGCTACAGTAAAAAAATTCTTCGGCAACAAATAGGAGGAAGATATGGATTTGTTTAAAATATTTTCAAGTAAATTGTCTTCTAAGGATATTGCTACAGATAGATTGAAATTGATATTAATTCATGATAGGGCTGATTTTTCGCCAGATTTTTTAGAAATGATAAAGGGAGATCTATTAAAGGTTATATCTAATTACGCAGAAATTGATGATAGCGATGTTGATGTTAAATTTACAAAGGCTGAAGAAATTGAAGGTGCTTCTCCAGCATTAATTGCCAGTATACCTATTAAAAAAATCAAAAATAGATAGCTCTAAAGCTGTGCATTATTTAAATGCATAGCTTTTTTCAATCAATAGTAGCTCACAAAAAAATTATATGGCTAAGCTTTAAAATGTAAATTTAATTTATCAAGCAATATTACATTCTTTTGTAATTTCATACGCATAAATATAAATATATATATTTATACAATAATTTTATTTTAATTAATAATTATGAAATTAGCCATTACTTTTGTTCTTTTATTAAATATGTTATAATCATATTTATGTTGGAGGGATAAATATGCTAAAGAATCTAAAGCTAAATAATAAATTATTAAAAAGAATAGACTACGGCATAATTGTAGCGGTAGTAATTCTAGTTCTTTTTTCTGTTGCAAATATATATAGTGCAACAGGGGGATATTATGCAAAACTACAATTTGCATGGCTCATAGTAGGGCTTGTTACTATGTATTTTGTAATATTAATCGATTATACTCTAATTTTAAATTATGCACCTCTTATTTATTGGGCAGGTGTTGTATTATTGATTTTAACAGAATTTGTACTAGGTAGCGAAGTAAATGGAGCAACAGGATGGATAAGCATTGGAAGTAGAGCCCTTCAGCCTTCTGAATTTGCCAAGCTTGGTATGATAATAATGCTTGCTAAACAAATTCAAGATATGGATGGAGATGTAAATAATGTGAAAAGCGTTATTAAACTTGGCATATATGCAGCTATACCAATGTTTCTTATAGTTATAGCACCGGATATGGGAATGACTATGGTATGCTTTTTTATGGTTTTAGGAATAGTTGTCGTAACAAATTTGAATTGGAAAGCTATTGTAGGAGGACTGGGTGGTATATTCTTAACCGTAGTTGCCTTATGGAATTCACCTCTTATGAAACCTTATTGGAAATCAAGATTTATAGCTTTTTTAAATCCAGAGCAATTTGAACTAAGTCATGGCTTACAGCTATTACAATCAAAAATTGCCATAGGATCTGGAGGAGTTTTCGGCCTTGGATTTTTAAATGGTAAGCAGTATAAATTTGTTCCTGAAAACCATACAGACTTTATTTTTGCAGTAATCGGAGAAGAATGGGGTCTTATGGGAGCATTAATACTATTAACTTTATATGGTATTATTCTATATAAATCAATAAAAATAGCAAAAACTTCAAAGGATGTAGCTGGAAGTATAATTTGCACAGGAATAATAGGAGCACTAATGTTTTCTATAATTCAAAATATGGGTATGACCATAGGTGTAATGCCTATAACTGGAATTACTCTTCCTTTTGTTAGCTATGGTGGTAGTTCAATGCTTACTAACTTTATATCTTTAGGTTTAATATTAAATGTTGGTATGAGAAGAAAGAAAATAAATTTCTAGGGGGAATTTTTTATGAGAATAGCTCTAATTGCCCACGATAAGAAAAAAGATGATATGATAGAATTTGCAAGAAGATACAAGCATATATTAAATGAACATGAACTTTATGCTACAGGTACTACAGGAAAACTATTAACCGATTTAGTAGATCTTGAAGTCTATAGATTTTTGTCAGGACCTTTAGGTGGAGACCAGCAAATAGGTGCAAGACTTGCACAGGGAGAAATGGATTTTATAATTTTTTTAAGAGATCCTCTTACAGCCCAACCACATGAACCAGATGTAACAGCTCTTATTAGATTATGTGATGTTCATTGTATACCTCTTGCTACAAACCTAGGCACAGCTGAAGTAATTATGAAAGCTTTAAAAAGCAGATAAAAAAGTATTTAAAATTAAAAACATATAGGAAATTTAAAACGAGAAACTAATAGCATATAACTTAAATTACTAAGTAATTTAAGTTATATGCTATTTTTATTATTTACTTTTGTTGTGAAAATATGATGATGCCAGTATTGACGTAAACTTCTTACTTGTTAATACAAAATAATGTATCAGCCTTTAATTAATCATTTTATTTTAGATATCTAAGTTAAGATTTTTTCAAACTTTATTCATAAAATTCAAGTATTTTAATATATATATAAAATAGAAAAGTAAGAAGTTATAAAGGAGGAAAAATGGGAGGTTATAGTGAACAATATGAAAAATATTATTCAGCATTAACTAGAAATAAATCTGCATATTACCAAAAAAATAGAATTAATAGAGAAACTAATAGAAGTAAATCTTTATGGACATGGTCCTGTAAAAATTATGGTGACAGACTTATAATACAGCTCTCCATAGTAATTTTTTTAATCATAGTATTTTTAGGATGTAAGATATATAAAAATGAATATACAGTAGGATTTTATAATTTAAGTAAAACTATGATAAATAAAAGTTATGATTATAAATCTATTTTTGAAAAAGCAAAAAGTGTAGATATTCAAGATATAGAAAACATGAGTATAAAAGTAATAGAAAAAATTAAAATAGGTTTTATAGGTGGAAGAACTATTGATGAAGAAATCCAAAGTGATTATTCTTTACCTGTATCATCAAAAAAAGTTTATGGTAATAATAAATGGGATAAAAGTATAAATGAAACTTTAAAACTTCAAGTTTATGAGAATATGTATATTAAAAGTTGTAATGATGGAAGAGTTAAAAAGATAGATAATGATAAGCTTGGAAATTATATATTGATAGACCATGGAAAAGGAATAGAGAGTAAGTATTATAATTTATCTGATATTTATGTGAATGTAGGTCAATCAGTAGAAAAAGATGAAACCATAGGTGAGATAAGGGGAGATACTGTAGAACCCAAGACCTTTTATTTTGAAATTTTATATATGGGAAAAACGCAAGATGTATATAGTTATATGGTAACCTAAAAATTTGGAGGAGGAGTGGATTGATACGGTTTAGTAAATATTTTATACCCTATTTATTATTTTTAATTATTATAGGAATAAACTATAAGCTTTTATTAGGATTCATTATAGTGATAATTCATGAAATGATTCATTACATTACTGCTAGAATTCTAGGTTATAGTGGATTTTGTATAGAAATACTACCCATTGGGGCAGCCCTAAAACTGAAAGACTTAGATGAGGCTTCTCCTATGGAAGATATAATAATTTCATTAAGTGGTCCTATTGGAAATTTTATAATTGCTCTTATAAGCTACATTGTCTATAGGTATATAAACAACAGTTATATACTTTTGTTCTTACAATATAATATGGTCATTGGATTATTTAATCTGTTCCCCGCCTTTCCATTAGATGGAGGTAGAGTTTTAAGAGATATACTTACAACAAAATTTTTATATAAAAAAGCTAATGAAATAGCCTTAAGGATAAGTATAATTTTAGGATACATATTGCTCATAATTCACTTTATTACTTTGCTTTATGGTATATCCAATATTAACTTAGCCTTAATAGCTATTTTTATTTTGGTTATTTCTAAAAAGGAAAAAGAAAGGATAGTATATGTAATTATGGGTTATATAATAAAGAAAAGGGAAAAATTAATTAAAAGAGGTTATATAGAAAATAAAAGTATATCTGTACACTATAAATTAACATTACTTCAGCTATTGGATTTAGTGGATAAAAATAAATATAATATTTTTACTGTATTAGACGATAATATGGATGTTTTAGAGGTTATATATGAAGAAGAAGTAATAAATGGATTAAAGAATCAAGGGAACATGACTTTAGAACAATTTATAATTAATAGAGATTTTGACATTTATAGAGATCTAAAGCCTTAATTTAACATTTAAAGGGAGCTTAATATTTTGAGGATAAATACTTATGCCTTAAATTTATAATAGTAATTAAACATATAGACTTTAAAAGTAAATGTTTGACCATACTTTAAATGTTAAAGTAGTTTTTATATAATCAACATTTATTTTGAAATATTCTTAGCTTATGATAAAATAAAGTATTGTAATTAACTTAAGGAGGAATTTGAATGAATAAAATTTCCGATGATATACTGTACAAAGTTGAAAAACCAGCTAGATATGTAGGTGGAGAATTTAATTCTTATAATAAAGATAAAAGTGTAGTTGATATACGTTATGCTTTTTGCTTTCCTGATGTTTATGAAGTAGGAATGTCTCATTTAGGAAGCAAAATATTATATTATGTAATTAATGAAAGAGAAGATACTTTTTGTGAAAGATGCTTTGCACCATGGCCTGATATGGAAAAGCAATTAAGAGAAAATAACATTTCATTATATGCATTAGAAAGTAAAGATTCCTTATCAGAGTTTGATTTTTTAGGATTTACATTACAATATGAAATGAGCTATACAAATATATTAAATATGCTTGATATGTCAGGAATACCTCTTAGAGCCTCTCAAAGGGATGAAAAAAGTCCAATAGTTATGATGGGAGGACCTTGTGCTTATAATCCTGAACCATTATATGATATTGCAGATATTTTTGTTTTAGGAGAAAGTGAAATTGTAATTCATGAAATATTAGATTTATATAAAGAATATAAAAATAAGTCTAAAAAAGACTATTTAAGAGCAGTATGTAAAATTGAGGGAGTATATGTGCCAAGTCTTTATGAAGTCACTTATAAAGATGATAGTACAATTGAAGAGTTTAAACCTATTTATGACGATGTACCTAAAACCGTTAAGAAAAGAATTATAAATAACTTTGATGAAAATATATATCCAGATAAACTTATAGTTCCATATACAGAAATAGTCCATGATAGAATTACCTTAGAAACCTTTAGAGGTTGTACAAGAGGTTGTAGATTTTGTCAAGCAGGTATGATTTATAGACCAGTTAGAGAGAAGAAGACAGACACACTTATAAATCAAGTAGATGAAATTATCAAGAAAACTGGATATGAAGAGGTTTCCTTAACTTCATTAAGTATTTGTGATTATTCAGATATTCAAAACTTAATATTTTCTTTAGTTAAGAAATATGAAGGAGAAAAAATAGGGGTTTCCTTACCATCTATAAGAATAGATTCTTTCTCTGTGGATTTAATTAATGAAATTCAAAAGGTTAGAAAGACAGGTCTTACCTTTGCTCCAGAGGCAGGAAGTCAAAGAATGAGAGATATTATAAATAAAGGTGTTAATGAAGAAAACTTATTAGAATCTAGTAGAAGTGCTTTTGAAGCAGGATGGTCAACATTAAAGTTATACTTCATGATAGGATTACCATATGAAACTATGGAAGATGTTATAGGTATAGCAGAACTGGGTGAAAAAGTAGTAGAACAATACTTTAATGTTCCAAAGCATATAAGAAAAAGAGGCTTAAGAGTTACAATTAGCACATCTATATTTGTGCCTAAACCTTTTACTCCTTTCCAATGGGCACCAATGGATACTATGCCTAGTGTTAAGGAAAAAATTTCTAATTTAAGAAACTCAATTAAAAGCAAAGCTATAGTATACAATTGGCATGAGTCTCCTGTAAGTTATATGGAAGCAGTATTTGCAAGAGGAGATAGAAGACTTTGTGATGTATTAATAAAGGCTTTTGAAAAAGGTGCTCGCTTTGATGGTTGGGGAGAGTATTTTAGTTTTGATACATGGAATGAATCAATGAATGACTGTAATGTAGATGGAGATTTCTATGCTTACAGGGAAAGAGATTATGAGGAGATACTTCCATGGGATTTTATAGATATAGGTGTTACTAAAGAATTCTTAATAAAGGAAAACAATAAAGCTAAGGAAGCCATTGTTACACCAGATTGTAGAGGAATATGTGAAAGATGTGGTGTAAACGTGAGCTTTAAGGAGGGAAAGTGCTTTGAAGGTGCGATACTTAATAAAATACACTAAGGAAAGTGAAATAAAATTTATATCTCATTTAGATTTAATGAGAACAATTCAAAGAGTTATAAGAAGAGCTAGATTGCCTATAGAATATTCTAAAGGGTTTAATCCACATATGACTATATCTATAGCTCAACCTTTATCTGTAGGTTCATATTCTAAAGGAGAGTATATGGATGTTGTATTTACAGAGGATATAGATGAAAATCAAATATTAAAGAATTTGAACGAAAATGCACCTAGAGGTGTTATATTTCTAGACGTAAAAAAGGTTGAGAATAAGGAAAATTCTAAGGCGCCTCAAGCAATGGCTATAATTGACGCTGCTAAATATATAATAAAATTAAAAGTTAAAGATGTGAATAAAGCATTAGAAGATATAAAGAACTTAAATAAAGAAAGTCAATGGAATATAGTGAAAAAGAGCAAAAAAGGCGAAAAAGAAGTTGATATAAAACCATTAATAAAAGAAATTAGTTATAGTACTGAAAAGGATAGAGTAATATTAAACACATTATTAGCCTGCGGTAGTAGAGAAAATCTTTCAGCTAGTTTACTTAGCGATTATATAAAAGAAAAAGTAGAATCTATAGAAGAAGATTCTTTTGTAGATATAGAGAGAATTGATATGTATGCATATAAAAATGAAAAAATCCTCTCTCTAAATCAGTATTTTTAATAAATTTAGGAGAGTTTTTTTTGAAAGAAATATTTATTGAAAGACAAGAAGATTTTCTCAAAGTTGCTGTAAAAGAAGATAATGTGTTAAAGGGATGCTACATTGAAGAACAAAATCAGCTTCCTAAAATCTCTGATATCTACAAGGGTATAGTTAAAAATATTGTACCTGCTATTAAATGTGCTTTTATAGATATAGGTTATAAAAAAAATGCTTACATGTATTTAAATGATAATATGAAAAGCATAAAAAAAGGTGATGAAGTATTAGTTGAAGTTATAAAAGAGGAAATTGGCAAAAAAGGTCCTAAAGTTATAAATTCAATTAGTTTACCAGGTAGCTATATTGTCATAACTAATAGTCACAATAAAATACAGTTTTCACCTAAAATAAAGGATAAGAATTTTATAAAATATATAGAAGACAATTTAGATAAACCTATAGATTTAGGAATAGTTATAAGAACTAAAGGACAAAATGTAGACTTATCTATATTAAAAGAAGAAATGTATAATCTATATAATATATATGAAAATATAGTTAACAAATTTACTTATTATCAAAATATAGGCTTATTGTATGGAAGTGAAGGAATATTAGGGAATATATTGAGGGAAACATCAGGTGATGACTATAATATTATTGTAAATAATCATACAGATTTTAATTATTGTAAAGAAGTTTTAAATTCTAAACATCATGAAGGTGAAATAAAAGTTTATGATGGGTCAATAGGGCTTTTTGATTATTATGGTATTGAAAAAGAAATATTAAGTCTTAGAAATAATAAAGTAGTTCTTCCTAGTGGAGGAAATATTGTTATTGAAAAAACGGAAGCAATGTATGTAATAGATGTTAACTCAGCTAAAAATGTAAAAAGTTCATCTCTTAGAAAAACGGCATTAGTCACAAATATTGAAGCAGCAAAGATTATAGCTGAACAAATAAAATTAAGAAATTTAAGTGGAATAATATTAATTGATTTCATAGATTTAATAGAAGATAATGAAAAACAAGATGTTATTAGTACCCTGAAAAGATATTTTAAAGATGATAAGAATAAAACTAATATATATAATTTTACTGAGTTAAACTTAGTGCAAATCGCAAGAAGAAGAACTGGAAAATCTATATATGAGTATATTTTTGAAGAATGTGTATCATGTAAGGGGAAAGGGGTAAAAATAAAATTATCTTATATTGAAAATATGATTAGAAATAATATTAAAAGACTAAATAGTGAGCAGAATGTCAAAGATATATATATTGAGATAGATGAATTTTATAAGAATGAAATTCAAAGAGATTTAATAACTTTTATAAAAAATATAAATGCATTGGATAAGCGTATATATATAAATTATATTCACGACTTGGATACTTTTAAAATAGAACCATTAATGTTTGCAAATCAAATAAGAAATCTAGAAAATTGCAAGATATATGGATAGTCATTAATATTTTATCACTTATTTTATGATTTATATCTTTGTTATAAAAAGTATAAAATTCCTTTACAAATAAATTTAGATATGCTACAATGGCTTTTGTAGACCGCACAGAAGAGGTTTTATTAAATCATTTAATTTTATTAAATGTACCTTAAATGGCGAGACTGGATTGAGGAGGTGTATTTTAATGTACGCAGTTTTACTTACTGGAGGAAAGCAATACAGAGTTCAAGAGGGAGACGTATTATTCGTTGAAAAACTTGAAGCTGACGTTGATTCAACTGTAGAATTTGATAATGTTTTAGCAGTTGGAAAAGAAGAAGGATTAGTAATTGGAAAACCTGTAGTTGAAGGAGCTAAAGTTGTTGCTAAAGTAGTAGCACAAGGAAAAGCTAAAAAAGTTATAGTATTCAAATATAAGAGAAAAAAAGACTACAGAAAGAAACAAGGACACAGACAACCTTTTACAAAGATAGTAATTGAAAAGATAGAAGCTTAATTATGACTAAGGTTAAATTTTACAAAGACTGTGATACATATGTTGGCTTTACTGTTAGTGGTCATGCTGCTCCACAATCTGAAAATCTAGATATAGATTTAGTATGTTGTGGGATATCAGTAATATCACAAACCACCATACTTGGTATGGAAGAGGTTTTAAAGTTAAAACCACAATATGAATTGAATGATGGGATTATAAATTTAACGTTAGAAAATCTGGCAAGTGAAGACATTGAGAAATGTCAAGTTTTAATTAGAACTATGCATGTTGGATTACAAAGTATGGCATTTACGTACGGTGATTATATAAAGATAGAGATAGAGGAGGTGTAGTATTATGCTAATTATGAACCTTCAGTTATTTGCTCACAAAAAAGGAGTAGGTAGCTCAAAGAACGGAAGAGACAGTGAATCTAAAAGACTTGGTGTTAAGCGTGCAGATGGACAATTTGTGCTTGCAGGAAACATCCTAGTTAGACAAAGAGGAACAAAAATCCATCCAGGAAACAACGTTGGAATAGGTGGAGATGATACTCTTTTCGCTAAAATAGATGGAGTTGTAAAATTCGAAAGAATGGGCAAAAATAGAAAAAAAGCTAGCGTTTACCCAATCGATGTAGAAGTTGCAATGGCTGAATAGTTGATAAAGCACCCTGCTAGGGTGCTTTTTTAATCTATAGAATCAAAGTTTATGAATTAAACTGATAAATTGAGAATTAAGAATTGAGAATTGAATTATAGGCCAAGTGTCTATGGATATAAGGAAATAACTTAAAAGTATTTTAAAATGTAAAATGTATAGATGTGGTGTCTCAAAATTTAATATATAGACAAATATGTTTTAATTAACAACTTAAAATAATGGAGAATTGACAATCATAGTTGAAATTAATTCCTAAGGAGTTAATTTCTTTAATTGATTTTTCCTAGCATTTACATTACTAGTTTTTTAAAATAAATCAATTTAAAACTTCTCCTGTAAAGGGAAGTATCCATAATTGTAAACTGTGCATTGTGAGTTGTATAAGAGAAGAAGTATCTAGAATTCTTAAATCTTAATTCTTAATTAACAAGATACTTTATAATAAATTACTGTTACTATATTATAAGATTTACAGAGAAAATCTCTCAATACTATAAACTATCCATAAAAAATTAAATTTAGTAAATAATATAGTTATGTATGTTAAAATAATTTTTATTTAAGGTAAGGTGAAAAAGTATGTTTATAGATACAGCCAAAATTTTTGTTAGATCTGGTAATGGTGGAAATGGATCTGTTTCCTTTAGAAGAGAAAAATACGTGCCACTTGGCGGTCCTGATGGAGGAGATGGCGGTAATGGTGGAAGTGTTATATTAAGAGTAGAACCTAATATGACTACACTACTAGATTTTTCTTATAATAGAAAATTCATAGCTGACGATGGAGGCAAAGGTGAAGGATCAAAGTGCTATGGTAAAGATGGTGAAGATCTTATAATAGATGTACCAATGGGTACAGTAATAAGAGATGTAGAAACAGATAAGATAATGTGCGATTTATCTCATGCTGGTGATACATATGTAGTTTGTAAAGGCGGAAAAGGTGGAAAGGGAAATGCTAAATTCTGTACTCCAACAAGGCAGGCACCAAGTTTTGCAGAACCAGGTATGCCTGGTGAGGAAAGATGGATAAAGCTTGAACTTAAATTGCTTGCAGATGTAGGACTTCTAGGATTCCCTAATGTAGGAAAATCCACGTTACTTTCAGTAGTCTCTAAAGCAAGACCTAAAATTGCAAACTATCATTTTACTACATTAAAGCCTAATTTAGGTGTAGTGAGTTTAAAAGGAATACAAAACTTTGTAATTGCAGATATTCCTGGGATAATAGAGGGCGCTGCAGAAGGAGTAGGCTTAGGCTTAGATTTTTTAAGACATATAGAAAGAACAAGATTACTTATACATGTTGTAGATATATCAGGATTAGAGGGCAGAGATCCAATTGAAGATTTTAAGAAAATAAACGAAGAACTTAAAAAATATAGTATTAAATTATGGGATAGACCACAGATAATAGCGGCTAATAAGACAGATATGTTATTTGATGAAGAAGTATTTGAAAACTTTAAGAAACAACTAAATGAAATGGGATATAATAAAGTATTTAAAATTTCAGCAGCTACAAATCAAGGAGTAGATGAGCTTATGAAAGAGGCAGCAGAGATGCTGAGCCATATTCCAGTTCAAGAGCTTGAAATTAATAATGATGAAAGATTCGTACCTGAGGAAAAGAGATTTACTTATACAATACGTGAAGAAGAAGAAGGCATATTCGTTGTAGAGGGAAGCTTTGTTGATAGATTACTTAATAGTGTTAACGTAAATGATCCGGATTCTTTAAGATATTTCCACAAGGTTTTAAGAAACAAAGGTGTGCTAGATGAGCTTAAAACTATGGGAGTACAAGACGGTGATATTATAAGACTTAATGATTTTGAATTTGAGTTTTTATTATAGGAGGAGTTTTATGATAAGTACAAAACAAAGAAGCTATTTAAGAAGCTTAGCAAATAATATAGATCCTATATTTCAAGTGGGAAAAGGTGGAATAGAGGAAAATTTTTTAAAACAAGTAGATCAAGCTTTAGAAGCAAGAGAGCTTATTAAAATTAAAACATTAAATAACAGTGGAATGACACCTAGAGAAGCATCTGACATTTTATGTGAAAAATTAGGATGTGAAGGCATTCAAGCTATAGGAAGTAAATTAGTTATATATAGAAAATCAGCTAAAAAGCCTAAAATAGAACTTCCAAAGTAAATGATAAAAAACCATGAATTTTCATGGTTTTTTAAATAATATTTTTAATATATCTATATATACTACTTAAAAATTAATATGTAGCTAATAACTACACTATTAAATATTTCAATTTATAACTTTAATCAATGGAGAATTGAAAATTGACAATTGATAATTATGATGGAAATTAGTCTTAATAAAACTAATTTCTTTAATTGATTTTTTACTAGCAATACAATTGCTGTTCCTTTTTAAGAAGTGACTAAGTTGCTTAAAAAAATAAATCAATTGAAAACTTCTCTTACAAAAGAGAAGTATCAATAATTTTCCATTGTCAATCGTCAATTCTCCATTATTTTGAGCTGTGCATTAGAATACCTAAGTAAACAGCTTTATTAGAGTATACATTATATTTTAATGTGGTACATTTATATATAGTATGATTTAATATAAGGGATTAAATTTGTATTTGGTAAAAAGTAAAAATTATGTTATTATATAATATAGAAAAAGAAGGTTTTTATTATGAGAAAAGCAATATTTGGAGGAACCTTTGATCCAATTCATAACGGCCATATGCATATTGCTTATGAAGCATTATATAACTTAAATTTAGATCTAATTATTTTTATACCTAGTGGAAATCCGCCACATAAGATTCAGAGAAAAGTTACAGAAGGTAAAATAAGATACGAAATTGTAAAATCTACAATTGAGGATGAAATAAGATTTGATATAAGTGATTATGAAATAAATAGTACTGAATTAAGTTATACATATAAAACTTTAAAACATTTTAATACTCTAGAGCCTAATACTAAATGGTTTTTTATAACTGGTGCAGACAGTTTAATTGATTTAGAAAGCTGGAGAAATGTGAAAGGTATATTAGAGAATTGTACCCTTGTAGTTTTTACAAGACCAGGGTATAGTCTTGAAGAAATAAAAAAGCAAAAGAAAAATATTGAAGAAAAATATAATACAGATATTATATTCTTAAATATGCCTGTAATCGATATTTCTTCTACCATAATTAAAAAGAAAATAAGTGAAAATAAAAATGTAAAATATCTTCTTCCTTATGAAGCCTACAAAATTATTAAAAAGCTTAACTTGTATAAATAAAGGAAGTGAAAAAATGTTAATAGAAGATGACATAAAAAAATATCTTGAAAAGTGTTTGAAGCCATCAAGATATGTTCATACTTTAGGTGTTGTAGATGTTGCTGAAAAATTGGCAATACAGTATAATGTCGATGCTAAAAAGGCAAGAATAGCAGCACTATTACATGACGCAGCAAAAAATATGAACAATGATGAGCTTATAAGAATTTCAAAGGAAAATAATCATGAAATAGATGAGGATTATTATAGTTCACCTCAGTTATTACATGGTGTTGTCGGAGCATATATAGCTAAAAATACCTTTTGTATTGAAGATAGCGATATATTAAATGCTATTACGTATCATACTACAGGAAGAGCTAATATGTGTTTACTAGAAAAGATAATATATGTAGCAGACTACATCGAACCTTCAAGAAATTTTCAAGGAGTTGAATCTTTAAGAGAACTTGCATATAAGAATTTAGATGAAGCTGTTATTGAATGTTGTGAAAACACTATAAAATACATATTATCTAAAAAACTTTTATTACATAAGAATACAATAGAAGCTAGAAATTATTTACTAATTCAGAAGCAGTAGGTGTTTAAATATGGGAGAAAATAATAAACGAAATAATGAATCTGTAAGAAAAAATAAAAGAAAAAAGAAAAAGTCATCTATTTTATTAAGAGTTCTATTTACAATTTTACTAATAGGAGTCTTATTATCTGGTGGAGTATATGCTTATTTATCTAGTTTTGATAATAATGCTATAGATCTTAAAAAATCTGGTGCTAATAAAGGAAATAAAAATGATACTTTATCTAGTGATGGTTCTGCTAATTTTCTTGTAATGGGATTGGACCTAGGATCTGGTGATGAAAATGATAAATATGATCCGAAGAGAACAGATACCATAATGTTAGTGCATTATAATCGAAAAGAAAAGAAATATGATATTATTTCAATTCCTAGAGATACAAAAGTAACTATTGATGGGCAGGAACAAAAGATAAACGCCGCTCATGCAATAGGTGGTGTACAATATTTAGTTGACTCTGTAGAAGAGTTATTTAATACTACCATAGACTATTATGTAAAAGTAAATACTATAGGTTTTAGGAAGTTCATTGATGCAATAGGTGGAGTAGATGTAGTCATAGAAAGAAATATGTATTATGACGATCCTACACAGGATTTGCACATATACTTTGAAGCTAGTAAAGAACCACAGCATTTAGATGGGAAAGAGGCAGAGGGCTTTGTAAGATGGAGACAAAACAATGATGGAACTGGACTTGCAGAAGGAGATTTGGGAAGGATAAAAGAACAACAAAAATTCTTTAAAACCTTATTAGCAAAAATACAAAGTCCAAGCATAATACCGAAGCTTCCTAATGTGCTATCAGTCTTCCCAGAATATATAGAGACTAATTTAAGTGCATTAAATATAATGGATTATGGCTTAAGCTTAGCTAGTACTTCAAAAGAAAAAGTAAACTTTCACGTAATTTCTGGTGAAGATGCATGGATAGGTGGAATATCTTATTTTATTTATACACCAGAATCAAATAGTGATATTTTATCTATATTAAACAATGAAAAGCAAATAGAGTCCAATGCTGAAAAGCAAGTAGAAGGATTTAAAAAAAATAATATTAGAATTAACATACTAAATTCTACAACCAAAGAGGGATTAGCAGGAAACTTTGGAGAAAATATAGCTAAAAAAGGCTATAGTCAATATACTACAGGAAATGCTAATGAGAATAGACAAACTTCTAAGATTAAGATATATGGATTAAAAAAGGATGCTGTAGAAGTTATTAAAAAGGATTTTAATATAGATGACGTAGAATATATGTCCGAATATAATGAGAAATTTGAAGTAGAAGTTATATTAGGTGAGGATAGGGATTTTGTTTATTAAACATATAATTTATATGTAAATATATAAACAAATTTAAGGAGGATTTCAACATGGAAAAGAAAATAATAAACACAGCTAAAGCTCCAGCAGCTTTAGGACCATATTCACAAGCTGTTAAAGTAGGAAATATGGTATATACATCAGGACAGTTGGCAATAAATTCAGCAACTGGGGAATTTATAAATGATGATATAAAAAAAGCGACAGCACAATCACTAGACAATGTTAAAGCTATTTTAGAAGAGGCTGGAACGTCTATGGATAAAGTTGTTAAGACTTTAGTATTATTAAAAGATATAAATGATTTTGCTGCAATGAACGAAGTTTATGCTACATATTTTGGCGATAATCCACCAGCAAGATCTTGCTTCCAAGCTGGAAGTTTACCAAAAGATGCTTTAGTTGAAATTGAAGTTATAGCTATAGTTGAATAATTATTAAACCTCGAGTATTTACTCGAGGTTTTTAACCGACGAAAATAGTTTGATTAATAAGTAAAAACAATATTAAATGTAATTTTAGTGAGATTGATTATTTATAACAAATTCTATTAAGAAATTGATTGAAAGCTTTTTCAAATAAGGAGAAGTTATACATAATTATCTATAGCTAATTGTCAATTGTATAAAGTGGAGGTGAGATATGAATAACAATTTAATATATAAGGTGTTAGAATGCGGAGAAGGAATGAAACTTAGAGAATATATGACAAATGTATTAGAGCTTTCTGGAAGATTCACTAAAAATGCTGGTCTTAATAAAAGAATATATGTTAATAAAAGTATTGTTAAATTGAATCATAAGCTAAATAAAGGAGATATTATTGAAGTTCAAGTTAATAAAGATGAAAGTCAAAATATTATTCCAGAAAATATAGATATAGATGTAGTATATGAAGATTTCGATTTGTTAGTAGTGAATAAACAGCCTAATATGGTAGTTCACCCTACAAAAAGCTATCCTACAGGAACTCTTTCAAATGGTATACTTTATTATTTTAAAGAGAAAGGTGAAAATTGTATAGTAAGATTAGTTAGTAGATTAGATATGGATACTTCTGGTCTTATAATGATAGGAAAAAATCAATTTGCCCATATGAGCTTAGCTAAAAGTATGGAAAATAACTTAATCACTAAAAGTTATTTAGCTGTCGTTCATGGAATAATAGAAGAAGAAAGTGGGACCATTAATGCTCCTATAGGTAGACCTACAGAAGATAGCATTAAAAGAGAAGTGATGAGTAATGGACAAAAGAGTATAACTCATTTTAAAGTAATAGAACGATATAAAAATGCTACATTAGTGGAACTAACCTTAGAAACAGGAAGAACTCATCAAATAAGGGTTCATTTAAGTTACATAAAACACCCTATTTATGGTGATAGTTTATATGGCATAGAAGAGAATCAGTACATAAAAAGACAAGCGCTTCACGCTTATAAGCTTATAATACCTCATCCACGAACAGATGAAATGCTAAACTTAGAGAGTAAATTACCAGAAGATATGGAGAGGCTTTTAAGTAAATTGAAGGAAGAGAATTAGAGAAGTTTTAATTAAATTTTTTTGAATAATATCCTAATTTAGAGCGAAACTTTTATAAATTGAGAATTAAAAATGAAGGATGAAGAATTATGAGAATGTATCTTAAAAGTAATTTAGTTACTTTTAAATCCATTAATAGAATTAATTCCTAGGAGTTAATTTCAACTAAATTCTTCATTCTTCATTTTTAATCTTTAAACTCTAGTGCTTTCTTGTTAATCTATTTAATCTTCTACGTCTTTTTTTTCTTAAATTTATTCCTCTTATTATTAGTACTATTAATACTAGTAATAGTATAAATCCAATAATTAAAGCAATTTTTATAGTTCTCTCATTATCTTTTATAATTTTAGCAACTACAGGAAACTTTTTAGGTGTGTAATCTGTCCCACTAATAAGTTTAATTTCTCTTGTACTATTATTATATTTCATTATAGCAGTAGCTATTGATTGACCTTTTAAAAATGACTTTTTATCAAGGTTATCTGTATTAAAAGAAATCTGAGGTTTTTCTTTTACAGATAAATCTTTAGTATAAAACTCATCACTTGATGCTAGTAGAGGAATTATGGTACCATCCTCAGCTTCATAATTAGTTATTAAATCATTTTTACTATAAAGTTTTATTGTATCGAAATTATTAAAAGCCCACTCAAATATACTTCTACTATCTTTAAAATAAGTCTTATAAGGATCATATAGCAGAGAAACTATATATTTTTCATTTCCTTTTTCAGCAGAAGCTACAAAGGAGTGTAATGATTCGTCTGTATAACCTGTTTTAGCTGCTATACATGGTTCATAATAATTATCTTCATAATCATGTAAAAGCCTATTATCATTCCATAGTGGTCGTTTTTCCTTATATTTATTTGTAGGTTCTAAAAATAAAGTCTTTGTCTTTGAAATCTTAATATACTCAGGATTCTTTAAAAGTTCTTTTTCTACTAACGCTAAATCATAAGCAGTAGTTCTATGATCTGGTTCATATAATCCATGTGGATTTGTAAAATTAGTATTTTTACAACCTAATTTTTTTGCTCTTTCATTCATCATTTTTGCAAAATTTTCCTGAGTTCCACCTATATGTTCTGCTAAAGCTTGTGCAGAATCATTAGCGGAAACCATAATTAAAGAATATAATAATTGTCTAACTGTAAGTACTTCTCCTTGATCTATGTATATTCTAGAGCCTTCTATAGTTGGAGGTGTAGCTCCTACTGTAACTTTTTCATCTAGATTGCAATTTTCTAAAGTTAATAGTGCAGTCATCAGCTTTGTTGGTGATGCAGGAGGATATTTAACGTCCTTGTTCTTTTCAAATAGAACCTCACCGGTAGTTGCATCAATTACTACCATTCCTGCAGCGCTAGGATCAGGAGCTGATGGTGCTGCAAATATGTATTTGAAATTACAAAATGAAAGAGTACTTACTAATAATAAACTTGCAATTGCTTTTTTCATATTTTCCTCCTAGTAATTTTAATATGATAGCTACCATTATATCAAAAAAATTAAAAAATATCGATAGATATTTATAGAAAATGGAAATACTCAAAATAGAAAGGAGAGTATTTCATGAAAGATAAAGAAAAAATTATTGGTTCTATTTGCATATTAGTATTAGCTATAGTATTTCTTATTAGCGGATATTTAATAACTAGAAATAATAGCAAGGAGGCTTATGAGGATATATTTGTAGAGACTAAGGATATAAATAGTGAAGAAAAGAGGAACTCAACATTTGATGAGGAAGTTATAGTGGTAGATATTAAAGGTAAAATAAAATATCCAAAGGAATATACCTTAAAAAAAGGAAGTAGAATAAGAGATTTAATAACTATGGCAGGAGGATTAACAGAAGAAGCAGATACTAATAGGGTACATTTCTCAAAAACATTAAATGACGAGGATTGTATAGTTATATATGGAAAAGAGGATAAAGAGGAAGAATCTAATATAGTTAATTCAAATAATATAGGTAATTCTTCTAACAGTTCTTCAAAAATTAATATAAATAAGGCTACTATTGAAGAATTAACTCAATTATCAGGTATAGGACCTTCAAAAGCTAAAGCAATTATTGAATATAGAAATGCTAATAATGGGTTCAAGTCTATAGAAGAATTGGGAAATGTAGATGGAATAGGTGAGAAGACTATTGATAAATTTAGAGATAAGGTGGACATTAGATAGGGATTATTATAAAATGATTACGTTGAAATCTTATTAAAATTTTAAAAAATAATCTTAGTAGATTATTATAGGGTTCCATAATGGAAATTTAACTTATATATGATTTTAATTTCTGCAAAAAAAGTTCTTATTTATGAATTAAAAATTAAGAATTAAAGATACAAATTATGGTTAAAACTCCACCGTCAAAACCTTTGGAGTTTTTAAAAATAAATTTTATTTTAAGAAATTCATCTTTAGTGAATTTTTTCCTGAATTCTTCATTCTTAACTATTAA
>NZ_DDOV01000006.1 GCF_002341865.1 Clostridium sp. UBA2485 | reverse complement strand
CAATTATCAATTTTATACTAATAATGAATTGAAATGATTTGATAACACAATTATATAAATGCATAGATTAACCTAAAAGTGCTACATCTATAAGTATTCCTTAAAATTATAAATTTAAGTCATTTATTAATATTAAATATATGTATAGAAAAAAGAGCCAGTTATATACTGACTCTTTCATTTAAACGTAACATTTTCATAATTTATAGTGTGATAGGGTTATCTATTTTTTATTGTCTTTCAATTACTAATGCAGTACCTTGTCCGCCACCTATACATAATGTAGCTAAACCAGTTTTTGCATCTCTTTTTATCATTTCATGTATTAATGTTGTTAGTATTCTAGCACCTGAAGCTCCTACTGGATGTCCAATTGCTATCGCTCCACCATTTACATTTACTTTACTTGTATCTAGGTTTAAGTCTTTAACTACTGCTAAAGATTGAGCTGCGAAAGCTTCATTTGCTTCTACTAAATCTATGTCTTCCACTGATAAATTAGCTTTTGATAATGCTTTTCTTGTAGCTGGAACCGGTCCATATCCCATTATTTGTGGATCTAATCCTGAAGAAGCATATGATTTTATTGTAGCTAATGGTTTTATTCCTAATTCATCGGCTTTTTCTTTAGACATAACTATAATCATAGCTGCACCATCATTTATTCCTGAAGCATTTCCTGCTGTTACTGTTCCATCTTTTTTGAAAGCAGGTTTTAATTTAGCTAATTTCTCTATTGTCATATTAGCTTTTGGGAATTCATCTGTATCAAATATAATAGGTTCTCCTTTTCTTTGAGGAATCTCTATTGGAACTATTTCATCTTTAAATCTTCCCATTTTTATTGCTTCTTCTGCTTTTAATTGACTGTTTAATGCAAACTCATCTTGCATTTCTCTTGTTAAGTTCCATCTCTCTGCTATATTTTCTGCTGTAATTCCCATATGGTAATCATTGAAAGCATCCCATAAACCATCGTTGATCATAGTATCTACAACGTTTCCATTTCCCATTCTTTGACCCCATCTGTTGTTTGGAAGAACATATGGCGCATTACTCATACTTTCTGTTCCTCCAGCAAGAATTACATCTGCATCTCCAGCTTTTATCATTTGAGCTGCCATGCTTACTGCTCTAAGTCCTGAACCACAAACTTTATTGATAGTTATTGCACTTGACTCTTCACATAATCCTGCTTTTAATGCCACTTGACGAGCTGGATTTTGTCCAAGTCCTGCAGTTAAAACATTACCTATAATAGCTTCTTCTATTATTTCTGGTTTTATACCTGCTCTTTTAATAGCTTCTTTTGCAGCAATTGTTCCTAATTCTACTGCTGAAAATTTAGATAAACTTCCTCCAAATGCTCCTACTGGTGTTCTTACAGCACTTACTATTACTACTTCTCTCATACTATTCATCCTCCAATAAACTTCACATATTTATGATAAATTTTAATTAATTAATCATTTTCGCATAAATATATACAAGCAAAAACTGTGCCAACTTTTATATTCTCTTTAAACACGCACAATACCTATATTGCTCCAAATCTCAAAAAAAAGCAAGTGTAAACTAAGTTTACACTGAAATGTTTTGTGTTTATATTAACAATTTTGTTAATATACTGACATCTTTGTTAACATTATCACTATAAGTACTTTCAACGGTTTGGTGGTTTTTTATTTCATATTTTACCCATTGTTTTTCCTTTTAAAGTTTAAATATCAAAATTAAAGGAAATTTGTAAAAACAAAAGTATACACGTAAACTTAGTTTACATGTATACTTTTGTTAACACTTATAAACTTTCTAAATTATATCTTTTAAGTTTTTTATATAATCCTGTTCTACTTAATCCTAACATCTCAGCAGCCTTATTTTTATTTCCATCAGTTTTATCTAAAGTTTCTATAATAATATCCTTTTCAACTTCTTCTACTATATCCTTTAATGTCCCCCCTTCATTCAATGCATAATTTTTACTTTTGCATTTTAGTATTTTCTCTGGAAGATGTTTTGGAAGTATAAAAAGTTCTGTATCTAATAAATTTATAGCTCTTTCTAAAACATTTTCAAGCTGCCTTACATTACCAGGCCAATTATAAGCTTTTAAGTATTCTAACGCTTCCTTTGACACACCTTCTGAATAAATTCCATATCTATTACAAAGATTTATACTAAGTCTTTCACACAATGGCTCAATATCCTCAGGTCTTTCTCTTAGTGGTGGAAGATTTATATGCATAACATTTAATCTATAATATAAATCTTCTCTAAACTTACCTTGTTCTATTAACTCTAAAAGTGACTTATTAGTGGAAGCTATAACTCTAACATCTATTTTTTTTACTTCATTCCCACCTACTCTAACTAATTCTCTCTCTTGGAGCACTCTTAGAAGCTTTACTTGCATATTCAAAGGCATATCTCCTATTTCATCAAGTAAAATAGTACCTCCATTTGCATATTCAAATAGACCTTTCTTCCCACTTTTTCTTGCTCCAGTAAAAGCTCCTTCTTCATATCCAAACATCTCAGATTCAAAAAGCTCTGATGGAATTGCTGCACAATTAATTTTTATAAAGGGCTTGAAGCATCTCTTACTTCCATTATGTATGGCTTGAGCTACTAATTCTTTTCCTGTACCACTTTCTCCTGTAATAAGTACACTAGAGTCTCCCTTAGCTACTTTTTTAGCTAAATTAATAGCATTAGTAAACTTAACACTTTTTCCTATTAAGTTATTAAAGGTATGTTTAGCTTTTTTTTCTTCATTAAATTCATTCTTATAGTATTCTAATTCTTTTTCTAAATTAGAAATTTTACTGCTTAATATCTTAAAATTACTTAAATCTTTAAACATAACTTTTCCTATAGCGCCAATAACTTTTCCTTCATTAATAAGTGGTGCTCTCATGGAAATCATTTTATGTCCATTAACTTCTTGGATCTCTCCAACTTCTTTTTCACCTGTTTCAGCTACTATATGTAATTTAGTATTAGGTATTACATCTGTAACATGTTTTCCTTCAGGGTTATCACACTCCAAAAATTTTTTATATACATTACTCATCATTATAATTTTGCCATTTAAATCTACAATAACGATACATTCTTCTAAACTGTTAAATATACTATTAAGTATTTTTTCATCTATTTTCATGCTGCCACCCCTTATACAATTGAAAATTGACAATGGAGAATGGAGAATTATTGATACTTCTCCTTTATTGGAGAAGTTTTTAATTGATTTATTTTGAAGTTACACAGTAACTTTTTATAATAGGTACTAATTTCATCCATAATCGTCAATTGTCCATTATTCTAAGTTTTATTATGCTCTATCTTTTGTTATAAATCCTAAATTATTTTTATTATTAACCTTATATAAATGATTTAATGCAAAGTTACAGGTTAATCCTACAAAAATCCCTGTACCTATACCTGCAATTGTCATTATAGGTAAGTACAACATAACCCCTAAAGTTTCTACTATATATGATGCCACAAGTAGTTGTCCCACATTATGAAAGATTGCTCCAGTAGCGCTAACTCCAATAATACTAAGTTTATCTTTAAATACTTTAATTGCAATTACCATTGATGCAAAGCTAAAGAATGCGCCACCTAAACTATATAACAATCTTGATATGCTTCCTCCAAACATTACTGAAAGCAAAATTCTAACTACTAAAACTGTAAAAGCTTCTTTATAGCTTAAGGTATATAGTGCTATTACAGTAATAATATTTGAAAGTCCCAATCTTGCACCAGGAGTAATAAATGGTATAGGTAGCATTCCTTCAATAATATGTAATGCTAAAGCCTGAGCAATGAGCAAAGATATATATACTAATTTAGTAGTTTTCTTCATTTTCTTCACCTCTAACCAGATATAAAGTCTGTTTCTTCATCATCAATATTTGCCCTTCCTTTAATTTCTACTACAACTTTATGAGGTAAGCAAACTGCTGTTTCTCCTACCTTACTAATATATCCAGGCTTTAAACAAATCTTATCTGGACAATCAGCCTCAACTATAGCTATCTTATTATCCACAACCTTTATCATATTATATCCTTTACTAGTTTTAATATTAAACACTTCTTCCCCTTTATGGTTGTCCAATCTAATATTCTTATACTCTTTTCCTTCTACAGTAATTTTCGCATATACATAATTGTTGTCTTCTGAGGTCATCCAAAAGATACAATGTGGAATAAAGGATGCTATAAATAATAGAGAAATAACTATTATATCTAATTTCTTAATTATTTTCATATGCTTCTCATCCATCTCTTTCTAGTTTTATTTATTATAATATATAATAATTAGACATATTTCTATTAACTCTTTAAATATTTTTATTTTATAATAGCTCATATTATGTTATAATTTTAACATCTTAATAATATTTATAAATATTGTTAAGATTCATACTATAATAAGTATAATAATATCATAGCATAAAACTGCTATCTTCTCTTAAATTTTTTAATGTAATTATTGATAAAATTTAACTTAATTAAATTTTATTATCTAACTTAAGTTATATTAAAAATATAAAAAATAAAATATTGTCACAAAATTAATTGTAAAAATAATCATAAAATTATTGAAATTTTCCGTAAAATCTGTTGTAATATAAATAGATACTTAGCTTTAATATACATTTTAGTGAAGAATTTCTAATAATTCTATAAATTATCATTAAAAATCATAATTTGCTTTACTTTTTGTAAATGTTTTAATAAAATTACCTAATATAAGCTATTTTTCTAATTATTAACTTAGTTTCCATACTTACTATGTGAAAATTACATATATCCACATAGTAATTAATATAATATTTCTAAAATGAATGTGAATTTCACAGGAGGGATTTTGAAATGAATAAAAAATTAGTGAGTGTTGTTTCTGCAACATTATTAGCTGCAACAGTATTAGTAGGATGTGGATCTTCTTCAGCATCAAAAGAATTAAAAGATGGACAATACAAAGCCGAATATTCTGAAATGGACGAACATGGCTGGAAAGCTTTTGTTGAATTAAAAGTAGCTGATGGAAAGATTTCTGAGTCTAATGCAGACTATGTAAATGAAGAAGGAAAACTTAAGTCTCAAGATGCTGATTATGAGAAAAATATGAAAGGTGCTAGCGAGACTTGGCCATCAAAATTCTCTGCTGACTTTAACAAAGCTTTAGTTGAAAAAGGAAACCCAGCTGATGTTGATAACATAACTGGAGCAACTCATTCAACTGAGGATTTCAAGAATTTATCAAAAGAAGCTTTAAAAGCTGCTGAAAAAGGTAAAACTGACACAGTTGTAGTTAAAGCTGCTAAAAAATAAGTTATAAAACGCAAATAAGAGACTTTAGGAATTATTCCTAAAGTCTTTGATTTTAAAAAATAAATAGTAAAAATTAAACTTTGGAGGATATATATGAAAAAATTTAAATTATATGTCTTATCATTACTAATCTTATCTATTACCATTTTATCTGGATGTTCATCCTCTAATTCTAGCACTAAAGAACCTATATCTCATACGGAAGTAGTTATGGGAACAGTATGTACTATTCAGATTTTTGACTCAAAGGATACTTCCATACTTGATAAAGCCTTTGATAGATTAAAGGATTTAGAAAATAAAGTAAGTATAAATAAAGAGGGTACAGAACTTGATAAGGTTAATGAAATGTCTGGTAAAGAAGCTACAGTTGTAGGAAAAGATACCTTCACCATAGTAGAAAGTGGACTTTATTACAGTAAGATTTCTAATGGTAACTTCGACATAACAATAGGTCCTATAGTTAAGCTTTGGGGAATTGGCAGTGAAAATGCTAGAGTCCCTAATGAAAAAGAAATTATAGAAAAAAAATCTCTTATAAATTATAATGATGTTATTTTAGACAGTGAAAAAAATAGCATTTTCTTAAAGAATCCAAATATGATTATTGACCTAGGTGGAATTGCTAAAGGATATGCTGCTGATGAAATGAAAAATCTTTTAGTTGATAATGGTGTTAAAAGTGCAATGATTAATTTAGGAGGAAATCTATATATCTTAGGAAATAAACCTAATGGTAAGCAATGGAAAATAGGCATTCAAGATCCTAATGGAGGCTCTACTGATACTGTTGGTAACATATTAGTCAATGATAAATCTATAGTAACCTCTGGTACATATGAAAGATTTTTAGAAGTAGATGGAAAGGTTTATCATCATATATTAGATCCTAAAACTGGATATCCTTATGAAAGTGATCTTTTAAGTGCAACTATCATAAGCGATAAATCTATGGATGGAGATGGATTATCTACATATGCCTTTGCTTTAGGAAGAGAAAAAGGATTAGAGTTTATAAATTCATTAGAAGATATTGAGGCTATATTTATCACAAAAGATAATGAAATATATTTAACTAATGGGCTGAAAAATGATTTTAAACTAACTAATAATAATTATAAGCTAGTAGAATAATATGTAGATGTGCTACATTCAAATTCAATCTATATATTTATATGATTGGATTATTAAATTATTTAAATTTCTAGCTTATATAATTGAGAATTGACTATGGACAATAGACATTCTTATTAATTAAGAATTAATAATGAAGAATGAAGAATTGTGAATACTTCTCCTTTATGGGAGAAGTTGTGAATTGAAATAATAGAAATTTAAGGAGGAAATTAATTTAAGATCAATTAATTTCCTCCTTAATTATTTTATTTCTATAATTTAATAATAAATGTAGTTTTTTAAAATGTAGGTTTATTGCTTAAATTATCTTCTTCTGTTCCGTTAGGATTACTTTTTAAATATTCTCTTCCATTTTTAGCTCTACTTACATTTACCCCATTTATTAATCCCTCTTTTGCCATCTCAACAGCCTCTGTTATGGGATATATTTTTTCATTAGAAAGCATTACATCAGTAATATCTCCCTCAGAGTTTTTTCTAACCTTAGATATTGTTATATTATTTTCTTTAGGTATATCTGAAGATTTCATCATATTACTCATATTACTGATGCTCTGTGGCATATTATCTTCTGGGAAAAATCTCTTCATATTTATCACTCCTTATGAATATTATGTTTTATATAGCTAAAAATTATTCTATTTAAATAAGGCTTGTCTTATATTATTGACAAAACATGATGACCGACATTATAATCATTATTATATATAAAAAAGGATTATATTATTACGAGGTGGTAAAGTGACTAACGCTGTTAGTGATATTGAGGGTTCGATAATTAATTGTGCAAAAGAATTATTTATTCAAAGAGGATATGAAAAGGTAGATATGAAACTTATTTCTAAAAAGTGTAATATATCTACAGGAACAATTTATAATTATTTTTCAAACAAAAGTAAGCTTTTTATAAGAATATTAGAAGATAACTTAGAAAAAACTTTTCTCAAACTTCAAACTTTAACAGAATCAGAGGATAAATATAAAGCAGCCTCTTGTATCAAAATACTTTATGAAAGCATAGAGGAAAGATATGTATTAAACAAAGAGCTTATTAAAGCTGATCTTACTAATAAAAGTCAAACTGAATCAAATGTTGAAATGGAGAAGAATATTATAAGTCTAATAGATAGAATTTTTAATGATTTTTCTAAGGATTATACTTCTTCCATAGAATGTAATTGTAATATTAGATTAGTTGAAACCTTATTAGCTACGATTTACACTATGATTGAAGCTCATACTGAGGAAAAAGAAAAAAATATAGAATTTTTAAATCAATTGATTCTAAATTTAGGTTATAAAAAAGAAGTTAGTTAAGATATTAAAAAGTCGTGATAATTCACGACTTTTTGTTATTAGTTATATGCAATATTTATAGGGATACAATGCGAAAACTTAATATATACTCTGGAAAATAAATTTTCTATGAAAATAGATTAACCTCTTAGAAATTAATGATTAATAATTAAAAATGAAAAATTTAGGATGAAATTCACTGTTAGTGAATTTCTAAAATCAAGTTTATTTTAAAAAACTCCAAAGGTTTTAACGATGGAGTTTTAACCATAATTCTTCATTATTCATTCTTAATTTTTAATTCATTGTAAAAATTTTATTATGGAAATTAAAATCATGTATAAGTTAAATTTTCATTAAGGAACCCTATAATTACTATGTTCTTCTAAATAATTATAATTTTTTTATTAAAATATAAAGTTCATATAGTTTTTACTTCAAAAGTTTTAATACTGTTTGTATTGCTTCATCCTCGTTAAAGTTCACCCCTATTTTTGCTGATACTTTTATATCTGGTACTGTCTTATGCTCAAAATTACATGTACCATCTGAGGTAAGTCCCATCTCTTTTGTAAAACGAAACACATAACCACTATTCGGTAAAGTACATACTGCTGGATCACTTCCAATGCCATCTCCACCTGTTGTCTCTCCTACTAAAGTAGCAAATTCCGTGCTTTTAGCAAAAACTGAAAATGCCTCAGCTGCAGAAAAAACACCACCATCAGTAAGTAAGTAAATCTTACCATTGAATCCTATAGAATTTTTAGGATTTAATATTATTCTAAACTCATCGTAGTATTTAAAATCTTTACTTAATTCTGGAGGTATATTTTTTAGCTTTCCTCCAGTAATATCAGAAATTGATCCCGAACCTCCATATCCTACTCCACGTCTAGACTCTAAAAATGCCTCTGTAAAATCTCCACCTCTAAATGCACTATAGTGAATGCATTTTACTTTGTTATTAATAAGCATTGGTACTATATTATTACTCCAATATCTAGTATCTCCTCCACCATTGCCCCTTATATCAATTATTAATCCTTTATAATCCTTAATAGACTCTAGAAAAGGTTTAATTGTTTTCATATCTTCTTCAATGTTAAATGTATTAAAAGAATGTATAGCTAAATATCCTATCTTTTCCTTTTCAAAAGTATGGGTTTTAATATTGTCTGCTATTATATTATTTTCTGAACCTTCAAATCTACCTTTAGATTCTGGAATATTTGAATATCTATTTATTGCCTTTGGATTATTCAATTGTTTTACCCATGCTTTGTTAAATTTTTTATCCCTTTCATAAATGTCTTTAGCATATGAATAAAACCATTTATCTAACGTATTTGTATGTCCATTTTTAAGCTCAGATAATATACTATTTAACTCATTAAAATACGTGTCATCATTAGTAGTAGCTTTTATTCTATCAATGTATTCATCTTTTTTTGATAACCAATCTATTCCATTTAATCTCTTATTTACTTCGAAATATGGATAATTCTCTTTAAGTATGGCATGCATGTACTCAAAATCTTCTAATTTTTCCTCTTCAGTTAGCTGCACATCATTAGTAATATTACTATTGTATGGCTTATATATCATATATCCACAAGCAATAAATACAAATAAAATTATCGATATTATTGATAATCTTTTCTTCATACCCCTGCCCCTTTCTTATCTTGGTAACAAATTACCTATACCCTATTATTATAAAGTAATATATGAAAATAATTTATATTTCTCGGCATCATATTTGAGACTGTTAAATTTTCAATTTATAGTTCACTATTGAGTTATAATTCTCTTTCATTAAAAAATCTATTAAAGAAATTAATTTGTAAGAATTAATTTCAACCATAATTATCCATTATCAATTTTCAATTGCTTAAAGTTCTAACTATACTACTAAAAAAGCAATTATTTTCACAGGTATATTAATATTAGAGATTAAATGTATGAGTTTTTATTTATCTTTTTTATTCTTCCTACATAAGGATAATCCTCCGAAACCACTGATAATAGCTATATAAAACCCAAAATCATACCACCAACCAGTATTTACAACTTCATAAACTCTAATACTCTTATTAAAAATACCTATTATAAGTGAAATTGGTGCCACCCATCCATGCCAAATTCCTGAGAAAAAACCTGCTGGTTTTGTGATAGTAGCAGCTCCATCTCCAGGAATACAGCCAGTAAACATAAATAAAGCTATAATAATTACAATACTTGATAATAAAAGTTTCTTTTTCATAAATGTCTCTCCTTAAAATTTTTAATTTAGCTTCAAATTCTATTTATTATATTTATATTAATTTTTAAGGTAATCTATAACATAAGCTAATTTCATTTTTGATGAGCATTTATTCTTATGTATGTTAGAGCATAATTTCCAAAAATCTTTTGATATTTTTTATTAGGCTCAACCAAAAATAAATTTTTCATAAATTGTCCTCGGTTTTATATACACTTCACAAAATTCTACGATTGCAACCTTATTTTAAATTCTTTATCTTCTTTAAGTTCTTCTTTTCAGCTAATTGAATAGTTAAATTTTGCTTATACTCTTCTATATCATATAGTTATGTTATTATTTACTATCTATATTACAATCACTAAAGATATTATAATTTATCTCTTTCACAATCTTAAATATTAATTAATATTACAAATATCCTTTAATAATTTATAAATGCTATAAGATTTACATAAGTATTATAACATTTCTATTGTAATAAATATGATTTTATACAAATATATTACACTTGAAATTAAAAAATAAAACAATAAATATGCAAAAAAAGCACCCTATAAAGTAGACTTTTTAAATGACCACTGTATAGGGTACTTTTAATATAACAGCATATTATTATAATTCTTAATTTGCAAATTATTCGTATCATTAAGTCTCTTAGTAAGATGAAGATTTTACTTGCTATGAATATAACCTTAATCTTTTCATTAAAATAAAAAATCTCCAAGCATATAAATTCTTAGAGATTTTTCAATATTTATAATAACTCTTCTTAAGATATATTTTGTTAAATTATAAAAGTTCATCTTAAATAGCTTATAGCATTAATTTAAAATACTATTTTATTTTTCTATAAGTTACAAAAGAGATGGCTGCCGTTAATATAAATAGCGTTAAAGATGAGTAAACCTTATATTTTTTAACCTCATGTTGCACATCCCTTCCTTTTTCTATAACGCTTATAGAATTATAGTGAATATCCATATCACCATTATGCTCCTCACATACTCTATTAAAATTACCAACTATCTCTACCTTATCTCCTACTTTGTCATATCGTCCTAAAGTTTCAATTATAAAAGCCTTTTTTCTCTTACCATATATCTCAATAATATTTTTGCCATCACTTATATTTATCTGACAGTCTTTTCCGTTCTTTATAATTTCATCAATGGCTTCACCCTTAATTTTTACAATCTTTTTGTCAAAATCCTGTGCATTAAATATTAAATCTTTTATTTCTACATAGCTTTCACCATAACATATTTTACTAAAAATTAAAGATGATACTAATGTCAATATTAATATTAATGCGATAAAGTTTTTCCACATATTATTTTTATTCCTCCAATTAAAACAAAGGCCAGTAAGGTTTGTAATCTATCTAAAGACATACTAATTAAATAGTAAGCTTTTATTAATGGTAACTATCCCTATATTGATAGTTTTAAGTTTTATGATACAAAATTAGCTTTAAAAGTTAAATGAATTAATTTATATCTTTTTTTCTTTATCCATTAAAATCAATCCTAAATCTTCAGGATTTTTTCATTACGATCTATAACTACGACCTTATCATAATTATTGGATAACGCCTTTGCGATACTTCTCTCTTACCACAATCTACAATTATGATATATATTTAATATCAATCAAATATATTCCTAATAGAAAAACTATTCAAATCACTAAGTGCGTTGTAAATAAATTATTATTTATGATTTATTGAGGAGTAGAGAGATAACTTTGAATTTCACATATAACTAATTCAAATATTAAGTAAAACAAGCTAAAATCGAAATTTTATCTATTTGTTAAGAAAATTTAACACAAAGAACCTAACCCTTAACATAAAAATAAGGGCTAGGCTTTAAAGTATATCGTCTGCAATAAACAAGAGAACTTTAAGAAGTATAAAATTCTGCTATTAAATTATTTAAGTTTACATTAATATGAAATTGAAAATTGACGATTAACAATGGACAATTATTGATACTTTTCTTTTATAAGAGAAATTTTGAACTTATTCCTTTTAAAAGCGATAAAGTAACTTCTTGATAAAAATATTTTCATATGTTATTTTTTCACGATATTAGTTTAAATCATTAGTATTATTCCAAGCTATACTGCACCTCAGGGGAACCCTAAAGGGTTTCACTACTGTTCCCCAGAGGCGGAGAACTGGCAATACAAATGCTAGTGTTTTATTGTAGGGATGAACAATGTACGTCAGTTCTTTTTAATACGTCTTATAGTTTAATATTTATTCAATAATATATGACGAACACTGTTCGCCGCTACGGTTAATCAATTCTAAATTTCTCAGTGATAACCGAAAAATGTCCTAAATTATGAATTGTGAACCGTGAATTTAGTAGTTTTAGTCACAATACTAATAAGTGTTAATTATTTTCAGAGATAGATTAAATTTAGAAGTGGTATATCTTAATAATATGCTAAGCAAAAACCGCACCTATTTAAGGTACGGTTTTCATAACATCAGTAAGTTGAGCTTTAATTATAATATTATAAATTTATTGTTAGGGTATTATTAAATTCTGTTGCCTTTTATCTTCATAAAATCTAAAATTCTTGTGCAATTTTCTTAGCTTCTCTTATTCCTTCTTCAAGTTTTTCTTGAATATCTACACCAACAACGTCTAAATTTTCTATAGCAATAGTTTCTATTTGTTTAATTCCAAAGAATCCTAATATAGTTCTTAGATATCTGTCTCCCATCTCATATGGAGCATTACCATATTCTCCACCTCTAGCTACTATGTGTACAGCTTTTTTATTATCTAAAAGTCCAATTGGACCTTCTGGAGTATATTTAAAAGTTATTCCTGTTACACTTACATAGTCTATATAAGCTTTTAATATTGCAGGGATGCTTAAATTCCACATTGGTGCTGCAATTATATATTTATCTGCTTCTGCAAATTGATATGCATATTTTAATATTGGATTATTCTTGCTTTCCTCATCTTTAGGTCCAAATATTTTTCCTATATCCTCTGGTCTTAAAAAGTCTATATTTTCTTTATATAAGTCTAATATAATTACCTCATCTTCTGGATTGCTCTTCTTATATTCTTCTACAAAGCTATCTGCTACTTTAAATGTTCTTGACTCTCCATCATTTTTAATGTTTGCCTTAATATATAATACTTTACTCATATCTCTTACTCCTTTACAATTTAATATTTTTAGAAACATTGATCTCCAGTTAGATCAAATGTAATACTCTATTATTTTTGCTAAATTCCTCTTATGATATTCTTCCTTTGTAAAAAATATCTTTTATTAACTTTATCAATAATTAGTAATAATATCAATAAATTTAATTTTTAACTAGGCTAATACTATCTTATTTCTAATAAGATATTTCCTTAGAATACATTGCAAATATTTTACTCTTAAATTTTATCTTATTCAAGAAAAAATCTATGTTGTTTAACCTTTATTCTAACATCAAATTTTCATGGAACTTTCAAAGCTAGAAAATAAAAAGCCATAAATTCAGTTATGACTTTTAAATAACCATATTTTTTAAAATGAATAATTTTAACTCTTAATTAATTTTTTTACTTATAGCATTAGTAACTTCTATAGTAAATTTCATACCCTTAAGACCTTGCTTTTATCTCTACAAACAAGATATCATCTACTCTTTTCATAAAACTCTTAGTTGCTTTATATTTATTGAGTTCAGAAATAAAAAAACCTAACTCTTAATATAAAAATAAAAGTTAGGTTATAAATATAAATTACAGTAAAAACATTGTAAAAATTGTAGTTATTAATAGTCCTATAATAACAGGTTTCATATTTTTTCTTGCAAGTTCATAAGGACTAACTCCACAAACTACTGCATAGGGTATAATTGTCCAAGGTACTAGCGCTCCTCCTCCTACCCATATAGCAGATACTTGCCCTAAAGCAGCTAATGTATCTATTCCATGTCCAAGGGATGTTCCCAAAAGTCTTGCAATTGCTCCTACAAGACCTAATCCTGAAAAACCTGATCCATCTAATCCTGTTATTCCTCCTATAATTGTAGTTGTTATAGATGCCACTGCACCATTCATAGGTACTAATTGTGCTAAAGCCATACCTAAATCACTTACAATTCCATCAACACCCACTGAAGCAATCTCTCCAAATAAATATCTAAATCCACCTGTTCCCATATAGAAAAATGCTGCTATAGGAATTACTGGACCAAATACAGTAAATCCAAATTTAAAGCCTTCCACTAAAAAATCTGGTATTTTATCAAGTCCTTTTTCTTTATAGGATATTAGAGAAATTATTATAATTAATGCTATTGATGTTCCACCAATTAAAGCCGTTGCCTCATTCCCTTGAAGTTTTAAAAAATAAAGAATTAAAATATCAATTATATATGCTATAACTATTATTGCTGCATTAATATTTTTCATTCTTTTACTCAATCTTACTTCTTCATATTCTTCATCAACAATAACTTCTTCTACTTCTTCATTCATATCTAAGGAAATATTTTCTTTCTGCTCTTTTCTTATATAATAATAAGCTAATACTGTGGTAGTTACTCCCATTACAATTACGATAGGTATACTAGCAGAAAGAACTGCCTGTACAGATATACCTGCTGCTTCAGAAGTTAGTTTTGGGGCTCCTTGAATCACATAATCTCCTGATAATGAAAGACCACTACCAAAAATATTAAGACAGATTGCTACTGACATAGGAGTAAGTCCCGCTTTAATCATAACAGGAAGTACTACTACTCCAATTAAAGCAACTGCAGGAGAAGGCCAAAAAAACCAAGAAATTATCATAAAAAATATTCCTACTCCCCAATAAGCCACAAAAGGTGTTTTTACAAATTTCTCAAAAGGTTTAACTATTACAGTATTAATTTTAGTAACTGTAAGTAACTTACTAAATCCACTGATTACAGAAATAATTAATATAGTACCACCTAGCTGCCGATATGCATATAGAAAGCTATCAAATATAACTTTTATAGAATCAATTATAGAATTTGTAGCTGAAAAAGCTATTAGTACAATTCCAATAATACAAGCTAAAGAAATATTTTTCTTAAAGCCTAAAGATAGTAATATTATTATTACCATCACCAAGTATATTATATGAACTATCCCTAATTGTATCTCCACATTTTCACCTCTTTTACATAATGTATACTGAAAACATAATTAGTAAATATACTAGTATATTTATTTCAGCCTCCTAAAAGTGCTTACTGTATAATATGTAAAAAGAAGTATTTGGTTTTAAAATCTTACATTAAATAAGCCATATCAAAAAATAACAGGTCAGTATATTAAATCATTTTATACCATACTACTTTATCAGCCACCATCCATAGCATCACTATGGAGAGTGGCTGCAATTTATCTGATATAAACTAGAACTAACATCTTTGACTTATTATTTTCTTTCACATATCTAAATAAAATTCATTATGGTACTTCTATTTTTTATTACTCTTATCTATTGCATAAGCTATTAATGCTACAATTATTATTGCTATTATAATTTGGGGCAGAAAGGCTAACATACCAACTACTGCTCCTCCCATCATTCCAATTAACCCTATACCAACTGCTATAACTAAGAATAATAACAATGCTATTAAAATTATGCTACCTACAAATTTAAAAATAATACATATTAAAGCAAATACCGCAAAAATTATTAATAATGTAAGGGCTGTAATCATAATTCTCACCTCCTAAATTTGTATCAAATGAATAATTTATTTTTTGTAGGTTCATTTTTTCTTTATTAGTCCTCTAAAAATATATTCTTATTTTTATATAACTATGTAATAGCTTCCAATAAAGTTCTACACAAATAAGCCAGCAGTTTTATAAATTAAAACTGCTGGCTTATTTATAACTTTTTAATTCACAATTCATAATGCAAAATTCACAATTATTGATACTTCTCTTTTATAAGAGAAGTTTTAAATTTATTTCTTTTTAAAGTGACGCAGTCACTTTTACTGAAAAATCTATTTAAAGAAATTAATTTGTAAGAATTAATTTCTACCACAATTGTCAATTCTCCATTTTCAATTCTTAATTGATTAAGTTCCCCTGAGGTGGAAAACTGACAATTATGTTTCTCACAAAAAACTATTTAAAGAAATTAATTTTAACTTTAATTGTGAGTTGTAAATTTTGAATTAATCCTCACTTTTTTGTCCGTAGGTTTTGAATTTTTCAACCATTAAATCCATCTCTTCTTTTTGTAATATAACTGGATCACCTATTGATTTAACACGACAATATATTTCTGAGCAATATTCTATTTCTTCTACAATATTAAATGCATTTAATAAATCATTAGCGCCTGCTAATAATCCATGATTTGCTAATATAACTGCTCTTCTATCTTTCATAGCTTCAAGTGCATTTTCTGCTAATTCTTTTGTTCCATATGTTGCGTATTTTGCACATCTTACATTATGTCCTGCTAAAGCTACTAAGTAATGTACTGGTGGAAGCTCCCAATTCAAACAAGCTAATGTAGTAGCGTACACTGTATGAGTATGAATTATTGCATTTATATCTTCTCGATTTTCATAAAAAATCTTATGCATCTCATACTCACTTGAAGGCATACGATTACCATCCACTATTTCTCCTTCTAAATTCATAACAACTATATCTTCTGGTTTAGTTTTAAAATAGTCCATTCCTGTAGGTGTAATTACCATAAGCTTCTCTTCTCTATTGAATATACTTAGGTTTCCTCCAGTACCCTTAGTTAATCCACTAGTAATTAGCTTTTGTCCATATTCTACAAGTAACTGTCGTTCTTTCTCCATTAACATAATATATAGCCCCCTATATTATAAATTTTATCTAACGCCTATCTTATATTCTCTATAATATCTTTGTACCCTCAATACATGCTACTATTCTAACCAATCTATCAGTACTCCTTTAATCAATTCATTATTCTAAGGCTTTTTAAGAAACCTATTTACCTTTCATCCTGAAATATTTATCTTCTTTGCTGTTTTATGTTGAGTTATATTTTATACTATGAAAAATTGCATAATTATATTAAAGATATAACTATTACGCTTGCAAAATTAATGATTATAAATAAAAAAACTAGCAATATCCTGCTAGTTTTTTTATTATATAAACCAATATTATAGATTATTAGGCTTTAAATATTATATATAGATTTTACTATTTATCTTTTGATATATACCAGTAAGCTAAAGCTACAAACACAATACCTCCTACCATATTTCCTATAGTTACCATTAATAAGTTATATCCATATCCGCTAATTGTTATTGATGCTGGATGCGGTATTAATAGCCCTATTGCAAGTAATGACATATTTGCTACACTATGTTCAAAACCAGATGTTATAAATACAAATAAACACCAAAATATCATTATTAACTTTGAAGTTTCTTCTTTTAATTTAAAAGAACACCATATAGCAAGGCAAACTAATATATTACATAAAATACCTCTTATAAATAATTCTAGTGCAGGTGCTGCAATTTTGGCAGCAGAAGCCTTAACTATAAATTCTGCCACTGGTCCAGTAGCAAGTCCACTATAAGCATATAATATTGCAATTAATACTGAACCTATCAAATTTCCTAAAAAACAAAAAATCCAAACTTTAATTGTTTCCCCTGGGGATACTTTTTTCTCCAAACTACCTATAGTCATAACCATATTGTTTCCAGTAAAAAGATCTGATCCTGCCATAACTACTAAGCTTAATGCTACACCAAAGCTAATGCCCATAGCTATCTTTGTATATGGTGAATTGGCAGCATTTAAAACTCCTCCAATGGTAAAGATTAAAATTACTCCTAATCCAACAAAAACTCCAGCTAAAGCAGAACTAACTAAATATTTACCTTTACTTTTCTTTAACAAATTACTTTTACTTAAAGCTGCATTACTTATTTTTTCTATTACATCCATAAACATATAATAATCCTCCTTAAGTTATCGTTAATATAATAACAATATCCCTTTAAAATGTATGTGATTATTATCACATAATCTTTGAATTTTGTTATTTTTATTAATAGTATGAATATTATGTATTTTAAGTTACACATAAATAATGCTTATACTAAGTCTAAAATTCATATATGTGAAAATAATTAATACTTTTCAAGTTTATAATTTGAACTATTTAACTCACAACTTTTTCAATTCACAATCGCGAATATTTCTCAGCAAAAGCTAGGAATTTAGAATTAATTTATTTTTGAAGTTACTATGTAACTTCTTATAAAAAATAACCAAAGAAATTAGTTTGACAAAATTAATTTTCATCACAATTGTCAATTCTCTATTTTCAATTTTCCATTGATTAAGCTGTTCCCCAGAGGTGGAAAATTAGAATAAAAAAACATCTAAAATTCTTAGATGTTTTTTCTCTAGCTTTGCATTTCCTTATAGCATTTTTAAATAATATATTTCTCCATAATATCTTTTACACTATAAGCAAAATCTTCTGATGCGCCCCAGTCAAAATTTAAAAATAATCCTTCTGAACTTCCCGTAGAAATAGATTTTACAACAGTATCCCCTTTTAAATTATCTATAAGTACTACAAGTGCCACTCTATTACTTACTCTAAAAAAATATTTTTCAAAAATTAAAACTCCTGTAGCTTTTTCATGATCTAAACTATTAAATTCACTATAAACTAAATCAGCATTCACTTGATCTTGTATAATATCAAAAGCCTCTCTAGG
>NZ_DDOV01000077.1:327-22781 GCF_002341865.1 Clostridium sp. UBA2485 | reverse complement strand
ATAGTTGGAACAGTATCTTTAATTAGAGTTGATAAAGATACATATGAATTAGCAAAACTTGCAGTGACAAAAAAATTTCAAGGACTAAAAATAGGAAATCAGTTGATGGAAAGGTGCATACAAGTTGCTAATCAAGAAAATATAAAAAAAATAATTCTTTATACAAATCATAAATTAATTTCAGCAATAAAATTGTATGAAAAGTATGGATTTAAGAATGTTTCCATTGTTAATAATAAATATATAGAGTCAGATTTGAAAATGGTGCTTAATTTATAAGTATTTATTATATAATGTTGCTCATAGCTAAATAGAATAAATGAATTTATATTAAAATATTATAAGTGATGTTAATTCAAAGATAAGATGCTTTTTTATAAGACGAAAATTACAAAACTAAATAATTTTATAAAATACCGTATTATTCAAAACTGAATTTACGGTATTTTTATTTTACAATTCAAATATTTTACGATGTTATATTAACTTTGATAAGTGATTTTTATAGCATAATATTATTTTGTGTAGGGGAGAACAGTGTTCGCCTAAAAATTTAAGCCAGGCACCATTATCAAATATTGGACAGAAAGGTGATGTTTAAAAATATTATTTTAATGCCAGGATTGATAAATATAGTATTATGATAAGTTATATCCATATAATCATGCTCTATAATCCAATGACATTAGATATGTAAATGGAAACTGGCCAATAGTGTTTGTTCTTACGATATGATAAATAATGAATTACATGAAAAGATGTGGTATAAAACAAATTGCTTTTTAAGTTTCGAAGGATCATATCATAACCATATTATCCACAAAGCTAACATAATATCATCTATTAAAGACTAATGAGTTATATAATGACGCAGTTTGAATAAAAAGCGACGTAAATCTTAAAATTTAAAGCACAAATAATGTTCTTTGAAAATTGNNTGCTCTATCTTAGAATATTTTGGTGCTGAGAGTGAACATAGTACACTAAAAGAAGTGGATGAGCTTTTGAAATATCAATATAAAAATGTAGTTATCTTGCTATTGGATGGATTAGGGGTTGATACATTACAATATCATTTATCGGAAAATGGTTTTTTCCGAAAGAATTTGATTAAGGAATATTCATCTGTGTTTCCTCCAACTACTACATCAGCAACGACCTCTATTGAAAGTGGTTTAACTCCTTTGGAACATGGGTGGTTAGGATGGAGTTTGTATTTTAGTGAAATAAATAAAATTGTAAACGCATTTATTAATACGGAAAAAGACACAGAAATTCATGTGGCGGATTATCATGTTGCCAGTCAAATTTTACCGTATAAAAGTATTTACGAAAAAATAAGAGATGCTGGGATGGCTAACGCATATAGTGTGTCGAAATTCGGAAGTAATAAAATAAAAACATTTGATGAATTGACGCATGAAGTAGAACGGTTATGTGCNNCTACCTCCGAGAAAAAATACATATATGGATATTGGGAAAATCCTGATAGCTTAATGCATGAGTTTGGTTGCTATAACAGTCTGGTTACTGAGAATATAAAAGAACTCGAAGAAAAAGTAACAGATATGTGCAAAAGATTATCCGATACATTGGTTATTGTTACTGCAGACCATGGACATTGTAATTTGAAGCACTATATTTTGAGTGATTATCCTAAGTTAATTACTATGTTAAAACGTCCAACTTCTATCGAAACAAGAGCTACAGCTTTCTATATAAAAGATGAATATTTGAATGATTTTCCCATTGAATTCAATTATAATTTTGGCGACGACTTTTTATTGTATTCAAAAGAAGAGGTTATCGAAAAGAATATATTTGGTGTTGGAAAAATGCATCCTAAGTTTGAAGAATTGATAGGAGATTATTTAGCAGTAGCAATTAGTGACAAAGGTATTGTATATTCTCAAAAATCAAATCAATTTATTTCCAATCATGCTGGGATGACTGAACAGGAAATGAAGATACCACTTATAGCAATATGTAAAAAATGAGCATTTTCAAAAGTTAGTTCGCAATATTCTTATAAGATGACTTATTATAAAAAACGAATATTTTATGAAAATACCGTATTATTCAGAAATGAGTTGTACGGTTTTTTTACGCCGCAATTCAAATAATATGCGACATACAGTTGTCGTATATTCCTCTTTATAATATAACTAAGATTAATTATAAAGGGGAATTTTTATTTCATGTTAAGTGAAGGAAATTAAAAGATTGTTACTTATTTTAGTTTAATATGAAGGTTATGTAACTTAGAAGATAAATGTAATATCTATAGATCTTATAATAATTTATTGTTTAAATAAAAAATTTAAAATAAGGAGTAAAGCTATGGTAATAAAAAAAGAAAATCCATATGAAAAATGTCCAACTTATGAAACTAAACACTTCATCATTAGAATGGTTAGTGAAAGTGATGCAGAAGATTTACTTAAATGCTATTCTGATGCTGCTTCGGCAAAAATTTTTAATAGTGATAATTGTACTAGTAATTTTATTTATAAATCCTTAGAAGAAATGAAGAATTGCATTAGGTTTTGGGCTGATCAATATGAGAAAAGGTATTTCATTCGTTTTAGTATAGTTGATAGGACAAATAACAGTGCTATTGGAACTATTGAATTTTTTGCAAAGCCCGTAGAACTTGATGAAATTTCCACGGTAGGACTTTTAAGGCTTGATCTTGCTTCAAAATATGAAAAACATGAATTTATTAGAGAAATAATAGATGAAATAAATAAGAACTTCTATGATGCTTTTGAGGTTGGAAATATTATAACAAAGGCAATCCCAGAAGCAAAAGAAAGAGTTGAAGTTTTAAAAGAAAAAGGTTTTATAGAATTAGAAAAGAATGATAGCTTCCCATTTGATTTTTATTTCATAAGAAAAAAATAGGTATAGCTTTTAAGAAAGTATTATTGATACAATTCATACAAAAGAGGAATTGTATGAGTCAATGAAACTCAATAAAGTGCAATAAAATACAATAAAGTATAATAAAATGCATTAAAATAATTGACAATTACAATAAAATACAATATAATCCTCTCATAAAGTAATTATGAGAGGATGTTTTTTGTGGAAAGCAAATTTTATACAATTGATCAGGTTGCAGAGATTTTAGGCATGCATCATAAAACTATAAGAAAATTTATAACAGAAGGTAAGCTTGGAGCTAATAAAGTTGGAAAGCAGTGGAGAATTTCTGGTCATAATTTAAGTATTTTTATGGAGAAAAATAATGTTAATATAAAAAGTAAAAATACAAGTGAAGAAGAAAATGTTGAATTTTCAGTTTCTAGTGAAGAAGTAGGAACTATAAAACAAAGAACAAATGTATCTACTGTTGTAGATATTAATGAAATAAATAAGGATGAGTACATGAGAATATCTAATATGCTCATAGCTATGATGAATACTAAGGATAGTAAAATGGCTAACTCAACTATTAATATGAATTATTATGAACGTGAAAATAGGCTAAGAATAATGCTATGGGGTGGAGTAAAATTCATGGAGGAAATGATGAGTACAATTTCCATATTATTAGAGCAAAGAGAGCTATAATTTAAGGATTAGGAGGTAGTCAAAATGGACTATAGAATAGTGAAAAAAAATGATAAAAGATATATTGAATATATTTCAAAAGAAATGCAAATTTCTTCTGAACAAGATGTATTAGACATTATTGGTTCTTGTATGGAGCATAGATGTAACTACTTAATGCTTCATGGCGAAGTATTCTCAGAAGATTTTTTTAACCTTAGAACAGGACTAGCAGGAACCATGCTTCAAAAATTAATTAATTATAATATAAGGGCTGCAGCCATTATAGCAAATGAAGAAAAGATTAAGGGAAGATTTGGAGAAATGGTTTTTGAAGCCAATAAAGGTAATGATTTTAGAGTGTTTAAAAATGTTACTGAAGCAGAAAACTGGCTTTTATCTTAAATTGGATAAGAGTAAAATGAAAACAACAAATGTATTTAAATCCCAAAAAGGAAAAGAAGATATTTTAAAATATTATGATTTTATGGTTAATCAATGTTCTTTTTCATATGAAAGGATAAATATTAATACCCGTTATGGAAATACTCATATTATAGCAAGTGGTGATAAAAATAATCCACCAATTATATTATTACATGGTAGTGGAATGAATTCTGTTATGTGGATAAAAGATATGGAGAAGTATTCTAAAAATTATAGAGTATATGCTGTAGATATACTTGGTGAACCGGGAAGAAGTGCTGAAAATCAATTGCCTTTAAAAGGTGATTTTTATGCACTGTGGCTCAAGGATGTTTTTAACAGCTTATCCATAGAAAAAGCAAGTCTTATTGGTATTTCATTAGGAGGATGGTTGTCAGTAAAGTTTGCAGTAAACTATCCTGAAAATTTAAATAAGCTTGTGTTGATTAGTCCATCAGGTATTGGACCACAGAAAACATCTTTTCTTATAAAGGCTTTATTTTATAAGATCTTTGGAGAAAAAGGAATGGATAGATTATGTTATAAAGTTAATGGTAATAATCAAATACCTGAAGTAATGTTAAAATATCAAAAACTTATAGAAAAAAATTTCAATTATAGACGAGAGATAATTCCTATATTTTCTGATGAGGAACTAAAGAAATTAACAATGCCTATTGAACTGTTTGTTGGGGAAAAGGATATAATGTTACATTCTTTAAAAACTGCAAAACGTTTAGAAAATTTACTTCCTCATGCAAATATAAATATTCTTCTAGGAGCCGGCCATTCCATTGCAAATCTTGCAGATAAAATAAGCACTTTTCTACAGTTAGAAAAGGACTGATTAAAGTTGAATATGAAATAATGAAGTAGGGAGCTAATTGGCTCCTTATTTTTATAAAGTTATTTTAAGAAATTCACACTTAGTGAATTTCATCGTCAATTCGTATTCTTAATTATTAATCCTTAATTTCTAAAGATTTAAGTTATTTTTATAGAAAATTTATTTCTCAAAGTATATTTTTAGTTTTCATATTATATTTATACTATTATAAACAGGTATAATTAATATATTGGGGGAATGAGAGTGTACACAATTGGACAAGTTGCTAGGTTTTTAGGAGTATCAAGAGATACATTAAAGTTCTATGAGGAAAAGGGATTAGTAAAACCAGTGCAAGATAAAGAAAATGGATACAGAAGATACTCGCTATTTGATATAGATGATGTATTAACAGTAAATTTTTATAGAGAGATAGATGTTGAGATCAAACAGATTCAGAAATTAAAAAATCATGGTAATTTAGAGGAAATAGAGTCTTTATTAGATAAACAAGAAGAGAAAATACAAGAAGAAATAGAGTATAAGAAAATGCTTTTAAATAATATAAAAACTGTGAAGGATAATTATAAAACAATTAAGGAGAATTTATGGAAATATAGCATTAAAGAAATGAAGCCAGTAGAAGTAAAAGGTGAATTTCAACTAAAAAATATGTTGGACCAATATGAGCTTTTAAAAGAGGGAGAAAAAAACTTAAAGAAAGCCACAACCCTAAAAACATTGACACGAGTTATCAATTTCGATGATAAAGGAATAATAGGACATAAATATATAGTAGTTAAAAAAATAAATGAAGATGATAAAGAAACAGAGAGAGAAATAATTTCTTATCCAAAGTGCATTTATACTGTTATTGATGATAAGTTAAAAGAAAATGGAGAAGACCTTGATAAAAAAATGGAAAAAGAATTTAGAAATATAGCAATGAAAATGGGATATGAACTACTTGGAGTAGTATATATCAACATGTTAATAAGCACATATGAAAATGGAGGTAACTATTTCTATTTAGAAATTTATGCTCCAGTAAAGTAAGATATTATTGACCTGTGGGTTACTCCTACCTTTAAACTAAATATATAAGCAAGATAATTATTTAGGCATATTAAAAAATAATGAACTAGTATAGAAGGTATATTTAAACCATTATTTTTTTCATGTGCCTTATTTTAATGGGGTGGAATTATGAAGGAAGTAGTTATAAAAGAGCTTGGAGATTATAGCATTAAGTCAATATATGAACTAGATCTTTCAAAAATAGAAATTAAAGATTGCTGTGGTTGTTGGACCTGTTGGTGGAAAATACCAGGCAGATGCATAAGTAAAGATTTAGATACCTTTTACTCGAAATATTTAGAAGCAGATAGGGTTATTATTTTTTCTAAAGTTGTAAAAGGTTTCGTGAGTGGTAATTTAAAAACACTTTTTGATAGGATGATACCTTTATTTCTTCCTTATGTAGAATACTCAACTGGTGAATCAAGACATGTACCTAGATATGAAAAATATCCCGATATAGAATTTTATTATGAAGGTAATTTTGTAAATCCAGAGGGTAGAAAAATTTTAGAAGAATATATTTATCGTACATTTGACCAGTTTGCTTCAAAAAATGTAGTTGTAAAAAGAATAGAAGAGTGGGGGAAGTTTGATGAATACAATAATCATTAATGGATCACCAAAAGGCAAAAATGGCAATTCGGAAATATTTATAAAGCAGTTTATAAAAGAAATGAAATTTCCTTATGAAGTTAAATATATTTGTAGTGAAAATCCAAAATCACTTGCTAAATATGTGGAGTCATTTGAGAATATTATTTTAGTACTTCCACTTTATATTCATAGTATGCCAGGTATTACAATGCGTTTTATTAATTATTTAGAACCTGCCAAGCATTCAGAAAAAAAATCTATTGGTTTTATATTGCAATGTGGATTTATGGAAACAGCTCAGTGCAAATATGCAGAAGCTTATTTTAGGTCTCTATCTATAGAACTTAATAGAACTTATTTAGGAACTGTAACGAAAGGTGAGTCAGCAGGAACTTATGTGAAACCAGATTTTCTTAATAAAAAGCTCTTTAATATGTTATCTGATTTAGGTAGGATATATGAAGAGACTAATAGATTTGATAGCGAAATTGTTGAAAAAATGAAGATACCATATGAACTTACAGGCTTTAAACTTAAGAGTTTGCAATTTATTACTAATATAGGTTTAGGTGATATATGGTGGAATAAAATGTTGAAACAGAACAATGTTTTTGACAAAAGATTTGATCGTCCATTTATTTAAGTTTATTTACAGAGGTCGTTATACTGAGATAAGTGATTTTAAAGAAAAACAATGGATATTTGTATAATAACATACATTTTATTGAAATTATGTTATTATGCAAATATGATATAACTGTATTTAAGTGAACAATTGCAATATAATGTGAAGTGATATTGGTAGGAGGAGTAAATGATATTAGAGACTGAAAGGCTTATTATTAGAGAATTTAATCATGAAGATATTGATTTAATCTATGATATTAATAATGATCCAGAATGTATTAGATTTAATAGTTGGGATTCTATGTCTTATGAAGATTGCCAAAAGGATATTAAAAAATGGATAGGTCAATATTCAAATTTTCCTGGAACAGGGGCATTCTGTGTTGAAAACAAAAATGAAAAAACAAAAATAGGTATGGCATTTATAGTTAAAACAAGTAAAAATGGAGAATTTGAAATTGGGTTTAGATTACGTAGAATACATTGGTATAAGGGATATGCCAAAGAAATTACTCGTAGCTTTATAAATTATTCGAGAAATAAACTAAATGCCAATGCTGTGATTGCAGAAGCCTATGTAGATAATCTAAAATCAAGAAATGTATTTGAAAAGTTAGGTTTTTTAAAATTTAAGCATCCAGATGGGGAAGATGGACTTATTTATAGATATGATTTGAATACACCTACTAATGCATAATTTCCTTAAAAAGCAGCATATAAAGTCATTTCATATTAATGCAGACGAATGTTTATTTTAGCATGATCTGTTAGATTAAACTGTTGATTTACTATACAAAATAAGGTTGCCCAATTAGAGGACAACCTTATTTGAATGTTTTTAATAGTTTAGCTAAAAATATAAAAAGAATATGAAATAAAACAAAAACAACATCATGTTACTCTAATAATTAAGTTGAATATTTTCTGTCTTATTACAAACTTATAATTTCTTAGCAACAAGAAGAAATCTATGTTCTGTTCCTTCTATATATCCAGTTTCATTTATTTCTTTATCTATTTTACATAAGTTTTCAAAACAAGTATCAACAGAAAAATTAGGAAATTCCCATTCTATTATCTTTGCAAAGTATACCAATGCTCCTGTATCGTAAAAGCGTATTGGAGTAAATGATTCTTCTGATTGAATAATTTCAAATCCATTGCTTTCAAAGGCTTCAACATTATGTTTCAAATCGTTATCAGGGTATAATGACTTATAATTATCGATTACCTTTTCTGATAAATCAGCATTATTTTTTGAACCAACTTGTTGAGTAATAAAATATCCATCTGTCTTTAAGATCCGATTAATTTCACTAATATCAAAAGATGCATGCCTATTAATTATTATATCGAAAGAAGAATCCTTAAATGGTAGCATTGAATCATTAAATACCTGCCTAACTGTTATCCCAAGTGGCTGCAGTTTTTCCTGACAAATAGCAACATTAGGTGGATATGACTCTGTTATGGCTGTATTGTAAAATGGATGATTTAAAGTAAGAAGGAATTCTCCTCCTCCTGTTCCCATGTCTAAAAGTTTGTGTTCTGCTTTTAAGTAAGACAATAAAATTTTTTTATAATCCCATGGTATATGTTCATCATCCCATCTACCGTTAATATACGAGAAATCCCATCCTTGAAATACCTGATTTTCTTCACTTTTTAAATAATTTTTCAATTGTTCTCTGTTCATGTAACTACCTCTTTTCATAATATACTAATTTAATTAGAAAAGCAGTGCAGTTAACTGATAACAAATATGTTATTATCTCGGTACAATCTGCTATCAGATTATATTAACTGCACCGAGTATTTACTTAATTTGGTTCTCATAATGAGTTTCACCTCTTTCAAAGGTTGTATAAATAAATTTTTGGTTCGCAATTTCTTGTAATTATTCTTTAGATTATATATATTTTAACCAAATTAGTAATAATTTTCAATATATATGTACTTTCATTATATAAACTTAATTTTTCTATAAACATCTTGATGATGTAAGCTAATATTGAATATTAAATTATTATAATTATGCTATTCATTGAAAGATTATTCATTTAAGAATATAATATTTGTAACAATGTACTTGGAAAAAATAAGCTTAAATGGAAAAGAGGATTTGATGATAAAAAATAAATTTTGTATTATTTCTGCATGGGGAAATGTTGATAAATTTATTGAAGAGGCAAATTCAGTAAAAGATGATGATATTCATTCTTTATGGAATAAATATCTCATAGAACCCTATTGGAGCAAAGTCATTGAATGGGCACCAGATGGATTTGAAGGAAGAAAACCCATGCCAATAAAAGATTTAATAACTTTAAAAAATCAGTTAAATATTCTGAATAATTTAAATATTACTGGCGTACTTGAAAATGAATTAGTTAGAATATGGGATAGCCTTCCTAAAAATGATGAAGATATTATGACAATAGCTTTATATCCTTTAAGCCATGAAAATGCAATGGTTTCTCAGAGGCAAAATGGAGTTATAGGGAGTTGTGAATTTGGCAATATTCTAATCAGTATAAACCCGTTAGTAAAGGATTGGATAAGATGGGTTCCTTATGTTGTAGCTCATGAATATCATCATAGTGTATGGGGACATAATAACATTGCTCTAAAAGGAAACTATCGTGGTGATTTATTAGCTTATTTATTAAACGAAGGACAAGCTGATACATTTGCAAAGATGTTATATAGGGATTTGAAACCATCCTGGACCAATCCTATATCAAAGCAACAGGAAAGAGAAATGTGGAATATAATGAAAGATCATCTAAAAAGTTGTGATCCTGCAGTAAAAAGCAGACTTATGTTTGGGGATGAGGAGAACGGTATTCCATGGTGTATTGGTTATCTAATAGGTAACAATATCATTGAAAAGTTTTTTGAAAAAAATCCACGTACTACCTTTATGGAGTTAATAAATATGGATTCAGAAGATATATTGTTAGAAAGTGGCTATGATAATTACATACATTCAGAGATGTAGAAAATAAAAGGCATTTAGTTCTATAAGGTGCACTAAAGGGGGAGATAAAAATGATAAATTTTAGTATTGAAACAGAGAGTTTAATTATGAGACCTTTTTCATCATCTGATGCGAAGGATGCAGCATACTATAGCCAGCAACCAAATGTATCATACTGGATGTCTGATATGGTTTTACACAATGAGTCAGAGGCACTTTCTTGGATGCATTGGATAAATGAAAAGTTTAATACAAATGAGCCTTTTATAATATTGGCAATTGAACATAAGGGTGAGCATAAGTGTATTGGTGTTGTGGGGGTTCATCCAAAAGCTGAAATAGACAATGAAGTTGAGATTTTATATGGCATTTCCGATAGCTACCAAGGTAATGGATACGCAACTGAAGCATCTAAAGCGCTAATTCAGTGGGCTTTTAAAAATACTGAGCTAAAATCCTTAACTGCAATCGTAAAGCCAAAGAATATTTCATCTAAAACTGTAATTGAAAAACTTGGTTTTGATTATGTTGGCACCAAATTAATATCATATGATGGTGATATGTGTGAGTTTAACTATTATAAATTATATAATAGTCATTCTTAATATTCTTGTTTTCTGTAACACATTATAAAACTAAATAATTTCTTAAGACACCCTGTTATTCAAAAATGAATTTTATGGTATTTTTAATTATCTATTAGTAAAATATGGTGTAATTTTCTTAAAGCTAATTTTACACTGCAAAAGAAAATTGTTTGCGGAAATGGAGGGTTTATGAAGAGAAGTATAAATATATTATTAGGTAGTTTACTTTTCTGGTTTACGTTAAACATTACAGGATTTTCTTTAGGAAACTTTTGTTTAGTTGAAAGTCCTGGGATACTAAGTGTTGACACTGCTTGGTGGATAATTTTTGTGGTTTGTTCTATATTATTTTTCTTAAAAGAAAGACAAGGGAAATATGTATTGTCAGTATTTCTTACAGCTTGGATTATAATTCAATATTTTTCACATTGGAATTACACAATCTTTGGTGTAACTGAAGAAAAATTGAGAGGATATAATAAATATTTTGCTAATACATACCATGTTATTCCAGAATCTGATAGTATACTGATACCAGATTTATACCATATACTTCTGCATATATTAATAATCTCATTACTTGTTTTAATGATAGTGTATATATTCCAAAAAAGAAATATATATACTAATAAAAATAAATATAAAGACTACTAAGCCATTAAAGATGACTACGTAACTATATATTTAGATTTATCTACAGTGAATCGTTGAAAATAAATGAGGATATTGCAAGAATTGTTTTCGGAGAAGAATATTCCATTCCATCAAAACCGGAAGCCATTGATTTAGATTTAAAGATTTATGATGAATATGTAGGAACATATGAAGATGATTGGTGTAAATTTGATGTTAAGAGAGATGGGGGCAAACTACACTTTATATAAGAAGATAAAGGGATAATATCTACCTATCCAGTATCAAAAACTAAATTTCATCATACATGGATAGATAAAGAGTATGTATTTGAAAAAGATAAAGATGGACAACTCTATTTTTAAGAAGCAGGAAAAGTAAATTAGATATTGTTTTTATAAAAGAGCAGTAGATTTTTATATAGGAAAAGGGTACAAGATAATTCATTTTATATTATTATACTAAGATAGCTGATTTTAAAGAAAAATAATGGATATTTGCATAATGACATACATTTTATTAAAAATATGCTATTATGCAGATATGATATAACCGTATTTAAGTGAACAATTACAGAAAAATGTGAATTAGAGATTATTTATATAACCTACTGTGCAGAAGAATGCAAAAAATGCAAAGCAGAACCTTTTCCGTCTTGTTATATTTGTTACAGGAGGTGAAACAATGGATTGGCAAAAAGGTTTAAACCAAGCACTTGACTATATAGAAAATAATTTGACTGGAGAAATAGATCTTACTATCGCAGCCAAATATGTAGGATGTTCAACCTGGGAATTTCAACGCATTTTTTCTTTTATAACGCAAATTTCAATCGGTGAATATATACGCAGGAGAAAATTGACACTAGCGGCTGAAAGCATACAAACAAGTCATGAAAAAATAATCGATATTGCGCTGAAATTCGGTTATGATTCTCCAGCTGCTTTTTCCAGAGCGTTTAGTCAATTGTATGGGGTTACACCATCGTTAGCGCGCAATGACGGCGTATCACTTAAACCATATCCAAAAATCACCTTTGAGTTCAATGACAAAGGAGGATTTAGTGACATGGAAAATCAGTCAGATTTGATAAAGTATAGTGAAAGAGGCTATTATGTTCAAGCAAATGCACCGGTATATACAACAAAGGACATGGACAAAACATGTAAGTGGTTTCAGGATGTTCTTGGGTGGCATGGTGATGTTATTGCAAGAGATGATTCTGGTATACCAATGTATGGCTGCGTTTTTGATTATCCAGGTGAACTTATGGATTCAAATATAGCTCCATGGAGAGGAATTCATATGTTTACAGGGGAACCTATAAAAGGAGTAGCAGGATTTATTCATATTCAAGGACTTGATAAGCTGTATAAGCTTGTCAAAGAAAATGGCTGGAATCAGATTACGGACATTGAGCCACAAGCATGGGGAGCAAGGGAATGTGCGATAACTACGCCGGATGGCTGCATACTGCGTTTTTTTGAAACAATATAATAACAGCTCCCACCTAATAAGCATAATTAGAAGCTATTTTACTTCGCAATGTTTATAGAAGGTGACTTAGAGGGTGAATGAAAATTCATCCTCTGCATTTATGCAAAATTTTAACATTGAATTAAAACATGTTTTAATTCNNTTTAATTCAATGTTAAAATTTTTCTAATAACTATTTAGATATTTTTTATTAAGAAGTAAATCAAAGTAACATTATAATAAAATAGATTATTAGTATTTATTATTTTTGAATTATTTATAAATAAATATAATAACAAATTATAATAAGAAAATTATTTTTTGGACTAACCGTTTTAAAGATATTCGCGCTATTTATATGAGAGAGTAACTTTCTAGTTATGTTATACAAATCAGTAGAGTTTAAGATAGTTGGAAAGTTATACACATGGAATAAAAGAACAGAATAGTTTAAAGATATATTGAGTTAANNAGTATTAAAATATACCTATGAGTAAGCTTTTCTAAGGTTAAGATGGAGAAAGAATTACTTCATCTTAACCTTAGAATCACTTTATAAACTATAGTTTTAAAAATTTAATATTATATCACTTAAGATTTAATATTATACTCATAATAATTCATTATAGATTTTTCTTCAAAACCACAAGCTTTATATAGGTTTAGTGCATTAGCATTCTTAGTTTCTACATCTAGTTCTATGTCGTATATATTTTTTTCATTTATTAAGCGTAAAGCTTCTTTTAAAGCTGCTTTTCCATAGCCTTTGCCTCTAAAGTCAGGTAATATTCCAAATCCAGCTATATAGGATGAGTTGTCATTACATTCAATTCTAATTTTACCTATAATATCACCATTAAGCTCAATCATATATGTGGTTATATTATCATCATCTATAAAATTTTCAATGTCATCTCTATCAAGATTAAAAAATATTGAATTTTGCTTTTGAATTTCTTTAGTGTCTAATTTGTTTGATTTTCTTAGAGTAATTGAATTTCCCATTTCTATAGGAGTTTTACCAGAGCGTTTCATTCTATACTCTGAAAAATCGTAGTTTCCTCCAATAGATTTTATAAACTCAATTCCAGAGTTAGATTTACCATTTGATAGTAGTAATATTTTATTAAAGTTCCTATTTTGGCACTGATCTATAACAAGTTTAAAAAGCTTTTTAAATAACCCTTTTCTTCTCCAATCTGGATGAGTCATACCAATAATCTCACTTATATTACCTCCAAAGCTTGAAATGTTAATGTATGATACTAAAGTTTCATCTACATAATAAAGAAATTCATTGATGTTTTTTAATCCTATATCAGAACTTCTAGGCATATTTAGTCTATAGTCTAATTCTAATTTTAAATTGCATTTATCATTTAAATTACAAATTTCCTCAAGTTGACTTATTTCTTTATAATCTTTTTCAGATATATATTCTTTTAAAATAATATATTGATTTAATATTTTTTCAGACATTTTAAAATCTCCTTTTCCTATAATAAGATCAATAATCTCTAAAAATGGGCATAAAAATTCCGCAGTAAGCAACCTCAAAACTGGATGATATCTGCGGGTGCAAAAAACAGGTATACTGTAGTTTTATTTATCCTCAATAGTCATTTATGTTTATGAAAGGTTATCAATAGCTGCGGAAATGCAACACTAATAGAGGGTAGAATAACCCTTAAAATTACATTTTCGCTCATATTTAGTTCTAAGCAGCAATCACCTTTAAATTAGCTAACATATAACATCTCTCCTTCCATGAGAACATATTGTATTTTATAATAAATCTTATATATAAGATTATATGCTTACAAGAAAAATCTGTCAATTGATAATTTTGAAAAATCTGATAATGAAAAATATTAAAATATATTAATGATGAACTGTATCATAGATCACTTGGGTTTTAGAGAAAATTGTTACTTGAAAAATAAAAAGAGTATTTAGAGGTAATAGGTTATAGGTAATATAATCAGGCAATAAAGGGCAAGCTTGATCTACAAATGATATATTTAGATATTACTTATTTAAGAAGTAATTTCTAAAAAATAAAGATGATTTATAACTCAAAAGGACTAGGTTAAGAAGACCTAATCCTTCATTTACAGAAGTATTTTCAATAGTTTGTCTAGACAGGAGACTTTTTATTTAATTGAACAATTAAATCCCATCAACTGCTTAACATTGTTGCAGTTCTCTTGAGATGTAAGCAGTTCTAAAAGCTTGAAAGCTACATCGAAAGCAGTGGATGGATTATAGGAAGTGATTATGTTTTTATCTATAACAATAGGTTCATCACAAATTACATTAGCACCAAATTCAGCTAATTGCTTTTGTCTTCTACCATTTGACAAATTATATGTTGTGGCATTTCTACAAGTTAGTACACCGCTTTTTCCAATAGGTAATGAAGCAACACAAATAGAAGCTATAATTTTTCCTGCTTTATCAAATTCTCTTATTAGGTTTAAAAAATCCTCATCATAAGCATCTTCATAAAATCCAGCCTCTTCAAATCCACCTGGTATTGCAAGGGCATCAAATTCATTAACATTAACTTCACTTATATGCATTTCAGGAATTACTGTGAAATTCCAAGTGCATTTTAACTTTTCTCTCATTCCAGCGGTCACTAAATCTGTAGTACCGTCACCCTCTAATTTATTCCAACCTATAACATCTGTAAAAACACTTGCTTCTACTGCTTCAAAACCATTAGCAAGAAGTAGTAATACTTTTTTCATACTCAATCATCTCCTTATTAATGAAAACTTAAACGATTTAATAATAGAATTATATGAATTCATAGATTAAATTTAAAAATGGAACATCTATATCTGATGTTCTTAAGTATAACGCTATTTATGTTATCAGTAAAATTGAAATAAATGAAGTAAATAATCGAAATATATGATACTATAGTTTATATTATATAATTAAATTATAAAGGGATGAGAATAATGGAAATTAGACATTTACAGACATTTATAACTATAGTTGAACTTGGAGGATTTTCAAAAGCAGCAGAACATTTAGGTTATGCTCAGTCTACTATAACATCTCATAGTGAAGCTCACATGACTAAAGTCACGTGCTTCTAAGATTACTCTTAGATCTTCCCACATCATCCACCTCGTAACCTACTATGTTAGTTCGGATACTTCCTACCCTACTTTATTTATACAATTTAATTAAATCCTAACTCTAATAATCCTCGATTTAATATGTTTATTGCTGCATTTTCATCTCTTTGATGAACTATTCCACAATTGTCACATACCCATTCTCTTATAGATAATTTTTTAACTTCTTTATTCTTGTATCCACAATCTGAGCATAATTGAGAACTTGAAAACCAAGGACTAACTTTATGATATACTCTGCCTTTCCACTCTGATTTATACTGTAATTGTCTTGTAAATTCACCCCAAGATACATCATTTATTGATTTTGCTAAATTACGGTTTTTAACCATATTTTTAATATTTAAATCTTCTGAAATAATTACATCATATTCATTGGTTATCTGACATGATAATTTATTTGAAAAATCTTTTCTTATATTAGTTATTTTCTCATGTAATCTAGCAATTTTAATTCTTTGTTTAATAAAGTTTTGACTTCCTTTTTCTTTGTGAGCTATTTGCCTTTGTAATTTAGCTAATTTTTTCTCATATTTATATAAAGTTTTTGGATTATCTATATGATTTAAATTACTATCAATTAAAAATTCTTTTATACCTAAATCAAAAGAGATTCGTTTATTAGTTTTTTCTAATTGTTTATTTTCTACATCTGCTAATATGCTTACAAAATATTTACCACTAGGTACTTGACTTATAGTCGTTGATTTAATTTCACCTTTAAATTCTCTATGTGCTTTTGCTTTAATCCATTTTAATTTAGGTAACTTTATTTTGTTATTCTCAAAATTAACTTCTATATTATTATTTGTAAAGTTAGTAGTATAGAGATAACTATGATTCTTCTTACTTTTAAATTTTGGGAAACCTGTATGCTCTTTAAAGAATTTTTGATAACCTGTATCCAGATTATAAATAGAATTAGTTAATGCAAATTTATCAACTTCTTTAAGCCAAGTATATTCTTTCTTTAGCTCTCTATTACAGTAATTATTGCAGTCTGTTTTGGATAAAGATTTCCCTTCATTTTCATATAAATCTATCTTCATCGCTAATATTTGATTATAGACAAATCTTACACATCCAAAAGTTTTAGCTAATTGTATTTCTTGCTCTTTAGTTGGGTAAATTCTATATTTATAAGCTTTCAACATTGATAAATTCACTTCCTTTCTAATTTTATTTTTGACTATTATAAATGAATATAGCCTAAATGCCCATTAATTTCTAATATCTTAAAATTATTATCATAAGCTGCTTTATTTAATAAATTTCCCTTTATATCTTTTGTTAATACTTTATGTCTATATTTTATGTACCATACTATGTGATATTCTAGTATATTAATTATATTATTATTTTTATAGGATTCTCGAGTATTTTTATTTGGCATATTTCACCACTAACTCATGACTGAAGTCACAAGAGTGCGTGGCGATTTTTTATTCAAATCTTAGAAAGTGAACTAAAGGAAGTTTTATTTGATCGTTTAGGTAAAAAAATTGTTTTAACCAATGTAGGTAAGGAGTTAGTTCCATATGCAAAACAAATGCTGGATGTTTATAAAGAAATTAAGAATATAACATCAGAACAAAAAGGTATATCAGGTGATTTGGTTATTGGAGCAGGAGAATCGCTGTCTATATATCGATTAGGAGAAATCTTAAAGGAATATAAAAGAAACTTTCCAAAGGTGAACATTATTTTAAAGAATTCAATTTGTAGTGATTTAAGAAGTAAATTGCATAGTGGAGAGATAGATATTATATTTACCATTGAACCTCAAATTATAGACAGAGATTTAGTAGTTAAAAATTTAAAAGATGAATGTATGGCAATTATTGCTTCACCAGATGCAGATTTAGAGTTTTTATCTACTAATCTTGTAAGTAAGACAGCAAGAGAAAACATCATATTAAGTGAAAAGGGGTGTAGTTTTAGAATAGCCTTTGAAAATTACTTAAAGCAGAAAAAAATAAGATATAAAAATCCTTTAGAATTTTCAAGTATAGAAGCTACCAAAAAGTGTGTAATGAATGGCCTTGGCATTTCATTTTTACCTTTATATACAGTAAGAGATGAGCTAAAGGAAGGAAGCCTTAAGATGGTAGAGCTAAAAGAACCATTAGATAAGTTTTCAACTCAGCTTGCATACCATAAAAATAAAAGTATATCTGGACCAATGAGCAAATTAATAGAAATTGCACTAAGAAATGCATCTAATTGGAAGTAATATAGAAGAGATTTTATTTAGTATCAGTATTAAAAGTTTCACGTTATATCGATAAGGTGAATTGTATCATAAACAGTGTGCTTTTTACTACATTTGTAATTTAAGAAGTTTAGATATTAAATATATTATAGGAATTATTAAATTGACATTAGGAAATGGTAATGCTATTCTTTCTACATATTGATAATGAGATTAAGTTTAAATGGAGGATGTTATTATGCGCCAGTGTATGGATTTAGATAATTTACACAGAAGAGTTAAAAAGATTATAGGGCAATTAAATGCTATAGATAGAATGATTGATGAAGATGTACCTTGTGAAGATATTTTAATTCAGATAAATGCAGTTAAAAATGCAGTACATAAGGTTGGACAAGTGGTATTAGAAGGACACTTAAGTCATTGTGTAAAAGATGGTATTGAACATGGAGACGCCGAAAAGACAATTAAAGAATTTGCAAAAGCAATAGAACATTTTTCAAGAATGTCATAATTTATCAAAAAGTAGTCATATTATTGACTACTTTTTTTATTGACAAATATTATATCTAAAGCTTAGTATATACATATACCCCTATAGGTATATAGAAAGGGTGATATTTATGTCTATATTAAAATTATTAATTAAAGATGAAGAAAAACGTACAATTGGATTACTTGTGATTTCAGCAATAGCACTTATTATTAGCTTTTTTAATTTAATACCTATTCCCATTGATTTAGCATGGATTGTAATTATTTTTTGTGGTTTACCAATTATTAAAGAAGCAATAATTGGATTGGTTACTGAATTTGATATTAAAGCAGATGTATTAGTATCTATAGCTTTAATTGCTTCTGTAATTATTGGTGAAATCTTTGCGGCAGGAGAAATTGCCTTTATTATGACACTTGGTGCTTTATTAGAAGAACATACCGTTGCAAAAGCACGTGTTGGTATTGAAAAATTGGTACATCTTACCCCTAGAACTGCAAGAGTTGTTTGCGATGGAGTAGAAAACATAATACCTGCTGAACAAGTTCAAGTTGGAAATATGCTTCGTGTACTTCCAGGGGAAACTATTGCTGTTGATGGCATTATTGTTTCTGGACAAACTTCTATTAATCAATCGGTAATGACAGGTGAATCACTACCAGTTGATAAAGGTGTAAGGGATGAGGTTTTTAGTGGAACAGTAAATCAATTTGGTGCATTTGATATGGAAGCTACCAAGGTTGGTGAAGATAGCTCACTGCAAAGAATGATTAGACTTGTAGAGTCTGCTGATGCAAGCAAGGCTAAAATTGTTGGTATGGCAGATAGGTGGGCTACGTGGATAGTTGTGATTGCTCTTGTATCTGCAATGGGTACATGGTTTGTTACAGGAGAAATTATTCGTGCAGTTACAATTCTTGTTGTGTTTTGTCCATGTGCTTTAGTGCTTGCAACTCCTACTGCTATTATGGCAGGCATTGGAAATGCTACAAAATATGGTATTCTTGTCCGTGAAGGAGATGCACTAGAAAGATTGTCAAAAGTAACTAGAATTGCCTTTGATAAGACCGGTACTCTTACTTATGGTAAACCTTCTGTTGTGGCAGTTCAAAGCTTTAATAATGATATAAGTTCAGAAAAATTACTGAGATTAACAGCTTCTGCTGAACTACGTTCTGAGCATCCATTAGGCAAAGCAATTGTTTCACATTTTAGAAATGCATCAGACACAGTTTTAGAAGAACCGCAAGAATTTGTAATTATTGCAGGTCGTGGTGTTAAAGCAATGGTTTCAGGTAATACAATTTTTGCAGGAAATACAGAATTGCTAGCGGAAAACTCTGTAATAATATCTAAAGACATGTTGGACAAGGCATCTGAATACACAAAAGAGGGGTGTACAATTATCTATGTTGCTATTAACAGTTGTGAATCTGGGTTTATAGCTCTATCTGATACACTGCGTAAAGATTCTGTAGAAATGATTAAAAAACTTCAATCAATCAAGGTAGAAAGCATATTGTTAACTGGGGATAATCCTCAAGCAGCTTCTCATATTGCTAAGAATGTAGGTATCACCGATGTTCACTCAGAATGCTTGCCAGAAGATAAAATGTCTGCAATTGAGCAATATCAGAATAGAAATGAGATGGTTTGCATGATTGGAGATGGAATTAATGATGCGCCTGCTCTTAAAAAAGCATACGTAGGTGTTGCAATGGGGGGAATTGGTAGCGACATTGCTATTGATGCAGCAGATATTGCCCTTGTCAGTGATGATATTAAATCTATACCTCACTTATTAAGTCTATCACAAAGAACCATGACCACAATTAGATGGAATTTGTCTCTTTCTATGCTTCTTAATTTTGTAGCTATTATATTAGCAATGACAGGTATTTTAAATCCAATACTTGGTGCTTTAGTGCATAATGTAGGATCTGTTGCAGTTATCATTAACTCAGCAGTATTATTAAATTTTAAAAGTAAATAATAACTTATTATTTTAGAAATGATTACAACATATAGTTTTTGTTTTATTTTAATTTACTATTTTCAGCTAACATATCATATGACAGGTGTTAGTTAAATGGAATTAAAGTATTAAACATCATTTTGAAGTATATATTATAATGATGAAAACTCTTATCTTAAAAATACTGATAAGAGTTTTTTGCTTATAAACTTCACTATGTTATCAGTTAAGACTCAATAATAAAATAGCATATTATTAGAATTGCGTTAACAATTATAGTATAATTAGCCATATGATGTAAGATATAAATAGATTGATTCTTGACGAGGATATATGGGGGTATGCTATGAAAGAATATATATTTAATATTTTGTTTATATTTGTAATTGTATTTGGAGTGAAAGATTTAATAAGTGAGTTTAAAAAAATCAAGGAACACAGAGTAATTATTACTAAGGGAAGAGTTAAGATTAATAATGACCTCCTACATGGAATAGTGACCACAACATGGGCTATCATTTTTAGTGTATTATTTTTTATCACTAAAGTAGATGTCGATATGGTCGTATTAAAATCAAATATAATGATTATATGTATGGGCATCCGGAAACTGTTAACAGGAATAAGAAATGAAATAAGAGATGATGGAGTTTATATAAGAAAAGAGATTTATAAGTGGAATCAAATAGAAACATATCGATGGGATAACGAAGATAAAAGGGGAAACAGTACCATAATATTTTATATATCTAAATACTATGATAATTTTTATGATAAAGAGATTAAATTTAAGGTAAATAGAAATGATAAAGAAGAACTACAGAGCTTTTTTGATGAAATAGGACTTAAAGTTAGTAATATGATTTAATCAGGGGAAAATTTCATTTGAATTAATAGCTACGATATAAAAAATGTGACAAAGTTACTTTACCAAGTAACTTTGTCACATTTTTTTAGATTATTTATAAAGAATCTATTCTTATATATTGCCTTAATTTAATATTTAGATAGAAATTTTAAAAAATACATTTCAAATTAGCAGGATATCTATGTAGATGTACCACTCTTAAATTTAATCTATCTGTGAAAATAATTAACACTTATTTGTATCGTCTTTAAAACTAATTTCCACCATAACTACAAAAGTAGCTATACCTTTTTCGACTCTCATTGGAGTTTGCATTGTGATGTTATAATTTTCATCCATAAAATATAAGCATATTTTCTTTAGTTATTACTTGGTGAGAAGTATTAGCTATAATGACTAAATGAAAAACATAAAGTTATTATCTTCTCTTTGCTTTTCATATTCATTTGCTAGTTCATATAATGTAATTTTTTTCAAACTTACTTCAATTGCATTATCAAGTGGTCAAAGACGAATGACTGCATAGCAGATTCTAGTGCTGATACCTTGTTCTCAACAGTTTCTTCTGTTTTTTCAAATAAAGAAGTTTCGATCGCTGACAAAACCTCAAATACGGTTATATATTTAGGCATTCGTGTCAATCTATATCCTCCTTGCGCACCCTTAATAGAGGTAACTATTTCTGCTCTTTTTAATAATGAAAATGTCTGCTCTAAATAGATTTTCGATAAACCAAGTGCTTCTGATATTTTCACAATTGTAATGTATCCCCCATTTTGGTGAAGTTGTGCCATATAAATCACTGCGGCCAAACCATAGCGTCCTTTTGCTGATATTCTCACTATATTCACCCATTTCATAGTTGCTTAATATTATTTATATGTTACCTATAAATAATATTAAAGTCAATATCATACTAATCATATATGTATTATAAAAAATAAATTTGAAAACCTATTGACTTTTC
>NZ_DDOV01000077.1:0-307 GCF_002341865.1 Clostridium sp. UBA2485 | reverse complement strand
ATATATGCAATATATGTTTTATAGATATAATAGGAACAAATTAATAATTTGAAATTATTTTTAACTAATAATATGTATCCTTAAGAAAGAGTTTATGTTAATTAATATTATGCAAACAATGGGTTATATTATATTTATAACTAAAGTGTAACATTAAATGGATTAACAGCATTTATAAATATAGGGTAAATATTATAATAAGGAGAAGGTGAAAAAATGAATGATACACTATTAATAATCTTAAACATAATAGTAATGGCTATTTTGATTGGAACGATATTTTGGATGCAAAAGAAGCACTATTCTT
>NZ_DDOV01000003.1 GCF_002341865.1 Clostridium sp. UBA2485 | reverse complement strand
TAATGAACCGTCCCCATATCTTACAGATATGTAAGAGTTCTGCGTTATGAGTAAGAGAGTAGTTATTGTTATAAAGTAGCTATAAAAATATAATATAGTTGTGGTTAGGCAGTTAGGAAGAAGAATGTCACACCAATGAATATTTTTATAGATGTAAATTTATATTGAAGATAAAGTTAAAAGAGAGGGATTTAACATGGAAATACTAAAGGTTGAAAATTTATCAAAAGTTTATGGCGATGGTAATAATAAAGTAGAAGCACTTAAAGACGTATCTTTTTCTATAAACAGAGGAGAATTTACTGCAATAGTAGGGGCCTCTGGTTCAGGAAAAAGTACATTACTTCATATGTTAGGTGGTCTTGATAGACCAACTTCAGGTAAGGNNAATGAAGAAAAATTAGCTATATTTAGAAGAAGAAATATAGGATTTGTATTTCAGTTTTTTAATTTGATACCGGTTTTAGATGTAGAAGAAAACATATCACTGCCAGCTTTGCTGGATAAAGAGAAAATAGATGAAACATATTTGGATGGACTATTATGGATGCTTGGATTAAACGATAGAAGAAATCACCTGCCTTCAGAATTATCTGGAGGTCAGCAGCAAAGAGTTTCTATTGGAAGGGCATTAGTAAATAAACCATCTATAATTCTCGCAGATGAACCTACTGGAAATTTAGATAGTAAAAATAGTAAAGAGGTAATAGAGCTTTTAAAACTTTCTTCTAAAAACTATAATCAGACATTAATAGTTATAACTCATGATATGAGTATAGCAGAGCAAGCGGATAGAGTTATAACCATAGTAGATGGTGAGCTGAAATCTGATGAAAGAATTGAATAGAAGGAGGAAGTATTATGAAAAGCTATAAAGATATAACTAATAAATATTTAAAGCACAATAAAAAAAGAACTGTATTAACAATTTGTGGAATAATACTTTCTGTAGCACTTATTACATCTATAGGTTTATTTATAAAAAGTATGCAAAATACTTTTATTGAAGATGCTATAGAGGGTGCTGGTTCATTTCATATTGCTATTACTAATTTAAATAATAAGGATTATGATAAAATTAAAAATAATCCTAAAATAGAAAAAGTTGGACTTAGGGAGCAGTGGGATAAAGTTCCTTTGAAATCATCGAAGTCTATAGAGTTAGTGAAACTTGATAAAAATGCTTTAGAGCTTTTACCATATAAAGCTGTTGAGGGAGAAATTCCAAAAGCAGATGGAGAAATAGCCTTAGAAAGTTGGGTATTAAATTATATTGATAATACTCCTAAGTTAGGAGATACTATAAAATTACAACTTGAAAATGGGAAATTAGAGGAATTTAAAATTACAGGATTAATTAAAAATAATTCCTATAGTCAATTGAGTGGAGCATCTACAGGAGTTGTTTATTGTGATAATTTTGATGTGGAAAAATCTCAAATATTCGCAACTATATCTAAAAAGGCGGATATTTCCGATACAGTAGAGGAATTAAAAAGTACATTTAAAAATATATCAACTAATGAAGATTTATTAAGACTTTTAGGAAAAGGACAAAATAAATCTATAAATAATAGTTTAAATCATATAGCTGGGCTGATAATTACTATAGTAATAATAGCAACAATAGCAGTTGTATATAACTCATTTCAAATAAGTGTAGTTGAGAGAATAAAACAATTTGGACTTTTAAGAGCAGTAGGTGCAACTCCAAAACAAATAAAAAAAATAGTATTAAGAGAAGCTGCTTTAATAAGTTTAATAGGAGTTCCAATAGGAATTTTATGTGGTATATTTGCAATGTGGGCCATAGCTCAGATATTTAAAATTATGTCTAGCAGTGCTTTTGGGTCCTTAGATGTGGTTATATCTTACAAGATATTGGGTATAAGTGCAGTAGTTGGATTAATTTCAATATATATATCGGCATTAATACCAGCAAAATTTGCAGGAAAAATATCTCCTCTAATAGCAATTAGTAGCAGGGCTTCTATAACAAAAGAAAAGATAAAGAAAAATAGAGGTAAATTAGTAAAGAAATTACTAAATATAAATGGATTAATGGCTTTTAAAAATATAAAAAGAAATAAAAAGAGATTTAGAATTACAGTATTCTCGATGATAATAAGTGTTACATTATTTATATTTTTCACCTCTTTTATAAATATGACTGTTAATTTTACACCACATAAATCAGAAGATGAAAAAAATAATTTTGAGATTATAAGCTTATTAGATGATAATTGGCTTTTAATAGATGGAAAAAGTACTATAACTGAACACATAATAAATAAAATAAAAAATAATAATGAAGTTAAAGAGTTATACGTGGACTATGAAAATTATGTGTCAAGAGCAGTAATTTCAAATGATAAAAGGGAAAAGGTAATAACTGAAGCTGCACCACATACATATAATAAAACAAATTTTAATGGAGAAGAAATGACTTCATTAGATATACTCTTTGATGTATATGATGATATAAAGCTTAAAAATACTGAAAGTTATATAACTAGTGGTAAAGTAGATAAAGAAAAGATGATTAAAGAAAATGGTGTTATACTTGTAAAGAATCAGATGTTTAGAGGGAAAGATAAATACTATGAACTTCCTCTTACCAATTTAAAAGTTGGAGATAGCTTCTATATTCATAAGAATGCGTCTATTATAAATGCAAAAAATTTAAAAGAAAATAATGAAATAAATAATTTTAATAAAGATGATATGATAAAGGTCAAAGTATCAGCAGTAGTAGATTATGCACCATATCCGCTTTATGGTAATCCCAACCATTTGAAGATAATAACTTCACAGGATGTTATGAAAAATATATCTAATATAGATATTGAAAAAATTCCTTATAAATCCGCAGGAATAATATTAAAGGATGAAAAGAAAGAAAAGGAATTTGAAAAATGGCTTCAACCTTTGGGGGATATGAATGGAATAAAGGTTATGAATACTAGTAAAGAAGCAGAAGAGACTAGAGCTAACAATCTTCAAATAAATATATTATTATATGGATTTGTAGCAGTAGTATCACTGATTGGAGTAGTAAATATAATAAATACTATAACTACTAATTTAATCTTAAGAAGAAAAGAAATTGCATCATTAAGTGCATTAGGAATGACTTATAAAAACATAAGATCAATGATTTTGACTGAAGGAATTCTTTACGGTGTATATGGTTCATTTTTGGGAGCTATTCTTGGAACAATACTATCATACTTTATGTCATCTTCAATGATAGGTATAATGGGATTTAAATGGGGTATTCCTTGGAAAACTATAAGTATTGCTGCTGGGGCGTCTATATTTATAGGAGTGATAGCAGTAATAAAGCCTTTAAATAGAATTAAAAAAGAAAATATTGTTGAAGTAATAAGAGGAGAACAATAAATTAATAGTTTATCAATTAAGAATTAAAGATACTTTAGAAGCTCTGTGAAAATATGGAACAGAGCTTTGTTTTTTTTATATAATTTTATATAATCATTTTATAAAGTTAAATAGGAGGGATTAAATTTATGAATAGAATACTTCTTGTAGAAGATGATGAAGGTTTAGCTTTAGGTATTGAATTTACCCTTAAAGATGAAGGCTTTGAGGTTACAAGAGCTGAAGATGTAGAAGAAGCTCTAAAAGTTTTTAATGAAAAAGAGTTTGATGTAATCATATTAGATGTAATGCTTCCTGATGGAAGTGGTTATGATGTATGTAAATATATAAGAGGCAAAAGTGAAGTGCCTATAATATTCTTAACTGCTTGTGATGATGAGGTAAATATTGTTTTAGGATTAGACATTGGAGCAGATGATTATATAGTAAAACCATTTAAGGTAAAAGAGCTTATTTCAAGAATCAAGGCTATTCAAAGAAGATTTAGAAATGAAGTTTATAAAAAACATATATTTAAATCTAAAGATATAGTTTTAGATACAGAAACTGCAAAAGTTGAAAAAAGGGGAGAAGAGATAATACTTTCTTCACAAGAGTATAAACTTATTTTAAATTTTATGATGAATCCTCAAAAGATGATGAGTAGAGAAGAGATATTAGATAAATTGATAGACGGTTCGGGAGCATATTTTGATACAAATACTCTTTCTGTATATATAAAAAGGATTAGAGAAAAAATAGAAGACGATTCCTCAAATCCTGAATATATAAAAACTAAAAGAGGTCTTGGGTATGAGTGGCATTTGGAAGTTGAAAAGGAGTAGTGAGTCATGACTAAATATTTTACTAATCCAGAACTAAAAAGAAGTTCATTAATTATTTTAGTATTAGCCTTTATTATGTTAATAACATCTTTTTTTATAATGAATAGAAGTTATAATAAGATAAAAATAAATTATACAGAAAGCACCATGGCTTTAGCAGGTGAAATAATTAAAAATCATCCAGAATTAAGTGATGAAATAATTCCTGTGATAACAAAAGGGGCTAATGAAGAAAGTATAGAAGTAGGTAGAAAAGTATTAAGTGAATATGGCTTTAATGAAAATCTAGAAATAAAGTTTATACCAACAATGAATGATAGTTATAATATGGCTTTAAAAGCCATACTTAGCTGTTTAGTAATATTTTTTATTATTATATTTTTACAAAATTCTATTCAATATATAAGAATTTATAAAAGACTTGAAAGGCTTATAATGGCTGCAGAAAATATAGTAGAATACAATTTTGATGTTGGAATTTATGAAAATGCGGAAGGAACTTTTGCAAAACTTGCCTATTCTTTCAACAATATGAGAGTAATTATAAGGAATAATTTTTTAGCTATACAAAAAGAGAAAAGCTTTTTAGTAGATATACTTTCAGATATTTCACATCAGCTTAAAACACCTATATCATCTTTAATAATATATAATGACATACTTTTAAATAGGAATTTGGATGATGAGAAGAGAAAAGAATTTTTAGAAAATAGTGGGAAACAATTAAATAGAATTGAATGGCTTGTAAAAAGTTTACTTAAAGTTGCTAAATTGGATGCTGGAGTAATAAAGTTTGAAAAGAATAATTATGATATAAATGAAACGGTTAAGGATGCTGTTGAAGCACTTCAAGGAAAAGCAGAAGAGGAAAAAATAAACCTTATATTTAATAAAAAAGACTCCCAAATTATGATGGTACATGATTCAAATTGGCTTAGTGAAGCAATTATAAATATAGTTAAAAATTCACTAGAGCATACAGCAGAGGGTGGAGAAGTAGAAATTTTTACAGAAAGGACACCGGTGTGTATTAGAATTATTATTAAGGATAATGGAGAAGGAATTCCTAAGAAAGATATACATAATATATTTAAAAGATTTTATAAAGGGAAAAGGAGTAAGAAAACAGAATCCGTAGGAATTGGACTAGCTCTTTCTAAAGCTATAGTAGAAAGTCATGATGGGATGATTGAAGTTAATAGCAAAGTTAAAGAGGGGACTATTTTTACCATCACTTTTTTAGCTGCTAATTCAAATTTGGAGGTGCTATAAAATATATTTTAAAATTACAGGAGAGAGCTAAAGGGGATATTATGAACATAGGATTGATAAGACACTTTAAAGTAGAGTGTGATAAAGTTTTATTTATGACATCAGATGAGTTTGAGGCATGGGTAAAGAACTATGATGAAGATGAGATTATAAAAAATGAGATAGATTTAGGACATATTAAGTGGGATAAATGCTTCTCTAGTGATTTGTATAGAGCTATTAAAACTGCTGAAAGCGTATTTAAAGAAAAAATAGTAAAAACTTACTTGTTAAGAGAAGTACCTATATCACCAATATTTAAAAGTAATATTAAATTACCATATGGATTTTGGGCTATAAGTGGAAGATATGCGTGGTTCTTTCACCATAAATCTCAAAAGGAAAGTAGAAAAGATACGGAAAAGAGAATAGATGAGTTTTTATCTAATATAGATTTAGACTTAAATGAAAATATACTAATTGTTTGTCATGGATTTTTTATGAATACATTACAAAAGAAACTTAAAAACAGAGGATTTAAAGGTAAAAGTATAAAAAGACCTAAAAATGGTACATTGTATTTATATACAAAATAGTTAATAGTATTAGAGCAAGTTAAAATAATAGAGTGTGTATTTTACCACACTCTATCTAGATATAATAGTAAATAATTAGTCAAATAGTTTAAGTTATTTCTTATTCCAAGAATCTTTTAGTGATACTATTCTATTAAATACTAGGTTTTTATCAGAAGTATATTTTTTATCTACACAAAAGTATCCATGTCTAATAAATTGATATTTACTTTCTATAGGTGCATCTTTTAAAGAAGGCTCTAATATACAATTTTTAAGTTTTATTAGGGAAGTTGGATTTATTCTTTCCTCCCAAGGTTTTGAGTTGTCCTTTAATAATTCTTCATCAGAAATCAATTTATCATAAAGATGTACCTCTGCCTTAATTCCATGATTAGCTGATACCCAGTGAATTGTTCCTTTAACCTTTCTACCAGTAAATCCAGAACCACTTTTAGTTTCAGGATCATAGCTGCAAAGTAGTTCTGTTATTTCGCCAGTAGATGGGTCTTTAACTATATCTTCACATTTTATAAAATAGGCTCCTTTTAATCGTACTTCTTTCCCAGGAGATAATCTGCGGAATCCCTTAATTGGATTTTCCATAAAATCCTCTCTTTCAATATATAAAGTCTTTGAGAAAGCCAATAATCTAGTTCCTAGCGATGGATTTTCACTATTATTTTCAATTTCTAAATATTCTACTTTATTTTCATCATAGTTAGTTATAGTAACTTTTAGTGGATTTAAAACTCCCATAACAGAATTTACCTTAGATTTTAAATCTTGACGTAAAGTGTGCTCTAGCAAAGAGATATCAATAGTACTTTGATTTCTAAATACACCTATTTGTAATAGAAAATCTTTTATACTTTCAGGTGTAATTCCTCTGCGACGTAATCCTTTAAGGGTAGGTAATCTTGGATCATCCCATCCATCCACATAACCACCAAATACCAGTTCTCTTAAATATCTTTTGCTAGTTAGGACTCCAGTTAAATTTAATCTTCCGAACTCTCTTTGTTTTGGAGGTTCTTTAATATCAAGCTCTTTTAAGAACCATTCATATAAGGGCCTATGATCCTTAAATTCAATGGAACAAAGTGAGTGAGTGATACCTTCTATGGCATCTTGTAATGGATGAGCAAAATCATACATAGGATAGATGCACCATTTATCGCCAGTTCTGTAGTGATGAGCAAAGTTTATTCTATATATTATAGGATCTCTAAGATTTATATTTGGTGAAGACATATCTATTTTAGCTCTTAAAACCTTTGAAGCAGTGGGAAATTCACCATTTTTCATCCTTTCAAATAAATCAAGGTTTTCTTCTATAGTCCTATTTCTATAAGGACTATTTTTCCCAGCTGTAGTTAGCGTACCCCTATATTCTCGTATTTCTTCTGGGGTTAAATCACAAACATATGCCTTTCCACACTTTATTAGTTTAAGGGCAAATTCATATATCATATCTGAATAGTCAGAACCATAATAAATTCTATCTTCAGGATCAAAGCCAATCCATTTCATATCTTCAATAATAGAATCTACATATTCAATATTTTCTTTTACTGGATTAGTATCGTCAAAACGTAAGTTGAATTTTCCACCATATTTAGTAGCAATATCATAACTAACACTAATAGCATAAGCACTGCCAATGTGAAGGTAGCCATTTGGCTCTGGTGGAAAACGGGTACAGATATCTCTGCTAAAGCTCTTATTTTTAATATCTTCCTCCACAACTTTATCTATAAAATTTTGAACAATTATATTTTCATTTTTATTTGCTGAGTGACACATTTTAAATCCTCCCTTTTATAAAAAATAATGGTAATAAAATTAAATAAGGTACATGAAAATAAATAACAAGTCAAAGATGAGACGACTATTTTGCGTCAGACAAGAAAGCAGGTTCCGGTGCTAGTAGAGCTATCAGCGGGTTCTGCTGACGCAGTATGACACAAAATAGTCTATCATACTGACTTGTTTATTTTTTGAATGTGCCTAATAAAAAACTCTCACCTCCAAGACTTATTAGTCTTGGGGACGAGAGCTATTATCTTCGTGGTGCCACCCCAATTTATTAATATGTTACCATACTAACCTTATCAGGTACGGTAGTGATTAAAATGATTTTAAGTTAAAATAAAATTAAACTACTTATACCTTAGCTCTGTAACAGGAGCTCCTGTCATAGCCTCCCCATTAAAGTAAATTTTACATTACTAAAGGATCGGTATGAAGCTCAGAGGCTTGTTTCGATAGGGCATCTGAAAGAAAATAATGGATTAAAGATGTTTTTCTATTTTGTATCAGGCAAGGAAGCAGGTTCCACTCATAGTTGTTACTATGTGGGGGTTCTGCTGACGCAGTATGATGCAAAATAGGGGAACATACTGATTCATTATTTTCTTTCAGATGCCTAAACTTTTCTTTGCCTTTTTTCAGCTGCCAAGGCTCTCTGTAAAAGAAATAATTTATCTACTCTTCTCATCATCGCTTTATTATAGTATGTATTTTTTAACATATTCTATACTATTCAAAGTAATCTGTCAATGATACAAGGTTACACAATTGAGAATTGAAAATTGACAATGGACAATTATGGACACTTCTCTTTTGGAGAGAAGTTTTAAATTGATATATTTTTGAAGTAATATAGCAACCTCTTATGGAAATCAAATTATACTATCAATTCTATAAAGGCTAGAAATTGAGAATTGAAAATTGACAATGGACAACTGAGGATACCTCTCTTTTGGAGAGAAGTTTTAAATTGATATACTTTTGAAGTAATGTAGCAACCTCTTATAGAAATCAAATTATACTATCAATTCTATAAAGGTTAGAAATTGAGAATTGAAAATTGGCAATGGACAATTGAGGATACTTCTCTTTTGGAGAGAAGCTTTAAATTGATGTTTTTTTTAAGTGATATACTAATTTTTTATAGAAAATTTATTAAAGAAAATAATCTTTTGACAAAGGTATAGGATTTAAATATAATAAGTAGCAATAACCTTTGTATAAGCCCGATAATAAGGTTTGGGTGTTTCTACTATACTACCGTAAATAGTATAACTATGAAGAAGTAATCCACGAAGGTTAAATATTTTTAAAGGGTGGATTGTTTTAATGAACAAGAGAATTTTTAAAGAACAAATTAGAGCGGCAGCAAAACATGAAACATGTGATTTAGTTATTAGGAACGTAAATATTATAGATGTATTTCAAAATGATATATTTATTAGCGATGTAGCTATAAAAAATGGATATATAGTGGGGTTAGGAAATTATGATGGCCAAACTATTGTAGATGGTACTAATAAATATATATGTCCAGGACTTATTGATGCACATGCTCATATAGAGTCTTCTTTAACAACTCCAAAGGAATATTATAAAGCAGCACTTATTCATGGAATAACTTCAATAGTTACAGATCCTCATGAAATAGCAAATGTTTTAGGGAGTGAAGGAATAGAACTTATGATGAAATTAAGTGAGAACCTTCCTTTAGATTTCTATTTTATGCTTCCATCCTGCGTACCAGCTACTAGCTTTGAAAGCTCTGGAGCAAATTTGGACAGTGAAGATTTAAAGCCATTTTATAATAATGACAGAGTACTAGGTCTAGCTGAAGTTATGAATTCTCCAGCAGTATTAAATTGTGATGAAAATATGATTAATAAAATATGGGATGCAAAAGAAAAAGGGTTAGTTATAGATGGGCATGGTGCAGGATTTGATGAAACTATGATTAATGTCTATACAACTTCTAATATTACAACAGATCATGAATGTCATAATGGGGAAGAGGTTATAGATAGATTAAGAAGAGGTATGTATGTACTTATAAGAGAGGGGACTGTAGCAAAAAATCTTAAAGAACTGATTAAGGTTACTAGTATAGCAAATTCAAGAAGAATTTGTTTTTGTACAGATGATAAACATATAGATGATTTAATAGAGAATGGTAGTGTAGATCATTCAATTAAAATGGCTGTTAAACATGGATTAAAAGCTGAAACAGCAATACAAATGTCTACCTTAAATACAGCAGAATGCTACAACTTAAAACATAAAGGTGCTATTGCTCCAGGATTTATAGCAGACTTTATAATATTAGATGATTTGGAGAACTTTAAAATAAATTCTGTCTATAAAAATGGACAGTTGGTAGTAAAGAATAATAAATTAATAAATGAAGTAAAAAAAGATGAATATACATACGATATTAAAAATAGTATCAATATTCCTAAACTTACTGAAAAAAGTTTTGAAATTGATTTAATAGATAAAAGTAAATTAAATGTTATTGAACTTATACCAAATAAATTAGAAAGCAATCATTTAAATGTAAATGTCGATGAATTAAGTAATAAAGAAAAGTTTATTGCTGATATAGAAAAAGATCTAATTAAAATAGCAGTTATAGAAAGACATAAGGGAAATGGAAATATCGGATTAGGCATTATTAAAGGCTTGAATATTAAAGAAGGGGCTATAGCTACTACTATAGCACATGATTCTCATAATATGATTGTTAGTGGATGCAATGATGAAGACATGATTTTTGCTGCAAATGAGCTTCAGAAAATAGGTGGAGGTATAATAGTAGTTAAAAATAAGCGAGTTCTTGCATCAATCCAACTTGAAATTGCAGGTCTTATAACCAACAGGAATTTAAATGAAGTAACTTCAGACTTACATAACCTACATGAAGCTATAAATGAAATATCGCCAAATATAAAATTTAATCCATTTCTAACACTATCTTTCTTATCATTACCAGTAATACCAGCTCTAAAGATAACAGATAAGGGTTTATTTGATGTTACTGAATTTAAGTTTATAGAAGTAGCTGAATAGTTTATATTAAAAAAAGCTTCCCATAAAACATGGGAAGCTTCTAAGCTTTAAAGCTTAGTTATATTGAAATTCGCCTTTAGGAGTGATGTTGAAGAAGTCTACATATCCTATATTGAATATGTTTTTATTAATATTTTTTATGTTAATTTTGTCGATTATTAACTTTGTGTATACTCCTGTATATGCGATATCTCCTTGGAATATAGCGCCATATATAATGCCATCTTTTTCTATTATCTTTTTATAAACTTTTCCATCATCATATATATGAACATTAAAGCTATCATCTGGTGGATTAGGTATGCCTAGAGATACTGTATCAATTCCAAAGAAGTTCATAGAGTTTTTAGATCCAAAAAGATCTTCTATTTCTTTTTCTCTGTTTGCCATATTGTGTGCTGCAACTATTCCTTGTTTTACAGCTAAAGGCCATATGCCTGGCTTTCCTGCACAGACATCACCAGCAGCATAAATATGGGCTTCTTTAGTTTCACATTTAGAATTTACGATAATTCCTCTGTCAAATTCAATATTAGTGTTACTAATAAAGTCTGCATTTGCTTTAACTCCTGCTGCAACTATTGCCATATCAGCATCTATCACAGTACCATCATCTAATAACAATCCTTTAAAATTACCATTTTCATTTAATAAAGCACTTTTAGCAAGGTGACCAGTGAATATTCTTGCACCTCTTTTTTGTAATTCATATTCGTAAGCTTTTGCAGTTTTTTCATCTAATTGAAGTGGTAGGATGTTTTTACCCATTTCAATTATGTATACTCTAATTCCTCTTTCTAATAATTCAGTTGCCATATCAATTCCTATTAACCCACCACCTATAACTACAGCAGATTGACAGTTGTGAGAGGCTTTATCAATAGCCAAGGAATCCTCTAAATTTCTTAAAGTAAATACATTTTTAGCTTCTCTTAGATTTTCTACAGGAGGAATAACTGCAGAAGAACCTGTGGATATTAAGAGTTTATCATATTCAATTAAAGAGTTATTATCAAGGATTACTTGTGATTTTTTAGGGTCAATATTAGATACAGAAACTCCTTTTATCCAATGGATATTATTCTTTTCAAAAAAATCTTTTTCAATAAAAGAAAGACTTTCTATATCTCTTTTTTTACTTACATAGAGGTGAAGCATACATCTAGAATATACATTTTCATCCTTAGAAATAATAGTAATATCACCTGTTTTATCTAAGCTGCGTAAAGTTCTTGCAGCATTAATACCAGCAGCACTGGCACCTAATATTACATACTTCATTAGTTATTCACCTCCACTAGATATATTGCCTCAGTAGGACAACTTTCTACGCAGCGAGGAGTTCCTCTATCTTTGCACATATCACATTTAACTATAATTTTTTTAGTATTCTTATCAGGTTTTAGAACCCCGTATGGACATGACATAACACACATAAAACAAGAAGCACATCTATTTTCATCATAGTTTACTATGCCTAAATTTTCATCTTTAGTCATAGCACCACTCATACAAGTAAATACGCATTCAGGTTCATTACAGTGACGACATATAATAGGTGCAGGACTTAAAGTTTCATCAAGTTCTATATGATTTTTACTTTCATTAGATGTATCTTCTAAATCTAAATCATAAATAGATTTTCCCTTTTCATTATGTTCTGACATACATCCTAAAACGCATCCAAGACAAGCCATACATTTATCTTTGTCTATCATTATCCTTTTCAATTTTATGGCCCCCTTTTTAAATATTAAGTGCACTTCTTTTATTAAGTATTATTTCTTCAAGTTTATCAGCTGTGCTTAATACATCATCGTCTAGTATAAGTCTTCCACCAGTTAATCCAACTAAAATTTCAGTTAAAACTTTTGTAACTGTTTTACTACCTGTAATAAAAGGTGGTTTTGCTAAATGAAGAGGAAGTCCTAAGGCAAGTCCAAAAGCACCATCTGCTAAAGCTTGTTCTTCTAACCATTGTGGTGCAGATAGAACTAATGGTAGATCAGGCAAGTCAACATTAAGTAATTTTGCAAGTTCAGTAGCCACTGCTTCAAGTCTTCCAATAGCAAGACATGGACCAAAGTTTAATACTGGTGGGATTCCTAAACTTTCACATACTTCTCTTAAGTTTTCTCCTGCAAATTTTGCAGCTTCTGGAGACATTAAACCTACATTTTCAAGTCCGCCACTTGAGCATCCAGCAGAAAGAACTAAGATATCTCTCTTTATCAATTCTTTTGTAAGTTCTACAGTAAATACATCATGGCCCCCAGATACAAGATTTGAACATCCAACAACTCCTGCTACACCTTTTATTTTTCCTTGAGCGATTAATTTTAATAGTGGTTCAAAAGTTCCACCCAAGAAATTCTTAAGAGATGTTTCACTAATTCCAGTTAAAGTGCTGTCATTTCCATGGTTCTTTGGTAAGTTAATCTCAACATTACCTCTTCTTTTATTATGACTATTTATTGCTTCATCAATAATATGATTAGTTATTTTTTCTTTTTCTCTGTAAGAATAATTAATATACTCTGCATTTTGTTTTTTAGCTACATCATCAATGCAGATCATTTTTACCATTAACTCATCAGTAATTGGTTCTATTCCAGGGAAAGTACAGTTAAATTCTGATATAATTAAATCAATAGCACCAGTAGAAATCAATGCTTCACTGGTAAAGTTATTTCCTGAATGACCAGCAAATATTTCTTTATAGTGTTCACCTCTTAATTGTAAATCTTGGCCAACACAGGTTGAACCTACTAATTTAAATCCTTTAGCCCCAACTTCTAGAGCTCTTTCTATAATTTCAGGATCAGAAAGTCTATCCTGCAAATCTGCTATAAATGAATGTTGGTGGCCAGTAATCATAATATTTATGTAATCAGCGTCTACTACTTTAAAACCTACACTTGCAGATCTTATCTGTGGTTCACCAAGCATTATATCATTTAATAAATTAGTTAAAACTAAACCATAAAGACCAGTAGAAATACCTAAGCTAAGAGAATGTAAAAGCATATTTACTGGATCGCTATTTAGATTAGTAGATGTTTTTACAATCGCATCAAAGACTTCAGATTTTGCTCCTCCAGGAAGAATAGATAGGTCTTGCCATTTCTTAAATCTAGGTTCATAAGCTAGTTTTTTAACTAGTTCCATTTTTTCAGATCTAGGTTTATAAAGGTCATTAAGAACTTTTTCTGCTAACAATATAGCTTTTTCATGATCATCTTTTCCTTCTATTTCAAACAATTGGCAAAGGTGATTTAATGTGGCTGCACCTTTAATAACACCTTTATTTTTACCTGTTTCTTTTAGGTTCCGAGCAGTATTTTCAACTATGTGTAAATAACAGGCACTTCCAGATGCTACAGCTCTTAAGAAATTTCTTGCAACTATAGTATCCGCTGTTGCACCACATACACCTTTTGGAGCATTAGGGGTTATACGACAAGGTCCATTAGCACAAAGTTTACAACATACACCTTGTAGTCCAAAACCACATTTCACACCTTGCCTTTCCATCCTATGGTGAGCAGTATCAAATTTAAGTTCTGCAATAAAATTTTCTAATACTTTATCCGCAGAATTACAAGTAGATTTTTTTTCATTGATAGACATGTTAAACCCTCCCTATTATAGATGCATTACCTTAAAACTTAATGTCTAAGTATTTTAATTTATAACTTAAAGTAATGAAAATTTGACAATGGACAGAGAATTCGCCATAAATGTCCATTGTTAACGATTAACTATCAATTTCAACTAATGTAAATTGAAATAATTTAAAGACACGTTTCTATGAATCTATATATTAAAAGTCATAAATGTATATGTATGAATGTACACCAAATAGATAAACATATACCAAAAAGGTATAATATACTTCGTAAAAGTTAGGGGATTACCCCTAAACTATTTTTTGCACATCTAAAATTTATGTTATTTTATAATTTCTTTAAAATTGATTTTAGATAATTCTTCTACCAATTTTTTTTGAACAGTAAATAATGCACTATGAATAGCACATTTATTTGGTCCACGAAGATTACATTTCTCCGGTTCATATAAACAACGGTTTAAATATATAGGCCCTTCTATGGCTTCTATAACATCTTTTAGAGATATTTCTTCTGGGTTTTTATTTAAAGCATATCCGCCATTTATACCCATATAGGATTCTACTAGTTTTGCATCTCTTAGTTTTCGTAGAAGCTTTAATAGAAATCGTAAAGGTATATTTTCTTTCTCAGATATGGTATTAGCGCTTACAATAGTACCTTTTTCTAATTTGGATAAATAAAGTATTACTCTTAAAGCATAGTCTGTTTCTTGCGTTAGTCCCATAATCTTCTCCTTTATTAAAGTTATACCAAACTGGTCTATTTTTAATATATTCTATATTTTGTGAAAAGTCAATATGAATCATTAAAAATGATTATTTAATATTAAATGTAGTATAATCTAATTTATATTTTTAAATTAAAATTTTATGAGATTAGGAATGTCTTTTAAAAAGTACATTATAATTACCACTTGTAATATCAGTATTGTTGGTAAACCAAATTTAAAATACCAATGCTTGGTTTTGTGTCTAAAAATATTCATTCCTAATAAACATCCTAGAGATCCGCCTAATAAGGCTATTAAAAATATGGTTTTTTCAGAAATTCTCCATTTATGTTTTTTAGCCTTCCTTTTATCTAAAAACATTATATAAAATCCTATTATATTAATAATTACTAAATAAGGTAAAATCAAAATTCCATCTCCTTTTATAATACAAATTAATAATACAAGTATAGCATAAAAATTATTTAGAGCTTAAAAAACAAAGGATGATTATAAAATATTTTTATGAATTCAACACTAAATCTATTTATTGTTACAATAAAACTTAAAATATGAAAAGAACTAAAAAATAAAAGTAATTGTATAAATTATTTCTATAAATGGTAAAGTTTGTTGAGATAATTAAATAAAATAAATATAATTAGTATAGTAAGAGTATTATTTAATTTTTTTATAAAATAGGGCATATTCCACATAAATAATAATTGTTTATAATTTTAACTCTAAATAAGGGGCGAAAATATAGGAGGATATTTATATGATATGTGCAAAATGTGGGGAAAAGTTAACAGAAGAGATGATAAATTCAGGTCTATGCTATCAGTGTGGACAATATATATGCATCCAGAAAGAAACTGAAATATTTAACGAAAAATTAAAGGAAGAAAAATTACAGAAGAAAAAATTACAAGAAAAAGTATTGAAAGAACAAATAGAAAACTTTCTTATGACTACTGGATACAATTTTGAGGAATACAAAATTATAAAATACAACAAAGTTATTTGTGCAGAAACTGTTATAGGCACTGGTTTCTTTAGTGAATTTTCTGCAAGTCTTTCTGATTTTTTTGGAGTTGAAGATGAAGGATTTGCTTCTAAGTTGGATGAAGCAAGAAGTAGTGCAACCTATAAATTAATTCGTAAGGCTATTAATGTAAATGCTAATGCCATTTTAGGACTTGATTTTGATTACGCACTATTTAGTAAAAATATTATTGCTGTAATTGTAAATGGTACAGCAGTAACTGTTGAAAAGTTATAGAAATATCTATATTAAAGAATGTTTCATTTCAAAATTATTTTTCATAAAAAGTTATAATTAAAATTTCAAAATATGAATAATAGAAAGAAATATTAAAAATAAGTTGACATTTTAAAAAATAATGAATATGATATTATTAAATAGAATAAATTTTAATCCAGTGAAGAGGGAGAGTAATTAAATTTAGGTTCGTTAAAGAGAGCTGGGGATGGTGGAATCCTAGCATGAAAGAGTTTAATGAATGGGCCTCAGAGGAATAAAGGGAAATCTTTTTAGATAGTACCAGTTATCGTAGGCTGCACGTTATAGCAGATAGAGTATGTTAGTACTTGAAGTTGAGAGGCGTATAGTATATGTATAAACTTTTAGTACTTAAGGTATTATAGATTTGTAACTTATACTTTTTTTATTGTATAAAGTTTATAAATCTATTGATTCTTAAGTAAATGAAAAATAAGCTTATTAAGGTAGTTATACATATATTGCAATTTAGGTGGTATCGCGGATAATATCTCCGTCCTATTGATTTAGGGCGGAGTTTTTTTATTTATAAAGAAGAGGGTAGAGAGTAAAGTATTTTAGGGGGGGAGTAGTATGGTGTGAAAGTGTATTTTAAAGAAATATATAAATAATAAAAAATTAAATGGATTTAGGTATATGAAAAAATACACTATCATATCAACTAGTTATTTTTTCAATATGCCTCAGGAGGAGTGAGAATATGAATATAAAGAAATTAACAATTAACGCATTACTTTTAGCTGTAGGTGCACTATTACATCAAATTACCCCTGCATTAGGATTACCAATGCAACCAGATTTTGCTTTAGCAATGTTATTTATAATAATCATATTAAACAAGGATGATTATAAAGCTTCTTTAGTAGCAGGTATAGTAACAGGAGTATTTACTGCTATGACCACAAAGTTTCCAGGAGGTCAAATACCAAATATATTAGATAAGTTGATAACAGTAAATTTTGTATATATATTAATCTTTGTAATTTGTAAATTTAAATCTTTCAAGAAATTAAGTGAAGAAAAACAAAATTATATAATAGCTTTAGTAATATTACCTATAGGAACCTTAATTAGCGGAATAATATTTTTATTATCAGCGCAAATAATAGTAGGGTTACCGGCAAAATTTACAACATTATTATTAACAGTAGTACTACCAGCTACAGTGATAAATTTAATAGCTGGTATGTTCTTATATAAAGTGGTGAACTTATCTTTAATCAGAGCTTCTTATTCAGTAAAAAGATAGTGTTGCTTTAGTAAAATCTTAGATTAGAGGTGTTTTTATGAAAAAAGATATAATCTTAACTGGTGACAGACCAACAGGGAATTTACATTTAGGACATTATGTAGGTTCTTTAAGAAGTAGAGTTCAATTACAGAATACAGGAGATTATGAAACATTTTTATTAATTGCAGATCAGCAAGCACTTACTGATAATGCAAGAAATCCAGAGAAAATAAGAAATAATTTAATAGAAGTAGCTTTAGATTATTTGGCTGTTGGTATAGAACCAAGAAAATCTATAATTTGCGTTCAATCACAGATATCAGAACTGCATGAGCTGACAATGTACTACTTAAATTTAGTAACAGTGTCCAGATTACAGCGTAATCCAACAGTTAAAGAAGAAATTAAACTGAGAAATTTTGAAAATAGTATACCAGCAGGTTTCTTAACCTATCCAGTAAGTCAAGCAGCTGATATTACAGCATTTAAAGCCAATATTGTTCCAGTAGGAGAAGATCAATTACCTATGATTGAACAAACTCGAGAAATTGTAAGAGCTTTTAACTCTATATATGGAGAAGTTTTAGTTGAGCCTGAAGCATTACTACCGAATGAAAATAGTTCCTGTAGATTACCCGGAATAGATGGAAAATCTAAAATGAGTAAATCTTTAGGAAATGCAATATACCTATCAGATGATGCTGACACTATAAAGAAAAAAGTAATGAGTATGTTTACTGATCCTAAACATTTAAGAGTTGAAGACCCAGGAGAAGTGGAGAATAATCCGGTATTTATATATTTAGATACTTTCTGCAAAGATAGTTATGCTTTAGAAGAGATGAAGGAACACTATAAGCGAGGTGGACTTGGGGATGTAAAAATAAAGAAATATTTAAATGAAATTCTACAAGCTGAGATATCACCTATAAGGAAAAGGAGAGAAGAATTCCAGAAAGATATTCCGAGTATATATAAAGTGCTATACGAGGGAAGTGAAAAAGCTAGAGAGGTAGTAGCTAGAACACTAAAAGAAGTTCGTGAAGCAATTGGTATAGAATATTTTAATGGAAAAGTTTAATTAATAAATTTTAATAAATAAAAACACAGTTGTNNACAACTGTGTTTTTATTTATTATGATAATAATTTTTCTCTTATTTATATTTTGGTGAGATGATAATTAGATTTTTGTCATTATCCAAAGTTTAAATATTATAAAAATTATATTTACCTACAAAGAAAATAATGGTAAAATAATATTGAACAGTGTTTAATATTATTACAATGTTCAATATTATCTATTCTATTGGAGGAAAAAATGGGAACTACAGAAAGAAGACAACTTGAAAGAGAGCTTATAAAGAAGAAGATATTAGAGGCTGCGAGCGATATATTAGCTAAAGAAGGATATGAAAATTTATCTATACGGAAAATTGCTAAGAGAATAGAGTATTCACCAGGCATTATTTATCATTATTTTAAGGATAAAGATGAAATAGTAACTTTGATTGTGGAGGAAGGATACGGAAAGATATTAAAGACAATAAGCAAAATTCCTGTAGATATTGAAAATCTAGATAAATCAATAGTAAATGGCTTAAAAGCGTATATTGAGCTTATGCTTGAAGCACCAGAGCAGTTTAGAGCAATTGTGATGAACGATATTGAAGGTATACAGGATAAAGTCAATATACTAGATGAAGGTATTTCAAAGGAGAGAAAGAGTATAGAATCTATGTGTAAGTTAGTTTCATTAGGTATTGAAAAGGGCCTATTTAGAGAAATGGATGTTGAACTTACTGCACAGATTATATGGACATCTACCTATGGGCTTCTTTCTAGATTAATTTTAGAAAAAAACATTTCTAAGAAGCAAAAAGATAGACTTATAGATCATCATTTTCAAATTCTTATCAATGGATTATTAAAATAAAGGGAGATTACAAAATGAAAACACTTATTATTTATGGATCTAAGCATGGATGTACAGAAAAATGTACTATGATTTTAAAGGATAAGCTTAAAGGAGAGGTTACAGCTATAAATATAAGAAATCAAGATATACCTAATATAGAGTTTTTTCATAATATCATTATTGGTGGTTCAATTTATATAGGTAAAATTCAAAGTGAAATAAGAAACTTTTGCTTTGAAAATATTAATATCTTAAAAAATAAAAAAATTGGATTTTTTATATGTTGTATGAACAGAGATAATGAAGAGATGCAATTAAATAGTTCTTTTCCAGAAGAATTGTTAACTCATGCATCGGCAATAGGATATTTTGGAGGAGAATTTATATTTAAAAATATGAATGTTCTGGAAAGATTCATAGTAAAGAAGGTAGCTAAAACTAACAAAGATATATCAACTATTTCGGAAGAAAACATAAATAAATTTGCAAAGTTAATAAATAATGCTTAGCTTAGGGAGGAGTAGAGTTTGAGGGTAGTAATACTTGATGGATTTGAAGAAGAAAATCTTATAGGTGATATACTTAAAAAGATGCTTGAAGGAAAAGGTAAGGAATTTTCATATTTTAAGCTTAAAGATATGAATATATTGCCCTGTAGAAGTTGTGGAGCTTGTTCACATAAAAGTCCAGGTAAGTGTGTTTTTGAAGATGACATGCCTAGCATAATTAAAGCTTTTGCGAAAAGTGATGTAATGATAATGCTTACCCCTATAAGGTTTGGAGGATATTCCTCACAGTTGAAAAAAGCTCTTGATAAATTCATGGCAGTAGGTCTCCCACTCTATATGGTTAAGGATGGTCATATGCTTCATCCGATGCGATATGATAGTAAATTGATAATTGGAATAGGGATAGCTTCAAAGTATGTGAGAGGTGCAGAGGATAATTTTAGAACCTTAGTAGAAAGAAATGGATTAAATATGCAGTGCACACAGAAAAATCTTATATTTAAATCATCAGATGATATAAGAAAAATAAAGCATGAAATAGAGGATGTCCTTAGAGGGGAGGTTTAAATATGGAGAGAAAAAGAGTTCTTATATTAAATGGAAGTCCTAGAAAGAAAGGAACTTCCTATAGCTTTGGACGTACAATAAAAAAGCTTATAGAAGAAGAAGGTAGTACTGCTGAAATTATACACATTATTGATTATCTTGACAAAAATAATAATGATTTAAAAAGTATTATTTTACAAAGCGATATCATAACTTTCATATCCCCTCTGTATGTAGATACGCTTCCTTATCCTGCCATTTGGTTCTTTGAAAAACTCACCGTTGAATTTGCAGATGAACTTCAAGGGAAGAGTTGTTTTGCAATAGCTCAATGTGGATTTCCAGATATAATCCTTTGTGAGCCTCTTCTAGAATCTTGTAGGTATTTTGCAGAGGAGACAGGAATGAAATGGATGGGAGGCTTAGCTTATGGAGGAGGCGCAATAATAAATGGAGAATTGCTAGAGAATTTAGGGAGGAAGGGAAAGAAAATTACCACAGCTTTTAAACTTGCACTGAAAGATGTTTTTTATGGGGAAACAATATCTTCTGAACCTCAAAAACTTCTAACAGTAAAAATTCCTAAATTTTTTTATCCACCATTGGTAGCTTTTTTAAACTATAATTCAAGAAAAACTGCAAGAAAGTATGGGGTTACAGACCTTAGTAAAAGAACCTATCTTGAATAAAAATAAATTTTTGTATTAGTCATATAAATTGAAATAACTGGTTAAAGCTGTTTAGAATATCTTTCATGAGATAAGGACATTGATTTTGCTAACATTATGGAGTTCAGTGAACATAGTTTCTAAACATATTAACTAGTTATTTTTATATACCTTATATAATATTTAGATAAAATTATTAAGGAGAGAAGTAAAATGAAGAAATCTATAAAAATTCTTATTAGTATAGTAATTATAATCTTTATAGTTGCAACCGCTGGATTTTTCTATATAAAATCTATTGAACTACCAAATATTGAAATTAAAAATATTAATATTAAAGATATTAATGATGGTTCTTATATTGGAGAATATGAAGCTGGACCAGTAAAAGCTGTTGTAAAAGTCGAGGTAATAGGTAATAAGATTAAGGATATAAAAATTGAAAAACATGAATGTGGACTAGGGAAAAAAGCGGAAAAAATAACAGATGAAATTGAAAGCTTGCAGACACTGCAAGTTGATGAAGTTAGTGGTGCCACGCTAAGCAGTAAAGTAATTTTAAAGGCAGTTGAGATTGCTCTTGAAAAGGGAAAAGAATAAATAACAGAGATATAAACTCATTAATCTTAGTAAGGTGCTTATTATAAAATATTTTGGTAAGAATAGAGAGAGTAAACTTGGGAGTGTAGAATATAGGTTGTTGAAATAAGAAAATAAATATTTCCTATAAAAGTTTTTGAATATGACAGACAGCTGTCAACTTTAAAATGATAAGATTAACTAAAGTATCTTAAAAATTTAATGATGTTAGGAGCGACGAAGATGAATTATGAAATAGTTAATATACAAGAAAAGATTGTAGCTGGAATAGGAGTAGAAACTACCAATAAAAATATGAAAGCTATGACAGATATTGGTATGCTATGGGGAAAATTTATAGGAGAAAAAAATAATAGATTCTATTCCAATGAGGGTAAATGAAAAAGCTATAGGCTTATATACAGAATATGAAGGTGACTATACAAAACCATATAAATTTTATTGTGCTGTTGAAATAAGTGGTGTTATAGAAGAGAAGGATGATATTGTTACTAAAGTAATACCATCAGGTAAATATGCAAAGTTCACAGTAAAAGGTCATATGCAAAAGGCAGTAGGAGAAGCTTGGGGAAAGATTTGGAACATGGATTTAGATAGAAAATATAATTGTGATTTTGAAGTTTACCATAATGATAGTGAAGACATAAATAACCAAACTATTGATATTTACATTTCTTTAAATTAGATTTAAGGTGTATAAAAATAAATTTAATATCAAAAACTAAAAAAGATTTCCATTTTATATGGGAATCTTTTTTTTAAAACAATAATTATATAATTTATAGTTTATTTTAATAACTATAAAAAATTGCAATCTAACCAGTTAGTGATAGCTATAGAATTTAGTCTCTTTTTGTTAATAATCATATGAATATTTAATGGAGGATGGAAAGAGTGAGAAAAACCAACCTTAAATGAATTTAAGAATGATCCTAAAATATTTAATATAGACAGAACATTTTAAAGTTATTAAAAGAGAATTTATTGTTTAAAAAATTTTCAATTTTAAAGATTTAGTAGCAGAAGCCAATTATGTTTTATGCTACTATTTTTATAAAGAAATTTAAATATTAAATAACAGAGAAAATACTTTTTCATATTATGTACTAACCAATAGTTTTGAGGTTAGATATGTTTGAAAAAGATATTTTAAAAGACATTTTAAATAAAGCTCCAGAGATAGAGGTTGATGATAAATCAAAAGTAGTGTTTATAAGTGATTGTCATAGAGGGGATGGCACTTGGAAAGATGCGTTACTTCCTAATAGAAATATATATATGGCTGCACTTAGTTACTATTACAACAATGGTTTTACTCAAATTGAAATTGGTGATGGAGATGAACTTTGGAAGGTGCCTAAAATTGTTAATATATATGAAGTCCATCAGGATATTTTTGAGATGTTACTAAAGTTTAAAAATGATAATAGATTTTATATGATTTTTGGAAATCATGATGCAGTAAAAAATACTAAAAAGTTTAAGAAAGATATTGAAAAGTTAAGGTTTGATTTGGAGAAAAGAACATTATACAATTTATTTCATAATACACCTATATATGATGGATTGACCTTGCTTTATAGGCCGACTAATAGGAGGGTGTTTGTGGTACATGGGCATCAAGTAGATTTTATGAATTATAATTTAAGCTTTGTAACTGGATTTTTGGTTAGATATGTTTGGTCATTTCTTGAACAAGTCTTTGGATTTAAGAACCTTACAAGCCCAGCTAAAAATAATTCTAAAAGAACAAAAGTCGATAAAAAATTGGAACAATGGGCTAAAAATAATAATCAGCCTATTATAGCAGGACATACGCATCGTTCAAGATTACCAGAGGAAAAGAAAAGCATTTATTTTAATGATGGCTGCTGTGTTCATCCTTATTCCATGAGTTCTATAGAACTAGAAAATGGTAAGCTCACTTTAGTTAAATGGAGTGTTATATCTCTTGAAAGCGGTATATTGTCAGTAAAAAGACAAGTAATTGGTGGACCAGTAGCTCTTAAGAATATTTAATTAGATCTATATCCAAATGATATATTCACCTTTCTTTAAAATCTCTATTAAATATATTTCAATAAAAATTCACCATAAATTATATAAATTCTACTAGAGATTTATATAATTTATGGTTTAGTCTGTTTACATTTTTAGATTTTCATCAATCATTTTATGAACTAATTCTAAATAATCTCCTTTACAATCAAGAGCTTTATTAGCAATTAACACAGCTATACCGTGAACTAAACTCCACATAGTTAAAATATTTAAAGTATACATGTCTTTATCTAAATTCATTGAGGAAAGATAAAATTCAGCACTTTCCTTAAAAACATTAAATGGACTATTTATATGGCATAAAAATTTATTATCTTCAACAACAATGGGAGAAGTATGTTCCGTAAGAAAAAGAAATTTTAAGTACTCAGGGTTTTCAACCATAAATTTTACATAGCACTTTCCCATTTCAATAATTTGAGCTCTTGGATCATCAGAACAATTTATAGTTGCCGTCATAAGTGAAGATTTAAAGCTTTCTATAACTTTAAGAGCAATTTCATTAATAAGTGTATCTTTGTCTTTGAAATGCTTATAAGGTGCTGTATGGCTTACTCCACACATACTAGCAACTTTTCTCAATGAAAAACCTTCAAAGCCTTCTTTATTTAGAAGTAATAGTCCTTTATTTATCATGTCTTCTTTTAAAGTACCATGATGATATTTTTCTTTAGTCAATTTTATGCACCCTTCCAAATTGAATTTAATATAAAAATTGTATCATAGTATGTTGACAATGTAAACTTACATAATGTATAATTTTGGCATGAAGTTTACAGTGTAAACTTTTTAAGTTTTATGATAATTTTGATAGGGGGCTATTATGAGAATATTGATTATAAGTGATGATTCTAACAAAGAAGATATTGGTTCTAATTTACAAAAAAAATTAGTTTATGAACTTCAAGAAAGAAATTATAATTGTAAGAATTATAATATAGAAAATTCCCAGTTAACTCACTGTATAGGTTGTTTTAAATGTTGGCTTAATACACCAGGAATATGTATATATGATGACTTAGCCAGGGAAATTAATAATAGTGTTGTATGGAGTGACATATGTATATTACTTACTCCAGTAAAGTATGGTTGTTATAGTCCAGCTATAAAGAGGGTATTAGATAGAAGTATAGGTAATATTCTCCCTTTTTTTAAAATGATAAATGGTGAAATGCATCATGCTCCACGTTATGATAAATATCCACAGCTAGTTATGATAGGTTATGGAGAGGAAATAACAAGCCAAGAAGAAAAAACCTTTCAAGATTTAAATAAGGCAAATGCAATAAATTTTCAAAAAAGCATGGCAAAGACATATATATGTAAAAATATGAAATATATAGATAAAATTATTAATGATTTTATCAAATTCCTTGAAAATATAGGTGGTGATAAATAATGAAAAAAGTATATCTTATCAATGGAAGTCCAAGAGGTAAAAATAGTGCATCCCAGTATTTTATTAATGAAGTATGTAAATTACTAGATAAAGAGAAAGTTGAGATAAAGAAAATAAGTATAATAGACTTTAGAAAAAGTATAGATAAAGAAGAGATATATACAGAAGCAATTAATTCAGATAATATAATTTTTACTTTTCCTCTATATGTAGATTCTTTACCTTCAACAGTAATAGAATTTTTAGTTGGATTTGAAAACTTTATTAAAAATAAAGAAAGCTTTATGGATGAAAGAAGACTACCAAGAGTGTATGCTATAGTCAATTGTGGCTTTTTTGAAGGTGAACAAAATAGATATGCTATTCAAATTATAAAAAATTTTTGTGATAAAGTACATTTTATATGGAGATTTGGGGTAGGTATAGGAGCTGGTGAGTTCATGCGAGAAACACAAAATAATATTCCTCTAAATAGAAATCCGAAGGAGAAGATTTATAAAGCACTTCAAGATATGAAAGAGGATATAGAAAACAATGTGGAAGTGTCTAAAAGTAATATATTTGAATCTCCTCAATTCCCTAAATTTTTATTCAAGTTTATGGGAAATAGAGGTTGGATAAAGATGGGTAAATTAAATAAGATCACTAAAAAAGAACTTTATACAAAACCTTATGCCAAATAAAATAGTGCATTAGAAATAGTATAACTTAAATTGGCTGGTATATAATTGTGTACTAGTGATAATGATAATTAGATTAGCTAATTTATTTTTAGAACAAATAATTACTCAGCTTTTTAATTATGAATTCAATAGTTTTAATTATAATACTACAAAGTACTGATTATCTTCTATATATTAATTTTAGAACTGATTAGTTTATATTATACATTAGCCGCAGTCTTTAAAACTGCGGACTTTTTACTTTATTCATATAAATCTCCTGCTAGTCTTTTTAAGGCATCTCTATTTAAAACTATCAATAGATTATTTTGTTTTTTTATAATCTTTTCTTTATAAAACTTATTTATAACCCTAATTAAATGCCTGTAGCTCGTACCTAATATTTCTGCAATCTCTATTAAATTATCTGCTATTATTCCATCTAAGGGATATTCATTTTCTTCAGGAGAAACAGCCAAAATATAACTAGCTAATCTATTTTCTAAAGGGTAAAGAAGATTTATAGAACTTGAAAGAGAAGAACTAGCTAATTTTTCACTAAGACTTTTACACATATATTTTAAGAATATAGGATCATTTAGAGCATATTTTCTTAAATCGTCTAAAGAAATTCCAATACATAAGCATTCCTTAACTACTTGGACATTACAATTATAAATATTGGAGTCTATAAATTCCATATCACCAATTATATCTAATGGATTGTAAAATCGAAGTAAAAGAGATTTACCATTAGCTAGAAGGATATATACTTTAGCCTTACCTTCTACTAAAAAATAAAAATAATTCATTTTTTCATTAGCTTTGCAAATATGTTCATTCTTATTAAAGGAATACAATTTCATATAGTCAAGGGTATTTGATTGAAAAATATTATTAATTCCATACTTTTTTATATAATATTTTAAATTTTCTTCATTATTAATTTGCTCCATAATAATTCCCTCCATCATTAAACCCTTAATTATATAGTATCTTATATCATACTGACATCATAGCATAGATATTTTCACATTATATATTAAAGAATATTTTTATATATGACAAATGTCGTATATAAAAATAATTTTATTTGATAAACTAAACATTAGAATAGAGAGGAGGGGTTTTATGTATGAAATTGGAGCAATATTTATAGGCGTTTTTATTGCCATAATGGCAACATTCAATGCCATATTACATAGCTATTCAGGTAGTTATTTATCAATATTAATAATACATATAGTTGGTCTTATTACACTAATATTTATTTTCATAGTAAAAAAACAAAAAATTACCTTTCATAAGAAAGTTCCTATTTACTTATTCAGTGCAGGTGCCATAGGGGTTTTAATGGTATTATTAAGTAATATATGTTTTACTTATCTTGGTGCTTCCTTAACTTTGTCATTAACAGTTTTTGGCCAATTGGTAGTAGCTTGCTTTATTGATCACTTTGGATTGCTTGGAATGAATACTTATAAATTTCAAAATAAAAAAATTATAGGTTTCATAATAATATCTATAGGAATTGTTGTTATGGCAATATATTAGGAGGTTATAATATGATTTATATAATATTAGCAATGATAGGTGGAGGACTTACAATAATATCAATGATTATAAATGCAAGTTTAGCAAAAGAAATAGGTGTACTTAGGGGCACACTTATAAATTATATAGTGGGATTGCTAGTTATTTTAATCATAATGGTATTTGCAAAAAGTACATACAATTTTAATATTGATAGTTTTTCTAACATACCTTTTTATGCTTTTTTAGGTGGGTTAATTGGAGTGATAGTTGTATCTGCTTCCAATGTTGTAATTCCTAAAATACCAACCATGTATACTACTTTACTTATATTTATAGGACAGATTTTTACAGGAATCATTATAGATTATTTAAGACTAAGCTCTATATCAAAGGGAAAAATAATTGGTGGATTACTGATATTATTGGGGATGCTATATAATTCTAATGTGGATAAAAAACAGTTATCTAATAACAATTAAGTAAGCTTAGTTCATTAATTGTAAATTGCAAATACTTTAAGTTATAAATTAAAATATTTAATAGAATATATATTGTCTATATGCTGATTTTAAGGTAGTATATCTGTAAACATAAGCAGTGGCTATATATTTTTAAATTATTTTAATTAAGGGGGAGAATTAAATGAGTTCAATTAATGATAAAGATCATAATTTTATATTAAAGTCTTGCAGTGAGAAGGAAAAAGAATATATTCATAGTAAGTTAGTTGAACATAATGTTAAATTTATTACAGATTATGAGGAGTTTAGTTTTTGTTATAAGGATAAAGATGAAAAAGTAGTTGGTGGTATTGTTGCTTCAAGAGATAATGAATGTTTAACAATAGATTTCTTATGGGTAGATAATTCACATCGTGGAAAAGGAATTGGGGCAAAGCTAATAAAACATATGGAAAGCATAGCAGTAGATAAAAAGTGTAAACTTATTTATCTTAATACTTTTAGTTTTCAGGCGCCTGAATTTTATAAGAAAATGGGATATGAGTTATTTGGATTACTTGAAGAATGTATTAATGGTTATAATCAGTATTTTTTTAAGAAAGAATTATAATATAAGTAAGAAATAAAAATTGGAATAAGAAAAGTCGTTAACAGTTTATATATAGCAACTAAAAAATCATAGCTTTTAATAAAGTTATGATTTTCTATTTTGGAAAAAATTTAATTTTATATGCCTTAAGTAGTAATGTACTGATATAATTCTCTATAAATATATATTTAAAATGGAGGTATTATTTTGAGATATACTTTGATTACAGGTGCTACTTCTGGAATAGGATATGAGCTTAGTAAGGTTTTTGGAGAGAATGGCCATAATATGATTTTATGTGGTCGTGATATAAAAAGACTTGAAGAATTGAAGGCGGAATTTCAGTGTTATTCTAGCAATGTAGTTATTTTAGCTGGGGATTTAAGTTGCTTTGAAGATATTATGAGAATATATGAATCTATAAAGAAAAATAATTACGAGATAGAGTTTCTAATTAATAATGCAGGACTTGGATCTTTTGGGGCCTTAAGTGATACTTCTTTAAATGGAGAACTTAATTTAATTGATGTTAATATTAAGGCAGTTATTCATCTTACTAAGCTTTTTTTACCTGATATGATTGAAAGAAACTCAGGTGGAGTTTTAAATGTATCTTCTACTGCTGCTTTCTCACCTGGACCTTTTATGAATAATTATTATGCTTCTAAGGCATATATACTTTCTTTAACGGAGGGATTAAAAGAGGAGCTAAAAAATACTAATATAAAGGTTTCGGTGTTGTGCCCGGGAGCTACTGCTACTAATTTTCAAGAAAGAGCACAGGTTAAAAAGGCTGACTTTGCAAAGAAAACTTTAATGAGTCCAAGATCAGTTGCTTGCATTGGATATAAGAAATTTATGAAAAATAAGCTAGTTATTGTACCTGGGATTAATAATAAATTGCTAGTGATTTGCTCTAGAATAATTCCTAATAGATTATTAAGTAAAATAATTAGAAGGGTTAATAGCAAAAAGTAAAATCTTATTATGAGATAAAATAGAGGCTAGAGGTATTAATATTAAAGAGATATACAATAAGGGAACTAATTGGATTTTTAATCTGTATAGGTATATAATGGAACTATATAGAAAGGAGTGTAGTATATATGAAAATAGCAATACCAAAAAACGGGGATATGATAAACCAACATTTTGGAAAAAGTGAAAGTTTTATTATAGCTACAGTTGAAAATGGGAAAGTAACTGAAAAGAAGGAAGTTTCAGTTATGGATTTACAACATAATCATGGAGGACTATCTAAGTTAATTTTAAATGAAGGTGCATCAGTGGTAATTACTGGAGGAATAGGCGCTGGAGCTTATAATGCTTTAAAAGAATATAACCTAGATGTTATAAGAGGAGTCAATTCAACAATAGATGATGCCCTATCAAATTATTTAAAAGGTGAATTAAAAGATAGAGCTGTTATGTGCAATCATCATGGAGAGCATCATTAGAATTTATTAAATTTTAAGGTTATGTTATAAGGATGATAATCTATAGCCTAAAACCTTAGAACAAAGAAAATTTCAACTATTTTAAATGTACATATTTTAAAATAGTTGAAGTTTTTTTTGTTTTTAGAGAAGAAATTTTATAATATTTTATAAAGCAGATATATTTATAGGAAATACGGTAAAATGTTTTATAGATAGATTCAATATTTAAAATTGCAAGTATTCCTTAAAGAACAAATAAAAAATATTTAGAATACGAGGTAGCAGATGAAGTTCTGTTACTTTTTTATATTTAAGCTGTTTTTTGATGATTATTAATAGTTTAAGAGTTAAAAGTATATTTCTTAAGAAATTCTTAAGAAATATACTAACTGTTTTGTAAAAAATCCTTTGTACAATAGTGCTGTAGCATTAGTAAAGAGGAGATGAAGGAATATGGAGATGATATAATAAATTAAAGATAAATGGAGGGATAGATACATGACTAAATATAGTGTTTTAGCAGTTGATGATGATAAAGAAATTAGAGATGCTATTGAAATTTATTTAAAGAATGAAGGTATAAATGTTTTTAAGGCAATGGATGGAATTGAGGCACTAAATATTTTGGATAAAGAAGAAATTCATCTTATATTAATGGATATTATGATGCCAAGAATGGATGGAATAAAGGCAACTTTTAAAATTAGGGAAAGCAAAAATATTCCTATAATTATGCTTTCAGCAAAATCTGAAGATACAGATAAAATATTAGGACTTAACATTGGAGCAGATGATTATATTACAAAACCTTTCAATCCTTTAGAACTAGTTGCAAGAGTGAAGTCTCAATTAAGAAGATATACAAGCCTTGGCAATTTTAAAGGGAGTGATGATGTAATTATAGTAAGAGGACTAATACTGAATAAAAGTACAAAATCTATAACCATTGATGGTGAAGAAGCTCGCATGACTCCTCTTGAGTATAAAATATTAGAATTGCTTATGGAGAATAAAGGGAGAGTATTTTCTATTGATGAAATTTATGAAAGGGTATGGAGAGAGAGTAGTTATAACTCTGAAAATACTGTAGCAGTGCATATAAGGAGGATAAGGGAAAAGATTGAGATAAATCCCAAAGATCCGAAATATTTAAAGGTGGTGTGGGGAATTGGATATAAAATCGAAAAGTAAAATTATGTATATAATAACTTTTATAATAGCTATTTATTTGACTGTATTTGCTGTTTTAACAGGTATGGACATTAAAAATCAAAGGAGTTTTCTAAATAAAGATGCTTTTTTTACTTCCAATAATTTTGAAGATGCTTTAAACGATAAATTTAATGATATAAAGAAATATTATTTATACTTTAATGATTATGAGAAAAAAACTGATAAAGAGAAGATATCACAGGAGGAAATGAAGTTTCAAATAAAAAAAGATAAAGAAGAAAAACAAAAAAAAATTGAGGCTATTAGAGCTGAATATAGTGAAGAAATTGATAAAAATTATTACAATTTAGATCTTCCAGAACTTAATGATCTTGTGGCAGAAAGAGATAAAAAAATTAATGATATAGAAAATAATAAAGAAGATAAAAGTAAAGCAGAAGAGAGGATTAGAAAAAAAGCAATAGAAGAAAAAGGTAAAGAATATCCTATTTTAAAGGAAAAAATATTAAGCAAAGAAAATTTCATTAAGTACTATTTCAAAAATAAAAATAATGGTGAAATATATACTAATATAGAAAAGGATATAGATATTGAGGAATATATAGAAGAAGAAGCCTTGTATAGCGTAAAGTATCCAGATGATAATTATAAAACTTATTTTACATCCTATATTGGTAATGACCTTAGGGAGCTTAATTGGGATGGATATTTTATAGCTTCTAAAACTATGAGTGAAAATAGTCAGTTATATAAAGATTATAGGTATTACTCTTCAATAGGAGAAAGGATATATATAGAAGTTTGCATATTTATAATAACATTGATATTAATTATTATCGCATCATTTTATTTACATAGAAATAGAATAAACACTCCTTTATTCTTGAAGAAAATAAAAAATTTATTCAAGAAAATACCATTGGATATAAGAAGTATTATATTTATTATTTATTCTTGGATTATATTAATATACACATCTAGCACAGAATTTTTTTACCTTCCATTAGGTATTGAGCATATTGGAAAGATAACACTTATAGCTGTGTATATATTTTATGCCTATTTAACCATAAAAGAATTAATTATAATTAAAGAGTGTAAAGAGGAATTTAAAAATCAATGGAGTAATAGTTTAATTTGTAAATTCAAAGTTATTATGAAAGAGTTTAGTATTTATAAAGGATTTCTTTTTAAACTTTTCTTTATAAATATACTTACCATAGGGTTCATTATGAGCACCATATTAATATTTCATCGTAGTATTGAAGAGATTATTTTATGTAGTATCTATGACATTATATATTTACTTGTTATAGTTCCGTATGTTTTAGAAAAAATGTCACTTTTTAATAGAATTAATAAAGGAACAGAAGAAATTTTATCTGGCAATTTCGATTATACAATAGAAGTAAAAGGCAAAGAAAAAGGTAGTCTTGAGAGATTAGCTCATAATATAAATAATATAAAGGCTAGTTCTAAAATAGCCTTAGATAATCAGATGAAAAGTGAACGATTAAAATCAGAACTTATTACAAATGTATCTCATGATCTTAAAACTCCACTTACATCTATAGTTAATTATATAGATTTGCTAAGAAATGAAAATCTTTCTAAAGATGATGTTAGAAAATATGTTGAGATACTAGAGAAAAAGTCTCAAAGATTAAAGACTTTAATTGAGGATTTGTTTGAAGCATCTAAAATGTCTAGTGGGGATGTCGAACTATCACTACAAAAGGTGGATTTGGTAGCGTTATTAAAACAAGCATTGGGAGAATACGATGAGAAAATTAAAAATTCTTCTATAACTTTTAAGCTAAATATAGAAAAACAAAATATCTATGCATATTTAGATGGGATGAAAACTTGGAGAGTTTTTGATAATTTAATTAATAATGCCCTAAAATATTCTGAGGATAACACTAGGGTGTATCTTTCTTTAGAAGAAAAAGATAATAAGGCAGTTTTTATCATAAAGAATATTTCAAACTATGAACTAGACTTTGAACCAAATGAGATATTTGAAAGATTTAAACGAGGTGATAAATCTAGAAATACAGAGGGTTCTGGTTTAGGACTAGCTATTGCTAAAAGCATTGTAGATATACAAGGTGGAACTTTAGAGATAGAAATTGATGGAGATCTTTTTAAAGTTATTGTAAGGTTTCCACAATAGACTTTAATTATTTAAAAATAAATAACAATCAGTATAGTAGGATATTTTGTGTCATATAAAGCATTAGAATGGATTTATAGTTATGCTATAAATTAGTTTTGTAGATGCTGCATTACATAAAATATCCTTTTAATTTTTCACTAGCTATTTATTTACGTATTTCTTAATAGAAGTAAAGTAAAATATTTTGATATGATCATTCATATTCATATAATATAGAGCATTAAAAATTTAAGTTTAAACTGATATTATTTGATGATATAATCTATATATTACAAATTATGAATAAATGATGTTGGGGTGGGGTTAATGAAGGGAGAAAAGAGAAAAAATCTTATACTTAATGGTGAATTGTATAGAGTAATTATTACACTGTCTTTACCAATTATGATAAATAATTTGATTCAAACACTTTATAATTTAGCTGATGGGGTTTGGGTAAGTAAGATTGGCTCAGTTGAGTTTGCTGCTACTTCTTTTGTATGGCCAGTAAACTTTTTATTTATATCTTTAGGCATGGGACTTTCAATTGCAGGTACATCCATATTATCTCAATTAATAGGAGCATCAAGATATGAGGAAGCCAACAAATATTCAAGTCAACTTATTGTGGTATCTTTAATAAGTTCTATTTTTTTTGCTATTATAGGATATATTATAAGTCCAGTTGTTATTAAGTTAATGGGTGCCACTGGTGATTTAGCGACCTATAGCAATATTTATCTTAGGATTACCTTCTTAGATATGCCCTTTACTTTTTTATTTTTCAACTTTAATTCTATTATGAATTCTCAAGGGAATACTTTAACTCCGACAATACTTAGTGGTATTAGTGCCATACTTAATGTAATATTAGACCCTATTTTCATATTTACATTTAAAATGGGCATTGCTGGAGCTGCTATTGCAACTTTACTATCAAAAGCATTACTTGCTGTAGCAGGTATATATATATTAATAAATTCATCTACAATGATTAGACCAAGTTTTAAGAATTTTAAATTTGATAGGAAGATAATAAGAAAAATTATAAATGTTGCATTGCCTTCCTCAATAGGGCAATCAGGCTCAGCTTTAGGCTTTATAGTCCTTAATGGATTTATAGTATCTTACGGAACTGCAACACTAGCAGCTTTTGGTATGGTTAATAGAATTACTTCTTTAGTAATGCAGCCAGCTATGGGTATTGGAGCAGCCTTAACATCTATTGTTGGACAAAATTTAGGGGCGGATAAAGTAGATAGAGTGAAGGAAGCCTTTGGAAAATCTTTAAAACTTACTATTTCATTTTCTATAGTGGGATGTATTTTAATGATATTAGCGGACAAACAAATTATAAACTTTTTTATGCAGTCAAAAGATGATGTTGAAGTAATTTCTCAAGGAATTGTATATTTACGTTATATTTCAGCTTCAATGCCACTTATGGGGATTTTTAGTGTATTTCAAGGAATATTTCAGGGATCAGGACACACTAAATACTCTATGGCAATGGAAATCGGACGTCTATGGTTTGTAAGATTGCCTATGATATTGATATTTAAACACTTTACCAATGTTGGAGCCTCAGGAATATGGTTTTCGATGAGCTTTAGTAATTTAATAGTATGTGTTTATGGATTTTTGATTTATAGAAAAAATCATTGGCAAAGAAAAGTTATAAGAATGGAAGAAGCAATTCAAAAGTAAATATATAAGTTAGTTATAGAGTGGTATAGTGAACTTCGTTTTAAAAGTTTTTTTATAGAATTTAAAAATTAATAATGAAGAATCTTTTAGATCAATTTTTATTTTAAATTATATTTTAAGTTTTCATATATAATATGTCCTTAGATGTAGTGTCAAAGTCACAAATTTTAGGGACATATTCTTTTGTTTATAAGGAATTTAAAAGGTTAAAGATGATATAATAATGGTAATTATAGATTAAAAATTTTATGAGGTGTTCAAATGAAAGAAAATATTTATATTTTTTATTCGGATGATCATATAAGTTTTATTACAAATAAAATAGATGCAAGTTTGCATATTCACAATTTTATTCAGATTACAGTAAGTATAGAAGAAAAGTTTTCTGTAAAAATAAAAAACAATATAATCAATGAAAGTGGTATTATTATTAACTCCAATGTATCACACGAATTATTTGGCAAAGATGGCTGGCAGATATATTTTTTAATTAATCCTGAATCAATATTTGGTGAAAAAATAAAGAGAATGTATATGAAAAATAAAGACTTTTACATTATACCTGAAGATGTAACAGAGGCTATTAGAGAATTAGTTAAAGAGAAACATAGAGCCATTGATAATAAAGCTAAATACAACGAATTTATTTCAGAAATTTATTCAATTCTTTCTTTAGAAAATTATACAATTAATCATCTATTAGATGAAAGAGTAGATAAAGTTTTAAAATATATTGCTAATAATAATTTAGCAGAAGTATCCTTGGAAAGCTTAAGTAAAAATGTATTTTTGTCTGAAAGTCGATTGTCTCATTTATTTAAAGAAAATATAGGAATTTCTATTAGTAGTTATATATTAAATTATAAAGTCAGAAAAGCTTTTAAACTAATTTTTGAAGGACACAGCATTACTACATCAGCTCTTGAAGCAGGATTTTATAGTTCATCCCATTTAACTAATGTATGCAAGGAAAAATTAGGCATGATACCAAGCTCTATTAGGAAAAACAGCAGATATTTGCAAGTAAATAATTATTAATTCCCTTATAATTTTAAGAAAGGGCAAAAGGGGGATGAATATGAATAGATATCTTAAAGAAACAAGATTATTAAACTATAATTCAATAGAAATCCAAGATTTAATTAAAAACAAGGGTTGGAGAACATTAAATGAAAAAGAAAAAATAAGATCAATATATAACTTTGTGAAAGATGAAATAAAATTTGGATATAACAAAAAAGATGAAATGATTGCAAGTGAAGTGCTAAGAGATGGTTATGGTCAATGCAATACAAAAAGTATTCTTTTGATGGCACTATTACGTGCAGTAGATATTCCTTGTAGAATACATGGATTTCTAATTGATAAAAGAATGCAAAAGGGAGCATTAACTGGAATAATATATGCGTTAGCTCCTAAAAAAATCGTACATGCGTGGACTGAGGTTTATTTTAATGAAGATTGGTTAGCACTAGAGGGTGTAATAATAGATAAGGCATATTTAGATAATGTAAAAAATAATCTTTGTAAATATAATGGTGGATATATGGGATATGGTATTTCAGTAAAAAACAAAGAAAAAATAAATTTGTGCTGGAATGGAAATAGCACATATGTACAAAGTTTTTCTATTACAGATGATCTAGGAATATTTGATAATCCAGATGAATTATTTAGAAAGTATAATAATACTAATAATAAATTTAAAGAAGTCATCCTTGATAAATTATTTAGGAAAACTAATAAAAAATTAGATGATATAAGAAAAAATAAATAATGAATTTAGGAATAGATTAAAGCAAGACTTTACTTAAATAAGTTAGGTTTTGCTTTTTATTTTAATTATATTTTCTAAGATTTCTTAGTAATTAAAGATTATAAATTAGTAAAAGTAAAATATAGTATTAATCCGTAGAAGATATAGGTACAGTATTTGTTTATTTTTATTTAAATGATATATTATAATTATTACTTTTAAAATTTTACAAGAAGAATAACAATTTATATAAATAAATTATAATATTGATTTATATTAAAATATGTTTTTTATAGATTAAATAGCTAGAAATGCAAAGTTTTAGAGGAGGAAGATAAATGAATATACAAATTTTTGGTATAAGTAAATGTTTTGATACAAAAAAGGCAGAAAGATATTTTAAAGAAAGAAAAATAAAATATCAGTTTATAGATTTAAATATAAAAGGATTAAGCAAAGGTGAACTACAAAATGTTAAAGCAGCAGTAGGATTAAGAGAACTTATAAATGAAAAAAGCAAAGAGTATACCAAATTGAATCTTCAAAATATAAGAACTGACAGTGTAAAAGAAGAATTATTGTTAAATAATCCTAAACTATATAAGACACCAATAGTGCGAAATGGTAAGATGGCTACAGTAGGATATAAACCAGAAATATGGAAGGATTGGGAATAAAAAATATAGTGTAAATATGATGAAATTAAGGAGCTTTAATAATGAAATATACATTCAATGCAGAAATACAAAAAGCAGATAGAGGAGCATTTGTATTATTTCCCTATGATTTATTAGAATGTTTCGGATCTAAAAAGCAAGTCAAGATAAAATGTGAATTTGATGGTGAGCCTTATAGAGGATCACTTGTAAATATGGGAAGTGGTCCATGTATAGGGATTTTAAAGAGTATACAAGAAAAAATAAATAAGGGGCCAGGAGATACTGTTAAAGTAGTTTTATGGAAAGATGAAGAAGAAAGAATTATTGAGATACCAGAAGACTTACAATTAGAATTAGATAAATCATCTGCTGCTAAGACTTTATTTGATAGTTTATCATATTCAAATAAAAAACTTTATGTAGAGTGGATTACCACTGCAAAGCGAAGTACAACTAGAGAAGAGCGAGTATCTAAAACTATAAAATACTTAGAACAAGGAATTAAAAATTTTAAAAAAGGAAAATAAGAAGATAACAGCTCCCTTATATAAAACTTATAAGGGAGCTTTTTATAACAATATATTTTTATAATTTTTTATTGTCGACAAATTCACCAATAAAAACTTCACCACTAGAAGATATGTGCATACCTTTTCCGTTTTTCATATTATTTTTCCATTCACCAATGTATTTATCTCCATTGTTTAAAGTTTCAATTCCATATCCATGACAATTATCTTCAAGCCAATCGCCAGCATAAGTATCTCCATTAGACCAGCTGTAAATACCATGGCCTGTTTTTAAGTCATTTTCCCAATTTCCAACATAACTTTCGCCATCTGGCCAAGTATATATACCATAGCCATGTTTTTCATCATCTTTCCAGTTACCAATATATTTTTCACCATTTGCCCAAGTTAAAGTACCTTCACCATGCATAGTATTTTCTTTCCAATAACCTACATATTTAGTTCCATTTGTATAAGTATAGGTACCATAGCCATGGATTTTTCCATCTTTTCTTTCTCCTTCATAAACTCCAGTATGAACATGCTCTTCGACTTTTTTATTATTAGTTAATTTTAGCTTAGTATCAGTTAATTTTTTTATATTTATATTCTTCATAATAGTTTTAGTCCTTTCAATCATCATTTTAATAATTAAAGATGAGATTTTCTCCTTATAATCTTAAATACATATAAAGAATTATTTAAAGAGAATAATTATCAATTTCAATTTTCTATAAATAGTATATCAAAAAATATAGAGTATTAAAAGAAGTTAATTATAAACTTAAGATTTAAAATGTTTTTGCGTATATAAGACTAACTTTTGAAAAGTTTGGTAATAATAAGATGTATAAATAAATTTAGTAGTACTTAACAATAATTGTATGGATTTGAGGTGTATATTATGAGAATACCAAACCATATTGGAATTATTCCAGATGGTAATAGAAGATGGGCAGTAGACAAAGGAATGACTAAAGAACGAGGATATGCGCTAGGTCTAGATCCTGGATTAATACTTTTCAAATTATGTAAGGATGCTGGAGTTAAGGAGATAACATACTATGGATTTACTACTGACAACACAAAAAGGCCAGCAAATCAAAGAGAAGCCTTTACAGAAGCTTGTATTAATGCGGTTGAAATGCTTTCAAAAGAAGATGCCTCATTGCTAGTTGTTGGCAATACTGATTCTCCTATGTTCCCTAAAAAATTACTTCCTTATACCAAAAGGCAAACCTTCGGTAAAGGGGGAATAAAAGTTAACTTTCTAGTTAACTATGGCTGGGAATGGGATTTGAAAAATTTAAAAATGGGTGATAATTCTAGAAAAAAAATTATGAATTCTATTAAATCTTATGATGTATCCAGGGTTGATTTAATAATACGTTGGGGAGGAAGACGCAGATTAAGCGGTTTTTTACCAGTTCAATCTATCTATTCAGATTTTTACATTATAGAAGATTACTGGCCTGATTTTAAAGCAGAGCATTTTTCAGAAGCTTTAAACTGGTATAATACACAGGATATAACCCTTGGAGGTTAATAATTAAAGATAACAAATAAAGATAAAATATTTATTTTTTTAAACTTCACGGCAAAGAGTAGTGAAGTTTTTTTAAATTTTATAAGTAACTCACAGAAATACTCATGAAATTCTAATATTAGTTTAGTAAGATAAATCTAATTATTACTGATATAATTATTTAATAAAAACAAATAGTATACAAATAGGGGGTTAGGTTATGAAGTACATTGTAAGTGATATTCATGGAAGATTGGATAGACTTAAGAAGCTATTAGAGCGAATTAACTTTTCAGAGGAAGATGTTTTATATGTATTGGGAGATTTGGTAGATAGAGGACCAGAGCCTATAGAGGTTATTAAGTTTATTAAAGAAAAGAAAAATATAATTTCTATAATGGGTAATCATGATGAAATGATGTTGAAATCTTTAAGAGATAATGATGAAAAGGAAATAACTCGTTGGAGAAAAAATGGTTGTGAAACAACTTTAAATGGATTCAATAAGTTATGTGAAGATGAGAAAAAAGAAATATTATCTTATTTGGATTCCTTAGAGTATTTTAAGATAATAGATGATAAATATATTCTTATTCATGCAGGATTTGAAACAAATAGATTGATACAGGATATGCTTATTATGTCTTTAGAAGAGGGACTATTAAATCAGAAGGATAGGCTAGTATGGGTTAGAGGAGATTTTTATAAAAATAAAGGACTAGATGGATACACAGCTATTTTTGGTCATAACCCTAGAGAATCTATTGATAAGAACTTTGATATAGTTTCAGAAATTCCTTATAAGATATGGTTTGATGAGAAATATAAAGACAAGATATGTGTAGACACAGGAAATTGCTATGAAGGTGGAAGAATGTCATGTTTAAGATTAGATGATATGATGGAATTTTATATAGAATAAAATAAAAGCATTAAATTATTTCCTAGGACATTTATTATAAAAGTTATAGTTTTAATTAGAAGAATAAAAGTAGTAATTATTTTGCTTCATACATTAAATATTTCAATTCACAGCTTAAAATAATGTACAATTCAAAATTCACAATTCAGGAGGAACTTAGTCAATGGAGAATTGACGATGGACAATTGAGGTGGAAATTAGTTTTAATAAACTAATTTCTTAAAATAGACTTTTTAAGAAAGATGACATAGTCACTTTAAAAATAAATCAATTATAGACATTTCTAGCTTTTACTGAGAAATGTCCATAATTGTCAATTGTGAATTTTGCATTATGGATTTAATTAACTTATAAATTAGATTTATAAATTTTTGTCAGGATTATTTAAGAAGTCTTGAATTAAGGTAAAGTATTTACCTATATGATCGCCATCTAGTAAGGCATGATGAGCTTGGATTGAAAGAGGAATTTTTATTTTTCCATTTTCTTCAAAGAATTTACCCCAAGCTATTCTTGGAATGCTATCCACTGGATTCATGTGAACTGGATGAACTACACTTGTAAATGAAATCCAAGGAACACTAGTTATATATAATAAATCGTCACGTCCAGGTTCATCTTCTAGATTTACAGTATTTTTTGCCACTTCTATTTTTCTTTTTGCATTTAATATAAATTCATTATAATTATCAATATATTCAACAGTGCAAAAGCTAAATACTTCTTTCGTAGTCATTATAGTAAAAGCTGGATTTACATTATCATGTTCTATGACTCTATCTTCTCTTATTCTATAACGAAATTCTTTTATATAGTTTGCTGTTTTAACGGAAAAAAATAAAAAAGATGGGAAAAATGGATTTTCATTTTCTTTAATAAATTTATAAAATTGTGTAATATCAATATTTCCACAAATATTAAAGTGAGGATAATCAAGTGCTTTAAAATGATTATAATGACTTTTTCTTGTCCAATTTTCCATGTCTATATATTTCATTAATACATCACCTACTACAAAAAAATATGAATTAGATTAACATTATAATTTTAACAATTAAAATAATAAAATACAATTATGGATTGTATTACATAACAATTATAACACATAGCCTAAAAGGATTTACATTAGTCCAAAAAGAAAATGTCCAGTAAAATTTATGATGATTTAAATAAAAGATTACATTTTAATTAAAAAACTTACCAAAATATTTTTAAAATGATATAATTAATGGAGTTTTTATTAAAAGTAAAGATTAACGAGGTGAAAAAATGTCGATTATAAAAGCTATAATTATGGGGATAATACAAGGTGCTACAGAATTCTTACCAGTAAGTTCATCTGGTCATCTTGTTATATTTGGAAAATTATTAGGTATAAATGAACCTAATAACACTTTTGAAGTATTACTTCATTTAGGTACATTAGTGGCCATTTTTATTGTATATCACAAAGATGTAAAAGAAATGATTATCGAATTTTTCGGAATGATAAGAGACTTATTTAAGGGTGAATTTAATTTGGACAACCCTTATAGAAAACTTGTTGCACTAATTATAGTTGCAAGTATTCCAACAGCTATTTTAGGATTTGCATTTCAAGATACCTTCGAATCATTGTTTGGTTCAGTTCTACCAGTTGGTATAGCATTGCTTATAACAGGAACATTACTATATGCTTCTGACAAGATTAGAGAAGGAAAGAAAGATGAGAAGAGAACAAACTTTAGAAATGCAACAGTTATTGGAATAGTTCAAGGATTAGCAATAACTCCAGGAATATCTCGTTCAGGTTCAACAATAGTTACAGGATTATTTTTAGGATTAAAAAGAGAAATGGCTGTTCGTTTTTCATTTTTAATGTCTATACCAGCAGTATTAGGAGCATTACTTTTAAAAAGTAAAGATATTATAGAAGCTGGTGCTGCAACGGAGGGAGTATTTCTTCAATATGGTATTGGAACAGTAGTTTCAGCTGTTGTAGGTATTCTCTCAATTAAATTACTTGAAAAAGTAGTTTTAAATAAAAAATTCCACTACTTTGCTTACTACTGTTGGGCTGTAGGAGCAATAGCTATTGGTGCATTTATATTAGGATAATAGAAATTAAAGGTGCTTATTTTTATAAGTGCCTTTTTATAATTTTGTAATTAATTAGTCCTTTAGTTTATATTTATATAAAAAAATGTAATTTCAATCACATAAAAGTATAGAAAAATATGATATTATAATGATAATCAATTTCAATGTTTTTAGTGATTTAGGGGGAAGAGTTTATGATTAATGTTAACACAGTAAAAAAATATGTATTAATTGGATTAGGCTTTTTATCTTTAGGACTTGGAATAGTAGGAATTGTTCTTCCTATATTGCCTACAACTCCATTTTTACTTTTAGCTTCTTATTGTTTTGCAAAGGGGTCTAATAAATTTCATACTTGGTTTATAGGAACTAAAATATACAAAAATCATTTAGAGGATTTTGTAAAAACAAGAGCTATGACATTAAAAAATAAATTATCAATTTTATGTACAGCTTTTACAATGTTAATAATTGCATTTATATTAAATGATAATTCATATGTTAGAAGTCTTATAATAGTCCTTTGCGTAATTATGGCTTATTATTTTAAATTTAAGATAAGAACTATAGAAGATTAAAGTTAAGCATTTCTTAATCATAAAATACATTTTAGATAATAAAATAATATGAGAATATTTTCAAGAAGAATATCAATAAGATAGAAATATTAAAAATACTAGTTAGTATAGTATTTTTAATATAGATTTGCAATTAATCACATATTTTATTCTTAAAAGAGATGAAGATAGCTACAATTATTAAAATATCTATAGTCTGTTAGTGCAAGCTTAAGGATTATTTAAAGATAAAGGTGATTATATGGAAAAAGAAGATAAGAATAAACATGACAATAATGATAAAAAAAATGATAAGAATATTATAGTTTGTATAATAGGTACTGAGATAGTTACTAGTATAAATAATGTGACATTATTTATTCAATATGGAATAACTGAAAGGTTTTTTATTATAATTTTATTATATTGGATAGAAAAGTACAAAAATAATTACAATATTAATGAGTTAAACCAGCAGACAACAGTTCAAAGCAAAAAACCTTCAGTATATTTCGTAAGTGTCTCATATCTTCCTACTATATCCTCCGAAAGTTATATATTAGCATTACCAATAACGGAAGAGGAATTTATAATTTTTTTAGGAGTGGCTTTTGCCTTCAATCAAATTGTAGAAGAACCAGAAGAAGTAGTAGCGCCAGAAATAAGGTAGTAAAAATTATATTATTAAATATATAAGTCATAGAAATATATATTATATACGAGAGATGAAATAGTTTGTTACATATATCCAAATCACCTTAATTGAAGAATTTAAAGTTGCTTATAATAAAAAATCGTGACAAAGTCACGATTTTTTATTATAGTTTATCAGATAATTGTTTACAACAATCTAGTGGAAGGTTTAAGCTACTAGCAATTTGCTCAATAGTGAAACCATTATGTTCAATATGATCTGGGTTAATATTTAATAGTTTAAAGGCAAAGTAGTTTGCTTGACGTTCTAATTTTCCTATATTAATAAGGTTGTTATTATAGGCAGCTGTAGTAATATGAACATGAATAATTGCATGAGCAAGTTCATGGGCTAAAATAAACTTTTCATAGTTTATATTCAAATCGTTTCTTATAAAAACTACTTCCTTATTAAAATGATTTCGATTATATAATGCATCATTGCCTTTTAATAATATGTTATTTTTATCTAGTTTTATTATTGTTATTTCTAAATTATCATAAATCTCATAAATATCATTTGTGTCGTATAGATCAACTATTCCTAGCACATATTCATCAAGCCAAGACACAGTATCCCCTCCAATTCCCTAATAAAGCATCTTAAAAATAACTATTTAGTATGTCATATATTTATTATATACCTATCTGTTGAATATTAATTTTTCTATGAACAAAATATCATAAGAAAGTTTAGGTAGTTATTTTATCTAAGATGCATCAAAATATAACATTATTTTTTATATTTATAGCTTATAAGTTGCAATTGCCTGAGTAATTCATTGGCGAAATCCATTATTTCAGCATCACTCATTTTGTTTATATCAAATCCACCAAATCCCATGATTGTTGGTTGTTCTAATATAAATTTTATAGCTTCTTCTGGTGTAGAGAATCCCAATGAAGAATTATGTACTTTATTATTAATATTATTTTTATCATTATCTGATTTAAAAAATTCGTCAACAGATACGCCGAGAGCATCTGCAATCTTTTGAAGAGTTTTTGCAGTTGGATTTCTATCATCTTTATTAAGAATATCACTTATAGTAGACTGTGCAACACCAGATAACTTCCAGAGCTTATATGCAGATATATCCTTTTCTTCCATAACCTTAATTAATCTTTCTTTATTAAACACCGAACTCACTCCTAAAATATACTTCGATATATATAAGTATACAATATATTAGAATATGGATATATGTCAAGAAAATAGAAGAAAAATTAAGTAAAATAAATATATTTTGGAAAAATACTTCAATAAAAAGATATATACTTATTGATTACTTCAATAAAAAGATATATATTATATATTAAGAACAATACTTCTATAGAAAGATATACGGGAGATCAATTAATAAAAACTAGAAATATAAGAAATAAATAATTAAGGGGTTGTGGTAATATGATAGATATATTAGATATGGAAAAGTTAATAAAAGAAAGTGTGCAAATTACTGTAAGAGAAGCGTTAATAGTTTTAGAAAAGGAAAAAGAAAAAAGTGCTAAATTAAAAAGGGATAGAAGACTAAGAAATACTGCTTTATTGCTTAGAAATTATATTAATTTAAAAGAACATTTTAATAATGCAATATATACTAATTCACAAATTGAAGATGAGGATCCAATAGAAATATTAATGGAGTGTGATAGTTTTGAAGAAGATTTATATATAAACTCCATTAAAAGAACACATACTAGAACAAAAATAATAGTAAATCACATAGAAACTATACTGAGTTTTTACAAGTATAGGGCACTTAAGAGTAAAGATGAAAGTGCTGAAAGGAGATATGAAGTAATAGAGCTGTTATACATGGAAGGTAAAACTTATGAAGAAGTAGCAGAAGAACTAGGATACAGCGAAAAGACTATATCTAGAGATAGAAAAAGAGCAATTGAGGAATTAAGTGTACTATTGTTTGGAATAGATGGACTAAAGCTAGAAGTTTAAACAATGGAGAATTGACAATTGACGATGGAGAATTATGGTTGAAATTAATTTTGTCAAATTAATTTCTTAAATAGATTTTAGCTAGCAATAAGATTGCTAGCTTTTTACTTCAGTGGAGGGTTCCTCTGAGGTACAGTATAATTCTGAGCAAATATTCACAAATGTAACTAGAAAATAGGAGATAACAATTAATAGAAGTCTAAAAGACTTTAATAAAAGTAACGGTGTCACTTAAGAAATAAATTTAAAACTTCTCCAGTAAAGGAGAAGTATCCACAATTGTCAATTGTCAATTCTCCATCCTCAATTGATGAAATTGTCTAAAGCATGTCATTGTAAGTACAGTATAGAAATAGTAAAATGATATTGTGATAAAATATATTAAGGCGCTTAGAGAAATCTAAGTGCCTTTTCAATTCACAGGAGAATAAAGGGAAGTTTAAAATAAATCAATTATAAATTTCTAAGCTAACTGAGAAATATCCAAAATTGTGAATTGTGAATTTTGAATTAAATGAACTTGTCTAAATCATGTCCTTGTAAGTACCATATAGAAATAGTAAAATGATATTGTGATAAATTATCTTACGGCACTTGGAGAAATCTAAGTGCCTTTTTCATTAAGAAACAGTTATGCAATAGATAATTGAAAATGAACGATTGACAATTATAGATGAAATTAATTTTAGTAAATTAATTTCTTTAGATAGATATTTATATAGAAGTGACTGTGTCACTTAAAGAAAATTTTAAACTTCTCCAGTAAAGGAGAAGTATCCAAAATTGTCAATTGTCAATTCTCCATACTCAATTGCTGAACTTGTCTAAATCATGTCCTTGTAAGTACAGTATAGAAATAATAAAATGATAGTGTGATAAGTTATCTTAAGGTGCTTAGAGAAATCTAAGTGCCTTTTTATATATAAGGTATATGCCTAAAAAGCTGGTTATTTTGTAAATAGCCAGCTTTTTATTTTTGAAAGGAGGTGAGAGCTATGAAGCTATATATATCACAAGTAAGTGGCTACACTTGAGTGAAAATGAGAAAGTTCATATTGGAAGGAGATTAAATATGATTGTGCTTTATGATGTAAGAATGGCAATCACTGAAGCTTTAGAGAAGGAGAGTTTTCAAGTTGTAGAAAATAAAGATGGCTTTGAAAGTCCAGCTTTTTTTGTAGAATTAGTAAATTCAACTTGTAAAAAAAAGAGAAAATCATTACAGGAAATATCTGCAATCTTTAACATAAGATATTTTCCAAAAGAAGACTCACATAGTGAATTTGTTCAAATAGTAGATAGGCTTAATTCATTATTTGATACTACTCTTAAGGTTAAAGAAAGCTATGTGATGGTTAATAAGCTTACTTTAGAAGTAAAGGATGATATACCTAATTTTAAAGTTGATATAAGCTATGAGCAAATTATTGCAGAGGAAAATATAAAAGATCAAAAAATAAATGAAATTCATTTTAGAGGAGGAATATAGTTATGGGATTACCACAAATTAATATTGCATTTAAAAGCACTGCTTCAACAGTGATAAAAAGAGGAACTAGAGGAATAGTTGCATTAATATTAAAGGACAAAGTTTCAAAAATACAAATTGAAAGATTAAATGGAGTAGATGAAATACCAAAAACTATTAATGAAAATAATAAAAAGCAGATAGAGCTAGCTTTTATGGGAAGTGTAAATTCAGCTAAAAAGGTTATAGCACTTATAATTCCTGAGGAAAGTGAGAACTATACAGAAGCATTAACATTATTAGAAACAATAAAATTTGATTATTTAGTTGTTCCATTTATAACTAATGAAGATGCTGTTAAAATTGCAACTTGGATAAAAGATATGAGAAGTAATAAAGATGTAAAAGTGAAAGCAGTTTTACCACATTGTGCTGCAGACAATGAAGGTGTTATTAACTTTGCTACAGACAATATTAAGGTAGGAAGCAATCTATATACAGCTTCTGAATATTGTTCAAGAATAGCAGGTATGTTAGCAGGATGTCCACTTAATATAAGTGCTACTTATCAGCCATTACCAGAAGTAGAAGATGTTCCGCACTTATCTAAAGAAAGCTTTGATGAAGGAATTGATAGTGGTAAATTATTACTTCTACATGATGGAGAAAAAGTAAAAATAGCAAGAGCAGTAAACAGCTTAGTAACTACAAATGCAGATAAAAGTGAAGATTTTAAGAAAATAAAATTAGTTGACATGATGGATTTAATAGTTAGTGATATAAAGAAAACCGCTGAGGATAATTTTATCGGAAAATATGCTAATAACTATGATAATAAGATTCTATTAATGTCATCAATTCAAAGTTATTTAGAAGCATTAGAAATTGATAACTTACTAGACTTAGGAAAAAATAAGGTTTCTATAGATATAGAAACTCAAAAAAATTATCTTAAGACTATAGGTATTGATGTTGATAATATGAATGAACAAGAAATTAAGGAAGCAAATACTAAGGATAAAGTATTCCTAAAAGGATTAATTAAAATAACTGATGCTATGGAAGATATAAATTTAAATTTCGTTATATAGGGGGAAGTATATATGCTAGAAACAAAGAGAGTTATTAATGGATCGTTTGGAGAAATGTGGCTTGAAGGAGATTATGTATCAGAAGCCTTTGGACTTCAGGCAAAAATAGAGGTAAAGAAAGAAGTAGTAAAACGTTGTGGATATGGTGGAGAAGATACAAAAGTTGTAGGCTGGGCAGGAAAAGGTACGGTTAAACTTAACAAAATCAGCAGTCGTATGGGAAAACTTATAGGTGAAGCTATTAAAGAAGGAAGAGATATTAAATTTACTATTATATCTAAATTGGCTGATCCAGATGCTTTTGGATCAGAGCGTATAGCTATAAAAAATATGTCTTTTGACGATTTAACATTAATTGACTGGGAATCAGAAAAACCAGGTGAATTAGAGTGTCCATTTACTTTTTCAGACTATGAATATTTAGATCAAATATAAGGGGGAAATTAAGTGAGTACAATAGATTTATTATTAAAAGTAGATACCAATAAACTTTTTAGACCAGAAAAACAAGTAGAAATAAAAAGATTATCAGAGCTTGCAGGTGAGAAGGTAGTATTCACATGCCAAGCTTTAAATGCCAGTGAAATTGAGGAAGCAACTAATAATGCTCTTACTATAAAAACTGATGGAGAAGTAGACATAAAAAATAATGATATGCAATTATTTGTTCTTTTATCAGGAGTAAAAGAGCCAAATTTAAAATCTAAAGAACTTAGAGAATATTATGGATGCTTAACTCCAAAGGATTTAATAAATAAATTATTATTGCCTGGTGAAGTGTCTCATTTATATAATACTATAAATGACCTTAGTGGCTTTGGTAAAGGGCAGGTAGAAGAAATAAAAAACTCATAAACTCTGACCATATGGTAGGCATGATATATTATTACTGGAAGACAAAAGGTATATGGCCAGATGAGTTTTATAATAAACCTCTAGGTACTAGAGTTCTCTTAGCAGCCTTTTATGAAAAAGAACTAGAGGAAAAAATGGAAATATTAAAAAATGAAAATATTATGGCTGTGAAAATTGTATAGGAAATTTTCACAGCTTTTTATTTAGACATTAGATATATGAGATAATTATAATTCTAAAATTGAAAATTATAATTTAGAAGAATATTTATAATTTTATTATTAAAAATCACCTTTAGCAACAAGAGTAGCTTGTATTAATTCTAAAGGTGATTTTTATATTTCCCTTATTTTAATAATTTTAATAGAGGGTGGTGATAATTTGACAGAATCAAATAGAATTAATATAGTGTTACAAGATAACTATACTGCACCATTAAAAGAAGCCATTAAGTCTACTGCTAAATTTGAAAAGCAAATATCTAAATTAAGAAGAGAATTAAATAAATTAGAAGGAAAAAAAATATCCATTTCCATATCGCTTAGAAATAAAGATATTCTTAATGCTAAAAACAGAATTATAGAGGCTTTGAGCAATTTAGAGGTTAAAGCTAAAATTAAGGCTGAATTTCCAAATGATTTAAAGACAAAATTACAAGGAGAACTAGATCAAATACAAAATCTTACCATAAATGCTGCGCCAGTATTAGCATTACAAAATCAACCAGGAGGTTCTATGAACTCTATTGGTTCTCCGCCAAATGTGTTAGGAAATAGTAATAATATTGCATCATCTGTTCCAAAACCTAAAAATATAGTGTTCAAAGCAGTAGATAAAACTAAAGCCGTTTTAGGGTCAATAAAAAACAATATTATTGGTATCAAAAAATTTGCTAAAGATATTGTATTAGGTGATGATGCAAAAGCCGCTTTTAATGCTACTATAGGATCAGCTATGCAGGGAGAGCAAGAGAAAGTAGCTATGAAGCATTTTATAGGGATTAAAAATAAGGACAAAAGCAAAGAAGAAGTTTCATCTATTACAGATAATTATATGGAAGCTTTAAAAGCTGAAGCTGGGAAAAGTCCTTTTGATCCAAATGACATTATAACCTCAGGCCGTAAAGCATTAAGTATTGTAAATGGAGATACAGATAAATCAATTGAGCTTGTTAAATTAGCACAAGATATGGCAGCAGTTAATCCAGGAAAATCTGCAGATGATGCTATGAACGCATTAGCTTCGATGAGAGCAGGAGATTTTACAGCAGCAAAAGATTTTGGTTTTGAGTATTCAATGAATGAGTACAAGGCATTAGTAGGTAAGGGGTCAAAAGAAGATTTAACACAGGATGAAATGACAAAAGCTTTCGATATGCTTCTTAAAGATAAAGCAACGGTACAGTTTGCTGGAGGAACAGAAGAATTTAGTAAAACTGTTACCGGGCAATGGGGGCTTATAACAGGGAGTCTTCAAGCCATGGGAACTAACTTTGGAACCGCTTTTTTACCTTTAATAAATGAAATATTAGGACCTTTAGCTCAATTATTAGGGAATAATACAGAAGGTTTTTTACAATTTGGACAAAGAGCTGCAGAAGCTGTCAAGCATGTTGCAGGTAGTATAGGAATGTTTTTATCTCCTGCTATTGAATGGATCAAAACTAATCTTCCAGCTATTCAAACTACAGTTGGTAACGTATTTAATGGAATAATTACATTTTTACAGCCTGTTATGGCTATATTTGGAAGTGTATTTGATATAATTGGAGCAGCAATACAAAATTTTGGACCAATTGCATCAGAAATTTCTGAGACTATCATGAGCAGATTAGGAGAACTTCTAGAATGGTTAGGTCCCAAAATAGATTGGCTTAAGGAATTGTTTATTAGTTCTATGCCAATGATATCTGATGCAGTACAAATTGCTTGGGATGTAATAAATCCAGCTTTAGGTTTAGGTATAACTGTATTTAAAGGTATTGAGGATGCTGTTAAGGCAGCTATGCCTATAGTTCAAGATATACTAGAAAAGGTATGGTTTGTTATTGAACCTATAGTAAATGGCATAGGAAGTGCTTTTGGGCGCGTTTTTGACCTTGTTAAAAAGATAATGGGAGCTCTGGGATTCAATGTATCAGGTATGGAAGAACCAAAAGGATATGCTACAGGGCTTCCAAGAGTACCTTATAATAATTATCCTGCATTACTTCATGAAGGAGAAGTGGTCCTAACTAAGAAGGAAGTAAATCAAGTTCAAAACAGAGGCAGCAACAATTTTAATATGTCATTTAATATAAGTGGATCTTCAGATCCAAACTTAGTAGCAAAACAAATAGTTAATGAAATAAAACAAGCAGCGTTTAATATTTAGAGGTGATATTATGGAATTTTGGATAATTCAAGACAATGATAAATTAATGTTCCCAGTAATTCCTCCATCCTTTGAAGTAGGCTCTGGTACTTTAAATAAAACTGTAAATGTAGAGCAATTAGGTGAAGTGACTTTTTTAGCAAAATCACCTCCTAAAACTCTAAAAGTATCTAGTTTTTTCCCAAGTCAAGAGTATAGTTTTGCTTCATATAAAGGCTCACCAGAACCTTATGAAGCAATAGAGCTTATTAACAATTTTAAAGAAAATATGAAACCAGTAAGATTTATAATAACTGAAACTCCTATTAATAGCTTATTTTCTATAGAAAACTTTAGCTATTTAGAGCAAGATGGAACTAGAGATGTTTATTTTACATTAGATTTAAAAGAGTACAATCCAATAAAAGTTCCATCAAAGATAGTAGGAAAGCACGGTTATAGTCATGATAAGGTCAATATGAAAGGCGCCAATAATATTGCATCTACTGTAAGACCAGTAGATGTAAAGTCTAAAACCTATACAACTAAAGTAGGGGATACATTTCCGCTAATATCGAAAAAATTTACTGGAAATAGTGATAATTGGAGAGAGCTAGCAGAAAAAAATGGATTTAAAGGCAACTTTAATTTAAAGCCAGGAACGGTGATAAAATTATGATAAAAGTTTATGCACTATATGATAGGTGGGTTGTTACAGAAATAACCCCAATGATTAAATCTCTATCTTTGACTGGAAGTATAAGCCAATGTGCCAGAAAACTTACGGGAACTATAACGTATCCTATATTTGATAGAAATCATGATAGAACTCAAATAAGACCTAACACTGTAGTTTGGGTAGTAGATGATAGAGGTGTAGAAATTTTTAGAGGAATTGTTTTTGATAGACAGTTAAATAGCAGCGAAGAACTTACCTTTAATGCCTATGATTTTTTAATATACTTTACAAAGTCTAAAGGGTCCTATAATTTTAATCAAATAACAGCTGAAGACATAACAAGAAAAATATGCAGTGAAGCAGAGGCAAAGGTAGGGAATATAGCTAAAACTGGAGTTAAAATTAGTGATATTCCTCAAAATACTTCTTTTTATGACATCATAATGAGAGCTTACACTAAGGCTAGAGATAAAACTAACAAATGTTATATCCCAATGATGAATAAAGACCAATTTAATTTAATTGAAAAAGGTAAGCTTATTGATGGATTAGTTCTTGAACCTAATAAAAACATTATAAGTTGTAATTATGATGACTCAATGGAAAATATGATTAATAGAGTGAAAATCTTTGATGAAAATAACAACTTTTTAACTAAGGTAGAAAATCAAAAGAATATAACTATGTACGGAGTTCTGCAAGAAAGCGTTACAAAAAATGATGATGGATATATGGATAAAGCAAAGCAAATGTTGCAGGATATAGAAAGTAATGTAAATATAGAGGCATTAGGAGATATTAGATGTATTACTGGATATGCAGTAAAAGCTAAGATATGGTATGTAAGTGCTTTAGTTGACTGTATATTATATATTGATTCTGATACTCATACATTTGACTTTGCATCAAATCAGCACACTATGAGTCTTACAGTAAGTCTACAAAATAAAATGGATTTAAAGGAGGGAAATTAAATTGAGTGATTGCTATGGAGAATTTATAAAACTAATTAGAGATCAAGGCAAATATTTTAATCCCCCTTCTGTAGAATTAGGTGAAATTATTTCTACAAGCCCCATTTCCATTAAAACAAGTGATATTACCCTTAGTAAAGAAAATTTATATATAAGCGAACATCTACTTAAAGATAATATAGAAATAAGTTTTAATGGAGAAGTTAAAATTGAAGGTTCAGCTAAAAATGTAAGCATAGATAAGAAAAAAATTGACTTTGGTAAAACTTTAAAATCTGGAGATGGTATAGCACTTATAAAGATTAGTAGTTCTAAATTTTTAGTATTATGTAAGGTGGTGAAACTGTGAGCATTTTTCCAACATTCACCGATGAAGATATAAAGGTTATAGAAGAGGTTGAAAATGAATTAAATACTAATGAGGAGATTCCACGTGAGTATGCTTGGGACTTTCAAAAAAATGAATTTATCTTAAAGGATGGTAAATTTATAGTAGTGGAAGGACTAGAAGCTCTTAATATATGGATAAGAAAGGCATTAATTACAGAGAGATATAGATATTTAGCTTATACTACCGACTATGGTAGTGAAATTGAAAGCTTAGTAGGGAAAAATTATTCTAAAGAACTTACCAAGTCGGAAATAAAAAGATTTTTAAAAGAGGCTTTAGAAATTAATCCACATATCAAAGGTATAAGTGATATTGATGTTCTAAGCTACAAGGATAAAATAACAGTGAATTTTAAAGTAGAAACAGATTTAGGGGAGGTTAAGGTAAGTGTATAGTGAAAATGAGAAATTAATACTTGATAGAATGATGAAAAAAGTGCCTTCAGATATAGATAAATCTGAAGGTTCATTTATTTATGATGCCCTTTCTCCCATTTCCTTAGAACTTATGCAAAGCAAATTACAGCTTGATGAAATACTAAACAAGGTGTTTGCAATAAAAGCTGCTGAAAATGGGTATAGTGAAGAGTTAGAATTAAAGGCTAAAGAATTTGGAATCTATAGAAAAATTGGAATAAAAGCTAAAGTAAAATTGACCATTGAAGGAAGTAAAGATACTTTAATACCTAAAGGAAGTATCTTTCAAACAGAAGGTGGGCTTAGGTTTATAACCACAGAGGAGAGTATTATAAAAAATGATAAAACCTTTGTGGAGGCTATGGCAGAAGAAGTTGGAAACAAATATAATGTACCAGCTAAAATTATAAATACTATTCCTATTTCAATTTCAGGAGTAAGTGCTGTTATAAATGAGGAAGGAGCAACTGGAGGTATCAACATTGAAAGTGATGAAGAACTTTTAAAGAGATTGCTGCTTAAGGTTAGACTTCCAGCTACCAGTGGAAATATTCATCATTATAAATTATGGGCACTTGAAGTAAATGGAGTAGGAAATGCAGTGGTAATACCACTTTATAAGGGGCCTGGAACAGTTAAGGTAGTAGTTATGGATAACAGCAATAAAAAACCAAATGAAGATTTAATAAATTCTGTACAAGAATATATTAAAGCCCAAAGACCTATAGGAGCAGAAGTGGATGTAGTTGGAGTGGAGGAAATACCTATAAATATCAAGGTAAAACTGCAATTAGCTAGCTATGCAAACCTAGAGGAAGTAAAAATTCAAATAGAAAATGCTGTAACTAAGTATCTAAATACCTTAGCTTTTAAAGATCCACTTATTAGATATACAAGAATAGCAAATTTACTACTAGATATTCCTCCTATCATTGATTATAGTGAATTAACCATCAATGATGGAACTTCCAATATAGAAATTGACACAGGGGCAGTTGGAGTTTTGGGAAAGGTGGAGATAGAAAGTGAAGCTTAAAAAATATCTTCCCTCCTTTATAGGAAATTCTAAAATATTTTCTAAAATTTATGAAATCGAACAAAGTGAAATTGATGATTATAACAATTTAATTGAAGATTTGGTAAATCAATGCTTTGTTGAAAAAGCCACTTGGGGACTTAGTTTATGGGAAGATTTTTTAGATATAAAAGCTAACCTTTCTTCACCAGAAGATTTTAGAAGAAGCTCCATAAAAGCAAAACTAAGAGGTCAAGGTGTAGTTACAGTAGAGCTCGTAAAGAACGTAAGTGAAAGCTTTTCCAATGGGGAAGTTGAAATTACTGAAAATATAGAACCTTATACCTTTGAAATAAAATTTGTAGGTACAAGAGGTATTCCCCCTAACTTAGAAGGACTTAAAAAAGCCATAGAAGATATCAAACCAGCTCACTTATCTATAAAATATAAATTTACTTATATGACCTGGGATGAGTTTGAATCCTACAATAGAACTTGGGATCAATGGGAAGAACTAAATTTAACCTGGGATGAATTTGAAAAATATAGAGGATAGAGGTGGAAGTAATGTCTAGTGAAAATAAAACTCCAAATTTAGAGTTAAATCAATGGAATGGTAATGAATATCCTAAAAGAACAGACTTTATTGAGGATAATAAAAAAATAGATGAAGCCTATAAAGAACTAAAAGATGCTGTACAAAAAGGTGGAAAAGTAGCCAGTGTAAACAGCAAAACTGGTGATGTTATCTTAAAGGCTGAGGATATTAAAACAGCAGCTGGTATAACCGTTGAGAATAAATTAAACGAACTTTTTCAATTTGCCGATAATGGTAAGAAAAATATAGCTTCTGTTATCGGCTCCCCACTAAGTAGTAGTGATACCTTTGATAGTTTGAAAAGTAAAATACAGACTATGAAAAACACCTTTGCTAGTAATTTGACTGCAAAAGGACAAAGTAGTAGTGGTAGTGATACTTTAAATAATTTAATTAATAAGATACCTAATATTAATGTAGGAAAGAAATGGGCAACTGGTACGCCAAATGGTAACCCTTTCACTGTATCGAATTTATCATTTAAACCTTCATATATAATAATATATCAGAGATATACTTCACCATATGGCGGCAGTTCAATATATGAAAGAGTATTAGTTGGTACACCAGAGAATGAAAGTTTGATGATAGGTGGTTCTGGTTCATTTGATTATGGTAGTATAGGAGGGGGTAGCGCTAATTCATCAAGGTATACAATAATTGATGATGGATTTACTGTGAATAGTTCTTTTTCAAGTACTGGCTATTTGAAAACTCTCTATATATGTTTTGAATAAAATAAGAGGTGATATACTATGAAAATAGGACAAAGAATTATATTTGATAAGAAAACAGGTACAATATTAAATGGCTCACTAGAAGAACGAATAGACACAGGAATGACAATGGAATTATTAAGCAGAATAAGATCAGTGGATATAGATTATATAGATTTAGAGTGGGGAGCATTAGATAATAAAATTTTAATATCAGTAAATCCACAAACAAAAGAATTAATACTAGAAGATATACCTAATATAGAAACAGAAGAAGAAAGACTTAGAAGAGAAAAAGAAGAATTAGAGAACCAGTTATTGTTATTACAAGATGAAAAGACAAGAGGGTTATTATAAATGATAAATGAAAGCGTAGTAAAAATAATAGGAGAAAGAATATTAAATAAAGGTATAAACCCTAAAACTGATGCCATATATAAACTAGATGATATAACTGATATTGAATATAAAAGTGCAGTTAAAAAGTATATATCAGCCAATAAAAGAGATAAAAAAACTAGCATAAAGTCAGTATATAACAACTTAATAAAACATTTTAAAAAAGCAAAATAATAGGTCACTAATAAAGAACTTATTATTTTGCTTTTTTATTATAAGTAAAGATATTTTCTTAAATATAAAGAATAGAGGTGAAGACAATGCCAAGTGAAAACAAAACCCCTAATCTACAACTAAATCAATGGGAGAGTAACGAATATCCTAAAAGAGCAGATTTTATTGATGACAATAAAAAAATAGATGAAGCCTATAAAGAACTAAAAGACAGTATAAAAGACGGTGGAAAAGTATCTAGTGTAAATGGAAAAATTGGAGATGTTATCTTAAAAGCTAAAGATATAAAAACAGAAAGTGGAGATACAGTTGAGTCGCAAATGGCTGAAATGGCGACTAAAAAAGATATAGAGGTTCTCAATGAAAATTTTAGAATTCTTGATAAAGCTGTCACTGAGTTATCACAGAAGTCGGAGAGCTATCCTTATGCTAAATTAAAGGAGATGGCTGAGGATAGCAAACTTTCTGTCGGTCATTTTTATATTTTGGAAGATTATAAATGTACTTATCTAAGGTCTAAAGATGGAGGTAGTTCCGCGGATAAATATGAGGTTGTAACAAGCCCTAAAGCTGAGAAGCTTATACTGCAAGCAATCACTAAAAATACATTTTCAATCTACTGTAAAAGTGTAGATTATCCAGACGACATATTGGTATTTGATATATTTGATGACGATATAAAGAATGACTTAAATAATGATAAAATTCCTAACACTCCTCGTACCGGAAAGGTGCATAGTAGATACGACACTAAAAACAATATCTATACAAACTATGATTTTAGAGCTGTTACTGTTCTTGCGTTTAGACAAGATATTAAACGTTACGCCACTACTGGAGGTACTATTCTTAATACGAATGAAAGGGTTAGTGCAGGCACTGTTGTTAGGGGAGCGTTTTATCACAACGGTCAATCTTTGTTTGTGGCTTTGGCAACAACAACTGTAAACACGCTAGAGGGTCAAGCTAACGTTTGCAAAGTTTGTGATAGAGCTATTGACGTGCTTAACGTAGAGAGTAATAATATTTACAAGTATTCCAATACGGGTAATGAGCTTACAGACGGATATTTAGTTGCAAGCATATCCCCAAGAGTTGAGCTTACAATTGGGAACAACTGCAAGGATATATATGTACACACAGGATATCAAAAACATATACACACTATAAGAATTGGCGATAACTGTACAAACATAGAATTGAAAGACTCTAGGTATATATGTATCGGAAATGATTGTAGTAGGATAAATATACTTGATTCTATGTGGGTGGTTACAGGTGATAAAACAGCTACTACATGTATTACTCAGTCGTATTGGGTTGCTTTATTCGGGAACAATTCAAAAATTTACTTAAATAGTTGCTCGAAGGTTTCTATTGGATATTCGTTTTGGAACGTTCAATCAACTAGCACTTCTAATCTATGTGCAGGAGGGCAGAATAAGAGTGGACTAACAACAAGCTATGACTACAACTCTAATGTCTTTAATTGCTCATGTGTGGATATTTCTAAAAACTCATCAAATAATACAATTACGGCGTCAGATACGGTAAATATAGATAAGAATAGCAACACTAACGACATAAGGAATTCAACGCATATCTCTATAGATATGGGGTGTAATCGTAATTATATGTATAATGCTAAGTACATTTCTATAGGCAAAGACTGTAGTGACAATAGATTTCCAACAGATAATCACACAATAACTTTAGGTATTGGATGCAAGTTTAATGACTTTGGTATATTTACACACGACCTTAACGTTATTAGGAGTAATTCGTCAAAATATAGTGTTGATAATAGTTATATGATTGTTCTTAATTTAACGAATAAAGATATCACAAAATTCACAGGTGGTATGACATATTATGGTACAACTAAATGGGTCACAGAAGGCGATTCCGGTAACAATTATTATTTGTGCTACCTAACTGGTGGAGGGTCATATACAGCCAAACTTATACCTTAAAGGAGGAATTTTATGTATAAAATAAGATATTTTATCTTAGAAGTAGTTGATATAATTGAAAACGAGGATGACACTGTTGAGATTGTCACAGAATTACGAGAACACTATTACGAATGTAAGGATGCTGAATTAGAACAATGGTACAATTACATTAAAGAAACCTATGGAGAATATGGTGAAGTTACCTATGAATGGTTTGAATATGAACCAACAAAAGAAGAATTAGAAAAGGAAGAATTAGAAGCAGAGATTAAAGCCTTAAAAGAGCAACTATTAGAAGTACAAAACTATGTTATAGATAAAGAATATAATAATTTATTAGAAAATGGAGGAATGAAAGATGTTATATAATTTACTATCAAATTTAATTAGTGCAAACAAATACGAAAAAGAGGACATGACAAATAAGTTAGATATATTCTTTACTTTTAGCAGAATTACAACCGAACAATATCAAGAATTGCTAGAAAAAATTAATGCAGAATAGATAATTTTTATGACACAACTCAAAGACCACAATAGGTCTTTTTTATTTATAACTTTTTAATATTATTAACAATATTAAAATAAACTAATAAAAAATTACGAAGTAACCCCAAAACAATCAATCATAAATTTCTCAGCCATGCTGAGAAATATCCAAAATTGTGAATTGTGCATTGTGCATTTTGAATCAAAAAGCTGTGATTTTTCACAGCTTTTTTAGGTGGTGATATAATATTGAAATTTTATTAAATGCTTTAAAGAGCATGGGTTCTGTAAAAGAAAGGGGAATAACAACAGGATTTATTGGAGGATTGATTAGTATAATAACTTATTTCTTTGGTGGATGGGATATAATACTTCAGGTGCTTATTGTTTTTATGTTTTTAGATTATATTACAGGAGTGATAGGTGCTTATATTGGTGGAAAGTTGAGTTCTAAGGAAGGATTACAGGGAGTGGTTAAAAAAATATTGGTGTTAATGCTTTTGATTGTACCAGTATTATTAGATAGACTAATTGGCTCTGGTGGTTCTCTTAGAACTCTGTTTTGTTTCTTTATGATATCAAACGAAGGAATAAGTATTTGCGAAAATGCAGTAAAGTTAGGTGTACCTATGCCTAAGCAAATTATTGATGCTTTAGAGCAACTTAAAGGTGATAAAAAAGGAGGAGAAAGAGATGAAAATAACACATAGAGCAGGTCATAACCCTTTATGTCCTGGTAGTAAATATTATGTAGATGAAGTAGTAGAAAATAGAAAAATTCACAGCTCTATAATAAAATATCTATCTATGGCAAAACATTCTCTTATAGATTGTACTCCTCATAATATATCAGGAGTTAATGAGGAACTTACCTATGGAATTAATAGTGCAAACAATGTTAAAGGAGATATATTTTTCTCCACTCATTTAAATTGTTATGAACCAACAGAAGCAGCTAGAGGAGCAGAGATCTTAATTTATCCTGGGGATAAGAAAACAAGGGCTATTGGTGAAAGAATACTTAAAAATTTAGAAAACTTAGGCTTTAAAAATAGAGGAGTTAAAGAGCAAAATAATTTAGCAGAACTAAATTCAATATACTATAGCTCTATGATTATAGAATGTTTTTTTGTAGATAGTAAAGCTGATGTGGAATTATATAAAAAGCTTGGAGCAGATATAATAGGAAAAGCTATAGCAGAAGGGATTCATGGAACTGTGGTAAATATGGAAAAAAGCAAAAATATAATTGTAATTAACAATGAAGTAGATAGAAGAGCAGCACTATATTTAGCTGATTATTTAAATTGTAATATCATAGAAGCAAAGGACTTTGTACCTGGGACTGGAGAAAAAGTATATGCCATTGGTGGTGGAATAAATATTCCTAATTCAATAGTAATAGCTGGTAAAGATATATATGACACTTGTAATAAGGTTTTAGATTTTATTGTAAAATAGGAAGTATTTCAAAAGGAATAAAATTTAAATTAATTTCTTAAATAAATTTTTATTATGCCAATTGTTAAGATAAGTATTGAATTTAGCTTAACAATTGGCAATAATAAAAGATATTTTACATACAAAAAACAAAAGCCATGGAACTATTCCATGAACTTACAATTACTGGTAATTTATTTTAGGTATAAATGCAATACCTTAATATTAATTTCTTAATTTATACTTATACTATAATCAAAAAACTCTAAACTGTCAAGAAAAATAGAGATATTTTTATTAAATTTATATTTAAGTCATAAATATTGAAATATAGACAATTACATAAACCATGGGAGGGCTTTCCATTTTACTACATCTAATATAGAATAGAATTTGTCTCGATGAACAATGTGGCACAAATATAAATTTGTGAGGTGATCTCTATGGTTAAAAATAACCATCCTGATTATGATGAAGAGGTATTAAGATTAAATACCATTTTAGAATACTTAATTAATTATAATAAAAATGTTTTTGAAGAAAAAAAGGAACTTGATGAGGCTGTTAATTATGGATATTCCCATTACAACTCAGACAACGCGGAACAGTTTAATGAATTAGTTATAAATACTGCATTACAAAAGAGCCTACAATCTAAGGTAAGAGGATTAGAAAAAAGCATAGAAAAGCCTTATTTTGCTAGAGTTGATTTTAAAGAAGAAGGCAAAGAAAATATTCAAAGGCTTTATGTAGGAAAAACCTCCTTGGTTGATGATGAAAGTAATGAGCTTTTAATAGTAGATTGGAGAGCACCAATTGCTACTCTTTACTATGAGGGAAGATTAGGAACTGCTCAGTATGATTGCGAAGATGGGGCCATAAATGGCAATATAAGCTTAAAAAGGCAATATGCCATTGAAAAATCCAAGCTTTTGGACATTTATGATATAGACATAACTACTAATGATGAATTTCTTCAAGCAAGTCTTAATTCTTTAAAGGATAATAGATTAAAGGATATAGTTTCAACTATTCAAGAGGAACAAAATAGAGTTATAAGGGCTAATATGTGGAAGCCTCTAATAGTTCAAGGAGCTGCTGGTGGAGGAAAAACTACTATAGCGCTTCATAGAATAGCATACCTATTATACAACAATGAAAAGACTCTATCACCAGATAATTTTATGATAATAGCTCCTAATAGATTTTTCTTAAGCTATATATCAGATGTTTTACCGGAATTAGGCGTGGATAATGTAAAGCAAAATACCTTTGAAGATTTTGCCCTTGAATTTATAGAGGAAGATTTAAAAATAATTGATCCGTCAATAAAACTTAGAAATATAATAGAAGGAAATAAAAATCTCTCAAAAACCACTTCCTTTAAAACTTCCATAGAATTTAAAAAATTAATAGATAGATTTCTTAAACATGTAGAAGTAAATTATATTCCTAAATTAGACTTTAAAGTAAATGAAACAATTCTTTATTCATATAAGGAAATAGTAGAACTGTTTAAAAATAATTATAGTTATTTGCCTTTTGAAAAGAGGATAAATGAAATAAGAAAGCATTTTATAAATAAAACAAAAGGTGATAAGCAAAAGATATTAGATAAAATAGAAAATGATTATGAGGATAAACTTAATGAAATTAGATGGGCTTCCAAAGATTCATCTAAAAGAAGAAATAAAATTATTGCTATTGCTGATGAGAGAGATGAGCTTTTTAAAAAGGTTAAGAATAAACTAAGCAGCTTAGTAAGAGATTATTTTAAAAATATTAAACCATTATCTACAACAGAATATTATAAGGAATTTATCATGTCTTTAATTAAATGGAAACCAGATGGTGTAATAGGAGAACTAGCAAAAGAGACCTTAAAAAATTTAGAAAATGGTTTGGTAGAAATTGAAGATTTAGCTCCACTTATGTATATAAAGTTAAAGGTATATGGAATTGAAGAAAGCTTAAATTTAAAGCATATAGTAATTGATGAAGCACAGGATTTTAATTTACTACAATTTCATGTATTAAAAGAAATATTAGGGTCTAGTTCAATGACCATATTAGGAGATATATGTCAAGGAATATATAGTTATAGAGGAACTAATGATTGGGATAAGGTTAATAACTATATTTTTCATGAGGAATCTCAAATGCTTGGCTTAGAACAGAGTTATAGAACGACCATCGAAATAATGAATGGTGCAACGGAAGTATTAAAGGTCTTAAAAGATGAAAAATTACCGATAGCTAAACCTGTTATAAGACATGGGGAAGAAATAACTATAAGTCCATTAGAGGATTATTGTAGTCTTGCATTACAGTTAGAAAAGGATATAAGTGAGAACAAAAATAACGGATATAAATCTCTTGCATTGATATGTAAAACTTTAGAAGAATGTAAAAGGCTTAAGATAGAATTAGATAAGCAAAATATAAAAGTTAATTTAGTTGAAGGTGGAGAGGATGACTTTACTGGAGGAGTTGTATTAATACCTTCATATCTTGTAAAGGGATTAGAATTTGACATGGTAGTTATATGTAATGCCTCTAAGGAAAATTACTCAGAAAATCAATTAGATGTTAAGCTTTTATATGTAGCTATGACAAGACCACTTCATAACCTAAAAATATATCATATTGGAGAAAAAACAGAGCTTTTAAAAAGTGAATTTTTTTATAAATAAATCTTTATGAATTAAAAATTAAGAATGAAAAATGAAGGATTATGGTTAAAATAAATTTTATTTTAGAAATTCACTAAGAATGAATTTCTTCCTAAATTAGTACTGTAATTGTCAATCTTTAATTTTTGAAAAGTTAAGTTATTTTTACAGAGAATCTATATACTATTAAGATATTAACATAAAATATACAAAAAAATCTAAACTACAGCTTAAAGAAATAGGAATTAAACTTCCTTTATTCTAAGCTGTAGTTTTATATATTAATCACATAAAAAACTATTTCATACTTTATTTTTATCGCGTAAGGTTAAGTAAAAAACATTTTGAATTCCACTAATTATTTTTCTATTAAAATATTAGCTTCTTTTAATGCTTCATAAATATATTTACTGTTTCGTACATCTTCTGAACTTTTATTTCCAAGTTTGTCAATAAAAAAGCTACTTTCTACATCTCTAATTAAAATTTCAGGTAAAAAATTTGATCTTCTTAGGCTAAGGGGAAATCCTGCACAATAGATTCTTTTACCTTTTGCTGTTATAACAACTGCATCTCATTCTTTTGTTCCTAATAAATTACTTCCTGCATTATCAGAATTTGCATTATAACTCATTTTAATATTATGTTTTTTAAAATAATTTTTAGCTAGCTCTATTTCATGAGTATTCCAATGATATTTTTTTATATCTTCCTCTGTAATTAATGGTATTTCATCTATAAGTAACTCCTCAAGAGTTAACTCAGGTTTTATATATTCGCCTTTTTCATTTCTTCCGTAACTTAAAGCGCCACTTTTATGTTCTTCCTTTACAGGATATATTCCAAATTTTGGTTCATTTTTAATCTTGTTTTCATTGATGCAACTTATAAATGAAATATTTGATAAAATTACAAGAAATATAATAATTAATATTCTTTTCACAACTTCACCTCCTAGAGTATTTCTGAGAAAAATCAGTGCATATAAGATATTAAAAGTAGCTATTTAGTATATTACAAAACATAATTCAATAGAGTTTATTTTTTTCCTTTATATGTTGAAAAAATATATAAAAGTTAAGTACATATATAAATTTTAAATATAAATATGTAGATTTATGGTATGAAAAATTAAATCATTGTAGAATTTATTAAAATATGCATTGTAAAATATAGTATATTTACGGGTAATATAACTTTTTAAATAAATATTTGTAAAAATCTTTATATTAAAGTAAATATTTAGTATAATTAAATAGAAAAAGGAAGGGGGTATTAATTATGAATTTTTTAATAATGGCTTCAAGTAATCCATTTGTACCTAAAATAACAGCAATACTAAATGATATTAAGGGATGGTTTTTAGCTTTAGTGGCAGTGGTTACAGTAGTAGTAATTCTTATTCATGCATTTAAATATTTTCAAGGAGACGGATCAGAGAAAGCGGAAGCTATGTCTAATATTAAAAAGACTGTCTATATGGGTGGTGGTGTTTTCTTTTTAATTTGGTTTGCAACTTATGTAGTGGACAAGATGAAGGTATAAATTAAAAGCTTCAGATTATTGCTGAAGCTTTTTATAAGTAGAATAAGCTTTTACATAATATAGTGTAAAAGTACATTGATAAAAATTAATACAATTTAGGGTTTAAGTTAGTAATTCTATTATCATCTTTTAACTGAGAAAATCGATTTAAAGTCTTTTTCTTATAGGGAAACTTTGAGAAAGTCTTTATTGATAATCAGTTAGAAGTCACTCTTAGTAAATAAGGAGGTGCAATATGGATTGGATTATTAATAATATTACAGAAGGAATCTGGGGTTTTTTTGCTAAATTATGTTCTAACATAATAAATGAGGCATTTAAATTTATAACGGAAACTATTATTAATATAACTGACATAAATAAATATATAAATATTAATAAATACTTAGTATATATTCAAATAATTGCTGCTTCATTTCTATTAGTTAGAATAGCCTGGGAAGCTTTAAAATATCAAAGCGGCGGTGTATTAGGAGGAAATAATGGCTCAATTTCAGCACTTATGATTAAAGTTTTGCAGTCAGGTGCTGCTATTTATGTATTACCTTATTTAGTGATAGATGTTTTGTTACCAATTAATAATGCATTAATGAAGTTTATTCAAGCTATAGGCTTTGAAATAACTGAAGAACATTTTAGTAAGACAAAAACTTTAGTAGGTAATCTTTCTGATTTAGGTCAGCTTATGATTTTAGTACTATTAATCCTAGGAATAGGGTTTCTTATATTAGCTATTGCAGGAAGTATAAGATATATTGAATTACTTATATGTATTTTATTTGCTCCAATTGCAGCTGTATCTATTGTAAATGATGGAGAAGGTGCTGAGGTATGGTTTAAAGAGACCATATGTATTGTATTCACTCAATCAATACACATGTTTTTGCTTCAAATATTAATTACAATAATGACTACTGTAGATGGAATTATGATGGCAATATTATGTATAGCATCTATTTCTATAATGCTTAAAGGCCCTCAAGTTTTAAGGAATTTTTTATATACTTCTGGCGCAGGTTCCATTTCAGTTAAAACAGCAGGAACCGCTGCAAGAGGCTATGGAAAAATGAGAGCCATGAAACGTATGGTAAAATCTTCGTCCCCTATTGGACCATTAGTTTAATTAAGGAGTGTAATTATGAATAAAAGAAGTATTCCACGACATGTGGATGGTAGAGTTAAAATAGGACCAATGACTGCAAGAAATTTTATTAAATTTTTTCCAATTTTTACTATAGAAGTTTTCGCAATATTAAGTAATTTTAGCCCTATAACTTTATTTTTTGGGGTGTTAGCAATAGGGCTAACTACTATTTTATTTGCTGAATTCAACAATAGAGAAACAGGATTAGATATTTTGAAGGATATCATAAGATATGAATTAGAAGGCAACATAATTTATGAGAGGGGATGTGAGTTAGAAGATGTTCGCAAAGTTATTTGGAACAAGATCGAAAATACCAAAGAAAAATAATATAAAAAATAAAGAAGAAACTTTTAACTTACCCATAAAAGATGTGAAAGACATTATTATAGGCAATGATCATAAGTATAAGTTAGTTGCTAAGGTTACTCCCATCAATGGAGAATTGGCACCAGAAGATATGTTAAGAGATATATCTAATGCGATCCAAGGAGCATTAAATTCCTTTGAAGGAAGACAAGGTATTTATATACAAAGTGAAAGAGTTGATATATCACTTAATATTAAAAATATAGAAAAACAAAAAGAAGAATTATCTGATGAATTTAGAATAGAACTTCTAGAAGAACAAAAGAAGTATTTAGAAAGTATAGCTAATAAAAGCAGAACAGTATTAAATTTTTACATGGTTCTAGAGATTAAAGATAAAAATAGTGATACTGCAAGACAAGTTTTAGAAGATGCTTATATAAGTGTGAAAAATGAATTAGAATCACAGGAAATGTATGTGGAACAATTAAAAGAAAAAGAAATAAAGCAGTTATTATATGAGAAGATGAATCCGGAACAAAGTCAGGTAGAACCCTATAAAGAGGATTGGTTACTAGAAAATATATATCCACAAAATGCTGTAAGATTTAAAGATGGTAGACATTTAGAAATAGAAAACAGATTATATAGATTTTATGCTATATCAAAATATCCTCAAAATGTAGATGAATATAGATGGCTTAAAAAGCTATTAAACATAAGAGGAGATGTGAATATTGCAATAATATTAAACCCTAAAAACAAAGCTACTATAATAAAAGAATTATCTAAAGCCGTTGATGAGCTAAATGCTAGGGCAATATCAGCAAAGGATGAGGCTTCAAGACAAAAATATTTTAAACAAGAAGAAAGTGCTAAAAACATGATAGAGGAGTTAGGGAATGATAACGTTAGTCTCTATGATACCAATATCACTATAGGAATAAGCGCAAAGGATATTCAAGAACTTGATACTCTTTCAAACATAGTAAGGTCTAAAATATCAAGCTCTTATCTTCAAAGTACTGAAATTAAAAGAAAGGGCTTTGAACCTTTTTATACAATAATGCCCATTCTTGCAGATAATAAAATTACTGAAAATTATATCTGGAATTTAAGCACAAAGGATGTAGCATCAATAATACCCTTTGATTCTTCAGAATTCATGGAGCAAAGTGGAACACTTATTGGAGAAAATGAAATAAGTAGAGGATTGGTAATAGCAAACTATAGAAATAAATTATATAACAATGCCCATATGTGTATATTAGCAGATTCAGGCTCAGGAAAAACATTCTTTATAAAAACTGATGCTATAAGAAATATACCCTATGTTGATTATACAATCATGTTCGATATTAAAGGAGATTTAAATTTCCCTTGGGGGAAAAGGTATATATTTTCTGCAACTTCGGGAACTATAGTTAATCCCTTTCACATTAGAAATACCATATCAGATAATTCTATAGAACAACAAGAAGTAAAAAGTGATATTGGAATATATTTATCTCAAAAAATAATGGATCTTATAGTATTTTTCAAATGGATAATTCCAGAGCTTACACCCTATGATGAAAGTTTATTAGAAGAAGACATAAGAGATTCATATAAAAAATGTGGTTTGAATTTTCAAAGCATAGAACTACCTAAAGAATTTTGTACTATGTCAACTTTAGATGAAGTAATGGAAGAAAAAATAAAAAGCTCTGATGCAGAGATGGAATTGGAAAGAAGAAAATATTTAAAAGCCTGTATTAAACCATATTCAAAAGGTACTTACTCTAAAATATTTAATGGTCAAACAAATTGGAATTTTGATAAGTTTACTGTATTTGATATATCTAATATTCCTGAGGCTGTTAAAAAACCATTATATGATATTTTACTTAAAGATACATGGCAGTTTGCTAAAAAGGATGGAACTATAAATCCTACAAGAAAAGATATATATGTAGATGAATGTCATGAATTTGCAGACCCTCAAAATCCGCAGACACTTATGTTTTTATCTACTAAATTAAGTAAACAGGGAAGGGGATTTGGAATAAGGCTTATAACTGCAACTCAAAACTTACCAGACTTTTTAAGTATTCCTCGATTTGGACAAGCAATTATAGATAATTCATACTTTAAATTATTTATGCGACTAGGAGAAAGTGATATTCCTGTAGCTAAAAAACTATATTCATTTAGTGATAGTGAAATAAAAATATTAAAAGGTACAGGCGGTAAGAAAAAGGGGAGCAAAGGTAAAGGTATATTTATTGTTGGCTCTCAAAGGGTAGTTATACAAACTAGAGCATCGAAATTTGAATTAGAAGTTATAGATCCTGTTCAATTTGAAGAAATATATGGAGTTAAATCAAGATATTTAAACTTAGGTTAGGCTGGTGATTATATGAATCCATATGTGGTCATAAAGGGTGCATCACTATTAAAAAAATACTGGAAGCAGATATTACTTTTTTTTATTGCATTACTTATGATACCTATTATGTTTGCCACCTCATTTGTAGTAATTAAAACGGTGCCAGCAGCAGATGAAGAGATTATTAGAATGTATATAAGTGGAGCTCAAAGTGCTAGCAAGGAAAATGTTAAAGTTGATTGGCGTGATTTAATGGCAATTGATGCAGTTAGATATAAACAAAATTTTAAAGATGTAAAATCTGGTGATGTTTTATCCTTAGGAGAATCTTTTATAGAAGAATATATAGAAGAAAGAAAAGTTATTACAACAAATATTAAAGGAGAAGAATTAGAAAGAGTAGAAAAGGTAACAGCCTATAGAAGAAAAAACCTAGATCAAGTAATGGATGAAATGGGATTTTCAGAAGAAGAAAAGAGAGATATTAAACTTTATAGAGATGTAGGTTTAAATTTGTTAAATGAACAGTTTGGAGGAGGAATTTTAATAGATGGAGAAGGAGTGCCTCTTAACTTAACACAAGAAGAATTCATTAATAAAGTAATACCAGGAGCTGAGAGCACTTATAAAAAATATGGAGTATTGCCTTCAATAAGTATATCACAGGCAATATTAGAATCAGGTTGGGGGAGCTCAGGGCTCACAGCTAAAGCAAATAATTTATTTGGTATAAAGGCCTTTTACTGGAGTGGAAAATATGTTGAAATGCTAACCTATGAATGGTATGGAGGAGTGAAGGTTGAGGTTAAAGCAGCTTTTAGAGCTTATGATTCCTGGGACCATTCTCTTGAAGATCACGGAAAATTTTTAGTTGAAAATAGCATTTATTCTGAGGCAGGATTTTTTAACGAAAAGGATCATATTGGACAAGCTTTTGCATTGCAAAGGGCAGGATATGCCACAGATCCTAACTATGCAGTTACACTTATAAGCTTAATTGAGCAATATAATTTACATCAATATGATAAAAAATAAGCAATTGTTATATCTATATTATTAAAGAAAATAACTAGACAAGGATACTGGCTAGTTATTTTTTTCAATATAATCTATTAATATTGTGAAATAATTTATTATAGTTTTAAATTATAGTATTTTTTCAAAGGATGTTAAATAAAAACCGTCCCTAATTTTGATGTCTTTAATTTTTTTATAGCCATTTTTCATATATAGATTTACAGCAGGTATATTTTCTTTTCCGGTACATACTATTATATTTTTTATATTATTAATTTTTTCTACAAAGTTAATAAGCTCCTTTGCAATACCTCTTTTAAAGAAAGAAGGATGTACTGCAACCCTATGGATATCTAAAGTGTCATCTTCAATTTTATAGGAAACAATGCCAGCTAGAATATCATCAATAAAATATCCGTAAAAAATTTCATTGCATTGTTTTAAAGTATTAATTGTGTCTTTTAATGGTGGTATTTCATCAAATCCAATAATTTCTGCTTCAATCTTATAAGATGGTATTTGTACATCTAGTATTTTTTCTAGAACTTTTTCATCCTTTAAATCAAGCTGATTTATCATATACAGGTTCCTCCATTACTCTTTAAATTTTTAACTATCGAGGTTACAATTTCATATACAAATTATACCATTAACTTAAAGGAAGAGAATATAAAATTATGAAAAAATAGGTTTTTAATGATAAGATTAGAATTTCTAATTTGTATTTAATGTTGTTTTAAGCTATTATTACTATTCTTTTAATTTAAATAACTTAGTATATGATTATAGAAAGCTAAGATGAAAAATAATTATTCTTAGTTACATTATAAATTTAATGATGAAAGGATGTATACTTTATGAATATTATTAGAAGAAACATAGAAAATGAGGTTAGTGATACAAAGGATATTAACATAGAAAAAAATAGTAAGATAAAAAAATGGGGAATTGCAGCTTTAGTAGTGTTAGTATCTTTAAGTATAGCAAAAAAAGCTATTAACAGTAATTGCAAGTCAGAAGAGTAGGGAGATTTATAAAGATTTTCTATTAGCGTTAGGGTAAAAATAAGATAAGTATAGGGATACAATGCTAAAACTTAATATATACTCTGAAAAATAAATTTTCTATAAAACAGATTAACCCCTTAGAAATTAAGGATTAATAATTAAAAATGAAAGATTTAGGATGAAATTCACTATTAGTGAATTTCTAAAATGAAGTTTATTTAAAAAAACTCCAAAGGCTTTGACGGTGGAGTTTTAACTATAATTCTTTACTTTTCATTCATAGAAAAGAATTTTTCTTGTTTAAATTATGTATAAGTTAGATTTTCATTAAGAATTCTTATATGCGTTTTATAATAATAAGTTGAATTTCTATAATAATAGCTTTTCTGTGGGAATAAAAAATTAAGAGAAAAAAATTAAGAGTTAAGGGGAACTTTTAGTATATCATGAGAAGTTTTCAATTAATTACGTTTATTTTAATATGTTAATAAAAACATTTTATTAACATATTAAAAGTTAAAAGGACTTTAAATGCTTTGCAGTGAATATACCTCTAAGTTAAATCTTGGAGGTATATTTATGTTTGCTAGAGTTATTATTAATGTAATTCTTTTTATAATATCAATTTTATTAACACTTTCAGCACTTAAAAGTAAGGATGGTAAATATATTGCTCTAGGGATATTTCTTTTCTGCTATTCAGCATATAGTATCATATCATCTATATTAAAAAAGAAGCAATAAATAAAATCACACAGGAGCAGATAGAAACTAATAGAATTAAATATCATGATGATTACTTATAGGATTTTGCAAGGAACAATGAGAAATTAAAGTTTCTTTTATAATGATATAAAATATTTCTTTTAATATTTGTATATAACCAGTATATGATTTACTATACCTGCAAGTTATAGTAAATTAATAGGAGGGATATTAATGGTTAATATACTGTTTAGTGAATATAATTTTCATGAAAGATGGGCAAAAGATACAATAGAAAAATATATAAATTGTAATGATAAGGTTTTGATAATACCATTTTCTTTTAATGAAAAGATAAGTAATAATATGGAATGGGAGTATGCTTACAGTAAAAACAATGGAAAGTATTACAACAGTGTTCTTCTACCATTTTTGAACTATGGAATTGCAGAAGAAAATATAAACTGGATAAATTATTTTAAAGATACTAAGGAAAATGCAAAAGAAAAGGTAAAAAAGAGCGATATAATATTTTTCACTGGAGGATTACCTGATAAAATGATGTGTCGCTTAAAGGAATTCGGCTTAATAAATGATATTGAAAATTTTACTGGTGTTATTATAGGCAGTAGTGCTGGAGCAATGATTCAAATAGCAGAGTATCATATTACTCCTGATGAAGACTATGATAAATTTTCATATAATAAAGGATTAAATTTGATTAAAGATTTTGGTATCGAAGTTCATTATGAGGAGACAGAAATGCAAAAAAGTTATATCAACAAGGTATTAACTGAAAAGAAAGATAAGGTATATGCAATTAAAGATACTGGTGGAATAATTGTTGATAATAATGAAATTACACTACTAGGAGATACGGAGATATTTAATAGAGAATAGTTCATACTTTTCTTATGGTTTTCATTAAGAGTTATACAATTAAATGTAAAAAAACTATGCTAAATGAAGTAATTAGCATAGTTTTTTAAGCTAATAAAATAAAGGTACCTCTTAAAAGAAGTACCTTATTATAGATTAAAATATTTAATTGATACTAAAAAATAAAATTTATTAATTATTTGGAGTTCCCATATCAAGGGATTTGAATTTTANNTGAATTTTTCTCCTATCTTGTTTAGATTTCCAGCTAATATATTTTCAAGCTGAGTATTTTCATTAACAATCCATTCATTATTTTTTTTCTCTAAAGTTATTTCTATATCAGAACTTGATTTCTTTACATTTTCTCCTTTTGATGCTTTTATCAATTCATTTATAAGAATTCCAGCTATCTCTTGATCTGTAGGTTCTTTTCCATCAAGGGCTAATTTCATACCTTCGCTTATAAGTCCACCAAATATATCTTGAATTTTTTCACTAATATCTATAGCAGTGATATTTACTTTTGCTGTTGCTTTGTTGTCATTAATATTAGTTTCACCTATTTTATATTCTATGTTATTTGCTATTGGAATCATAAAATCGTTGATAAATTTATCAGTATTTTCTTTTCCCATTTCTTTAACAAAATCTGTATTAGAATCATCATTATTAAAAGCTTTAGCTAAAATTGTATTAACATCCTTAGATGATTTTAAATTCTCAGCTTTTTTTACATCTTTAAAATATTCCTCTAAAACTTGTTCTGGTGTCATAGCCTCTTTTTTCTCCACCGTTTCTTTTTTAGATGAATTTCCTTCTTGTGATGAATCTTTTTTAGAGCATCCAACTACAGTTAAAGATAATACCATAACTGTACAAAAAGTAATAATTTTTTTTATTGATTTGTTCATTTACAAATCCCCCTTATAATTTTATATTAGTCGCCTAAAGTCGATTAGTATAGTAACTGATCATTTTCTGAAGACGTCTTAAACAATTTATCCCATTAAAATATTAAAATAATTAGCTAAATATGATTATATTTAAAGTTAATATAAAATTATGTTAATAATATAAACATGAAAATATTAACATAAATACAATATTTAGAACAAAGTTATTATAATATATAATTCCTAATAATGCAAAAATTGTGATAAAAAAAAGAAAATCGTGATAAAATCACGATTCTTAAATTATATTGGAATTCTTAATTAATCAAGCCTTTGCTTTTTTAATTTTAGTAGGTTTTCCTTTAATATTTATTTCACTTTGAGTTTTAAGTAAAGTTTTGCCATGACCGTTTAGTATATCTACGTGACTATAGGTATCGTAAATATCTATAATTCCTATAGAGTCAGAAGGAACATTTCCACTATTAGTTAAAGCACCTACTATGTCCCCACGTCTTATCTTTTTCTTTTTACCACCATTAATATATATTTTGACCACATTATCATTACTAGATGGAGTTTTAATTTTTATTTTAAACTCTTTATTGATAGAAGATTTGACTTCTTCTTCAGAAGGTGGAGTTTTTACAGGAATTTTCATAGAGATATATTCTTCAATAGCTTTTAAGAATTTATCTTCATAAGGTGTTACAAAGGTTAGAGAAGTACCACTTTCACCAGCACGACCAGTTCTTCCTATTCTATGTACATATGCTTCTACCTCTAATGGAAGGTCATAATTTATAACATGGCTTACTGTAGAAATATCAATACCTCTTGCAGCTACATCAGTGGCAACCATAAATAAATATTTACCTTCTTTAAAACCTTTTATAGTGCTTAGTCTATCTTTCTGAAGCATGTTTCCATGAATTTCACAAAGGGGAAGGTTGTATTTTCTTAACTTTTGGTAGACCTCACTAACTTTATCTTTTGTTCTACAAAAAATAATAGCCTGAGTTATATCTTCTGTTTTAATTAAATCCATAAGTAGCTTTAATTTTTGATTATCTTCTACTATATAAAGACCTTGAGATATATTATCTAAGGTTAACTTTTCAGGAGAAATTTCAATTGTAGTATAAGAAGAATTCATATATTTTTTACTTAAAGCTTTAATTTCATCAGAAATGGTAGCAGAAAACATCATAGTTTGTCTTTTATGTGGAAGAGATTTTATAATACTTTCAACTTGAGAAATAAAACCCATATTAAGCATTTCGTCTGCTTCATCTATTATAAGATACTTGATATTTTCAACATTAAGAGTTTTTCTAGTAATATGGTCCAAAACTCTTCCAGGAGTACCTACTACTACATGAACTCTTTGGGATAATTCTTTTCTTTGAAGAGAAAAAGGCTCTTTACCATATAGAGCTATTGCTTTAATTTTTTTATAAAGTCCTAATTTAGAAATTTCATTTTTTACTTGTATAGATAATTCTCTAGTAGGAGTTAAAATTAAAGCTTGAACTGCATTTTTTTCTGTCTCTAGCTTCTCACAAAGTGGTATACCAAAAGAAGCAGTTTTACCACTGCCAGTTTGAGACTTTACAATTAAATCTTCTCCTTTAAGTGCTAAAGGAATAACTTTTTTTTGAACTTCAGATGGTGATTCATAACCTACTGAAGTTATAGATTTTATCATATTATGGCTTATATTAAAATTTTTAAAATCGTTCATTACCTTACCTCGTATATATAATTCTTAAAGTACTATCATATCATAAGTTCTTCATTGTAAGTTGTCAATTCAATAGTTTTAATTAGAATACTAAAGTACCCCTTGGGAATAATGTAGATTCTTTAGTATTCCCAAGGGGTAGAGTTAAAATTCATAATAATAATTGTAATATCATACTAGTATTAATTTCTTATATAACATACTCTATTAGCCTTAAATGTTCTATCTTTGGTTTTACTACTTTGGCTGGTATTCCAGTAGCGGTACAGTTTTCAGGAATGGATTTTAAGACTACTGCATTAGCACCAATTTTTGAGTTTTTTCCTAGAGTTATAGGACCAAGAATTTTTGCACCAGCACCAACTAATACATTATCTTCTAGAGTAGGATGCCTTTTACCTTGGTCATGTCCTGTACCACCTAAGGTAACACCATGATAAATAGTTACATCATTACCGATTTCAGCAGTTTCTCCAATTACGATACCCATACCATGATCTATAAAAAGTCTTCTTCCTATAGTAGCTCCTGGATGAATTTCAATACCTGTTAAAAATCTTCCAAGCTGAGAAATAAATCTAGCTAAGAAATAAAAACGTATTTTATATAATCTATTAGCCCATCTATAAAGCAATAATGCATAAAAAGATGGATATAAAAAGCCTTCCAATAAACTTTTAGCTGCGGGGTCTTTACTTTTAATTGTCTTTAAATCTTCTACTATATATCTAAACATAAAATCACACCCAAATTATAAAAAGTAAAATTAATCATACAATCCCATTGAGAAATATTTTTCTCCACCATCTGGGGCAATAGTTAGAACTTTGTAATCTGACCCTAATTTTTTAGCTATTTCTAAAGCAGCATATATATTAGCTCCAGAAGATATACCCACTAAGAAGCCTTCTTCACTAGCCATAAGCTTTGCAGTATTAAAAGCGTCTTCATCTTTCACAGTCATTATTGAATCAATTATTTCACTATCATATATTTTAGGAACAAAACCTGCACCTATTCCTTGAATTTTATGAGGAGAAGGTGAACCGCCTGATAAAACAGGGGAGTTAAAAGGCTCAACGGCTATTATTTCTATATTAGAAATTTTTTCTTTAAGTTTTTTACCTACACCAGAAATAGTTCCTCCAGTACCTACACCAGCTACGAAAGCATTTAAATCAGATATGTCATTTAATATTTCCTCTGCAGTGCTTTCATAATGTTTTTCTGCATTAGCAATATTTTCAAATTGTTGAGGTACAAAGTAGTTATCGTTATTTTTTGCAAGGTCTAAGGCCATTTCTATTGCACCTTTCATACCTTTAGCACCTTCAGTTAATACTAATTCAGCACCATAAGCTTTTATAATATTTCTTCTTTCAACACTCATAGTATCAGGCATAACTATTATAACTTTATATCCTTTGGATTTGCCAATCATAGCTAATGCTATTCCAGTATTACCACTAGTAGGTTCTACAATGACATCACCACTCTTTAAAAGTCCCATTTTTTCAGCTTTTTCTATCATTCCCAGTGCGGCTCTATCCTTAACACTTCCACCAGGATTATATCTCTCAAGCTTTACATATACCTCTGCCATATCGTTACTTACTAGTTTATTAAGTTTTATTATTGGTGTTTGTCCTATCATATCTATTAAATTATTGAATATCATAATAAATCCTCCTTAATATATTTCAAATTTTCATATTAAATACTTATAGATGTACTACTTTCACATTTAATCTTTGCATTTATATAATTATGCTATTGAATTATTTGAACTCGCATTAGTATGAAATTGATAATTGTCAACAGTCAATTCTCAATTAGTTAAAATGCCTTAGCTTTTTCAAATAATGAATTAAGATATTTTAAATTTTACTGTAGTATATCTATAATATAGTCTTCCAAACTTAAGCTATAATTTATTCAAGTTGGAAATGCTATTAAATGTAGAAATTTAAGAGTGCATATTACTTCTATAAAATTGAAAATGTATCTTAAAAATAAAAAGAGCTTCGTCTCTAAATCTAGAGACGAAGCGTGCGCTCCGTGGTTCCACCCTAATTGGATATAGTTATCCCACTCATTCAGGTACAAATAATACCCTATCGCTATAACAGGCGAACCTGGAGAATCATACTAAAATTTCAGATTTCAGCTCCAAAGGGCACTTCAAATAAATTATCAGTAAAAGCTTTCCACCACCGCTTTCTCTCTGTAACCTAAATTTATACTACTTTCCTTCTTCAACGCATTCTACTAGATTATTCACATTCGATATAAACTGGCCAATGATTAAACTTGAGTGTTTTACTAGGAATTATAAATATAATTATACTCTTAGAAATGTATTTGTCAACTAAATTGATAAAAAAATTAGTTTAGTTGTTATCACAACTTTAAGCTATGATTACATAATATAATTATATATGTAATTAATAGGATACATAATAAAATTTAATATAAATGAGTATATAGATTCTATATTAAATATTTATATGCGATAGGGTGATAAATGTGAATATTAAAAAGTATAAATAATTATTATTTAAAAATTAGCTAATAATATAGTTAAGATAAATTATAAGTTAGACTTAAGTATTTTGAGAACCGTTCATATAGTAGTTATTTTACTTTACTTGTCTTATAGGAATATTTAGTTATGTTCATAAATATAATTAATTGAGTATACATATGTTTTAGGTGTCTTAAGTAATTAGGGGATAAAGAATTTTATAACTATATATCAATTCATTATGTGATAGTTTAATGGATTGAATATTATAGCAATGCTAGAAGCTAAAAAGCTTCCTAAGCTCCCTGATCATTTTTTATGGTCAGGTTTAATATATTGGCCTATGGATTTCCATAGGTCTTTTAATGATGAAAATAAAGTCAACAAATACATTAAATGTGCATATAGTATAATATATCTAATATATAAGTTAAGAACCCAAAAGAAAGAATTATAAAATTACTATACTTTAATAACAGTATTAAAAACTATATTGGTAAATAAAATATAGGAACATTAACTGTAAATATAATTAATATACTATGACATTGGATAGAATATTTAAGAGCTGATTTGAAATATATTAAAATAATGAAAAGCTTTCATATAAGAAATAAGGAACAAATAGTACTATAACTAAACAATATTATAAGAAAAAAGAATATAAAAACTTAAACTTTAATTATTATATAGAAATAAGCTTAAGTATAGAGAGAATCAAGTTAAATATTTCTTGATTCTCTTAAATAGATTTAAAAACTTAATATTATGAACTTTTAAATCTATAGGAAAATAAACTAATTGTATAATGAAATTGAAATTACAATAATTTAATTATTAAAAAACAAAAAAACTGATTAAAGACAACTTTATTATGATTGATATATACTACTGGATTAATTAAGGTACCTTCAAAAAAGATAGCTAATCAGTATGTCAGTATATTTTATGCTAGCTTTGACCAGTTATTTTACAGACTTAATATAAAATAATGCACATTTTTTAAAGATAATTTGTATCTTTAAAAAATGTGCAATTTTATTTGTTTTTATGGATACAAAGCTGTGGTAAAATATTCTATAAGAGTTATTGCCAATATGTTAGGAGGAATGGATTTGTTATTAAAAAAGCAGTTTGATTTTTTAAATAAGTGTTATGAATCTATGGATAAATTCACCTTATATTTAAGTATTGCAGGAAATAATATAAGTTGTGAAGTTTGTTTAGCACTTAAAAAATATTATCTTTGGAGCTTGAAAAATACTTATAAGGTAAGCATAGATGAAAAATTAAGTATAAAATTCTTTAATGAGATAATAAAAAACACAGAGTATAAAGTCATATCCAAATTAGAGTATAAGGAACTTAAACATTTAGTTGTTGCTTATTATTCTTTAGGAGAAATTTACATAGAGAAAAACAATAGAGAGTTTGCATTAAATAATTTTAATAAAGTCATTGAAATTTTAGAGGAGAGTACAAAACTTAACTTAAAGTTTTTTAATATGCTAGAGGATAAAGATGATATAACATTATTTGAACTTATGATGTGGTCTAGAAAGAGTTTAGCAGATATAAATAAAAATGTAGAAGAAGCTTTAGAAATTTATGAAAGCATAGCTAGTGATAGAGAACTTCTATTTTTAGAAAAAAATAGAGCAATCTATAACAGTTCTAAACAACTTAAGAATACTGATAAAGCCTATGAAGCAGCTAGAAATATAATAAAGGTTGTACCTGAATACAGTAATATAAACAAAGATGTAGTATTATTTCTAAAAGATAATAATGCTTTTTTAAAAACTCTGGAAATTTGCTATGATGAATATAGCAGAAGTGAAGAAGAGTTTTTTATAGATATTGCCTGTGAATGCTGTCAAAATAGTAAGGCTTTTAATATTCAATCTGTGGAAAAAGCTATCAAATTTTGCAATTTGCTTTTAACTACATTTAAGTTTGACCAGTGGAGATTATTAATTATATCCTTGTATACAGCTGTTAAGGATTGGGATATAGCTTTAAATAAGCTTTTACTTTATCTTAGAGAAAGCTTTGATAAGATTAGTTATGAGAACAATGATTATTCTTATTTTCCACAATGTATCGAAGTACTAAGAGAAATTTATATAGATTTAGATAATAAAAAGTATATAAACTCTCAAATAAGAAATTTTGAGCAAGATTTTATATTTTATCTTATAAACGCTTCCCTTAGAAACAATGATTTTTATAACAGTTTTGAAGGGGCAACTAAATTATTATCTATATTAGAATTAAATAATATAAATGATAAAAAAGAGATAGTTGATAATTTGCTAAGTGAAATTTTAAAAGAGATAAAGCCTATTAAAAAGCCTTTACAAAAATATCCGTGGATTGGCTTAGTAGATAAAGTAAATTTAGTAGGAGAGAAATGTAAGTTTAATCCCAATATAAGCTATGAAAATCAATATAAGAGTAGTGATAATACAGTAAAACTAGTGTTTTTAGGTAGTGAAGAAAATAGTAGAGAAAAGTTGTTGGAGCTTTTACTTGAAAATAAGAGTTTTAAAGAAAAGTTCGAAAGCGGTATTTTTACTATAATTGATGTTACTACTAAGGATGAAATGTTAGTGGCAGACTTAGTAATAATAGCTATAGATTGCATGGAAAATTTGGATGAAGAAAAAATAGAAGATTTAAAAAAATTAAGTGCAGATATTAATTTAGATAAACTTTTATTTGTAATAACCAATAATGAGAATTTAACTTATGATGATTTTAAAAATAGAAAAAATGTTCTAAAAGATATTTTGGAAGAAATAGATAAAAATATAAAAATAGTAGCTAGTGGAGAAGAGCATAAAGAGCTACTAGAGGAAATAGAAAAAACAACGCCTAATAATATGACTTTATATAGATTTAATGATTTTGCTAATTTATTAAAAAGTGAAATAAATAAAATCAATGAAAAAATAGATAAGGAACTTGACTACAAAAGAGTGGAAGTTAATAAGATGGAAGAGACTAGCTTTAAAACAAAAGAATTTGAGGATGAGCTTAAATTAAACATTAAAGAATTTAAAGGGAAAGTAGAAAGTGATCTTATATTTTTAAGAGAGTATTTAGAGTCAAAGTTAAATATGTATATACCATCTATAATTGAAGAAAATGTGAAGCTAATAGATGATATAGAAGATATAAAAAATATTAGAGAAGAAGCTGAATATAGAATTCTAGAAATCATCAATAATTGGTGTAGCGAAAATATATATAAGCTATTAAATGAGCAGTTTGAGGTATATCTAGCTAAATATGAAAAAGTTCATGAAGAGCAGATAGAACTTAAAAACAATATTGAAGAAAATAGAAAAGTAATATTAAGTGTTAGTGATGAATTCTCTAAGGATTCTACTAAAATATCTTTCATAACCTTAGAAGAGATGACAAGTAATTTCAAAGTTCATTATGAAGACTTTATTAATAATTTAGAATTTGATGTAAAAATACTTCCAAAAGAGGGAATTATAAAGAGCCTAAAGGAAGGGGTAAGAACTGTTTTTGTAAAACCAGAGGAAAAGATTAGTAATAAAAAGAATTATATTAAGGAACTTTTACTTGAACAAAAACCTATTGTAGCATCTTTGATTTGTGATAAGATTTTTGAAAACATAGAGGAATTAAATTTAAAGCTTAATATAGAAATTGAAAAAGCTTTTGATAATTTAATATTATCTGTTGAAAGTGATAATATTATATCTAATAAAATATGGGAATTTAAAAAACTAGAGCATTCGGAATTATGTGCTAGAAATGAAGAGATAAAGTCTAATATATTATTTATAAATGTAGAGTTAGAAAAGTATAAATGTCAATTATTTAATAACATGATTTATAGTGAAGGAGCGGTTTATTTAATTAATAATTAACCCTAGGAATATTAGAGGAATTTACAGGGTTCCTTAATGAAAATTTAACTTATGTATGATTTTAATTTCCATAATAAAA
>NZ_DDOV01000123.1 GCF_002341865.1 Clostridium sp. UBA2485 | reverse complement strand
TACTATGAAGTTATAAATATCTTAATATTCTGAATATGTGCGTCGGATAAAATAGTGTTAAAAATATATGGGGGGGTTAATAATGAAAATTGTATTAGCTTTAGGGGGAAATGCATTACAATCAAATCCAAAAGATAAAAGTGCAAAAGCTCAATTAGAAACATGTAAAGAAACGGCAAAATCAATAGTAGATTTGATAGAAGATGGTCATACAATATCTATCGTTCATGGAAACGGACCTCAAGTTGGACAAATAGTAGCTACTGTAGAGGATGCCATAAAGCAAAATGAAACAAATGTATTATTTCCATTTGATGTATGTGGAGCATTCTCACAAGGATACATCGGATACCACCTTCAAAATGCCATTTCAGAGGAACTCGCTAGAAGAAATATAAATAAACCTGTAGCCACAATAATCACTCAAGTTGTTGTAGATAAAGATGATAAGGGGTTTCAAAATCCAACAAAACCAATAGGATCATTTTACAGTAAAGAAATAGCTGAGAAATTAGAAAAAGAACAAGGATATATTATGAAAGAAGATGCTGGTAGAGGATATAGAAGAGTAGTTGCATCACCTAAACCAATAGATGTAATAGAAAAAAATACAATTAAATATTTAGTTGATAGTAACAATATAGTAATATCATGCGGTGGAGGGGGAATACCTGTAATCAGAGAAGATTCAGAGGTTAAAGGAGTTGCCGCAGTTATAGATAAAGATTTTGCAGCAGAGAAATTAAGTGAGATATTAGATGCTGATTGCTTGCTAATATTAACAGCAGTAGAGAGAGTTTGTATAAATTATAATAAACCAGAAGAAAAGTCACTTGATATTATAACTTTAGAAGAAGTTGATAAATATATATCAGAAGGTCAATTTGCACCTGGAAGTATGTTACCTAAAGTAGAGGCATGTAAAAAATTTGTAATGCATGATAATAATAAAGTTGCAATAATTGCTTCTCTTTCAAAAGCAAAAGAAGCATTGAAGGGACTATCAGGTACTAAGATAGTTAAATAGATTTATGAATTGAAAGTAGGGTATCCTATAGAGAAATGAGAGGTTTCTCATTATGAATTAAGGAAGTGATAGTTTATGGAAAAAAGAAATATAGAAGTTTACTCAGAAATTGGTAATTTAAAAACTGTTCTTCTTCATAGACCTGGAAAAGAAATAGAGAACCTTACACCGGAGTATCTAGAACGGCTTTTATTTGATGATATTCCATATTTAAAAATTGCTAGAGATGAGCATGATAAATTTGCAGATTTATTTAAAATCAATGGAGTAGAAGTTTTATATCTTGAGAATTTAGCAGCTGAAGTTGTAAAAAATTCAGAAATTAAGGAAAGATTTATAAATGAAGTTATACGTGAAAGTAATATAGAAAAGGATTATATTAAAAGTGAAATAAAGTCATATCTTTCATCTATGTTACCTAAAGAGATGATAGATACTGTAATGGCAGGAATTAGAAAAATTGATATCTCTATGAAGGAGAGCTCTAATGAGTATCCATTCTTGCTAGACCCTATGCCAAACTTATATTTTACTAGAGATCCATTTGCTTGCATAGGAAATGGTATATCTCTTAATTCTATGAAAAAGCCTATTAGAAGAAGAGAAAGTATATTTGGTAAATATATATTTAAATATCATCCTAATTTCAAAGACTCTAATATTAAAATTTATTACGATAGAGAAGATGAATTTCACATAGAAGGTGGAGATCAGTTAGTATTGTCTAAAGATGTCTTAGCAGTAGGATATAGTGAAAGAACGGACAAAGAGGCTATATTTGCTTTAGCTAAAAATATTTTTAGAGCTAATGAAAGTTTTAAAAATATATTAATATTCGACATACCTAAAATAAGGGCATTTATGCATTTAGATACAGTATTTACAATGGTTGATTATGATAAATTCACTATACATCCAGCTATAGAAGCTAGCTTGAAAGTAACAAATTTAAGTTATGATAAAACTAAAGATGAAATAGTTGCAATAGAAGAGGAAGATAGTCTAGAAGCTATATTATCTAAATATTTAGGCCGTGATATTACCCTTATAAGATGTGGTAATGGAGATCAAATAATTTCAGGAAGAGAACAATGGAATGATGGTTCTAATACCCTAGCGATATCACCAGGTAAAGTTATAACTTATGACAGAAATTATGTAACTAATGAACTTTTAGATAAACATAATATAGAGGTGTTTTCTATTGCTTCTAGTGAGCTCTCTAGAGGAAGAGGAGGCCCAAGATGTATGTCAATGCCGTTTATTAGAGAAGAATTAAAGTATTAAATTAAGATTTAAAGTAATAAATCTTAATGATTATTTAAGTATAGCTAAGTATAAAAATATTAATTAGGGGGAATTGAATATGTTTAACCTTAGAAACAGACACTTTTTAACACTTATGGATTTTACACCAAAGGAAATTAATTTTTTACTTGATTTAGCTCAAGATTTAAAAAAAGCTAAGTATACTGGAGTTGAAGAGCAAAAATTAAAAGGTAAAAACATAGCGCTATTGTTTGAAAAAGATTCAACAAGAACAAGATGTGCATTTGAAGTTGCTGCACATGATCAAGGAGCTCATGTAACATACCTTGGACCAACAGGTAGCCAAATGGGAAAAAAGGAATCTATAGCAGATACTGCTAGAGTTTTAGGAAGAATGTATGACGGAATAGAATATAGAGGATATGGACAAGAAATAGTTGAAGAGCTTGCAAAATATGCAGGAGTTCCGATATGGAATGGACTTACAAATGAAGATCATCCAACTCAAATATTAGCTGACTTTTTAACAATAAGAGAACATTTCTCAAAGCCACTTAGTGAAATAAAATTTGTTTATGCTGGTGATGGTAGAAATAATATGGCAAATGCTCTTATGATAGGTGCCGCTAAAATGGGAATGGACTTTAGGATTGTAGCGCCAAAATCATTACTCCCAGAAGATGAATTAGTTAAAAAATGTGAAAAAATTATAAGTGAAACTGGTGGTAAAATAACATTAACTGATAATGTTGAAGAAGGCGTTAAAGACGTAGATGTTATATACACAGATGTTTGGGTATCAATGGGAGAGCCTGATGAAGTATGGGAACAAAGAATTAAATTATTAATGCCATATCAAGTTAATAAAAAGATGTTAGAATTAACAGGAAATAAGGATGTTAAGTTCATGCATTGTTTACCAGCTTTCCACGATGTAAAAACTAAAGTTGGAAAAGAGATATATGAAAAATTCAGCATAGAATCAATGGAAGTTACTGATGAAGTATTTGAAAGTTCCGCTTCTATAGTATTTGATGAAGCTGAAAACAGAATGCATACTATAAAAGCTGTTATGGTTGCAACTTTAGGATAATAAGATAGTTAAGCTAGCCCTAGGAATAATTCTTAGGGCTAGTTTTTATTTAAGCTATTCTTAATAAGTTAATAAAAAGATATTTATTCAATGTGCTTAAACAAGAATTTATATTATTTAAACTTTTGTACAAAATTTATAAATAAATACTTTCTAGTTTATAGAATTCATATTAAAGTACTATTTTGTCGATATTATTTAATATATTTGATTTGAAATATATTGAACAATAATAGTAATATAAGTATATAATAAACAATTGAACTAGTATGTTCCTGATATAAAGTTATTAATGATATACTTTTAAGACAAATTAATTTAATAACTACATAATAAGATAAAGAGAGGATATATTGCATGAAAAAAGAATTAATCTGGAAGGCATTAGATGAATTTTCTACAGAACATTTATGCCTTTATAAAGATCAAGATAAAATAGTAGCTAATTCTGTTGTTATAGGCATGAATGAAAATACACCATTTCGTATTAATTATGAGATAAATTGCAATTTAAACTGGAAAGTAAATAAAGTTGATATAAGGAAATTTGATAGTAAATCTACAAATATTACTTTATTATCAGATGATAATGGAGTTTGGAGAAAAAGTTGTGGTGAAGAGATAAAAGATTTAAGAGGCTGTATGGATATTGATATTTCAATTACGCCTTTTACTAATACTATTCCAATTAGAAGATTATCTTTAAATCCTGGAGAATTAAGTGAAATAAGGGTAATTTATATTGATGTCCATAATTTTAGGCTAAAACCTGTGACGCAAAGATATACTTGTTTAAATACAAATTTAGAAGGATCTAAATATAAGTATGAGAATTTAGACAGTAGTTTTGCTACTGAGTTTTTCGTTGATAAAAAAGGATTAATAATTAATTATCTAGATATATTTGAAAGAGTGGACTAAGAGATGAAACTATAAAAATCTCTAATGAGAATAATAAAAATGTAAAAGTTAAAATAACAGGAAAAGAGTCTAAAGAAAATATTAAAATTAAATTTTTATAATGTAAGTAGATAGGTTAAAGTAATATTAGATAAATAGCGATATAAGAACAATTATTATTAATTAATATATAATATTAATTTAAGATATTTTCTGAAAATAACGTTATTATTCTTTACAGTAACAATAATATCTGTTAAATTATAATTACAACAAAAGAAAGAAACTTGATTAATTCGTATATATTAAAAATAGAATATTAGGTATATTTTTCGATTAATTCTAGAAAAATATATATATGATAAATTTTATAATTTAGGAGGAAATATTATGAAAAAGTATGTTTGTGTAGTATGTGGATATGTTTATGACCCAGCTGAAGGAGATCCAGATAATGGAGTAGCACCAGGAACATCTTGGGAAGATGTACCAGAAGAGTGGTTATGCCCACTATGTGGAGTAGGTAAAGATCAATTCGAAGAAGAATAAAATATAGTTTACACATAATAAAAGTCACTATTTTAATAGTGGCTTTTTTATAATATAAAAAAACAATCATAAAACTTTATTACTCTTAATATTATATATCATCAATTAGGTTATAAATTAGGCAGAAGGAGAGAAGATTATGTTAAATGAAGTTCCAACGGTGATTTATGATTTGGAAGGAATTCCTATGAGAGTAATAAAAGCTTCTAAAATTTTTTTCAAAAATAGAAATGAAGAAGGTTATATACTTCATATAGAAAAAGCTGAAAAAGTTACTGCTGTAAGTGAATTTGAGCTTAAATATATAGATGGCAAGTATGTTTTAAATAGGAAAATTTTTAGAGAGATAATATTAGTATAATTTTAAAGTAAAAGGGGCAATTCTATTATTGGAAGTTGCTCTTTTTATTTATGTAAAAACTTCTAAAAAAATATAAATAAATTTTTCTAATTTGTGCAAACTAATATTATAAAAGAACGAGGAGGATTTAAACTATGAAGAAAAATTTAAAAACACTATTATGTTCAGTAATGGTATTATCTATTTTTACACTTCCTTTAATGGGATGTCGTACAACTACAACAACAGATGGTAATAAAGGTACAACAAATGGTACAACAACAGACGGCAATAAAGCAACAACAGACGGTAATAAAACAACAACAAATGGTACCACAACAAATGGAACTAAAACAACAACAGATGGTACCAATACAACAACAGACGGAACCATGGATACAAAGAGAGCACAAGATATAAGTACTAAAGTTAGAGCTATAAAGGGAGTAAGCAGAGATGCTGTAGTTGTTAATGACAATACTGCTATAGTTGGTGTTACATTAGAAAACACTGATATGAAGTTAGATGATAACATGAGAAAATCTATAGAAACTGCAGTTAAAGAAGTAGATCCTAAAATTACAACTGTTAAAATAACTAATGATACAACTCTGTTTGGCAGAATAGAAACTATGGGTAAAGATGTTATGAATGGAAAAACAATGACAGATATTAGAACTAACTTTAATACTTTAGTGAATGATATTAGATAATAGAACTAATAAAAAAACTCTACGAAAAAGTCGTAGAGTTTTTTTATTTTAGGTAACATTTGTTACCGATTATTTTATATTTAATTGATATAATTTCATTGTAAGGTAAATAAACAGAAAATATTGTTTAGATAAATTGAAGTAAAAAATATTTCTATTTATTGAAGGAGTTAAATAAAAATGTTTGAAGTGATTAAAAATATATTTAAATCAAAGGCAGAGGGGGAAAAAGAAATGTCAATGTTTTGTTATCAATGCGAGCAGACAGCTGGAGGAAAGGGTTGCTCTAAAGTAGGAGTTTGTGGTAAAAATCCTAGGGTTGCAGCACTACAAGATTTATTAATTCATCAATTAAAGGGTATAGGATTATATGGAGAAAAGCTAATTGAAAAAAATATTAAAATTGAAGATGAAATAAATGAGTTTATGATGGATGGGCTATTTTCCACATTAACAAATGTTAACTTTGATGAGGAGAGATTTGTTAAATATATAAATAAATCAGAAGAGCTTAAAAGAGCATTAGAGAATAAAGTCGGTGTAATGGTTGGAAACGGTATAGCTATGTACATTTCACCAAAAACTGTTGATGATATGGTTAATGAAGGAATGAAACATGGAGTAATGAATGATGGGTCATCAAATGAGGATATTCGTTCATTAAGAGAGTTAATAGTATATGGACTAAAAGGTATAGCAGCTTATTCACATCAAGCAAATGTTTTAGGAAAGTCTGATGAAAGGGTTAATAACTTTTTCTATAAAGCTTTAGCAGGAATAACTAAATTAGAGAATGGAATTGGAGAGTTATTCGATTTAGCGATGGAATTAGGACAAGTTAACTTAATAGTTATGGAATTATTAAGTAATACAAATAGAGGATTCTATGGAGTTCCTGAGCCAACAGAAGTATTAATTACAAAGAAAAAAGGTCCATTTATAATAGTTTCAGGACACGACTTAACAGATTTAAAACAACTATTAGAGCAAACAGAAGGAAAAGGAATAAATATATACACTCATGGAGAAATGTTACCATGTCACGCTTATCCAGAACTTAAAAAGTATAAGCACTTAGTAGGAAATTATGGTGGAGCATGGCAAGATCAGCAAAAAGAGTTTGACAATATTCCAGGTTGTGTCGTAATGACAACAAACTGTATACAAAAACCAAGAGAAACTTATAGTGATAGAATATTTACTACAAGTGTAGTAGGTTGGCCAAATGTTGCACATATAGAAGAAACAAATGGAATTAAAGATTTTACTCTAGCTATTGAAAAAGCTTTAGCACTAGGCGGATGGAGTGAAGATGAGACAGAAAAGAAAATATTAGTAGGATTTGGGCATGAAGCTACATTAAATCATGCAGATGCTATAATTAATGCTGTTAAATCAGGTGCTATAAGACACTTCTTCTTAGTAGGCGGATGTGATGGAGCTAAACCAGGAAGAAATTACTACACTGACTTTGCAGAAAAAGCTCCAAATGATACAGTAATATTAACATTAGCTTGTGGTAAATATAGATTTAATAAATTAGATTTAGGAACAGTTGCAGGTCTTCCAAGACTATTAGATGTAGGCCAATGTAACGATGCATATTCAGCAATTAAAATTGCATTAGCTTTAGCAGAAGCCTTTGAATGTGGAGTGAATGATTTACCATTATCAATGATACTTTCATGGTATGAGCAAAAAGCGGTATGTATTTTATTAACATTGTTATCAATAGGAATTAAGAACATTAAGCTTGGACCATCACTACCAGCATTTGTGTCTCCAAATGTACTGAATGTATTAATAGAAAAATTTAATATAGCCCCAATATCAACTGTAGAAGAAGATTTAAAAGCTGCTTTAGGCGAATAATAAAAAACCGTGACTGTGATGTCACGGTTTTTTTATTACAATAAATGAAGAGGTCTTTATATTATCAAATAGATATCCATCTTCATATTTATAAATATATTTATCTATAAATTCTTTAAGTATAGATATTTCCAATTCATTTTTTACTCTAAAGTGCTCTTTAAAAAACTTTAAGGCATCATCATAGTTTTTAAAAAATTGAGGGAAGTCATAGGTTAATTCTTTATGCTCATATTTACAGTTAAGCAATTGTAAATTCTCTAAGGTGTCATTGATGTTAAATTTCCGTGTAGATCTATTAATCATTTTATAAAATATTTCAGCATTAAAATTAGACTTAGTTGGAATTACAATAAAACCATAATCAATAATTAAATCATAAAATCTTAATAAGCTTTCTTTAGAGGTTGCACCGCCACCATGAATACTTAATGTAATATCGTGAGGCTTTATTTTAGCATTTTCAAAAGGTGATAATATAAAATCAATATTATATATTTTCTTTGACTTTGCTTTCCTTTTAAAAAAGTTTAACATATTGAAGGAAGAATCTACAGCAGTTATATGCTTAACGTCTTTAGAAAGGGGAATAGAAAATGTACCAATACCTGAACCTATATCTAAGAGAGTTTTATTTTTAAAATTAGGTACATAATTTTTTATCTCATCTACAATGATTTTTATATATTCACACTTTTTATAGTTAATAGCTTCATCATAGAATTGAATTAATTCCTCACTCCAATAGAAAGCATCTTTTTTCTTAAGCGGTACTTCAAAATTAGCTAATATAGGTATTAATTCTTCTAGGAGAATATCTCTATTTTCTTTATTAACTTCTATTATAATAACATCATTTCTACTTCTTATATTATTTAAAAACTCACAATCTCTCTTTTCTAAAACTCCAATAACTGTAGTAGTACTATCTAATAGTTTAAATACAATATCTTGAAACTTATAAGCTTTAGCCTCCATGAAGCCCAGCCCATCCATAATAATTACATTTCTTTTATAGAAGCTTTTTTCTAATATACTAAAGCCACCTTCGTTAAAAGAAGATAAAAAAATCTCAGCATCATTGAGGTGATCATTTAAAGACATTTTTGATATGGTATATTCCTCATTACCATCATATAAAGAAACTAAGTTAAACTTAACAGTATGGTTATCTATAATTTTTTCTGTAATATATCCTCCTATAGAAGTGTTGATTTTTTCAATTAGCTTTTTTAATATAGTAGATTTCCCTATACCCATTTCACCAGTTAAAAATAAATTTCTCATATACTAAAATCCTTTCAAGCTTATATCTAATTTGGAGTTATTTATGAGTTATATTCTTCGTTAAATTCTTGATTCCTTTAAAGTATATTTTCATTGATATAGAAAAAATACTAATGTATATCTAATACAAATAATTTATATGAAACGGAATATTTGAAAATAATTATATAAATATCAATATCATGTATATGTATCAATATTTCCACTTTAAGAATATAAAGGTATTAAAGTATATTTTGGAAGGGGATGTTCTTATGAGTGGAGTTTTGGTACAAGTTTTAATTATTATTACTATAGTGCTCGGAATTACAGGTATAGTATTAATATTTAAAAAGAATAATATAGAACCAAAAGAAAAAGCGTTTGAAAATATTTATACTATATTGATAATGCTCCAAAGCTTAGGATTTGCTGATAAAGAAACTAAAAAAAATTTAAAGCTAATTATGGAAGGAGTAAAATATGTAGAAGATAATTTTAAAGATTCCCCTAATAATGTTAAAGAGAACCAAGCTTTTAACTTTATTAAGGAACAATTAGATATTTTAAAATTTGATAATATATTAAGTGATGATGATATAAGAACTTTTATAAGATTAGCAGTTACTTTTTTAGAGCCTACTGAATTAGTTGAAGGAGAAGAAAATAAACCTGAGCAAGAATAAGATAATGATATAGTCTAATTTAAAGGTGAAAGTAAATTCTATAAGGTATTTGAAGTACAAAAATATATTATAAGAATGAAATGAGGTTTGGGAATACAGTTTTTATATTTCAATTTTCAGTGGAAAAAGCGTGATGTTTAGTCACGCTTTTCTTTTGAGCTCTCTAATAAAAGACAAATACTTTGAGAAGATATTCCTTCACCACTACCTGTAAAACCTAAACCTTCTTCTGTAGTAGCTTTTACATTTATTTTATTCTCTTCTATATTTAAAGCATTAGCTATGTTTTTTACCATAGTAGATATATGAGGTGCCATCTTAGGCTTTTGAGCAATTATAGTTGAATCTATATTACTTATTTCAAAATTGTTATCCTTTAAGAGCTTACCAACACACTCTAATAATGTTATACTTGAAATTCCTTTGTATTTAGGATCAGTATCAGGAAAATGCTTACCTATATCACCTAGTGAAGAAGCACCCAATAGACTATCCATTATAGCATGTATTAAAACATCTGCATCAGAATGTCCTAACAATCCTTTTTCATAAGGGATTTCTACACCACCAATAATTAGCTTTCTATTTTCAACTAATTTATGTACATCATATCCAAGACCAATTCTCATATTATTCCTCCTAAATTAAAATTTAATTAAACTATAATATATCATTAACTAAATACATAATCAATTTATAATATATAGAAAAAAGTACGCCTTTGCGTACTATAATAAATTCCTAAAATCATATATTTGTACTTTTGGTGGGATTTCTTTATTTTTTGTTCTAAAGATATTTTTTAGATGAAAAATAACTAGGCTTAAAGTTATTTTAGGTTTAAGCTTATATCTAGTTTTAGTCTGAAAATTCACATAAATTATATTATTCTTCATCATACCAGCCCCTTACTTAAAATTTTTATTAAAAGCTCATGGTTCTGTTTGCAATTTAAATTATATCATGAATTGAGAAATAATGGAATATTTAAAATCTTAGCAATTATTAAAAGATTGTAAATTAATTAACAGAGTTTATGGTAAAAGAAGAATTATATAAAAAATATAAAAATTAGTATATGCAACTTATCCCCAAATTATTCACAATTATGTGGATAATGTTAATAATATTGATAAAATAATATAATAAAAGTAAAATAATTTTAAAAAATATTTTGATAATATTATATTTTTCAAATAAACACTTTTTTATTAGACTATTAACATCAATTCCACAAATTATCAACATGCAAAATGTGGACAATGTGTATAAGTAAAAACTTATCCACAGAATCTTGATAAATTTTTAGAATTTTAAATAGAAATATCTTAGAAGCTGTATATTGATTGTTGATAACTTATTAGTGTTAATTAATTAACTAAATCTAAATATTAATATTATTTAAAGCATTTGCAAAAAATTAATAAAGTGATATAATTATCCATGGTGATCACTAAGGTTAAAAATGTCAAAAATAAGGGACTATAATGCTTTATTAAAATACCAAATATTTCTTATTAAAATACTAAATATTTTAAACTAATATTAATTTTTATGGCTAAATAGCAGATGGCTAAATAGCTGATTGTTTTTAGGAGGAAATAATTATGAAAAAAGTATTATCTATTATTTTAGCTGGAATGATGACATTCTCACTAACAGCTTGTGGAAGTAAGGCAACAACTGAAACAAGTAAAGAAGTTACTAAAGAAGAAACAAAAACAGAAGAGGTTAAACATGAAAGCTTTGAATCATTATTAAATGCAATAGCAGAAAAAGATTATAGCTATTCAGAGGTTGACACTATAAAAATAATGAAAGAAGAAGATGTAACTAAGTATCAAGAAAAAGCAAAAGCTATAGTTGATAAAGCAATGGAAGATAATAAAATAGAAGTAGCAAAAGCAAAAGTTTATCCATATTATAGAAATGCAAATGGGGATAAATCAGAGAAAGATTATGTAGTTGTTTATGGAGATGATAAAGCTCCTACTACAGTTTATGAAATAATATTAAATATTTCAGACGAATTTGAGCCAAGCTTAAAAGAAGTTAAAGAAACAAAAGATATAATTGATGATCAATTTAAAACTTTATTTGCTGATGAAGTAAAATAGTTTTCAACAGTAAATTAACAAGTTATCCACAGTGGACATGTTAATACTGTGGATTAAAAAAGCATGGAGCGTATGTTATCAAGAGTAAAATTTAAAAAATCTTAAAAAAACTTAGGTTTTACATACTATATATGTGTAGTATTTAATATTAATAAAGTCCAGCAAAATTTTTGCTGGACTTTATTTCATAATATATTAAATCTACTCACTAAATTTATAATATGTAAAAATTATTCTTTTAATAGTGAATATAAACTCAACTACAAACTGAAATTTATATATTTCGGCTTATCTTCAAACTGAGCATAATAAAAATCAAAACTAATCAAAAAACTTCCCCTTATAAAAATTCTCATTGTCAAGTTTCTTTGCCGTCAGCCTGAACATGACGCAGCCATCTGGGCATACAATGTCCTTGCTATATTTGCCATTGCCGCCAATGTTCTCTAAATCTCCGCCACTTCTGACCGACTCCATGATTGGGAACATAATCATCATGACCTTGGAACAGATACCCTGTCCATCCGCATTTATGGGACAGCCATAGGTGCAGGTATACTTATCCCCGACTTCCTCGCCGTTTCGGCAGTACCGCTCTGTATGGTCACTGCGAAGAAACCCAGTTACCTCAATTTCAAATTCGTACTCCTCATCATACCATTTTTTCATAATTAACCTCCAAATTCTAATTTATGAAGCTCAATTTAGTGAAATTGTAACTTAATTTATATATTTAATTGTACCATAATTTTCAACGATTTATAATTGTTTATATATCTCAGCATAATTAACTTTGAGTTGTTCTTTAAGTTCTTTATTTTCTTCTTCAAGTCTTTTGATTTTTCTTTTTAAACTGGCTATAATAGCATCTTTATTATTATCATTCATCTCTCTTTTAATTTGTGATGGAGTGGGTACTTGCGACTGCTGGTGTCTAAGTGTTTCAATACGCTCCCTAATATTTTTATTATCGTATAAAGTTTTTTTAGTAATTCCACTTTCACTTGCGACACTATTAAAGTTAATAGGCTTTTGAACCTTTATAAGTCTTTGTATTGCTTTATCTACCTTTTCTTGGGTTATAGCCTTACGTTTACTATGCAATTCTTTTAAATGCTCTGTACGGTTATAGTTGTTCAATTTAATTGACCTGCTTCTTTAGCTTATCTAGCCTACTGTAAATCATACTTCCTTGAGATATTTTAGAATAAATATTTTCGTATAATTTTAATAATTCTTCATTCTCATTTACCATTTCAGTTCTGTTATACATTTTAGCATTTTCAATCATAGTTTTAGTTGAACTTATTAATATTTCGTACTTAATTGTATCACCTTCAAATGCTCCGACACATAAGTCCTTACAAGGACTTCCGTTATTACAAGTTAAGCAAGGTGGCTGTTTAGCATAACTACATTTACCATTTTTTCTTTGCATACAAGTACCATATGGAGTATCAAGAGTATTTAATTTATGATTTGTATATAGCATATCTAATATATCAGATGGTATTTCACCATCATTTTCTTCTTTTAACTTATCACTTTCATCAAAACTAAAGATACCTTGTTTTATTGCGTTATCGAATACTTTTCTTTTAGTATCATCAAGTAATTTAGCATATCTCATTGTCATTTCGGGCGAAGCGTGAGCCAATAATTCTTGAACTGTAAGTATATCAGCACCACCATTTAACATTTTGAGGGCATAAGTATGTCTGAAAGAGTGATCTTTAAAATGATATCTATTACCAACTTCATCAGTTATGTTATAATCTATTGCTAATAAATTTAGACTTTGTTGAACCCATCTTTGAGCATACGGTTTACATTTTCGAGAACCTTTATATCTTACAAAAATATAGTTCTCTGGATTATTATCTTCATTACTGTATTTCTTAGTATTTTCAATTAAAACTGCTAACATATTAGCAAGTTCATCATCTATAGGTATTCTATGACCTTCTACATAAGTTTTTTCTATGTCTGTTTCTATCCAAAACTTATTATTTAATTTAACTAAGCAATCTTGTTTTAATTCTAAAACATCGGATATTCTAAGTCCTGTTTTAAACATTGTATAAACTACTGGCACAACTTCTTTATGGAGATTATTTATGTTATCAAATAATTGCTCTAACATAAACTCTGGAACATAATCTATTTGGGCATCAGATTTTTTAGGCACTTTAGGTTTATCTTCTGGAAATATTAAAACTCTAACATTTTTTATAGGAGCAATATCATATTCTCTGATTTGAATATCTGATAAAAACGTTTGAATACATGACAATGACATTGCAATAAATTGCTTAGGTTTAGCATTTTTTTGAGTTAACTTTTCTTTAGCATACTTATTTAGCCATTCTATATATTTTAATATATGTTGTCTTTCTAATCTATTTAAATCATTCCAAGTAGGTTCTAATTCACATATATAATTTATAAATGGTGGTATAATAGAGAAAATCCTCTGTGCTGTACTCCAAGAAAATTTGTTATTAGCAATTAATCTTTTTTTATATATTTTTTAATTTCTTCTCTAATTTTAGGATTATTTTTATCATTTTCTAAAAAATAGGTTGTTGATATTTCTATATATGTTACTGATTTATCTTCATTTATTGTTTTTTCAATATATTTAGATAAAGTTTCAGTTATTTTGTCTTTGGGTTTAATTGCTGTATCATGTGTAACAATGTTCACTATATTATTTGCCATTAGTATCTCCTTTACTTATCTGAAATAATGGTTGTGCTATTTCCCAACTGGCTCTTATATCTTCATCAGAAGGGTGTAGATACATATTTATAGTAGTTTGTATATGTGAGTGTCCCAAACGCTCTTGTACTTCTTTTATATTCTTATTATTTTGATAATAAATAGTAGCATGAGTATGCCTTAAAAGATGAGCGTGAACATATATTCCAGTTTTCTTTTTAAGTCTTTTAAATAAATCACTAACATCTTGATATTATAAAGGCTGACCTTTATTTTTCCCTCTTAGTTTTACAAACACAAAGTTAGTATCAATTTCTAATTCATCTAAAATATCGTAAGCATAATCATCAAATAAATCTATTAATTCTTGTGATACATATATTTCTCTTTCCCATGTTTTTAGTCTTGCTCCGTTAGGAAGTTCCCCTCTATCAACTAATTTAACCCTGTGACCTTTATTGTGGTCAAATATAATATCCTCTATAAATAAAGATAAGGCTTCGCCTATTCGGAGTCCTGTTTCAAACAATAACTTTATTAAAAATTCATCTCTAATATTAGTAGTAGCATTATAGACTTTTTGCATTTCTTCTTTTGTTAGAACTTTAACTTTACGTCTTGGTTCTTTTATTTTCAATATATTCTTGCTTGTAGGTTTATCTTTATTTACATGATATAAAAAGTCCTTGTAATGCTTATTACCACCTGTAAATACTTGCTTCATAAGTTTATCAATCATATCATTGTTTATTTCTTCTGTTCTATATAAATAATCATAAAAGTTAGTTACAACCGTTATAGTTAGATTTACCGTTCTTTCAGTTCTTTTTGCTTTGGTTGGTTTTAAATTAACTACCTTATTGCTTTCAGAAGGATTTCTAAGCCATCCTACAAAGTCAGATATTATATTTATATTAACGCTCCTATAATCTACATCTATTTCTTGTAGATATTCAAAATATAGTTTTAAGGAGTAGCAGTAAGTCTTTTGAGTGTTAAAACTCTTTTCGCTATTGTCTATATATTTTAAATATCTTGCTACAGGAATTACTGGTAGTCTGTTATTATCAACTAATAAATATCTTCTTTGGTTAGTATCTAACTTTACTTCTTGTACTCTCATCTTCTGTTCACCTTCTTCATACTTATCTTTTTCTATACCTTATATACTATACAAACTATTCTTATTTATTTTTCTCTATTTAATATGTGTACCATATAAAAAAAGATATAGAGTTTAGTAGTTTATTATACTAACTATCCTATATCTTTCTTACTCTATTTAACATGCGCTCCATGCTTTTTATTATAGGAAATTATGAAAAGAAGCTGTATGGCTAATTTATAAAATTAGAAATTACTTATTAATTTTTATAGACGCTTCTTCTGTTTTTACTGAGCTTTCTACAAGCTGATTTATAGTATTCATTTCTTCTTTCGTCAAATATCTCCAATTACCAATAGGTATATTATCAACGGTCACGTTCATGATTCGAATTCTTTCTAATTTAGTAACGTTATATCCTAAATATTGGCACATTCTTCTGATTTGTCTATTTAAACCTTGAGTTAATATTATTCTAAAGACATATTTGCTTTCTTTTTTAACTTTACATTTTTTTGTTATTGTATCTAATATAGGCACTCCACTGCTCATTTTATGAATGAAGTCATTGGTAATGGGCTTGTCAACAGTAACTATATATTCTTTTTCATGATTGTTTCCTGCTCTTAAAATTTTATTTACTATATCTCCATCATTAGTTAAGAATATTAATCCTTGAGAAGGTTTGTCTAATCTTCCTATGTGAAATATTCTTTCAGGATAGTTAATATAGTCTATTATATTTCCTTTTATATGTCTTTCAGTAGTGCAAGTAATTCCTACAGGTTTATTGAAAGCAATATAAACTTGTTTCTTTTTAGGCTTAATTATTTTATTATTAATTTTAACTATATCTTCAGAAGTTACTTTTGAGCCTATTTCTGCTTTTTTATCATTTATATATACGAAGCCTTTTTCGATTAGTCTATCTGCCTCTCTTCTAGAACAAAATCCACTTTCGCTAATATATTTATTTAGTCTTATTTCTTCACTAATATGGCCAGTCATATTACACCTTCCTTTAAATATCAACATTATTAATTATTATATACTTTGAACCTCTCACCACTAAAGTGGCGAGATTCTTTATACGTTGTTTGATATTTAAGTTTCCGCTTATAATTAAGCCACCCTTAAACGTATTGGATTGTTCAAAAATCCATTATCTTATCTAAAGACTTTGGAGTATATTTTAAATACTTTCTTAAAATATTATAGCTTCCATTTATATCAGCATTAATTAATATACCTCCATTTGATTTAAATAATCCATGCTGAATTCTTCTTGATTTATTATAGTGCTTTTTATCTATTGGCTCTAAATCTAAAGCACTACAACCACTTGTATAACTTTCATTTTATATATTAACTGTTATTCCTAATAATTTAGCTTTATATTTAACCTTATGTACTAATTGTTCTTGAGGTATTTGAACAAAGTTTTTAGCAGTGTTTTCTTGTTTAATTCCACTAAAATCACCTATAGCAACAGTATGACATCTATTAGCTATAGCTAAACTTATTATCTTTTTACTTGATTTATGAATATAATCTTTAATGAAATTATTTCTTCTATAATTTTTAATTGTTCTTGATCTAATTTAGGATAATATTTAAAGTTTAATTTCATCTTTTCACCTTCCTTTTTAAGATTATAACATACGTTGACGATTCATCCTATGACTGAAGTTACGGGTATTCTCGTCACGTTTATGATTATAAAATCTATATTAACTCGCTTAAAATACAAATTTATTATAGGAGAATATGAGAAAATTTATTAAAAAGGGAAAATAATTATATAAAAGGTATGGAATTTCATGTATAATTTAAAATAAGTTTTATAATATATGTAAAATATTATAAAGCTTATTTTAATTTTTAAAAATTTTTAAACTAGGGGGGAGGAGAAATCATATGAAAAAACTTTGGCGTAGCTTAGGTACTATAGTTATGACTATGATATTTATATTTTTGTTAAATATTAACATTGCTAAGGCTTCAATTTTAGAAATAGAACATAAGATTGATCAACCTATTAATAAAGTTTGGACGATATATCTTAATGATAGATTGAGCAGCAATATGATAAATAATCTATCTGATAATATTATAGTCATAACAGCTAATAGTGAGCGTCCAGCTGTAACTTTTAGTTATGATGCTACTAATAAAACAATTAGAGTAAATCCGCCATCTGGTGGTTATAAGTATAATGAAACTTATAGCATTATGGTGAAAGATTCTCTAGTTAGCGAAAATGGAGTTAAACTTATTTCAGGTGCAGTTACAGATTTTACTACGGTTAAAGCACCAAATAGTACAGTAAACACAAGTAAGGGAACAGTAACTTACAAAGATTATGGATTTACCTTAGATCAATTTGTGGACAAGCAGATGAATCAACGTCCAATATATAACCGTTGGGCACCGTTTAATACAAGTGCAAGCCGTATAAGTGTTAAGCAATTTGCTGATGCAGAAAGATTTTCAGTAAGTGATTATGGTATGTACCAATTTTTAAAGTTGAACTATATGGAAGGCATAACTGCTAATGATTTAGATGTTCAGCTTAAAGGAAAAGGTATTTTAAATGGATTAGGAAAAGCTTTCGATAGTGCTGCAAAGAAGTATAATGTAAGCCAAGCTTATTTAGTGGCACACTCAATTTTAGAAACAGGAAATGGAACTTCTAAACTTGCTACTGGTGTGGATTATAAAGCTCCAGATGGAAAGACTGTTAAAGTGTACAATTTATTTGGTATAGGCGCATTCGATAGTGATCCTATAAATGGAGGAGCTAAAAGAGCCTATGAAGAAGGATGGATGACTCCTGAAAAAGCTGTTGAAGGTGGAGCAAAATGGATAGCTGAAAATTATATACATAGGTCAGAATCATCATCCAGAGAGCCAGACCAAGATACACTATATAAAATGAAATGGAATGTAGAAAATTTTGCCAGTCCTTGGCATCAGTATGCAACAGATATAGCTTGGGCTTATAAACAGGTAGGTAGAATTAAAAATATATTAGATAATATACCAAATGCTAAATTGCAATTTGAAATACCTAGATTTGTAAAATAAAAGGTTTTGACTTTTAGTCAAAACCTTTTATTTTATTAAAATTTATTATTATTATTATTTACATTTATAATATATTTTTTCTCATCAGCATATTTTATAAACTTTTCTAGATCCAAAATATTATTCTTTTTATTTTTAGTTACATATATTTTTACTTCACCCATATGAAATCCATCCGGTATCTTTAATTGCTTTTGGTTAATAGCCTCATCAAATAACATCATTAATCCATCATTTAGGGAATTTCCCACAATATTTACGCTATTAGTTAATTTAAATCCATTAGAATCTGTAGCAGATGCTTTTACTATCTTATTGTTATTATTAACATCTATTTTAACAGTACAATTCATATCTGCAACTAAAGATGTTTTAACAGAAAAAGCATTAAAAATATATATGATACCTGCAATTAAGAAGATAAATATTATTCCAGGAATTAAATATGAGAAGAAAGTAGGTTTTTTAATTACACTGCCAGTATAAAGTTGCCCAATAACAGGCTTTACATTGTTTCGTCTTACAGTAACAAACTCTTTGCCTTTTGTAACTAGATAAACTTTATTACCATCAATATTAATGACCTTACCAGTTTTATCCATAAATAATCACTCTTTCATCTAAGTATTAGAATTAGACATATGAAATAAAATAACTAGTTAAAGATGGGACATATATTTTGCATCAGACAAGAAGATAGGTATTCATGATAGTATACTATTATAGAGCTCTGACGACGCAGTATGATACAAAATATATGAACATACTGACTAGTTATTTCTTGAATATGCCTTAAATAAACTGCTGTAGATTTTATATTAAGCACATGATTTGGGTTTAAAAACCATTAATTTTATTATTGATATAATAAATATTTTACTGTTAAAATCTAGATAAGTATATAATAGCACATAATTGAATGTTGGTGAAAGAAATAGTATGTATTGTGAATTAGATTTTATAAGAGACTGCAAATATAAAAGTAAAATTATTAGAAAAGAAAATTATAGATGTAGAAAGATTAGAAGAAAATAGTTCTGTTTTTTTAAGGAATATAAAATTAAAGAATTAATGAGATTAAAAACAGTAGAAATAAATTTTAATAAATTGAAATATGCTTTTCAAGATTGCAAGTATTAAATGGTAAATATATGTAATTACGTAGAGAAATAATATCTTTAATAGATTGTATAATATTAGATTTGGAATAGAATATTTATGAAAAATTGTTATAATATTCTTATAATTAAATTTCAAATTGTATTTAATAACTAAGTAAGCTATATTTTGCATTCATATCTACTACATATTTGTACTTAGACTGCAAAGTAGTCTAACAGTACTTTTGTTACAATTGAATACGAAAGGAGAAGCCAAGAATAATTAATTAAACAAAATATATCAAAGGTTTTAAATTTATGGGGTAGGGGGACAGCTTAATGAAAAATACTAAGAAAATTTATTCTATAATAATAGGGATTATGTTAATATCTATATTAATATTTCAGTATGTTATTAATGTAAATCTTTATAAAAATCCACCATCTGATAGATGGAGCAAGGAAGTGCAAATAGGTAAGGGAGATATTAAAAACAATCCAGTTCTGATTAAAGATGATGATAAAATTATAGTAGGGTATGAAAATAAAGATCAACTATGCTTAGTTGCAACGGATAGAGTAGGAAAAAAATTAAATGAGAAAAGCTATAATGTAAATGAAGACTTTATAATGGATACTACACTTGTTAAAACTAAAGATGGATATTTATTTAACTTCAGATCTACGGAAAATTCAATAGGTTATATAGGTACTTTAGTTTTAGATAAAGATTTTAACAAAATTGATGAGCGAAGAATAACTAATGTAAATTCCATGTGTCAATTAGAAGATAACTTGTTATTAATAAGCTATAATGACAGGCTGGAACTAATAAATACGGAAACCTCTTATAAAACTTCTATTAATACTAAAAAAGCAGATATGATTTCAGCAGTAAAAAATAAAGATGGCTACTTTATAAGTTTATTACAAGATGAAAGGGATTTTAAGGCAGTATATATAAAAGATAATAAGTTTCAAGAGATAAGGGACATAATAACAATAGAAAGAATAGACAATCTATCTTATAGTAACCTAGCTTGTTCACAGGATGATAAATATGGATATATATTAATAGAACAAAAATATAAAGGTGAATTTATGGGTACTAGAGTAATTCAGTTTGATTTAAAGGGAGATGAAGTAACTTTAAAAGAATTAAAAGTTAATAATAACAAGAATGTTCATGATAATGTAGGTATTTATTCAGAAGAAGGTGCTAGGTTCTTAGCCACTACAGAAAGAGTTTTTGGTAAAAAAGATATTCAAGAAAATATAGTGGATTATGTTATTGATGATGGAGAAGTTAAGTTTTTTGATTATGCAACAAGACTTAGAAATCTTTGTATATATCCTTCTATAAATGAGGATATAATGGCATTCATAAGTTTTTCTGGACAAGATCAATATAATGTTAATTTAGCTTCCATGAATGATGAGTTTAAAGAAGTTAATAATGTTCCTAGAAATTCAGAGTATGGTATGGCATTTACTGCAATGTTGCAAGGTTCTTTATATGCATTAGCGTATATATTTGTATATGGATTAAGATGGATAATACCTTCATTAGTACTAGTAGGAATAATAAGCTTTTTTGATTATAGTATTAGTACTAGTAAGAGACTTAAATTATTTATAGGTAGTGGGATTATAACTACAATCATAAAAATTATGAGCATCATTTCTGTAGTATATACTCAATATCATTATGCAATTCCAGATGTAATTGCATCGAAATTTATAGGAGCAATGATTTGTATAATAATAAGCTTCTTTAGCTATGCTTTAGCATATGAAATGTATAAAAAAGATTTAGATAATGTTATGATGATTTCCTTTTCTATAGGATTACTAATAGATACAGCATTAACTTTATTAGTCTTTGTACCATCAATGGTATAATTTATGCAACAGAAATAACTTTATAATTAAAATTAATAATAAGTAAGAGGCAACTGATATGCAGTATATTATAGGGTTCCACAATAAAAATTTAATTTATACGTTATTCTAATTTCCATAACAAAAATTCTTTTCTATAAATTAAAAATTAAGAATGAAAAATGAAGAATTATAGTTAAAACTCCACGGCTAAAGCCTTTGGAGTTTTTTAAAATTAATTTTATTTTAGAAATTCACTCTTAGTAAATTTCATCATCAATTCTTCATTCTTAACTATTAATTCTTAATCTTCAAGGAATTAAGCTATTCTTATAGAAAGTTTATTTTCCACAGTATATTTTAAGTCTTCACACTGTATCCCTATAGCATTGGTGATAAAAGTCTTGATACAGCCTCCTTAATTCGTACTATTAAGCTCCTTTTTTTCATATGCTCTTCAGTTAGAAAGGTTGAGCTTTTAATATCATTTAAAAAGGAATCTTCTACATCTTTAGTAGTATCTTCATCATATATTATAGCATTTACTTCAAAGTTTAAGTTAAAACTTCGTATATCCCAATTAGCAGTTCCAATACTACACATTCTTCCATCTACTGCTATCATTTTACTATGGATAAATCCAGTATTATATGTATAACATTTTACACCTGCTTCAATTAAGTCCCATACGTAAGATTTACTAGCCCAATAAACAAACATATGATCAGGTTTAGCAGGTATTATAATTCTTACATCAATACCAGATAGTGCAGCTATTTTTAGTGCTGTTAATATACTATCATCTGGAACTAAATACGGCGTTTCTATATAAATATTTTTTTCAGCTCTATTAATCATTTTTAAATAAGCATTTCTTATAGCACCCCATTGAGAATCTGGACCACTAGAAATAATTTGAGCACATTTATTACCTATTTGTCCTTTTATAGGGAAATACTTAGGTCCCATTGTTATATCTTCTTTTGCAGCAAATCTCCAATCAAGTAAAAATCTCATTTCCAAAGAATCTACAGCATCTCCAGTTATATAAAGATGCATATCTCTCCAAAATCCAAATTTTTTAGAACGGCCTAAATATTCATCTCCTATATTAAGGCCACCAATAAAACCATGAATTCCATCTATAGTACAAATTTTTCTATGATTTCTGTAATTTACTCTTAAATTTATATAAGGTATAAAAGGTGGGAAAAAGCAGCTAATTTCACCACCAGCTTTTACAAGGGGTTGAAAGAAATTTTTAGGAAGTCTTAAACATCCCATTCCATCATATAAAAGTTTAACTTCAATACCTTCTTTAGCCTTCTCTACCAATACATTTAATATCTCATTTCCAATATCATCATTTTTAAATATATAATATTCCATGTGTATAAAATTTTTAGCGTTTTTAAGACACTCTATAAGCTTAGGAAATTTTTCATCGCCATTGTTTAAAAGCTGGATGTCATTATTGCTTGTAAAAATAGCATTATCTGTACTTAGATTTAACCTAATAAAATCATGATATTCAGATAATAGTTCATTATTTTTTACTATATAATCATTTTTTAATATGTTTTTCTGATCTTTAGTAATAGAAAGTAAATTATCTTCTTCTTCTTTTTTATAATAGAAAAATTTTTGCTTTCTTAAGTCTTGACCTACAAATAAATAGAGTACGAATCCCAAAATGGGAATAAAATACATAATCATAATCCATGTCCAAGTACTTGCAGGATTCCTTCTTTCAAAAAGGATTACTATAACAGCAAAAACTATATTAATTAAAAATATAAAATTAAAAATATCTTTAAAAATACTATAAAATTCCATCATACTCTCCTTAAAGTTATAATTATAAAGAAAATTAGGTTAGAGTTACGGTTATATAATCTTAACTTCATTTGTGTTAACTATATTATTAGTTTTCACTATTACTAAACAAATATTAGCTCTAAAATATTACATTATTATAAAATTTTAAGAAGCCAATAATATGATAACACAAATTATAGTTATAAGCTTTAAAAATAATTATAATTTAAATTTAAAAATGAATTAAAGTAACTATTAAGTTCTATAATTAAGGAAGAATATACTAGGTATTTTAAATAAAATCACTAGAAATACTGATTAATTATTTTAAATATAATTAAATTAGCTTACGATGTAAATCCTATATTATATCATTATATTATAAGAATTATATTTCCATAAATAGTTTATTTACAATACATTAATAGCTTGTTTACAACTAATATTAAATATGTTATAACATATGAGTGTTTATTGATACAAAGGAGGGAATGATGATGGAAAAGGTTTTCAAAAAAGAAGAACTAATGAAATATTTTATGATAATATTAGGAACAACTCTGTTAGCTTCAGCTATAAATATGTTTTTTAAACCTAATCAATTAGTTATAGGAGGAATTTCAGGACTTGCCATAGTTTTAGAATATATTACATCTAAAATAATTGGATATGGAATTCCACTTTGGATAACAAATATAGTTGTTAATATTCCACTATTTATATTAGGGATAAAATTAAAAGGAAAGTCCTTTGGGGGTAAAGCTATATTTGCTTCATTATACTTATCCTTTGCGTTATGGTATACAGAGTTTTTACCAGTTATAAATGTAGAATTAATATTAGTAAGTATATTTGGGGCTATTATATTAGGAGCAGGAATAGGGCTAGTATTAAAGGCATCTGCTAGCACAGGAGGAACAGACCTTGCAGCAACAATTATAAAACATGTGTTTCCAAGTGTGTCTTTAGCTAAAGTCATGGGACTTATAGATACATGTATAATTATTTTAGGAATAGTAGTATTTGGCGTACAAAAGGGAATGTATGCATTAATAGCTATATATATTATATCCACAGTAGTAGATAATATAATAAGTGGTGGTAATGCTTCGAAATCAGTACATATTATTTCTGATAAAGCTGATGAAATTGCAGTAGCTTTAATGAAAGAGTTAAATAGGGGAGTTACAGGTCTAAACGGTACAGGAATGTATACTAAAGAAAATAAAAAAATACTATTTGTTGTCTGCGATAAAAATGAAATAGTAGAATTACAAAGAATAGTAAAAGAAATAGATGATAAAGCATTTTTAACAATAACAGATATTAAAGAAGTTTTTGGTAGAGGCTTTTCAGAACCACAAGTTATAAAATAATAAGAGATTATAGGAAAGATAACTAGTAAGTATGATAATACATTTGACTAGTTATTTTACTTTAAATAACTAAATATAAAAGTCAATAACAATGTTTAGTAATAATTTTACTTTTTAATAATTTTATCTTTAAGGAAAATAGTATTTATTATAAATTAAAGAATTTTCTGATATAATGTAGTTGACAATAAGATTTTATATGGATAAAATCTAAATAATAAAGAAAATCAATTGATACTAATTATCCGTATTGATTTATGAAGGGGGATAATAGAATGAATATAAAAGCATATGATTTTAAAAATTTTAATGAGTTATCCGATGTAAAAGCTATATTTATATTTGAAGGTATGAAAGAAGTTGGCAAAAACTTATCTGATGATGTTATAAAAAATTCAATTGCTCACGTTTTAGAGGTTGAAGATTTTAAAGGTACAAATGGAGAAATTTTAGTTTTAAATCTTCTAAGAAAAGAGGCTCCAACTAAGCTAATATTAGCAGGATTAGGTAAAAAAGAAAGTTTTCAAATAGAGAAGTTAAGAAAAGTCACAGGAAAGGCTATTAAAGAAGCTATAAAATTAAAAGCTAAGTCAGTGGATATACATGTAGGTGCACTTAAAGAAACTGATTCTATGGGTGATGCTATTAAGGCAATAACAGAAGTTTCGGTAATGTCAACCTACAGATTTGACACATATAAGAGTGAAAAGAAACCAGTAGAACTTGAAACAGTAAATATATTGGCTTGTAACTTAGATTCATATGAGGACATAATAAACGAAGGCATTTCTTTAGGAGAAGGAAATATAATTACTAGACAATTAGTAAACGAACCGGCAAATGTTTTATTTCCAAGAGAGCTTGCTAATAGAACAGTTGAAATAGGTAAAAAAGCAGGCTTTGAAGTTGAAGTTTATAGTGAAGAGGAAGTTGAAAGATTAGGAATGACTTCATTCTTGACAGTAGGAAAAGGTTCAGACAAGGAATCTGTGCTTATTGTTATGAGATATATGGGAGATAGTGAAAATCAAGATAATATACTAGGTCTTGTAGGTAAAGGATTGACTTATGATACTGGTGGATATTCATTAAAACCATCAGCAAGTATGGATACTATGAAATCAGATATGGGTGGTGCAGGTGCTGTTATAGGTGCTATGCACACTATAGCTAAAATGAAATTAAAAGTTAATGTAGTAGCTGTAGTAGCTTCTTGTGAAAATTGTATTTCTGGAGGAAGTTATAAACCAGGTGATATAATAGGATCAATGGCAGGAAAGACTATTGAAGTTTTAAATACAGATGCTGAAGGAAGACTGACATTAGCTGATGCGGTAACATATATTATAAGAAATGAAAAAGTTTCTAAAGTTGTTGATATAGCAACATTAACAGGAGCTGTTATAGTTGCATTAGGAGGTGTTGCAACTGGTGTTATTTCAAATAATGATGAGTTTTACTCAATGCTCGATAAAGCTTCAGAGGTAACAGGAGAGAAGATTTGTAGATTACCTGCTTTTGATGAATATAAAGAACTTATAAAAGCAGAGAATGCTGATCTTAAGAATACTGGTGGCCGTGGTGCTGGTACTATAACAGCAGGATTATTTATAGGGGAGTTTGTTGAAGATAAACCTTGGTTACATCTTGATATAGCAGGTTCTTCATGGACTAATAAGTCACTAGATTATACAACAACTGGTGCAACTGGTGCAGGGGCAAGAATATTATATCAATTAGTAAAAGAACACACAAAATAATTTAGATGCCTAAGGCAAAGAGGCTGTTGCAAAATGACTAAAATTTAGTCAAGAGCGACAGCTTCTTTTAATTTAAATGAGAAATTTCTATAGATAATGAAAATAATTATCGTGTTATATAGATTTTTTTAATTTTAGGCGCACTTTAATAAAGATGCTCTAAGAGTCATCCTCCATGTTTCTCTTATTTATATATCTTCCTTAAAACTTTTTTCTTTCATTTTTCATATGTTTGTGGCTTTATAAATGGTTTGTATTTATTTTCTTGTAAATATGAATAATTTTCCTCGCTTTCATATCCAGAATTAGCAATAACTTTGTTAAGGGGTACCTACTTTTTTCTTCCTATTGTTATTTTCATAAGTATTTTTTAATAGATAAACAAAATTATATATTCTCTTGACAAATTCAATATTACAATTTATCATCACTGTATGACCAAAAATATTTATTCAGTCATACAGTGATTTAAAGGGAGGTATTATCATGGCTAAAAGTTTTACTGAAACTGAAAAAGAGAATATACGAGAAAAATTAATTGCAGAATGCGAAAAAAGTTGGGCTAAATTTGGCTATAAAAAAACTAATCTTGATGAACTCTGTACAAAAGTAGGAATATCCAAGGGTGCTTTTTATCTGTTTTACCGTTCAAAAGAGGAATTATTTTGCGATGTTATTGATGTTATCCAAAAACGATTGCTTTTAATATTTGAAGAAACCTTGGCTGGAACACCAACAAAATACGATTTTGCAAAAGCATTAAAGTTATTATATTTGGAATATGACAAAGGAAACCTTATCTTTGATTTTGATAATCCAGATTTTATAGCATTTATAAATAAAGTCCCAAAAGAATGGCTAGATAAGCATCAACTTAATTCTTTAAATAACATACACGCAATTATTAAGAAATCTAACCTAACTCTTAAAGTTGAAGAAAAAAAGGCTTTAACAGTTTTTGACACACTTTTATCTATAAATATGCGTAAAGAGCAGCTTATTTATGATCACTTTGAAGTATTTAATTTTATGCTTGACAATATGATAGAAGAAATTTTTGAATAGGAGGTGCTGTTTTGGACTATGCAATAGAAGTGCATGATTTATGTAAAGTAATTGATAACCAATTCATATTATCAAATGTGAATATGAAAGTTAAAAAAGGTGAAATTTACGGATTTTTAGGAGCAAACGGAGCAGGTAAAACCACTTTTATGAAAGTATTATTTCACATACTAAAGCCTACCTCCGGCACAATCAATTTGCTGGGCCAGCAGGAGCTAGACAGCAGTAACAAGGTTTTCTCCAGAATTGGCAATATTATTGAAATTCCTGTTTTTTATCAAAACCTAACAGCAAGACAAAATTTGGAACTCCATTGTGACTATATGGGAATTAATTATAAGGCAAATATTGAAAATTCTTTACAAATGGCTGGAGTATCAAATACAGGTGATAAAAAGGTAAAAAAATTTTCACTAGGGATGAAACAAAGGCTTGCCATCGCTAGAGCAATATTGACAAATCCAGAAATTCTAATATTGGATGAACCAATCAACGGACTTGACCCTAAAGGTATATCAGACATCAGAGAACTCCTTATTAAAATTAATAAAGAACAAGGAACTACAATTTTAATATCAAGCCATATTTTAAGCGAGATGGAGAAAATTGCACATACTATCGGCATTATCAACAATGGCATTATTGTGGAAGAATTATCAATGAATGATATTAGAGCAAAAAATATTGATTTAGAGGAGTACTATTTGAAGCTATTAAAGGGGGTAGAGAAATAATGGTAAGTTTAATAGAGCTAGAACTAAAAAGATTTAACCTAAAAAGTCACGTTTTTAGCGTAATAATTGCTAATATAGTCATTCTATTTTTAAGTGTGTTTATGACGTATATGCTTTCAATTGGGCAAATTCCGCAAACCAATTTACCCTCTTTTGAATTGGACACAATAAGCATTAGCAGTATGTTAATCAAAGCTACTTTTTTGGTATGGGAAGCTGTTCTAATAGCAAGGATTATCGTTGAAGAATTTAGAAGTAAAACAATGTCATTGCTTTTTACTTATCCTATTAACCGAAAAAAATTGATAGCCACTAAACTAATGTTGATATTGCTAGTGACATTTGTTTCTATTGTCCTTTCGGAATTCTTTCAAAACATCTGTATATTTGGAGTGAGTAAAGTATTAAATTTTGTTAGTTATGGGATTGCTCCCAAAGACGTTTTTAATCTTGGAATAACAACAATTACAGCGACTTTATTGGGAATGTTACCTCTATATATCGGAATGATACAAAAATCCACTATTGCAACCATTATTTCATCTCTTTTCATTGTTAGCATAGTGGTTAATACACAAGCAGGTACTGGAGGATTAATTTCTATAATACCAATTTCATTAGTATTAGGTGCTGTTGGGTTGTTTTTTGCCGCAATAGCCATAAAAAATATTGTAAACAATGATTTATATTAAATCTTTATGAGGAGGAAGTATCATGAGTAATCTAGATAATTATTTCAATATATCTTTTAACCAGCAATTCTTATTGATTACTTCAATCATTGGTATAGTATTAGGAGCTTTTCTTATAATATTTGGTTTATTAAGAAAAAAGAAAACACAAGGAAAAAATACTCTTGCATGGACTTGCATTGGAATTGGGGTTGCTTCAATCCTATCGAATATCATGCAAATTTTATATTCGTGATATAATTTGCATGATATTCGATAGG
>NZ_DDOV01000118.1:27349-65852 GCF_002341865.1 Clostridium sp. UBA2485 | reverse complement strand
TATTTAAAGAAATTATTTTTATATTACTCTATTTTTTGAAATATATCTTTTATTTTCTTATATTTTAACAACCTATTAATTTGTTTATTAATTAAGAATGAAAAATGAAAGATTTATAAAGATCTCCTTATACAATTGAGAACTGACAATGAAAAATATATAACAACTTTTCTTCTATGGCAGAATTTTAAATTTGATTTCTTTTTTAAAGTACTGAGTATTTTCTATAATAAAAAGAAAAGAAAAGTTAACTTAAATAACCTTTCCCTTTTTAAAACCCTCAATAGAATTATTAGTGAAGATTTAATTTCAACTATAATTTTCATTCTTAATTTCAACAGGATTACCTATTTTATAATTCTTTTAATAATTTACCTATTTGCTCTGTCTTAAAGTCATAAGCTTTATTACAAAAATGGCATTTTATTTCTTCTGTTTTTCCTTCTTCATATAAGTTTTGTAATTCTTTTTTACCTATACTAATCAAAACCCTTTCTACTCTCTCTCTTGAGCAATCACATTTAAACTCTATTTTTCCTTCTTCATATATGTTAACATCCATATCTTCAAATATATTTTTTAATATTTCCTCTATTGTCATTCCATCACTTATCATAGTAGTTATTGAAGGAATTTCTTCAAGCCTATAAGTTATTATATCTGCTAAAAACTCAGAAGCTCCTGGCATCATTTGAATTATAAATCCACCAGATGCTTTTATGCTTAAATCTGTATCAACTAATACACCTAATGCCACTGCAGATGGTGTTTGCTCTGAAACAGTGAAATAATAGGCTAAATCATCACCTATTTCACCAGTATATATAGGAACTTGCCCTATATACGGATCTTTAAGCCCCATGTCTCTTATAACCTTTAGATAACCATCTTTTCCTATAGCCCCTCCGACATCTAATTTACCCTTCTGATTTAATGGTAAATCTACATTTGGATTTCCTATGTATCCTTTAACACTTCCATCAGCATGAGCAGTTACTACTATCCCCTCTGCTTCTCCACCTCCATTTATATTAAGAGTTAAGCTATCTCCTTTGGCTTTAAGCATAGCCCCCATTAAACCTCCAGCTGTCAGCATTCTTCCTAAAGCTGCTGATGCAGTAGGCGTACAATTATGAGCCTTTATCCCTTCTTGAACCATATTTGTAGTTATTGCCGCTATTATCCTAACATCACCATTATGTGCTGTTGCTCTTACTAACTTATCCATCTTCTTCCTCCTAGTTTAAATCCATATATTTGTATATCTTCAAAAACCACTAGCCAATACGCTAGTTTATTTTTTTATTATGTTATCTTATTAAAACTCACTCATAGCACTGCTATGAGTGAATTTTATTTCTTAATCTAATATAAAATAGCATTACTATCTTTAACTAACTATTTTATACAACTTAAATTTATTTTCTTAATACATAGGTAATTCTTTCAGTTTTTTCACTTACTGGTATATTATCATAACAATCTAACTTTTTCTCTAATTTAAATCCTAATTTTTTAAAAATATCCTCAATATCTTCTTCACTGTAAGCTCTCTCACAATGTTCTTCATCAAATCGTTTATAAACTTGTCCTTCTCTTACAAAAAAGGTTAAGTACATATTTACTATATCATCCTCTAAGTAATTTTCCCATATATATACAACATCTTCACTATCATAATTAAAAATGTTATTTCCTAATATATTAATAAGTTTATGTCGCGAATTTACATCAAATATGAACAATCCATCTTCTCTTAATAAGTTATAGACACCTTCAAAGTATTTTTTTAAATCTTGTTTTTCTGTAATATAGTTAGTAGAATCTAAAGCACAGGTAATTAAATCAAAATTATTTTTTATGTTCAAATTACATATATTTTGGCAAAAAACCTTTGCTCTTATACCGTTACCACGAAGTTTTTCTTCTGCTACTGTAAGCATTTCCTGTGATAAGTCCACGGCGTAAACATTTTGAAAGCTTTTACCTAATTCTACGGTTAAATTTCCTGTGCCACAGGCTAAATCTAAATAGTTTCTTCTTTCTAAGGAGTATTCCTCACATATTTTTAATATTTTTTCACCCCAATTTTTATAATCCACATCACCATAAATAAGTTCATCATATATACTGGCAAAATTCTTATAACAGTACATTCTTCTTCTCCTTAAAATTATATAAAATTAATAAATTCTTATAATAAATAACAATAATATATTACAGCTTTTCTAAATATTTGTCCAAAGTTTTATAATTAAATATATTAAATGTTAAATCAACAACAGTGCTAAAAATTCATAGTATTTAATTTATTAATATGCATCTTCATTTTTAGGAATATTTAACATCTTCTTTTTCTTAGTCATCAATCCCCCAATTCGTCCTGTTTCCTCTGCGGTAAGACCACTCCATCCTAATTCTTTTACCTTATCTATAAGCCCTAATTCTTCTGCAATTTCATATTTTATCTTTTCTCTCATCTCCTCGTAAGGAGTTAATTCTTTATTACTTTTAAGCTTAGCTTTAATAACCTTTTTTAATGGCGTTTTTCCCATGTTTATACCCCTCCTGCTATAGTTATATTCTCTACCAGGAAAGGTTTTTTATACCTAAATATTGCCTAATAAACTTAAATTTTAAAAAATATTTTTTCTAAAAATAATTTTTGTATTTTATTCTTTTAATATGTTATATTTTATTTAATATTGTAAATTTATTTTTATAAATTGGTAAATAAAACTGTTCATTTATAAATATATTAGACTATACATAGATATCATGGTTCTGAAATTAATGTATATGCCAAAATAATTTGCCTTTTTAGCATTCTAATTAAAACTATTAAATTCACAGTATATATTTCACAGTTCACAATTCAGGGATAAATAAAAAATAGAGCAAAACTGCTCTATTTTTTTATTTATTATCTACCTTCAGTATAAGTATGTTTTAAATCAACCGTTCCAAAAGTTGGAGAGAAGTAATTCTTAACATATTTGCGAACATAAGTATTTTTAAATCTCCATACTCCAGGACTAATTGCTGCATCTTCATAAACTAATATTTTTTCAGCTTCAGCAAAGATCTTAGCTCTCTCTCCTAAATCCAGTGTTTCACTAGCTTTCTTTATTAATTCATCATATTCAGAACTTTTCCATCCAGTTCTGTTCATACCAGAATTTGATGTCCATAAATCAAAGAAAGTGTTAGGATCATTGTAATCTCCACTCCATGCTTGAGATGCAATTTCGTAGTCTCCTGAATCTACTCTACTTTGGAACACTGCCCATTCACAATATTCAGGTTCAATATTTATACCTAATACTCTCTTATAATTATCTTGCCCAAACTCTGCAAATTCTTTATCTCTAGCACTAGTACCAGATTGAATAAACGTTATAGTATGTTTAGATGGATCTGGATCTAATCCTTCTTCTTTTAATCCCTCTATAAGTAAAGCTTTAGGATCTGTATTATCCTTCTTTAAATCCTCTATTGGCTCAGATTTAACTTCTTCTCTAAATTCTAATTCACCTATTTGCACTGCTGGAGGACACCATGCCTTTGCCGGCTCTGATAAACCTCTATATAGAGTATCACTCATGCCTTCTCTATCCATAGCTATGGAAAAAGCTTTCCTTATTTTAGCATTTTTAAAATATTTATTATTTTGATTAAAGAACGTATAAGTAGCTGAGCCATCATATCCTTTTATAACATCATAGTCTCCAGTCTTATCAAGCTTATCTATCCATTCTGGCTTAGTAACTGCTGTCGCATCTAATGAACCATTATAAAGTTCATTCATTCTCGAAGTTTCTTCCTTTATAATTTTCATTGTTGCTTTTTCTAATTTCACATTTTTAGCATCCCAATATTCTGGGTTTTTAACTAGTTCAATTTTATTATTGTGCACCCATTCTTTTATTATGAATGGTCCATTAAACACCATTGTGTCTACTTCAGTCCCATATTTATCACCATATTTTTCCACTATATCCTGTCTTTGAGGCTCCATCACTTTAAAACGTGTTAAATCTAAGAAATAAGGACATGGTTTTTCTAAAGTAAACTCTAAAGTTTTTTCATCAGTAGCCTTAACGCCAACATCTTCTACCTTAGCTTTACCTGCATTATAAGCTTCTGCATTTTTTATTGGATATAATAGAAATCCATATTGAGAGGCAGTTTCAGGATCTAAAGTTCTCTTTATACCATAAACAAATTGCTCCGCTGTAACTGGTTGACCATCTGACCACTTCATATCTCTTATCTTAAAGGTCCAAGTCAATCCATCATCTGATGTAGTCCAACTTTCTGCTGCACCTGGTACAATAATTTCTTTATCATTTTCATCAGCTTCAACTCTTGTAAGTGCTTCCATTACATTGGTTAAAACTTGAGAAGAGTATGAATCTGTGCTTTTAGAAGGATCTAGTGATTTTGGTTCAGACTGTAATAGAACATTTAAATATTGATCCTTGTCCATTTTAGCTTCATTTGCGTTCTCATTTCCGCCTTCTGCTGGTTTGTCTTCTGCCTTTTTTCCACATCCTGCTAGTGCTACAGAAACAGTTAGTGAAACTGTTAATAATGATACTAATAATCTTTTACTCTTCATAGTGAATCCCCCTCTTTTAAATAATAAGTTCTTTTATATTCTTCTTATTATTACTGTTTATTAATATATATTTTTTCTAAAATATTAATTAAATTAGATAAAAATATTAATTTCCTCTTTATTTGTTTAAATATTTTGTCATAAATTGTTTAAATTTATTGTTATTTGAATGTTTTTGTCTTTTATCTCTCACTTGAAATAAATAATATACTAAAAATTTTATAAAATCAAGATATTTTTTATGTGAAATATTTTTTAAATAAAAAATTTAATTTTATTAATTCTTTTGTTAAACTTATTAATAAAATATTAAGAATTAACTTTTAATACATATTTGAACCCCTTATTATAGCGTGGTTTGCAATATATTATAGCTTCTTAAATTTTTTATTAATTTTTAAATAAATTTTTGTAAACTTTTACTTTGTTTTATATTTTCAAAGATTTATATTGTTTTCTTGAATAAAAACTTATAAATAAAAGATAATTCTATAAATTTATATTTTGCAATAACATGTTAATTTTTTTGCAATTTTACCTCTTACAATTTTCCCTATATTTTTTAACTCCCACAAAGCATCCTATTCAAAATATGTACTAAAAAATTAATTATTGTAAATATTCTTTTCAATAGTTTTCTCGCAATTTCTAATAAATAATTATTATATTTTTCAAAATCTCTCTTATCTTTTCTAGAAATGAAATTTGTTATAATATATATTGCTCTCTTATGATTAACAAAATAATTTATACACAATTAAACAATTTAAATAGCTATTAAATAACTATTAAAATTGTTAAATAAAAAAAGACAATTACTCATAACTAATTTTAGTTATGAGTAATTGTCTCTTTTTTTAATATTTAATTATTCTCTTCCATCTGTATAAACATACTTGTAATCAGGTACTGCGAATAGTGGATTTGAGTAATTTTTAATAAAATTACGTATATAATAATTTTTATATCTCCATACGCCTGGGCTAAATACTCCCTCTTCATAAACTAATAGTTTTTCCGCATCAGCAAATAATTTACTCTTTTCATCTGGATCTTGAGTTTCAGAAGCTTTCTTTATTAGTTTATCATATTCTTCATTTTTCCACCCAGTATTAGTTACACCTGCATCTGATTTCCACATATCAAAGAACGTACTAGGATCATTATAATCTCCAGACCAATTTTTGCCCGCAACTTCATAATCCCCTTCTAGTGTTCTAGTTTGGAATACTGCCCATTCACAATAATCCGGTTCAATGTTTACACCTAATACTCTCTTATAGTTTTCTTGTTCAAATTCAGCAAACTCTTTAGCACCCGCATCTGTTCCAGATTGAATTATCTTTATTGTATGCTTAGATGGATCTGGATCTAATCCTAACTCTTTTAATCCCTCTATAAACAATGCCTTAGGGTCTGGATTATCTTTCTTCAAGTCCTCTACTGGTGTATACTTAGCTCTTTCTCTGTAGTCTACTTCACCTACTTTTACTTCAGGAGGACACCATGCTGTTGCTGGTTCTCCTAAATCTTTATATAGTGTTTTAACCATTCCCTCTCTATCCATTGCTGTTATAAAGGCTTTTCTTATTTTAGCATTTTTAAAATATTTGGTATTCTGATTAAAGTACACATATGTTGCTCCACCATCATAGCCTCTTTCAACATTAAAATTACCTGTTTTATCAAGCTTATCTATCCACTCTGGTTTACTAACCATTCCTATATCTAAAGAACCATTGTAAATCTCATTCATTCTTGAATTAGGCTCTTTTATAATTTTCATTGTTACTTTTTCTAATTTTACATTTTCAGCATCCCAATATTCTGGGTTTTTAACTAGTTCAACCTTATTATTATGCACCCATTCTTTTATCATAAATGGACCTGAGAATACCATTGTTTCTGCTTCACTTCCATATTTATCACCATGTTTTTCAATTATATCCTGTCTTTGTGGTTCCATTACTCTAAAATATGTTAGATCTAAGAAATAAGAACATGGTCTCTCTAAAGTAAACTCTATAGTTTTCTCATCAATAGCCTTAACCCCAAGTTCTTCTACATTAAATTTACCATCTTTATCTTTATTAAAAGTTTGTGCATTCTTTATTGGCTCTAACAAAAATGCATATTGAGAAGCAGTTTTAGGGTCTAATGTTCTTCTTATACCATAAACAAATTGTTCCGCTGTAACTGGTTGTCCATCTGACCATTTCATATCTCTTAACTTAAACGTCCAAGTCTTTCCATCGTCAGATTGTTTCCAGCTTTCAGCTGCTCCTGGATTAATAACTCTTTTACCATTTTCGTCAGTTTCAACTCTTGTAAGAGATTCCATAACATTGGTTAAAACCTCTGAAGTATAGCCATCTGCACTTTTAGATGGATCTAATGACTTTGGTTCAGATCTTAATACTACATTTAAATACTGATCCTTGTCCATTTTAACTTGACTAGTATTCTCATTTCCGCCTTCTGCCGGTTTTTCATCTGCTTTCTTTCCACATCCTGCTAATGCTATAGAAGCAGTAAGTGAAACCGTTAATAACGATACTAATAATCTTTTACTTTTCACAATTAATCCCCCTCTTTTATAAAACAATCTTAATAATCTTTTAATACTTTTTTAAAAAATATTACGAAAATTTAACATTTTACTAGATGTATAACCATTAAATATTTTAGTATTACAATAGCTTGTTTGATATACATATACATTAAACCAAATTTTTTAACAAATCAAGAAGTTTTTTCTGAATAAAGATTTAATAATTTATACATTATTTATTTTTCTGAAAAATTTTTCTTATATTTTTTAATACTTTTTACAAATTTCTTCTCATTTAATTGAAATATTCATTCCATATATGGCATTTTATTCTTTTTATTATAGCTATTTTAAATTTTTTTTAAATTTATTTTAAAAATTCAAAACTCTCTTTTTCTCATAATTATGAAATCTTTAACCTTTTCTTCATATTGTATTAATAGTTTATTAATAATTTTAATTAATATTATTTTCTTCATATTAAATCATCAAATCTATCTTTATTATTGATTTTTAAAAATTCACAAAAACAAAAGTGATGCAATAAATATTGCATCACTCATTTCTCTATATTTTATATAATTTATTCTCTTCCTTCTGTATAAGCATTTTTCAATTCCATTGATCCAAAGGCTGGTCTTGAATAACCTTTAACGTATTTACGAACATAAGTGTTTATATATCTATATATACCTGGGCTAAATATTGCATCTTCATAAATTAATATTTTTTCAGCTTCTTTAAATAATTGAGCTTTTTCTTCTGGATCAGCAGAACCATTAGCTTTTTTAACTAACTCATCATACTTCTCACTTTTCCATCCTACATTGTTCATGCCTGCATTTGATAACCAAATATCAAAGAAAGTACTAGGGTCATTATAATCACCAATCCAAGTTTGGCCTGCCATTTCATAATCACCTTCATCTGTTCTACTTTGGAACACTGCCCATTCACAATAATCCGGTTCAATATTTACACCTAGCACTTCCTTATAGTTTTGTTGTTCAAATTCAGCAAACTCTTTATCTGTAGCACTAGTACCTGATTGAATGGTCTTTATTGTGTGTTTAGATGGATCTGGATCTAGTCCTAACTCTTTTAATCCTTCTATAAATAGAGCTTTAGGATCCGGATTATCCTTTTTCAAATCCTCTATCGGTAAATAATTAGCTCTTTCTCTATAATCTTCTCCTGCTATTTTTACTGTTGGAGAACAAAAAGCCGTTGCTGGCTCTCCTATGCCTTTATATAGCGACTTAACAGTTCCTTCTCTATCCCTTGCCATTATAAATGCTTTTCTTATTTTAGCATTTTTAAAGTATTTTGTATTTTGATTAAAGAACGTATATGTTGTTCCACCTTCATAGTATCTTCTAACATCAAACTTACCTGTTTTATCAAACTTCTCTATCCACTCTGGCTTATTAACACCTACCAAATCTAATGATCCATTATAAAGTTCATTCATTCTTGAGTTAGGTTCTTTTATAATTTTCATCGTTGCTTTTTCTAATTTTACATTTTCAGCATCCCAATACTCTGGGTTTTTAACTAGTTCAACTTTATTATTATGAACCCATTCTTTTATCGTAAATGGACCACAAAATACCATTGTATCTGCTTCAGTTCCATATTTATCACCATGTTTTTCAATTATATCCTTTCTTTGTGGTTCCATTACTTTAAAATAAGTTAAATCTAAGAAATAAGTACACGGCTTTTCTAATGTAAATTCTAAAGTTTTTTCATCAACTGCTTTAATTCCAACATCTTCAACTTTAGCTTTGCCTCCATTATAAGCCTCTGCATTTTTTATTGGAAATAGTAAGAATGCATATTGTGAAGCAGTTTTAGGATCTAAAGTTCTAGTTATACCATAAACAAATTGTTCTGCTGTAACTGCTTGTCCATCTGACCATTTCATATCTCTTAAATGAAATGTCCAAGTTAAGCCATCTTCAGATGAGTCCCATTTTTCAGCTGCCCCTGGTACAATAGTTCCCTTGCCACTTTCATCACCTTGAAGCCTTGTAAGACTTTCCATAACGTTAGTTAAAACGTCTGAAGAATTCCCATCTGTACTTTTTGAAGGATCTAGCGTTCTAGGTTCAGACTGCAATAGTACATTTAAATATTGCTCCTTATCCATTTTAATTTCGCTAGTATTCTCATTACCACCTTCAGCTGGTTTTTCATCTGTTTTCTTTCCGCATCCAGCTAAAGCTATGGAAGCAGTTAAAGAAATAGTCAATAATGCAACTAATAATCTTTTACTTTTCACAATTAGTTCCCCCTCTTTTATTACCCAATAATTTTATTTATTGTGTTTAAATTATCTTTACTCCCACATGGAAATTACTAACCATGAAGGTTATATAAAAATAAATTATATCTTTTTATATATTAATAATACTTTCTCTATTTAAAATTTCTTAAAAAAACTGAATACCACACAAAGAAAATATTAGTTTAAATATATTTCATATTTCTCATTTTTCACAATCTTTAAACTATTAACTGTATTAATATAATTAGTTTAAATAGATATTTATGCGTTCATTTTATATTTATGATTATATATAATGACATTTTAGAAATCAATAGATATTTCCTCATTTATAGCTATTTTAATAATATTTAAAACTTTATACATACTTTAATAACAGTTTGTTAATTTACTTTTTAATATATATACATATTTCATATTTAGTTAAAATATTACAAGAGTTAAAAGTCTGATAATAAAAAAAGTGATGCAATAAAAATTGCATCACTCATTTTCACCTTTTTTATAAATTACTCTCTTCCATCGGTATAAGTGTTTTTCAAATCAATTGATCCAAAAGCTGCCCTTGAATAGTTTTTAACATAGTTACGAAGATAAGTATTATAATATCTATATATACCTGGGTTAACCACCGCTTTTTCATAAATTAATATCCTTTCAGCCTCTTTAAATAATTTGGTTTTCTCTTCTGGATCAGCAGTACCATTAGCTTTCTTAACTATCTCATCATATTTTTCACTTGACCATCCAGTATTATTTATACCTGCATTTGATAACCAAATATCAAAAAAAGTACTAGGATCATTGTAATCTCCAACCCAAGTTTGACCTGCCGCTTCATAATCTCCCTCATCTGTTCTACTTTGGAATACTGCCCATTCACAGTAGTCTGGCTCAATGTTTACGCCTAATACATTCTTATAGTTTTGTTGTTCAAATTCAGCAAACTCTTTAGATTGAGCATCTGTTCCTGATTGAATCAACTTTATTGTATGCTTAGATGGATCTGGATCTAGTCCTAATTCTTTTAATCCTTCTATAAATAGTGCCTTAGGATCTGGATTATCTTTCTTTAAATCCTCCACTGGCGAATAATTAGCTCTTTCTCTATAATCTACTCCATCTATTTTTACTGCTGGAGTACAAAAAGCTAATGCTGGTTCTCCTATACCTTTATATAATGTTTTAACAGTTCCCTCTCTATCTCTTGCTACTGTAAAGGCTTTTCTTATTTTAGCATTTTTAAAATATTTTGTATTTTGATTATAGAACACATATGTTGTTCCACCTTCAAAGTATTTTTTAACATTAAAATTGCCTGTTTTGTCAAGCTTTTCTATCCACTCCGGTTTATTAACCTCTCCTAAATCTATTGAACCATTATAAAGTTCATTCATTCTTGAATTAGGTTCTTTTATAATCTTCATTGTTACTTTTTCTAATTTTACATTTTCAACATCCCAATATTCTGGATTTTTAACCAGTTCAACTTTATTATTATGCACCCATTCTTTTATCATGAACGGACCAGAGAATACCATTGTGTTTGCCTCTGTACCATATTTATCACCATGCTTTTCAATTACATCCTGTCTTTGTGGTTCCATTACCTTAAAATATGTTAAATCTAAGAAATAAGAGCAAGGTCTCTCTAAAGTAAATTCTAAAGTTTTCTCATCAACAGCCTTAACTCCAACATCTTCCGCTTTAGCTTTTTCTCCATTATAAGCTTCTGCATTTTTTATTGGATATAATAAGAATGCATATTGAGAAGCTGTCTTAGGATCTAAGGTTCTTTTCATACCATAAACAAATTGCTCTGCTGTAACTGGTTGACCATCTGACCATTTCATATCTCTTAACTTAAACGTCCAAGTCAATCCATCATCAGATTGTTTCCAGCTTTCAGCTGCTCCTGGTACAATCTTTCCTTGACCATTTTCATCAGCTTGAAGTCTTGTAAGTGATTCCATAACATTAGTTAAAACCTCTGAAGAATATCCATCTGTACTTTTTGAAGGATCTAGCGATCTAGGTTCAGCTCGTAATAATACATTTAAATATTGATCCTTATCCATTTTAGCTTCTTCTTTATTTCCCTCAGCTGGTTTATTATCATCTGTAGTTGCCTCATCCTTCTTACAGCCTACTAGTGCCATTGAAGCAGTCAATGAAACTGTTAATAATGCTGCTAACAATCTTTTACTTTTCACAAATAATCCCCCTTTTTTAGTGACTTAGCAAAGCATACTTCGCTATGTTTAAACTCATTACTACTATGTTTTACTACTTTTAATTTACAACATTAAATGTATTTCATTTGCCGTAAATTTTACTATCAAATGCCAATATTCTATACATATACAATAATCTAACATATTCACAAAATCAAGTTACCTTTTTATGAACTTTGAAATATTTTTATCACATTTACTTTAATTTTCTAAATTTAATTAGTGTTTTACCCTTTATTATTCTGTTTTTTTACATAAAATGTATTATTTTTGACATATTATTAAATAATTTATTCAATTGTATATTTATCAACTTTTGTGGGAATATCATGATTTTATAACATTATATATATATTATTGAAAGTTTAGATTTATTACATCTTTTTAAATTTACACTGAAATATTAATAAATCATTAAAACTTTAAATAGTTTTAAATAGTTATCAATTTTTCATCGTAAGGAATATACTAAAACTTACTTTCCTATAATAACGAAACCAAGAAAATAACACCTTCTACTTTGTTATTCCCATTATATACTTATAAATACAGCTTCTTTAATTATCCTTATTGGATTTCTATAGTCTTTTAGATACGTATCTAGTCGTATGAACTTTTCTTATCCTATCATCCTTCAAGCATGTTAAACGTATAAAAAACTAGCAAATCGCTTGCTAGTTTTACTTGAAAATTAATTTTAATTATACATATTTAATTTGAGCTTTATTTTAAGATAATGTTAATATTATCATAGGAATTAAGAATATCATTTAAATTCTCTATCCCTATGATTATGTAATCTTGTAAAAGATAATTGAATTTACAATTGAGCATATTCGATATATTTATATCTTACCTATAATTAATACTCTTTAACCATGTCTTCTAAACATCTTCTAATATTTTTCTGCTTCTAAATCTTTTCCATTTACTATTTTAAAATTTAAATTCCAGTCACAATCATCTGTATTCTCTAATAATATACTTCTTAACTTACTGTGTAGAGTCATCTACTTCTTTTCTTGTTATAATCAATTTTAAGACGCTTATGCTGTCAGTAAAGAGATACCCATATATGATCACTATAATCTTCTAATCGCTTATTTGTCATTCTCTAATCATACTAAATTCAATGATACTATATATTCTATCTACAGCATATTCTACACAAACCTTCTCTTTGAAAATACCTTCTTTCTCTACTTTTTCACCACGGTTATGAGATTATGTTTGTATATAAGGTCCTTACTTTTCTTATGATTACCTTTAAAACTAATTTAAAAAAATACGAATCGATATTAACATCAATCGCTTTAACACCGTAACCCATAATCATACATTTAACATATTCTAACCATTTATTCATAAACTTCTTACGTTATTTTTACAAAAATGAAATTTATTCTTTCTTTATTTATCTTCATAAGCTGCTTAAAAATGCAACATAATTTTTACTTGGTTACACACGCATTTTCATGCCATCATTATTCTCACGCTTCAAATTCAGTATTTCCACTATCACTAATACTTTACTATAAGGCTTTGATAATTACTTTGACTAAACTTCCATCAATCAGTATAGCATAACTTTATTAAATACATCACATAAAAAAAGACAGGGAACTCCCTGTCTTTCATATTTATTATAATAAGTGGCATGCAACAAAATGCTTTGGCTCAATTTCCTTAAACTCCGGTAGTTTTTCGCTGCAAATTGGTTTAGCATATCTGCATCTTGCTGCAAATCTACAACCTGGTTTTGGGTTAATCGGACTAGGAACTTCACCTTCAAGCTGAATTCTCTTTTTACCTCTTTCCACTTCAGGATCTGGAATTGGAATAGCTGATAATAATGCTTGAGTATATGGATGTAATGGCTTTTCATATAAATCATGGCTTGACGCAAGCTCAACCATTGTACCAAGATACATAACTCCAACTCTATCTGAAATATGCTTAACCATTGAAAGGTCATGAGCTATAAAGAGATAAGTTAATCCTAATTCATTTTGTAGTTTTATTAATAAGTTAACAACCTGTGCTTGAATTGACACGTCAAGAGCTGATATAGGCTCGTCACATACTATAAAGTCTGGCTCTATAGCAAGCGCTCTAGCAATACCTATTCTTTGTCTTTGTCCACCTGAAAACTCATGTGGGAATCTTGAAGCGTGTTCTTTATTTAAGCCAACTAATTGTAATAAATTAAATATTCTATCTGTTCTTTCTTGTCCACTATATAACCCATGGATATCTATACCTTCTCCAATTATATCCCCAACAGTCATTCTTGGGTTTAAAGAAGCATAAGGATCTTGAAATATTATTTGTGCTCTTCTAGTAAAATCTTTTTTTTGCTTTTTATCTAATTTTCCTACATCTTGGCCATCAAATGATATTGTTCCTTCTGTAGCATCATATAATCCCATAACAGTTCTTCCACAAGTTGTTTTTCCGCAACCAGACTCTCCAACTAAACCTAAAGTTTCCCCTTTGAAGATATCAAAGCTAACATTGTCAACAGCCTTTAAAGTAGCAGCTTTTCCAACTTGGAAATATTTTTTTAAGTTTTTAACTTCTATTAAGACTTCATTTTTTTCATTAGCCATTATTCTTCACTCCTCTCAAAACTTCAGGAACTTCTACTTTGGGAGCCATTGGATGTTTTAACCAACATGATACTTCATGAGAATCAGTAACAGTTGTAACTTCTGGCACTTCCTCTTTACAAATTTGCATACAATATTCGCATCTTGCAGCAAAAGGACATCCAACTGGTGGCTTGATTAAATCTGGTGGTGTTCCTTGTAATGAATACAATTTTCCTTTATTCTTAGTATCTAATCTAGGAACTGATTGTAATAGAGCCCAAGTATACGGATGTTGAGGGTTATAGAATATTTCATCAACTGTTCCTCTTTCAATTATTTGTCCCGCATACATAACTTGAATTCTGTCTGCAACATCAGCAACAACACCAAGGTCGTGTGTTACAAGAATAACCGCTGTTCCAAGCTTTTCTTGAAGATCTCCTATAAGTTCCATAATTTGTGATTGTATTGTAACATCAAGAGCTGTTGTTGGCTCATCCGCTATAAGTATTTTGGGATTACAAGCAAGTGCTATAGCTATCATAGCTCTTTGTCTCATACCACCTGAAAATTCGTGTGGATATTGATGTGCTCTTTTATCAGCATTAGGTATATTAACTAACTCAAGCATTTTTATAGCTTCTTTTAGAGCTTCATCTTTACTCATTCCTCTGTGTATAATTAAACTTTCAGCAATTTGTTTACCAATAGTCATAGTTGGATTTAAAGAAGTCATAGGGTCTTGGAATATCATAGATATATCAGAACCTCTAAGTTCCCTTAACTCTTTGTCATCCATTGCTAAAATGTCTTTTCCTTCAAATGTAATTTTTGATTCTTTTTTTATTTCTGCAGGCATTGGTTCAGGAAGCAATCTCATTAATGCCTTAGCTGTAACTGTTTTTCCGCATCCAGATTCTCCAACTACTGCCAATGTCTCACCTTTATTTAAATGAAAACTTATTCCTCTTACTGCTTGAACTTCTCCAGCATAAGTATGGAATGAAACTTTTAAATCTTTAACATCTAATATTTTTTCCATCGATTTCCCCTCCTACTGACGTAATTTCGGATCTAGTGCATCTCTTAAACCATCCCCTAGTAATTGGAATGATAACATTATTAGAGATATTACTAAAGCTGGGAAAAGTAATTGTTCTGGATAGAACATTAAGTTCTGTTGTGCTGCAGAAGCCAATGATCCTAAACTTGTCTTTGGAGATTGAATTCCTAAACCTATGTAGCTTAAGAACGCTTCACCAAATATAAAACTTGGTATATCAAAAGTTATTGCAACTATCATAACACCTAAAGTGTTTGGTAATAAATGTCTAGCAATTATTCTTGAAGGACTTGCCCCAAGAGCTTTAGCTGCAAGAACGTATTCTTGTTCCTTTATTTGTAATAATTGTCCTCTAACAAGTCTTGCCATACTACACCATCCTGTAACTGTCATGGCAACAATTAAAGTTAAAATACCTTTACTATCAAATATCATAGATATTAATATAACTATAACAAGATAAGGAATACTTACTAATATTTCTAGTATTCTCATCATTATGTCATCAACTATTCCACCGAAGAAGCCTGCAATTCCTCCATAAATGGAACCAAGGACTGTATCTATTAATGCACCTATAAGACCAATTATCAGAGATACTCTAGCACCTTGCCAAACTCTACCAAAGGTATCTCTTCCTAACATATCTGTTCCAAACCAGTTACTTGAACTTGGTCCTTGATTAAGTAAACTATTATTTGTAACCTCATAACTTACTCCAGATATAGCCTTACCAATACTTGGTCCTACAATTGCCATTATTGATATGATTATAAGTATGCAAAGAGATACTATTGCAACTTTATTTTGTTTTAATCTTCTCCAAGCATCTTGCCAATAAGTCATACTAGGTCTTAAAATCTCATTAGATTTTGATGTATCGCACCCGATAATCTTAAACTTGTCTTTTGATAACTCTGCCATAACTTTCCCTCCTATCTCTTACTATTAGAAACTCTAATTCTTGGATCAACTAGTCCATAAACTATATCAACTATAAATAATGAAACAATAAATAATGCTGATATAAAAATAGTTTGTCCCATTACCATAGTATAATCTCTATCTGATATGGAAGAAACGAAATATTGACCTAATCCAGGTATAGCAAATATACTTTCAACAACAAATGATCCTATAAATATATTTGCAATTTGTGGTCCTAATAATGTGATAGCTGGAAGTATAGCATTTCTTATAACGTGTTTAAATACTAAGCTTAACTTAGAAACACCTTTTGCTTTTGCTGTTAGTATATAATCCTGTCCAATAACATCTAAACAGTTAGCTCTCATATATCTTGCATAAGTTGCTATAGAAGCAAAACTTAAGGCTATAGTTGGTAATATAGTATGCTTAAATTGCCCCCAACCAGTTGATGGTAAAACCATCCAATGAACTGTAAATGTAAACTGCAACAATGACGCAATAACGAAACTTGGTACTGAAATACCCAATATAGCAATAAACATTACTAAATAATCTGGCCATTTACCTCTCTTAAATGCCGCTAAAATACCTAAAATAACTCCAATAGTAAATCCAATTAAAATTGCTTGTCCACCTATTCTCGCTGATATAGGTGCATAACTAGCTATAGTTTTGCCTACACTTCTTCCTGAGTAAGCTAAAGATTCTCCCATGTCTCCATGTAGAACTAAATTAGAAATAAATTTTCCGTATTGAATTATAACTGGTTGATCTAATCCATACTTAGCATAATAGTTTGCTTTAATTTGTGGTGGTAAGTTTCTAGCCATTGACGCTAGCGGGTCACCAGGTATAGCATGTACTAGCATGAACGTAATTGTTATTGATATGAACAGCGTTACAAGCATATACCCAAATCTCTTTAGAGTAAATTTTAACATCATCATCCCTCCATTTTAGCATAAAGTTGTTGCAAAAGATTTTCACTTATTGCAACTTATTATATATATCCTTACTTTTTTGTTAGAAATGTAAGAATATTTATATACCTGTACTCCAAATAATACCTTCAACACAACTTTTATATGTACTCTATGTCTATAAAACTTCAAAAACTATATAAGCATATATGCAATTAATATCCATATATAACACAATAAAATTCTTTTAGCCTCTTCAAAGAATTTCAATTTCATTTTTGCTTTATAATTATTTCATTTTCTTTATTGTTTATCATATTTAGGGTTTATTTATACTAAAGATACAATACTATGAAGAAAATTATTAAATGATTGTATACTTTAGTTCAAACTTTACTGTAGGTATGTTCTAGAATGTTGCCCACTAAAATCACTATTTTTTCATATTTAACTTTATTGCACTTATTAAGGAAACTTAGTAGAATTTCTTTTCTTACTTTTATACCTTATTTATATCTGATTGTAAATACCTAATTTTATAAAGATATAAATAAAATCATTTTTACTTTTTATAATTATAACTATATATTATAAATCTTCGCATAAATTTCTTTTGCTTATTTTTTATAACATATTCTTATGTACTTATTTTTATTCTTTAAACTCTAAACAATACTTTACTAATTTAAATCTTTCAAATAAATTAAAAAATCTTTAGTATACAGTTTATAATTATTAATTTTCATCTTTAGCATCCTACTTCTCAGCTTAGAACAATTAAGTTAAGTAGAAAATAAAAATGTTAGTAGTATTGCTAACATTTCTTTACTTTTTATCAACTAATCTTCTTCACATCTATACAGCAATGTTTTAAATTTAAATTCACAGATTTTAGCTATATTTTCTGAATGTTTTGATAATTCTATTTTTATTAACAATCTGGTCATAAAATTTACAATGATATAACAAAAGTGCCTGTCTAAATATCAAGCAAAAGTTGATTAAATTTAATTATTAACTATAATTAAGTTTAATATATCATTAATTCTTTTATTTATATTGCAATTTGAAAGCTTCATATAATTGAACAATATGAATTTTGAATAAAAATTCTACAAGAATTTCATTTTTTATAATACTATCACATACTATATTAATTGTCAAACAATTTAGTTTCATAATTGTTTATTTAAACTTATCAAAGTTAATACAATTTTAAAAATATTTCCATTATATTAACAATTCAGATTTTATATTATTACATAAAATGATATTTTATGTGCAGCAATTAATTAATAATATTTTCCCATGGTTTTTTATGTAATTTTTTTTCTGATTTATAAAAAGATAATTATTAGTTTAACAATAACAATAAAATTTATTTTTTTAAAACTATATAACTTTTTATTCTAAAACTATATAATATAGTAAAGAACTTTTAAGGAGTGATTTAATTGACTTATAATGTAGCTATTGTTGGAGCCACAGGTATGGTTGGAAGACAATTTATTGAAATTTTAAAAGAGAGAAACTTTCCTATAGAAAATCTTTATCTCTTTGCTTCTAAACGTTCTGCTGGCTCTCGTGTTAACTATAAAGAAAAAGAAATTGTTGTTGAAGAATTAAAAGAAGAAAATATATGTAATAAAAAAATACACTTTGCCCTTTTTTCTGCTGGTGGAAGCACTAGTTTAGAATATGCAAAGATATTCGTTAAATATGGAGCTATAGTTATTGATAACAGCAGTGCTTTTAGAATGGACGAGGATGTTCCTCTAGTAGTGCCAGAAGTTAACGGAGAAGATATTAGAAATCATAATGGTATAATAGCAAATCCTAATTGCTCTACCATACAAGCTATGGTAGCTTTAAAGCCACTATATGATGCCTATGGTATTGAAAGAGTTGTTTACTCCACTTATCAAGCAGTATCTGGTGCTGGAATGCATGGGTATAGTGATTTAGAGAATGGTATTAAAGGTGAAGCACCTAAAAAATTCACTTCTCCAATTGCTTATAATGTAATCCCTCAAATTGATGTATTCTTAGATAATGGTTACACCAAAGAGGAAATGAAAATGATTGATGAAAGTAAAAAAATACTTCATGATACTAATTTAAGAATCACTGCTACTACAGTTAGAGTGCCTGTTTATCACGGTCATAGCGAAAGTATTAATGTTGAACTTAAAAAAGACTTTAATATAGAAGATATTTTTGAACTTTACAAAAAATCAGAAGGTATAGTTGTAATGGATAATACTAAGGAAGAAATCTATCCAATGCCAATAAATATTGCTGGAAAAGATGAAGTTTATATTGGTAGAATAAGAAGAGATTTTAGTGTAGATAGAGGTTTAAACTTATGGGTTGTTGCTGACAACATAAGAAAAGGAGCAGCCCTTAATGCAGTTCAAATTGCAGAAACCTTTATAGAAAAAGATTTAATTTAGAATTATATAAAGAATTAGCAAATAAATGACTAAATGAGTATGGTCTTTTATTATATTTTAGAAAGGAAGATAATATTATGAGTATTTTTAAGGGTTCAGGTGTAGCAATTGTTACTCCTTTTAATGAAACTGGTGTTGACTTTAATAAGTTAAGAGAGCTTATAGAATGGCATATTGAAAATAAAACAGATGCTATTATAGTTTGTGGAACTACTGGTGAAGCTTCTACAATGTCAACAGATGAGAAAAAAGAAACTATTAAATTTGTTATAGATGTAGTTAATAAAAGAATTCCTGTTATTGCTGGTACTGGTACAAATAATACACAAGCTTCAATTGAAATGAGTAAATATGCAGAAGAAGTTGGAGCAGATGGACTACTAGTTATAAATCCTTACTATAACAAAACTAGTTCTAAAGGACTTATAGCACATTTTAAAGCCATTGCTAATAGTGTAAAAACACCTATAGTAGTTTATAATGTACCTTCTAGAACAGGAATGAATATTCCTCCTTCTGCCCTTGCAGAATTATGTGAACTTGATAATATAGTTGCTGTGAAAGAAGCTAGCGGTGACATGAGTCAAATTATAAAGATAAAATCACTGTGCAAAGACAAATTAGACATATATTCTGGAAATGATGATCAAATTGTTCCTATAATGGCAATGGGTGGTATAGGCGTTATTTCTGTACTTGCTAATGTAATTCCTAAAGATGTTCACAATATCTGTGAATACTATTTAAATGGAAATATAAAGGATGCTTTAGATTTACAGCTTAAGACTTTACCATTAACTAATGCTCTTTTTATAGAGACAAATCCTATTCCTGTTAAAACTGCACTTAATTTAATGGGTATGGAAGTAGGTTCTTTAAGATTACCTCTTGTAGACATGGAAGAAAAAAATCTTAAAACTTTACAATGCGAATTAAAAGCTTATAACTTAATTAAATAGGAGGACTAATATGATTAAAATCCTTTTAGTTGGATGTAGTGGAAAAATGGGAAGAATGATTTCTTCTACCGCTGAAAAATTTAAAAACTTATCTATTGTAGCTGGAGTGGATAAATTTAAAGAAGAATCTCTTAAATATCCAATTTATGATAGTATAGATGAATGTAATGAAGAAATAGATGTTATTTTAGATTTCTCAAGACCAGATACATTAAAGCAAATTTCTCAATTTGCAATTAATAAAAATAAACCTGTTGTATTTTGTACTACAGGATATGATGAAGAACAAAAAGCTCATATTCATGCTTTAGGTAATACTATTCCTGTGTTTTTCTCTGCTAATATGTCCATAGGAATAAATATAATAAATAATATATTAAAGAATATAAGTAATACGCTTTATAATGACTTTGATATAGAAATTATAGAAAAGCATCACAATCAAAAAGTAGATGCCCCTAGTGGAACTGCTCTTCTATTAGCAAATACTATTAAAGACTCTATAAAAGATGAAACGAAATTTATTTTTGGAAGAGAAGGAATAGCTAAAAGAGATGAACAAGAAATAGGTATTCATACTATTCGTGGTGGAAATATAATTGGAAACCATGAAATAATATTTGCTGGTCAAGGTGAAGTTATTGAAATTAAGCACTCTGCAATTTCCAGAGAAGTTTTTGCAGTAGGTGCCTTAAGAGCATGTGCCTTTGTTTATAATAAAGAAAAAGGCATGTACTCAATGGATGATGTAGTAAAATAATTTTTTAAAAAAGTGGTGATATATATCACCACTTTTTTTATTTTAGGCATCTATTTTTTTAAGCATACCTTAGTTATTTTCGATTCACAATTTAAAAATAAATTGATTTTAAAGTTATGCAGTAATTTCTTATAAATAATTAGTTTACACCCCTGGGGTCTATAATAAGATTATGAAGTTTAAGTAAAATTAAAATAGCTACACAAATTTAACATGTAACTACTTTTTAATTATACCCCTTAGGGTGCAGTATGATATAAAACAATATTTAATACATTAACTACTATTTAAATTATATTGGTTATCTCCATTAGTATTGATTTGATTTTTTGGATATTGTTCCAAACTATACTGCACCTCATGAGAACACTAAAGGGCTTCGCTACTGTTCCTCAGAGGTGAAAAACTAGCAATTGTATGTTAGTAAAAAATTTATTAAAGAAACTAGCTTGATTTAAACCAATTTCTGCTATAATTTTCAATTGTCAATTATCCATTGTCTAAGTTGTATATGTTTCTCCACTACGGAGCCTTCCAATAAACTTTTCCATTCTATCTAAAGCTTCTTTAAGCTCTTTTTCATTATAGCAGTAAGATATTCTTATGTAGCCTTCCCCACCTTCTCCAAAAGCTGAACCAGGTACTATAGCTACCTTTTCTTCATGTAAAAGTCTATGACAAAATTCTTCACTACTCATATTAAAGCTCTTTATAGATGGAAATATATAAAAAGCACCTTTAGGAATATCAACCTTAAGTCCCATATCTTTTAATCTATTGTATACATAATCTCTTCTTTTTTTAAATTGCTCCTTCATATATACAACATCATTCAGAGAACACTTTAATCCTTCTAATGCAGCATATTGACTTATAGAAGTAGCTGAAGAAACATTATACTGATGAACTTTCATTATATTTTTCATTATATATTCACTTGAAGCAACATATCCTACTCTAAGTCCTGTCATAGAAAACATTTTTGAAAATCCACTTACTAAAATTATCTTATCTTTTATATCCTTACATTGACATATAGAATAGTAATTATCATAACAAAGAGAAGAATATATCTCATCAGATATAGCAATTATATCATTTTCTTTTATTATTTTATAAAATTCATCTCTCTCCTCTTTAGAAAGTATACTACCTGTTGGATTGCTAGGATATGACACTACTAAAGCTTTAGGTTTTTCAGCTATTATTAATTCCCTTAATTTATTGAAATCTATAGAAAAATCTTCTTTTAAAGGATAATTAATAACTTCTCCTCCTAACATCTTCACTAAACTTTCATAGGCAGGATAGGCTATTTTAGGAACTAACACTTTATCACCACTATTTAATAGTGTGGTAAATACACACATTAGCCCCTCACTCCCGCCTACAGTGACACAAATTTCATCAGCATTGTAGTGAATTTGGAAGTCTTTTAAAAAATTAGATATTTCTTTTCTAAGTTCTAATATCCCTGCGTTAGGAGTATACACTGTTCTATTCTCATTTATTGCTTTAATAACTCCATCTTTAACTGCCTTAGGCGTATGAAAATCCGGTTGCCCTAATGTCAAGGATATTGCATCAGGTATTTTGGATACCTTATTATAAAATTTTCTTATTCCAGATATCTCTATACTCTCTACATTTTTTGAGAATATATCATTCATATAATCAGTCCTTTTTAATTATAAAATAATAATTTAATTATAGTCTTTAAAACTCTACGCCTTTTCTAGCTGGTACACCTTCATTAAAATAATGTTTTATATCTTTCATTTCTGTAACAAGATTAGCTTTTTCCATAATTCTTTCTGGAACATTTCTACCTGTCATAATAAGCTCCATATCCTTTGGTTTCTTATCCATAAGTTCTAATAATTGTTCTTCTGAGACCAATCCATTACCCAAAGCTCCCATGATTTCATCCATAATTAATATATCACACTGTTTGTCTTCCATAACTTTTAAGCAAAATTTGTATGCTTCTTGTATTTCTTCTTTTAATTCAGCCTTTTGCTCATCATTCAACGTCCAGAAAAATCCTCGTGGTTTTTCAAATCTGTATATATTAAAATAAGTCGAAAGTTTTTTAGCACTTTCTAATTCTCCAGTTGATCCACTTTTTAAAAATTGTACCATAGTAACCTTAAACTCATTTCCTGCCGCTCTTGTTGCAAGCCCTACTGCAGCAGTAGTCTTTCCTTTTCCATTGCCTGTGTATATTTGTATGTATCCCTCTTTTAATTTTCCCATGGTATCACTCCCCCTTTCCTATACGTTGATTTTATTATATCATTCTCTATAAATTATACCAAATTGTTAAAAATCCTTATATAATTTAGGGTTTACAACAGATAAGGAACAATTATCTGACATTTCTTCTTTTTACGTTATTTTATAAATTCTTATAAGAAATCAATTGAACAATAATTAATTTTAATGTTAATTATCAATAAGAATCCTCAATTCTCAATTGGTTAAGTATTGCAAATATAACTTTAATATTATATTATTTAGTGTATGAACAAAAGTTATATGTTCATATTCAAACTATACTTAGAAAGGAGATTCAACATGAATTACAATTTAACAGATCCATATGAAATAGCAAGATATATTAAAGAATCTAAGAAAGCTACTCCTGTTAAAGCTTATGTAAATGGTAATATTAAGGATTGTGATTTCAATAACATAGAATGTTATGGTGAAGGAAATTTCTACATATTATTCGGAAATTATGATGAGGTACAAAATTTCCTAGAAAATAATAATGAAAAAGTTAAGAATTACAGAATAGAAAACGATAGAAGAAATTCTGCAATTCCAATGCTGGACATTAAAAATATAGATGCTAGAATTGAACCTGGTGCTATTATAAGAGACATGGTTAGTATCGGTAAAAATGCAGTTATTATGATGGGAGCAGTTATAAATATAGGTGCTGAAATTGGTGAGGAAACTATGGTAGATATGAATGCTGTAGTTGGTGCTAGAGGAAAACTTGGAAAAAGAGTTCATCTAGGAGCTGGTGCTGTAGTGGCAGGAGTTTTAGAACCACCAAGTAAATCCCCTTGTGAGATTGGCGACAATGTTTTAATAGGTGCAAATGCGGTTATATTAGAAGGCGTTAAAATAGGCGATAATTCAGTAGTTGCTGCTGGATCAATCGTTACTGAAGATGTGCCTGAAAATGTAGTAGTAGCAGGATGCCCTGCAAAAATAATTAAAACTGTTGATGTTAAGACTAAAGGTAAAACTGAATTATTGGATGACTTAAGAAAATAGAGAAATAAAATGGTGGTCAATGACCACCATTTTTATGATATCGGCAAATAAATAACTAATCAGTATATTATCCTATTTTGTGCAATACTAAACCAGCTAATACATCACTATCAGCTAAATCTATAGCTCCTCTGACACAAGTCATATTTAACTAGCTATTTTATTTTAAAAGTTTAAACTGCATCATTTATATCAATATCTGATTCTATATTAACATCGGATTCTGTATTCTCCTCAACTAAAGCAGTTGCTGTATTTTCTGCATCTTCTTCTTCACCTTCATCATTTACTCTTTCCATTTTAGATATTGAAACTTCATATGCTATTTTTTTAATAACTTCAGTTTCAGAGATTCTTTTTTGATATTCTCTACTTTGTACTCTTCCCCAAATCCTTATGTTATCTCCTATTTCTAAACTCCTGCAGAATCTAGAATTTCTTCCCCAAGCAATTGTAGGGATATAGTCGGATTTGTTATATAATCTATTAACCGCTAAAAGCATGTCTGCAATTTCACGTCCAAAAGGAGTTGTTCTATATACTGGTGCTTTACATATATAGCCATCTAAATAAATTTGGTTTGGATTTTTACTTCTTTCTTTTAATTCCTTAATATCTCTTGCAAATACTGTTAATATAAGCCTGTTTGATCCATCAACAAACTTATTATATGATCTTAATTGTCCTTCTACTATAAGTTCACTACCTATTCCAACATTCATACCTGTTATTAATCTTTCTGAAACAGTTATAGTTAAAACATCAGTAGCATCACTTAATCTTGGTACTTCAAAATCAAAATTATAAAAGCCTTCCCCATACATTTCATGGCTAAATTCCAATTCTGAAATAACTTTTCCTTCCAAGTAAATTTTGTTATTCAACATAGTATTGTCCATCGTAACCCCTCTTTCCCTTAGTTTTTTGTTCATTTTCATATACCATAATATATTCACTAAAATAGCGAACTATAACCAATATTATGAAAATTCTTATAATTCTTCCGAAACAATTTTAAAGCTTTAACACATGTTTCCATTATAATACAAATTATACATTTATGCAATGGATTATTTGCTTTTTATCTGCTTTCCTTCATTATTTATATCGTAGTTATCTTTATATATAAGTTCAGAAACTGTAACAAATTTGTAACCCTGTGAACTCAAGGTTTCTAATATCTTTGGTAATGATTGAGGTGTATATTTTACATCAGTATGAAATAATATTATAGAACCTGGCTTTACTTTTTTCATAACTCTTTCATACTCAATATCAGCTCCCTGTGCTTTCCAATCTATACTATCCACATCCCATTGAATACATTTTCTTCCTGTGGATTCTACTGTTTCAATAGCTAAATCATTATATGCTCCTTCTGGAAATCTAAATAACGTAGTAGTTTTTCCTGTAAGATCTAAAATTTTAGCATCTGCAATTTCAGTGTCCTTTAACATTCTTTCTTTTGAAACTGTAGTCATGTTAGGGTGCTTATTAGTATGATTTCCAATCTCATGTCCTCTTTTATCTATTTCTTTAACAATATCAGGAAAATCATCTACCCATAGTCCTATAGCAAAAAAAGTTGCTTTTGCATTATGCTTGTCAAGTATGTCCAATAATTCCATAGTATTGCTTTCTCCCCAAGTAGTATCAAAGGTTATAGCTACCTTCTTTTCCTCTGTATCTACACAATATATAGGCATCTTTTTACCTTGTGAAAAAACTGCAAAAGTTCCCTTACTACTTATAGCTACTGTCAATACAGATGCAATAAGTAATAAAGCAACGCTTAAAAATACCTTTTTATGTTTTTTTATAAAATCCATATTTCCCCCTAAAATAATATTTCTATTCCATAAATAATATTCACATCTTTATAGTTATATTACATATAAAACTTAATGAGATTATTAATAATAAATTCTATTTATCTCATTAAATTAACTTTTTATAAATTATAAAAATGCAGTAAATACAATGTTTTATGTAATAAGTGAGTTTCTAAAATTATATTCTTCTTTATAGCAAAATATATTTAAAATAAAATTCTAATAAAATTGTTATTTTTTGTGTTATAATAAGTATGAATTTAATTCATTTTAAAATTCAAAGGGGGATGAAATATGTTTGAAGATTCTCTGGATTTAGCAGAAAATAAACTTCTTCTGCTATATATATTTAATAAAATAAAACTTCCAATTTCAAACATTCAAATTACTGAAATTGTTTTAGAAAATAATTTTATGAACTATTTTACGCTTCAGCAATACATAGTGGAATTAACTTCTTCGAATTTGTTAAAACATACAATTGAACATGAAAAAGATAGATTAGTTATAACAGATGATGGACAGAAGGTATTATCGCTATTTGAAAATAGAATTTCAGAAAGTAAAATTGAAAAAGCAAATGACTATTTAGAAAGTAGCCTATCTAAAATAAAAAAAGAATTAACAGTTACTGCTGATTATACTATTGAAAATAAAAATAGCTACCTAGTTAATTTAATAGCTTCAGAAAATGACACAACACTTATCGATATTAAAATAAGTGTTGCATCAAATAAGCAAGCTCGTGAACTATGTTATAAATGGAAATCCAATTCATCAGAGCTTTATAATAAAATTATAACTATATTAGCTAGTGAATAATTTTGCATAAGCTAATCACTAAAAATCAATTCACAATCATTCCCATGGGTTCTCCACTCATCGGAATGACTTTTTTGCTTTCATCTATTTTATTTACTCTAATAAGAGAATTATTGTATATATCACCTACATATATATACTTTTCATCTGTGGTTATGGCTTTTACCATTCCACCTATACGAATTTTTTTAACCTCTTCGTATTTATTTATATCTACTATACTTATACTTCCATCACCATAATTAGATACATAGCAATATCGTCCATCACAATACATATCCATAGGAGCATTTCCTACAGGAATTTTATGAAGGATACTATTATTCCTTAAAGATATAATAGTTACACATCCCTTTCCACAATATCCTAAATTACTTTCACAAACTAGTATATAATTACCATCTGATGACCATAGCGCTTTTGTAGGATATGCTCCTACGGATATATTTTTGACTTCTCCTCCCTTAGTTACATCTATAATACTTAAATTATCACTATACATATTAGAAATTAGTATTCTATTACTCTTTTTACAAATATCCAAACTGTGAGGTGAACTTCCACAAGGTATTATTTCTACCACATCTTTAGCTTTAATATCAAAGCATACCACTGTATTAGAGTCTTCGCAAATTACATAAGCGTATTTATCTAAAACAGAAGCCTCTGTACATCCACCGCCTAAGTAGAATTTTTCGATAGTTCCCTCTTTATACAAAAAAGAAATAGAGCTATTATTATAATTCGAAGTTATGAGCATATCTTCGTATAGACATACTCCACGGGGTGATAATTTCTCACCTTCTGAATCCTTAATCTCTATGGATTCAACTTCTTCAAAATTATCTAACTCTATTTTCTCAATTCTGTCTTTAGTGGCATTACACACATAAAGATACCTCACGTGAATCACCTCCTCACAATATACTATGAGGAGGTGATAATTTATGCTACGATTAAAAAGTCATGATTTTTCAAAAATTCTACAAAAAACTATTATTTAAAATTCCTTATAATTTTTCTCATGTCCCCTATCATGTATAATGAACCTGATATTAATAATAAGTCATCATCATTACAGTATGAAAGTGCTTTTCTATATGCCTCTTCATAACTATCTATAGCTTCACAGCTAACCCCTAGCTTTTCTATTTCTATCTTTAAGTCTTCCGCAAGTTCAGCTCTATCGCTATGTGGAGTTACTGAAATTATTCTTTCTGCCTTAGGTGCAATGGTCTTGATCATATCCTCAACCTGTTTATCTGCTAATATTCCAAGAATCAATATTAACTTATTATATTTAAAATATAAATCTATACTTTCTGTAAGTTTTTTAATTCCATCTATATTATGTGCCCCATCTATAACAACCAGTGGATTATTTTTCATAATTTCTAATCTCCCTGGCCATTGAACACTTTTTAGACCATTGATAATATTATCCTTACTTATTTTTACTCCTAAATTCATAAGCTCTCTAGCTGCATACACAACTACTGTTGAATTTAGTATTTGATGTTTACCTAGTAATGATAGCTCATAACTATCAATATATTCATTCTTTAAATTAATTTGTTGAGTTTTAATTTCTTTTCCTTCCAATGTATTAGAAGTTACTGCAACATATTCTGAAATATCTCTAGGAACTTTTATAAGCTTAGAATTTTTTTCCTTGCAAGTTTTCTCTATAACATCTTCTGCCACTTCTTCCTGTGGAAACAATACAACTGGAACCTTTTCCTTTATTATTCCCGCTTTTTCATAGGCTATTTTATCTAAAGTATCTCCTAATATTTGAGTATGATCTAAGCTTATAGAAGAAATAATACTTAAAATAGGAGTTATAACATTTGTAGAATCTAATCTACCACCTAATCCTACTTCTATTAGTGCATAATCTATATTTTTTTTATGAAAATACAAAAATCCTGCGCAGGTTATTATTTCAAACTCTGTAGGGTTAACATATCCTAAATCTACAACTTTAGAAACAGCCTTCGATACCTCCGTTACTACTTCTGCTAATTCTTCTTTAGGAATATTATTTCTATTAATTTGTATTCTTTCTTCAAATTCCTCTATGTACGGCGATATATAACTCCCTACATTATATCCTGCCTCCATCAGTATAGAAGTAAGCATAGCAGTAGTTGACCCTTTTCCATTTGTTCCTGCCACATGTATAGTTTTTATATGTTTATGTGGATTTCCTAAAAATTCTAATATTTTTTCTGTTCTATCGAGACCATATTTACTACCGAACTTCGCAGTTTCCTTTATATATTTAATCGCCTCATCGTAATTCATGTATTAACCCCCTAATATAAAATATCCTATTATATTTTACATTAGCTTTGCCATATACTCAACTTTAATAATAAATCAATTAGACATCTGAAAGAAAATAATAAACCAAAGATGTTGGTATATTTCATATCAGACAAGACGTCAGGTTCTGCTCATAGTGGTGCTATGAGCGAGTTCTGACAATGCAGTTTGATGAAAAATAGGCTAACATACTGGCCTATTATTTTTTGAAGATGTCTTAAATAGATTTATAAATTAAATAATATACAAAGATATCTATACTAAAATACTATGTATAATTAAAAAACTATGTTACTATGATCTTTGTATAATTTTACATTTTTTCATATACCGTAACCTTATTCCTTCCAGTTTCCTTGCTATGGTATAAAGCTTTATCCGCTAATGAAATCAATTCATCGATAGTTTTTCCACTTCCACTATCTACAGTGCCAAAACTTGCAGTTACACTAACTTCTACAGATTTTCCATTCCCTATTTTATATCTTGAAAGATTATCTCTTATATTGTTTAATCTCTCATATATTCCACTACTTTCTGTATTGTTAAAATATATTATAAATTCTTCTCCACCCCATCTATATATCTCATCATATTCCTTTATACTTTTTTTAATAAACTGACTTACTTCTTTTAAAACAACATCTCCGAAGTCATGACCATAGGTATCATTGAACTTCTTAAAAAAATCAATATCAAGTAGCGCCAGTGTAAACTTTTTATTAGAATCAATTTGTTCTTGTAAGTGCATTTTCATATAATTCCTGTTATATACCTGAGTTAAGTTATCTTTCATTGCCATAGATGTTATTTCATCACGATAAATGCAATTTTGAAGAGCTATAGCTATGTTTTTTATAACTAATTTAAAGAATTCTAATTCAAATTCATTTTCTTTATAATCATCGTAGTTTTCTATAAATATGGCTCCTATCTGTTTGTTTTGTTGATTTAAAGGTATTAAATATGAATACTTAATTTTTCTTCTATTAGCAGATTTGTAGTTTAAATAACTTTCTGAAGATCTAATCTTAGCTGCTCCATTCATACTTCTTATAGCCTCATTACAATACTCCTCAACATCTTCTACATACTGACTTTCCACATTTGAAGCTATATTTATTAATCTATCTCTATCAATTAAAATGCTACAATAATCTAATTTATAATTATTCATAAGTATATTTACTATTGAGAATGCTGAACTTTCTAGTGTAAATGTAACACTATTATTTATCCCTGAATCCAATATACTTTTCATTATATTGTTTTCTTTTGTAGAAAATGAACTTGTTTTTAGCTCATTTATTTTTTTATTATATTTTCTTATTATAATTATAAAAGAAGAAATATAAATAAGTAAAAATATTGCAATTATTAAAATATAGCTAATCATAGTTCCTCCCTAACACTAAAAACTAATACTATTATTAATGTGTTATATTAGTTTTAAAATCATCTAAGCTACTCCTTTTGTTATTATAAAGAATAACATCACCTTCTACATATTTACTTGATTTTGAACCACCTTCTGCTTTCCATTGGTCAGGTACATATACATATATTTGATCCGTACTTAATGTTTCAATTCCATTTTTATATGCTATAATTTGAAAATTAATAAGTATTTCTCCACCTTCTAAAATATTTTCTGGTCTTGGAGAGTCACCCTTCTTTACAAATACAGCTGTTTGAGGTATAAGGTATTTGCCATACCAATATTGTTCTTTACCATCTTTATATTGAACATCAGCAGGATATTTATGTTTCCATCCACCTATACCTAACCATTCTCTACCTTTACATATTCTCACTGGTTTTTTAAGAATAAGTTCTGAAAGTTCTCCTATAACAGTTTTCTTTCGCTTAACTTTCATATGAAGCTTTATTGTATCTTCATCACTTCCCATTTTTATGAAAGGATTATTATTAAGCTGATAATACATATCTACAGGAACTTTTTCACCATCTTTTACCCAATATAATGTAGGCTTAATTACAATTTTATCTTCTTCCCTATATAAATACTCACTGGTAACATCAAAGTAAAAGGCATATCCTTTTTTCATATCAGCATTTTTATATATAGGATTACTTGTATTATCAAGTGGCAATTTATCTGCTTTAAAGTGTACTCCTGTAGGTTTATTTCCATCCCAAAATACTTCTTGCCATTTAGGATCCCTAACATCCGTAACTTGAAAATCTCTTAATTTTATAGGATCTTCATAAGGCCCGAATACCTTATAAGTATAATTTCCTGCAGTATCCCAAAGCTCTACATGAAGAAATAAATTATCTCCCACCGGTTTTTCTATTTCTTTTTTAATTCTTTCCTGGTATCTATCCGTATAAGTATATGGACTTGTATAGATTACTTCATATTCAACATCATTCTTTTTATTTTCAAATGTCCATCCATACTGTATTTTAGCTACTCCTGAGAGATTATCGGAAGCTGTTAACTCTCCATAAAAACCATCATCTATACCTTTTTTACTTGCCTTTCTAACAGCTCCATTTTCCACTGAAAATATTCCTGGCTTAATATTAAACGTCACCTCTGGATCTGTTCCATCAATATAATAGGTACTCTTACTATCAGCATTATCATTTGTAGCCCTATCAACTGCATTTACAGCTATTTTATACATTCCATCATGCAACATTACAGTTCTAGTATAGCTCTTTTCTGCATGTGGTAAGCTATCGCTATTATCTCTGCCATAATGACTAGAATCAGTAACATCTACACTACCATTTGCAAATCCTGAAAGGTTATCATCTACAGTTACCTTTACTGGATAAGGTACTGGGTCCTTGACCCACTTTGATTGTGGATCATCAATATGAATATCAGGTTTAGTCCAATCTATATTATATAATCCTGATTGTTCTGCAGGATCAGATGGTGCATTAGGAATTTCTTTACTTGAAAGGGTATCATTTTCATCAGGTGATGTAGGCTCATTGTATTCAGCTTGTCCCCATCTTCCTGTAGCTTCTAATTTAAGCCCTTCTCCTTCTTTTTCAATGTACACAGTTCCACCATCACCGCCAAAGTTTCCATTCCCATCTCCTGTTACAGTAATGCTATTTAGTGGAAACTTAACCTCAAATGTCTCAGGATGATCCATTTCTATTGGTGTTCCTGGAACTTGTACTTCAACTGGTGGATTTCCTACCAAAATTATTTCAGGTTCGCCTTCCTCATAGTGATGCCAAACAACACTCCCTTGCCCAATAGCAGGGTTTTGACCATCATATTTGACTTCTATAGGATATCTACCATTACCTTCCCCTGTCTTTCCTAAATTAGTCCAATCAGTTTCGTTCGGATTGAATACTATCTTTCCACCGTTAGGATCTGTAGCTCCTCCACCATCACCTGGATTACTTCCTTTAGGAATATAGTAGAAATGCACGTACCAGTTGGTGGATATTGTTGTTATATCAAAATTAATTATTTTTGAATCAAACTTTTGTATATGATTATTAATAGCATCATTTGGATTTCCTTGATTATGCTCAATTACTGCATACGCAAAGTCTAATCCCTCTTTTCCACCTGTTGGAGAAGATACAGTTATATTTTTAGTTCCATTTACTTTGAATTTTTCGTCCTTTCTTCCAAAGAAATCCTTACCATTTTCTTGATTTTTAACAAACTTACCTGATTTATCAAGCTCATTATCTACTATAGTAAGCATTACTTCAGCTTCTCCATATGACGGTTCAAACCAATAGTAAACTTCTACATCACTGTCTTTAACATCAACAGTTACACTTTTTGAATCACTTTTGCTTCCGTCCTTGCCAATTGTTGAATATTTAAACTTCCAGTTAGGATTGCTTGGTGTAGGTGCATTAGTCGGTACTTTTACAGGACTGCCACTAACTTGCACAGATGTTTGTTTAGTATCAAAAATTTCACCTGTTCCAATGAGTATTCCGTAATATTTCACCGTTCTTGTTTTAGAGTTCCTTTTATAATAAAAAGTTACTTTTGATCTTGAACCTTCTGTTATAGATACAATCACATCCTGAGGACTTTTTTTAACACCATCACTAATTGCATACTCTGCTCTATACCCAGATACTGAGACAGGATTTACTTTACGATCTACAGATGGCTTTCCACCTAATTTTACTGGTTCTGTTCTAAATGGCGCTACGTGCTGTCCTGTATCCATGTCAAGGTATTCTATGTCTATATAACCGAAGTCATCGGAAGCAAACACCTGAACAGATCCGAAAATATTTATTAAAAATACTAAAGATAAAACTAAAGATAAAAATTTTGACCTTTTTTTCACCTTAGTCAACCCCTTTTAATTTCTTCTCCGCTCCGTCTTTGACTACAGCTTTTCCACCAACTAAATAAACGTTTTTAGTATCTCTATATTGTCCTAATAATTCACCTCTAAGATTTGGGTTACTATCATTTAAAAAAGTCTCTTTTAAATTATCACCACTAAATACAATTGGCATATTTAGCTTTGCTGCTAATGCTCCACCTGCTAATGCATCAGGAAAATTTTCACCTGTAGCCATCATTACATTATCATAGCTTTTTAAAATATCCGCACTTCCAAAATTAACTGAAAGATTAGCTAAATATTTATTTGTACCTCCACCCTGCATAGAGCAATTAGGAATGTTCTCAAAAAAATTATCATTAAAGTATGGTAAAAAACAATATATTTCTAGTTTCTCTCTCGGAATTTCTTTATCGTTTTCACCTTCTGTAGCTTTGCTTATAAGCTCATTTAAGCCTTTAACATCGCTTGGTTTCAAATCTTTATTTGAAGGTAACAATACTATAGGTGTATCATTACGCCCTGACATTCCTGCTAATGTTAAAGCATCAGTATATCTATGTCCATCTACCATGAATACTGATCTGTATTTGTAACCTGTAAAATCTGTTGGTGCATTTGCTAAACAATAATCTAAAACTTTGTTTGCTATTTTTAAAGATGTTTGATATCTATCCTCTCCTGCTAATCTCTCTACTGCAATTCCCATTGATTTAAGTTTGTTTTCTACATTTTGTGAAACTACACCAGTTCCACCTACTATAAATACTTTTTTAATTTTAAGCTTTTTAAGCTGTGCTTCTGTTTTACTATTTAACTTATCTTTTTCTGTTAAAAGTAATGGTGCATTATAAATCTTAGATAATGGTGCTGAAGCTAATGAGTCTGGATAATCAAATGCGTTTGCAATAACTACATTTTCTACCTTTTCATTATTTTTGTCTGATAATCTCTTAAATTCGTTTGATACTGATATTGCAGTATCAAATCTATCACTACCATCTAATCTTTTCATATTGTATCCATAGGATGACTTAGTAAATCCATCATTTGCATCTGCCTTTACTTCTGGAGCAAAGCTTAATAAAGATACTCCTAAAAGTCCTAACGCTATTAATTTAGTAAAAGTTTTTTTATTTAACATAATATATTCCTCTCTTTTCTCTTTACTTTATATACTAACAACACACATTACAATCTAATTACACAAATGATGTGGATAATAACCATTTTTACAAGCATCAATAGGGCTATCAAATATTACATCTGAATTAGTTCTATTATTACATTTGTCAGTATGATAATACTTGACTCCTTTTTCTTCGTTTCCATAAACATTATTTTTTCTTACTACTCTAGCTACACCAAAACCATAAGTATTGTAAAGTTCAATACCATTAAGTGGTAGTCCTTGTAAGAAAGCAATGAAGGTTATATCATTAATTGCTTTTTCATCTATTAATGGTAGTTTAAGAGTGTAACCCCATCCATTTTTTAATGAGATTTCATTATTTAAACTACTATAATATTCTAAGTCCTTTCTTATAGACTCAACTATTATTTGCCTTCTTACATGATCAAATTTATCACTAAAAAGCATGTTTTTATATTTATCTTTAAATTCTTCTTGTTTGCCTTGCAATTTTTCATTTGTATTAATATCTGTAATATAAACATAATCATCTAATGTAAGATTGATTTTTATTTTATTTTTGTCATCATAGTACAAAAACTCTTTTTTAGGCTGCCATATTTCCTTAACTTTTTTCTCATCATTTTCAACAACTTCTGTCCAGGTATTTATATAGTATCCGTCGTAGCCTATAGCTAATTTTATAGGTACTTTATCTAAAAAAGCCTGTTGCTGCATATAGTCATTTTCTATATTAAGATTTAAAAACATAGTCTGATAAAATCTCCATAGTGCTTTATCAAGATTTAAATTAGTAGTTTTAAAACTTATATTTTTTCCCTCTGCTAATATTTCTATAGATTCATTATTTATTGGATCTAATAGTGTCTTTGCTGAATCCTTTACTGCATTATCAATTATCTCGTTATATCTTACTTTTAGCTCCTCTGCTTCTATCATTCTTTTTTGTTTAACTCCAATTGGAATTGACACAGCTCCTATAACTATTAAAATAACTACAAATAAATTAGTTAATTTCATTTTCTACCATCCCCCCGTATGTGGAGAATATTAATGTATTATTTTCTTTAGTTCCACCTATCACATTCCAAAGTACTCTACTTCCTCTAGTACCTTGATCTCTCACTGTTACAGTAAAATCATCGCCAATCCTCATTAAATATCTTTTGTCCTTGTTATAAATTTCATTTAATATTTCATTTTCATTATGTTTAAAATATTCAATACTATAAGGCTTTTCAGGTGTATATTCTTTTAAACCTTCACTTAATGGATAATATTTAATACTCCTATGAAGCATTTCTACATCATAAATCCTGCCCGTATTTGTGAGTTCTTTCATGAAAATATCATACATTTCTCTATCTATATAACCTCTAGTTCTTACTTCCTTCTGAAATCTATTATTAATTACATTTACCTGGTTATATACCATTCTATCTATAATCCAAAACATATTATAAGTAATCATCACCATTAAGATTACAGCAATAATTATACTAACCACCTTGGAAATTGAATTAATCATAAATCCTCCTTATAAATTCCCCTCACTTTTAAAGTGAGGGAAATAAATTATAAAGCTATTGTTGTGTTAATTTAATTTTGTTAACTGTGTCATTAGCCGTCTTCTCTAATTCAGATTTAAACTTTCCAGTAGGTTCAATATAATCAGAATTGCTAATATCAGTTATATTATATGATGTAGCTGAATTATAGCTTGTTGTGGTTTTTTTTGTGGAAACTGAAACCGTAAAATTATTGGCGGCATAAAGCCTTATAGCATTTATAGCTTGTGTCCCTGAAACTGTTGTTCCATCATATTCAGTATATTTAGAATTACTTATGGTTTGAGTTATATCATTAAGACTCGTATCTGCGGATTTGGTCATATTATTTGCTTTTCCATAGAAGGAAAGTCCCATAGCTATAATTCCTACTGTTATTAAAATTCCTACAGCAAACATAATTGCTTTTTTAATATTATCCATTATATTGCCCCCTCAAATTTTAAAATTGTTTAATATATTGTCTAATTCTATATAGCTTGTCCATATTAACGGCAAAACGAAGTAAATTACTACAGTAACATACATTGGAATGAATCCTAAGAGTTCTCCTAAACTTACTCTTTCATGGACTATTCTTTTATTAAGCTCTTTTCTTTCTTCTTCAAAAAATTCTCTTTCACTTTCTAATGATTCAAATGCTTCCCATAGCTTTATTTTTTCGCTTATAATTAAATTATCAACAATTTTATTAAATGGTTTATATTTTACATCTTCCTTTAGTTGATCTAAAGCTTCAACAGTTCCATTTTGTAAATTATTTTGGCACTTTCTTATAGGATTTTTAAATACATCTGAAAATCTCTCCATCCATTCAAGTATCATTTCGATAGAAGCTTTTTCATGATGCATTAAAAGTAATATAATTGTATAAAATTGAAAAACCTCAGTATCCATGTCAGCTTGTCTAAGTTTTTTTTGAAATTTTAATATCCATATAGGTATATCCGTAGTAAAAAATCCTATTACTATTGCTAAAACAATATGATACCATTTAAAATATTGATTATTTAAATAATTCAACTTATTTTCAATTCTTATGATAGCCACCTTTAATATCTCGTCATCATCAATTCCATATTCTCTCATATATTTGATTAAATTTTCTGTTGTAGTTTTATATATTTTATCTTCATTTTTGACTTTAGTTATAATTTCACTATCAAATTTTCCTATATCCACTTGATCTTTACCAATAACTATTACATTATTAAAAGAAGGAGTTATGAACCTATAAGAAGTGTTATTTAAAACATTGTCTATATGGATTTTTTGCAAAGCTACAACTGATATAACAACAAAAATAAAACCTAAAAGTCCTGAAATTATTCTTCTAAGATATAACCACTCAATAGTTAAATAGCTCCCTACTTGTTGTAATAGATTTATTGCTTTATGATAATAGCTTGAATTAGGTTTAGGCATTGATATGTGAACTATTCTTTCTATAGGCTTAATTTTTAGTAAAGCTTTTTCCCAACTTTTTTCTTTTACTGTTAACTTAATTTGTTTATCATTATATTTTTCCAATTGCCTTAGCCCAATAAAACATACTAAAGCAACAATTAATATAATTATTCTAGCTACAATATCCAAAGAACTATTATAGAAAAAATTAGCCTGTGGAAAATTATTTTTCATCCATTTTTCCATTATATTAGGGAATATTATTGGAATTAAAGATATTCCTGTAAGAGCCTTTAACCAATAACGAAGCTGATCTCTTTTTAAAGTTTCTAGCATTACTTCTTTCATGATATAATTCATATTTTTTATGAATACTGACATTCCATTTATTCTTTTATCTCCATATTCATTTGT
>NZ_DDOV01000118.1:0-27333 GCF_002341865.1 Clostridium sp. UBA2485 | reverse complement strand
TATGAAATTGGTGTTTTAAATCCCTAATAAATTCAATTAAATCTTTTAAAAGCTTTGTATCATCTCCTATAAGCTTATCTATTGATATAGTTTTTAAATAATAAGATATAAAAAGTAATACACAAGTTATATATAGATTTTTGCCATAGATAATATATAATGTTATAAATACACTTAAGGTTATGAACCATCCTATGAAATAATAAACTATAGCTTTGTATCTCAATATATATTCATTACTATCACTATTCGCATATAGTGATTTTTTTATATTCAATATTGAATTACCTATTATAGGAATTGTAACTAATACATCATATATTTTAAGGAATAGCTTGTATTTCTTAGCATTATTTTTTTTACTTTTATTAGAATTAGATTTTATGATTAAATATATTGATATCCAAACTGCTAATATAGCTAATACCATACATAATATTATTAAATAACTTTTTAACATGTAATTTATGTTACCTCCTCATTAAAAAATTCTTCAATAAACTTTTTAAAGGATTCTCTATCTTCTTTTAACATATTTTTATACATTTCTCTTATTCTTTCTTCACTTATGCTATTTTTAAATTCATATTTACCTTTATCTATGTTGTATTCAACTATATTAACAGCTCTATAGTTCTTTTTGATAGTTATCTTTTCAAAAAACTCTACAGTAGTTTTCATAAAAGCATTTAATTTTTCATTCATATTACCATAGCTTTGAAAATCCATTGAAAAATTCTCTTCTTCAACCGGGATACATTCTGTAATTCTTTCTATATATCTTTGTCCTTCTGCGGTGATTTCAAGATGAATATCAAAATCTAAAACACTTATAATTTGTTCTTCTGCAGCACTTTCATTAGTGAACATATTGATATTTAGTAAAGAATTTCTTAATGATTTAACTAAGTCTGAAAATTTTTTAGCATGATGAGTGAATAATGTAAATTTACTTGCTACTTGTGCAACTTTAATGATATATTTTACGTCTGAGTCTTCAGCAACTTCTCCCACTATTGTTACCAATCCATTGGTTTTCTTTAATACATCTAAAGCTCTATCTCCTGATATATCTGGAGTTTCTTGTATAGTTACAATGTTTCTATTAGGCATTTTTATTCTTAAATGAGTTTCAAAGAATTTTTCAGCAACTCTTAGGGTATATGTAGGTAATATTTCTCTAATAAGACCTATTAAAAGAGTTGTCTTACCACTCCCTTGTTGACCAGTTATTGATATATTAGTACACCCTTTTATCATATATTTACTTAGTTCTATTACTTTTTCTGCATTTCTTCCCTTTATAATTTCCTTCAAATTACCATCAACATCATATTTACGTATAAAACAAACCCAACTTTCACAAAATGGTGGTCTAAATACAACAACTCTGCAATTATCAGCAGTTGTATTAAATATATAGCCATCGGATTGAGAAAATTGCCCTGGATTATTAAATTTATATGAGTTTTTACATACTCTTTCAAGCTCTTTATAGCTTCCAAAACTCATAAAATTTAGATGTATTTCTTTACCTTCATAATAAAGCCAAATACTATCATAACTTTTTGGTATATATTCCAGACTATTTCTTAAAGAGCTTAAATCTATTTGTGAGTTTGATAAAAAATCTTCTGGTATTCCTGAAACGCCTAAAGATACCCCATTGACTCTCATATCTCTGATCTCATCAATTACACCTAATCCTTTATAAATCGAATAAATTCTTTGAGTTATAATTTTCAATTTATCTTCAAAACACAATTCTATACTTTCTTTATTAAATATAAACTCTATATCCTTGCTTGAAATAAAATACATTTGTTCTTCTTCCCAATATCTTAAAGTATCTAAATTGTATTCTTTTATTAATGCTTTTAAGGCATTATATCCGTATATCTTCTTATAATGATGCAATATTATTTCAAATTTATCTTGTATTGTAAGGCTTATGGCTTTATTAAAATTAATTATAAAGTTTATATTCCCTTCATTAATCCCATATACTTTTGTTATTAAATCTTCTATATAACTTTTTACAAATTCTTTAGCACCTAAATCCCCTATTCCACATCTTTTTAAGCATTGATTTAGTTTTTCTTTCCTTACTTTCTTTTTCTCATATTCTTCTATAGTTAAATTCTTTTCGTCAATAGTATTTTTTAAAAGTTCATCTATTGTATTTCTTATAAAAATCTTTATATTTTCTATCTTATATCTTTGCATATCCTTATTATCTTTTAACATATCTTCACCTATGAACTCATTCCTAAAAGTAATTTGAATTGCCTCAATATTCCACGGTCTTCTATTGGTTTTTCTAAATCTTTAATATTTGTATTAATGTTTTCTAATATATTATTGGTTAACATTTCTATCTCTTTGAAAAATAAATAATTATTACTATTACTTTTTTCTTTCCTATTTGAAAGAAAAAAACTTAATACATTATGATTATTGTTGGAATCCATAAATTCTGAACTATAAGGTATGCAATATATATCATCCTTATATTTATAAACTTTTTTTACATATTTACTACTACATTTACTATCAAAATCATATCTACCTAAGACTATAATAGTCTTTTTATCTTCTAAAGCCTCATTCCATTCCTTTTTATTAAAGTACTCTCTTATAACTCTTTCATTTTGAGATAAATTTACAACTATAATATCTGATTGTTCTAGAACTTTGTTGGTTATAACATTTTCCATTCCAGAATTTAAGTCTATTAAAACTAAGTCATAAGCTTCATTGGCACACTTTAAAACCTTTACAATGCTATTAGACATATCTTCAAATAATTCTTTTTTACATTTATTACTTCCGGTTAAAATATCTAATCTATTATCAATTAATGTTTTAGTATAGCTACTAAATTCATTAGAAACTAATTTACCTGATTTGCATAGCCTTTCAATAGAATCTATACCTATATCATCAAAATTAATAGAACTTTTATTTTCATTGTCACTAAAAAATGCACTTTCCATATTAGATTTACTATATTGAGTATGAGTAAGTAATATTTTAAAATCATAATTCATAGCTATATAAATGGCAGTAGCTATAGTATTTGAAGTGACTCCTGCTTGTCCATGATAGTTGCCCCAAAATGCTATTTGCATATTTAAACCCACCTTTCACTGGTTATCTTTTTAAATGTTTTATTATCTACAGAAGTAATTATATTAGTGAGCTCATACATCGCTTTTTTGAAATCTCCTGAATATCCTTTTAGTGATATCTTCCCATCTAATTTATTTTCATAGCTCCATATTAAATCTTCTTCTAAAAAGGGGATTTCTATATCTTCATTATTCAGAACTGCTATTTTATTATTTAAACTAGAAAATAAATTCTCTAATAAATAACTTTTATCATATCTACTATCAACAATTTGATTAAATATAAAATGAAGTTTAGTAGAATCTATATTTATCTCCTTTAAAATTTTTTTGTTTCTTATTAGCTTATCCTTATCACTATTTTGAACCATAAAAATTTTACTGCTTTCTTGTATTAATGTACTATCCACTCCCCCATCAACTTCAATAAATATATAGTTATATTTGTTTAGTTCTACATTTTCTAATAAAGTTTTATAATCTATATCTAGCCTATTATTTAAAGGGTTATCGACTAATATTGATATCTCTTCTCTAATAATTGGATCTAACTCTGTTAAAGCTACCTCACTTTCTACATCAGTGTTATATTCAAAATAATTGAATACGCCCTGACTCTTAGTTGTATCTATAACTAACACATTATTATTTAGCCTAGCTAGTATTTTAGCTAATATGAGCATTGTATGACTTCTACCTGTACCATTTGCTCCTATAAATAAATTGATATTCATATTACTTTTCCTCCTACTCTATAAACATAGGTTTAAATTCATCTTTTGATTTATCATTATGATTTTTAGTAATATCTATATCTTCTTTATTTTTATCATTATCATTTTCTTGATTTATTCTGTTTTTTAACTCTTCCTGTGAACTTCTAATTATGTTAGGATCCTTTTCTATAATTTCTTTTACATTTTTATTTATTTCATAAGTAATTTTAGCTGGTGGCTGATTCTCTGGATCTACATATATAGTTGTATATAATACTGCTCCTGTTAATGATGCTGATACTGTAGAATTATTAATATAATTTCTTTCCTTTTCTGTAATATTAGTTATCATTATTCCATCATTTCTATCAAGTATTTTTTTCTTAGAAGCCACTACAAAATCGCTACCATCTTTTTTTCTATATCTTATATCTATAAAATTCCCTGGCTGTAAATTTACATTAAGTAAAATGTGATCAAAATCTTGCTTTCTTAAATCTGTGGTTAGAACATCCTCTCTTTCTAGTAACATTGAATTAGTTACTATTGTATTAGCCTTTAAATTCATTCTAGCTACCTTATCTTTTATTTCTTCTCTACCTTTTAAAGTATCTGTGGGTAATAATTCTTTATCATAAGTTACTATTTTAATCATATCTTCTGTTATTAATTCACCTTGATTAATATCTTTATTTAACGCAATAATATCCATTTGATTCTCTTCTTTTGATAAACCAATTAATATTTTAGACTTTTCTGACTTTTTTACTTTTGGAATTACATAAAATTGATATAATATAACTACACCAATTACAATTATAAAACTTACTATTAGTCCTTTTTTAAAACTTCTTTTAATTTGTTGTTCCTTAGTTAAATAAGTCTTTTTTAACATAATTACTCCCTTCTTGTACTATTTTCTAAATAGTTTCTGAAATAAAGTCTTCTTTTTTCCCTTAGACTTTAAGCTATTCATTAATTCATCCATATCATTTTTAAATTTTTCATCTTTACTAGAGATATAAGGGCAAGTATCTGTAAACATCATATCTGTAGCAGCTGCTCCACAATTTTTTATAGTTACTATATCTCTAAAATTCAACTCCATATTTTTAATAAATTTTATGCTATTTTTTAATTCTGCTCCTTCATAAAATATGTTGTTTAATACTACAATAGTTTTTTGAGTATTAAATACATCATTTATTTTTTTAATCATTCTTTCATTCAAATTGTAATGCATGTTATCATTATCAAAAATAAATAATATAGAAGAACTATATGATATAGCCGATTTTAATAAATCATTTATTTCTGATTTACAATCTATAATTGTAATTTGACTATCAGCTTGTACTAAATTTAAAATTTTGAGAAACTCTTCATTATTTAGCTCTTCCCCACTACATAATTCATTTGTAAATATTCTAAGATTTTCATTAACATAATAAGCCTTGTCCAAAATTTTATTAAAGTTTTTAACTTTGCTTACATGTTTTAAAGCACTTTCTTCTTCTTTATCTATTGAATAGTAGATATTAGCGCTATATCCTCTATCTAAATTTATAACTGAAGTATTGTATCCTCTACTGGCAAAACCATGTGCTACATTCCAAGTAATAAATGATTTCCCACTACTACAATTGGACATAACTGCTATAGTTGCAGTATCTATTACTTCAATTTCTACTTCTCTTTCTATTTCCTTTTCAATAATGATAGGCTTTTCTACTTCAATTATTTTTTCAACTATTTTCTCAACTTCTTTAATTTCAATCTTAGGCTCATTTTCAGCAGAAGGCCTATCTAAATATACATATTTAATCTCTGGTTCACTTTTTTTATTTAAGCTTTTATCTTCTTCTAATTTAGATATTTTTCTTTTTACTTCATTTATGGTATCATTCAATTTATTGGCTAAATCTTGAAAATCTCCCTTAAATAAAACTATAAAAATTTCACTTTTTCTTAGTAAATTCAATGCTTCTTCATGCCATGCTATTCTAATATCTATAATAGCTATATCATAGTCACATATAACCATCTTTTCTTGAAGATTTTCTAATGATGTTATTTGTTCTTCAAAATCAACAAAATTAAACTCTGACTTTATTCTCTTATAACTGTCTTTCGATTTTATTAAAGGCATAATTTTTAACATAAACTTCTCCTTTAAGTAAATTAGATTATTTCAAACTATAAATAATCTTTTTATCTAAGCTTAATCTACTATTCCAAATGTATTTATGTTATTTTTTATCTATAAATCATATTACTTTTATATTTATACTGTCTCTACACACTTTTACAAAGATTATCCTCTTTAAATTCTTCATTTTCTTCTATAGTTCTCAAATTAAATATTTCCTTACTTTCGCAGAGATTATATTCCCAGTACTTATATTGAACTTTATTGAGTAGTATAGGATTTTTAGCTCTCTGTCTTATTATCATTTTTTTATTATCTAATCTCATGCATTCATCAATCATTAGCAAATTTCTTTGCTGATAATTTTCACTACCAGATTTTTCATTAATACTAAATAAACCACCTTCACTCTTTTGAGATAATCCTTGAACTTTAATAGTTGTATTTCCTAAACTATCGCTACAATACTTTGCTGTAAATTGATCATTAACCCCCAAGTAAACATGTGTATCACACATGGACATAATATCTTCAAATCCTTTATCACCATAGCGGTCTTTCATTTGTGAAAGAGATTGCCATATCATCATAGGATATATTCGCCTTCCTCTCATAGTCCCAAGCATTTCTTGAATTCCTGGAATTTTCCCTATGTTGGCCATCTCTTCTAATAAAAAATATACTGGAAATTCAAGCTTATTCTTAGTATTATAAGCTGTTTTATATAGTTGCTTAAATAATGTATTTACTACTATATTTATAACCGGCGCAAAAGTTCTATCGCTATCGGGAATTAGAATAAATAAAGTCATAGGTTTATCTTTTATTGTTCCTAATTTGTCTATGTCTACAGTAGTTCTACTTGTTATATTTTGTATTCCTTTTATCGAAAATAATTTTAGTTTTTCGGATAGTCCCCCTAATATATTGGATCTAGTCCTTTCACTTTCCGCTAACATTAAAAAGTTATTCCAAAGCTGTCTTGCTGCTCCTTTTATATTATTATCTTCAAAAAAGTATCTAGCATTATCTATATCACTAACATCTTCACTAGTTAGTATTTGAGAAATTTCTGAAAAGGTTTGCTTTTCTTTTGGGTAAGCTTGCTTTACAAAGCCTATAAGAGCTGCTAATAACTGTGCTTCTTGATTATTCCAAAATGCCATATCACCACTAGCTTTATCACCATTAGAACTTTCAACAGAATCAATATATCCTTTTGCTATTTCCATTAGCGATTTATCATCATTTATAAAATCTAAAGGATTTAGGCAATCGCCATATGTTAAGTGTATAAAATCAAGAACTTTAACATCATATTCATTTTTCTCTAGATAACCTGCTGTAAGTGAATATAATTCGCTTTTAGGATCTGTTATTATAATATCTGCTTTTTCTTCTTTATTCTTATACATATTGCATATATGAAATATGTTATTTAATACAAATCCCGTAGTTTTATTTGAACCTGGTGGCCCAATTACTACTTGTTGCATATTTAGTTCACCATTTACAGGATGATAGGCCGCTCTCATACCAATATCATAAGTTTTATTCTTTTCTATAGTTCCTAAAAACCAACCTAAATTATCTTTATAATAGTTATCTTTAATCTCTTTATCACTTTGCCATCTACTTGTCCCATGAGATCCATAACCTTCAAATTGTTCATATTTGTCTTTAACCTTAAACAATCCTAATTTATTGATAATGTAAGAAAGCAAAAATATAATAATTATAGCTAAACCTAATCCATTAACTGGATTTTTAAAATTTAGAAAGCTTCTATATGTTTCTGAACTTAAAGTTACCTCTTTTATATAGTTACTTGGAAATAAAGAGAAATCAAATCTATATAATTCTATGGTTTCCCTAAAAATTCTAGCTAAAACAGGAATACTCATACATAGTATTGAAAATAAAATTAAAAATATTATTAGCCCCTTTTTCTCTTTCATAACTTCCCCCTTAGAATATAAATTTATTAATAACTATTTTTTACTATGACCTTTTATTACATTATAATTTAAATTTCTTGAAATTAAGTAATATTATACCATAATATCCACATTGTTTCAATAAATTGTCGACATAATAAAATTGGATCATAAATATCTTCTATATACTATTTTATTTAGTACTCTTGATAAATCTTTAAATTTTGTATAAATCTAGTATTCAAATTGTTTTTCATATCATGTTCTTTAATTCACTTGCATGAATAAAAAAGAATATATATTTTAAAAATTTTTACTCCTCCCAAATTTAATTTATATTAAATTTTAAAAATTTGATTTGAATCATATTTTAAAAACTTAATTAAAACTATAATTAAGCCATAATATAGGTTAGATCAATTGGGAGGTAATAATTATGAGTAATATAATAATAAAAGATAATATTTACTGGGTAGGAAAAATTGATGATAGGGAGGTTCCTTTTCATAGGTTAACTCTAGCTAAAGGTACCACTTATAATAGCTATTTAATAATGTCAGAGTATCCAACAATTATAGATACAGTAGATATAGCCTTTGGAAAAGAATATGTAGAGAATTTAGAAACATTTATAGATCCTAAAGAAATTAAATATATAGTTATAAATCATACAGAGCCTGACCACTCAGGTGGATTAATTGCATTAGCAAATAAAGCAAAAAACGCAGTAATTGTATGTACAGAGTTAGCAGCTGAACAACTTAAAGAAATGTATAAACTTCACAATAGAGAATTTTTAACTGTAGAAGATAATGACACTTTAGATATTGGCGGAAAAACTTTAAGATTTATAGAAACTCCTTATCTTCATACAGAAGAAACGATGATTACTTATTTAGAAGAGGATAAAATATTATTTCCTTGTGATATATTTAGTACTCATATAGCAAACTATGATTATTTTAATGATTTAGCTAAAGAAGACATTGTTGAGGATTTTAAGGTTTATTACAATTTAATAATGCACCCTCATAGAAAATATGTGCAAGACATGATAAAGAAGATTTCTAAATTAGATATAGATATAATTGCGCCTTCTCATGGTTATATATTGAGAAGTGATGTTAAAAAATTCATATCAATATATGATGAAATGAGTAGTAAAAATGTTAAAGATAGAAAGGCGTTAATATTATATTCTACTATGACTAATAATACCAAAAAAATATCAAATGAAATCTATGATTATATTACAGAAGAAGGAATAACTAGTGAAATACTAAATGTTAATAAGAGTTCTAAGGAAGAAATCTTTAAATCACTAGATGAAGCTAATTTAATTTTCTTAGGCAGTTCTACCAAATATGGTGATATGATAGGAGAAATGGAAGACATATTAAAAGAATTAAAAGATAAAGATTATAGCAATAAATTTGCCGTAGCTTTTGGATCTTATGGATGGAGTGGAGAAGCAATTGAAATAATTCAAGACTATTTGCTAAAAACAAATATGAATACTCTGTCTACTTCAAAGGTTATAACCTCTACAGGAATTAGTGACATACTATTTCCCATTAGAGTTAAATTTACTCCTAAAGAAGAAGATTTAATGAAGTTAAGAAAGTCTCTAAACTTTGCAATAGATTTAATAAACTCTAAATAATGTTTTAATTAGACATTTATTTTTAAGAATGTGTAAAAAGTCTGTGTAAACCTAATTTTGGATATACTATTGAAAGATATTCAAAGGAGTTCACAGACTTTTATTATGTAAAAAAATTAGAGAGTAATTGAAATAGATATCTTACAACTAATACTTACCTTTTAAATAGCTAAATTATCTACAAATACAAAGCTTATATTTGTATTTGTAGATAATTTTACTTTAGTTTCCAATTAAATAATATACTTTAAAAAGATATGAAATAAAGAAATCTTTTATTTATTCTATACCTTAATATTAAGCTTTATTAAATTTCTTATATTTATAAAAGGAAATTATAAAAGCACCTAGTCCCCTAGATGCTTTTATAAAATTTATTCTAACTTCTACAAAACTTTATTCTTCAATAAATTTCATCAATTCTTTGTTAAATCTGTCTTGTTCATCATAGAATGTTGCGTGACCGCTGAATTTAAATGGTATAAGCTTTGAATTTTTAATACATTGATTTTGTACTTCACCTAGCGAGAATGGAACAACTTTGTCATGAATGCCGTGAATAATTAAGGTTGGGACATTTATTGTTTCTAGATCAGAAAATAATACTTCACGTAACCAAGTATTTGCAATACTTGCAGTTGCCCACCCAGCTGCTTGTAATCCCAATTGGAAAAACCAATCAGATAATGCCTCAGTTATATGCTGAAAGAAAAATATGTCTCCGAAATCCCGTAACATTTTAGGACGATCGGTGTATGTTCCCTGAATAATTTTGGTTACATCTTCTTTTTCTAAACCATATGGAAAATTGGGACGTTTGATAAGACTAGGCGCCGCTGCATCAAAAAGAGCAAGTTTACATACTCCATGTCCTCTATGACGAGCCATATATCGAATAGCTATAGCTCCCCCGGTTGAATGTCCTGCAAGTGTGAAATTACGTAATTCTAACTCATCAACCACGCATCTAACATCATCTGACAATCTATTGTAGTCGTAACCTGTATAAGGCTTATCCGAATCTCCAAATCCTCTCATATCTATTCCGATGCATCTATAACCCATTTTGGGAAGCTGGTTAAATTGATATTCGAATAAATTATGACTACCAGGCCAGCCGTGTAAAAATAAGATTGTATTCTTTCCCGCTGGGTTAAGATCCTCCACATAAATTTTTACATTTGGTTCTACCCTAATATAATATCCCACTTATAACCTCCAATGAATAATAGCTCTATTAATAGATTATTCACTTAATTGTAAATATATTCCCGTACTTTCAGACATTCAAAAAGACTCTACTAAAAACTTTTAAATCTGAATTTATACATTTTAAATCTTTCTATATTTTCCTAAAACTTAAATATATCAATGCTTTAGACAATATATAATTCTACAACTTTATATAACTATCTAAACCTTATATAGAAAAAATGTAGAAAAGTAAAAAAATACCGCTAAACATCTAACATTCCTGAAAATGCATTAAGAGATATGTAAAGTTTATCAAAGGATGAAGAATCTTAACATTTTAGTGCATACCTAAATGACGTTAAATACCTCGATGAAGATAATAATTATGGTAGAGTGCACACATATTTAAGTATAATCTTAAATGCTACTTATAATATTGGCTCTCAAATAGGTATAAGAAAAATGGAAAAGCTCTTCTACAGAGCTAACCACTATTTTTTAGGTATACAATATGAAAGCTTAAAATATGCTCTAAAAAATAAATTTGCTATAAAAATAGCTTAACACCTTAAAAATTAAGGATTAATAATTAAAAGGAACCCTATATAGAACATGCTCTCAAAAGACCTACAGTACTATTATACTATAGGTCTTTTATTGACTGATGACATATATTAAAGTCTTCTGTTTTCTATGTTTTAAAATTTTATTTTATAATACTTTTAGCTAACTATATTTACTATGTAAAAAATTGAGTATTAAATATGCTTTATCTTTTATATATTAATTAACTTAACCCTAAACCTTTTCTCTTATTTAATATATGTTCTTCAATATTATTAGCTACTTCTCTTGGGTCATCGCCTAGTGCAATTTTACCACCGGTTAAGCTTTCTACATCTTCAGTAAGTAGTTTTACAAGCTGTTTTGCACCTGTTAAAAATGGAGTTGGAGATAAATGTGTATAAGCTCCATAAGCTACAGCAAATACACCATCTATGGTAGCTTTTTGTTCCATCCACTCAGGAGCTGTTACAGCAATAGGAAGCTCTGGTATATCAACATCAAGATGATTAGCAAGTTCTGTAACAAGCATAGATATTCTTCCTGTATCAGTACATGTTCCAAAACTTAATACTGGAGGAATTTTCAGCATATTACATACTTCTTTTAGCCCTTCACCAGCCATATTTATTGCATCTAAATTACATAGTCCTGCTACTTCAAGTGCATGATTACCACATCCACCTGCTACAACTAAAATATCTTTTTTAATCAATTCCTTTACTAAATTAACTGTGTTCCAATCTTGAGGACCATTTCTTAAAGTAGAACAATTGGCTAAAGCTACTATTCCTTTAATTTTACCTGCTGCAATAACATCCACTAATGGATCTAATTTATTTCCTAGAACTTTTACAACTGCTTCAGTAGAAAATCCTGCTATTGCCTTCTGTGTCATTTTAGGAACCATTGGTACAATATTATCTTTTCTCTTCTTAAAATTTTCTATGGCTAAATCTATTAGAGTATCAGCCATTTCATCTACCTTTGAAGGATTATAAGGAATCATATGATTTAGTCCAGGAATACCAATGATAGTGCTTACTCCTACTAAGGTCACTTGATATTTTTCAGCATAATGATCTATTGCAGGTGGTGAGCAGTTTTCATCCATGGCAAGAACATCAACTGTACCAGTAGCCAGAAGTGGTTCTATTGCTAACCAGTTCCCCATAAGACCTACAAATACATCGTCCACNNCTTTGTAATAATTCCTGACCTGTCTCAATTGATCCAACTATTCTAAGTCCTTTTGCACCAGCTGCTTTTGCTCTTTCCTGCACTTCCTGCATCTTTGCCTTTTGCATAGTGGCTACACCAGGCCAAGGTTGATGTCCATTAAATACAATGTTTACATAATCAGGATCCATAATCCCTAAATCCACATCTACCTCATGGGGAGTAGGTGTCCCAAATAAAATATCCTGCACCATTTCAAGGCCTATTTGTGCTGTATAAATAGTAGCCAATCCTAAGCTTAATGATTTCTTTGCTAGAGATACATAATCTCCATCAACATTTGTTAGACAGCTTGCTACTGCATTCTGTTCTTCATGAACTACTCCTGAAGGATATATTCCAAGGTCCTTCCATACTTTTTTTCTCTTTCTTGGTGCAAATACATCTACCATTACGCTTGGCTCATCAATATCACTTCCCATTTCATCCTCTAGAAAATTAGCTAAATCTATTGCCATTTTATTAATATCTTGATTTGTATTAATTCCAACCTTGTCACACATCCATTTAAGTTTATCTACATCTTTAATTGTAAAGGGAGTCTTCCCTTCTCCAGTTGCTCTTAATGTTCTAAAGGCTTCATATGCATGGTGACCATATGTACCAGCTCCCATAATGTTTCTTAGTAACATATTTCTCATTGCCATAGCATCTGGACCAATACCACAAACACCTTTTCCCTGCTCTCCTTTAAGGTTAATTCTACATGGACCTTGAGAGCATAATTGGCAACTTAATCCTTCTAGACAGAACTTACATCTAATTTTTTCCTGAGATGCCCATCTGTCAAATACATTTGACATGCCATCTTCTCTAATTCTTTTAAGCATTTCCTCAACGGAATCGTGATAACTAACGCGTCCTTCAGTTTTTTCTAATATAGTTTCACTCATTTTAATATACCTCCTATGATTTATTTACAGCTTAATAAAATATTTAATGCCACACCTTCTTTTGTTTTTTATATTAAGCTTCTAATTTCGTTATATAATTCGTCCGTTGTGCCAGTTTGTATTAATTCATTATTTATCAAGTCAAAAGCATTTACAATAATTGCTCCTATTGTCTTATTATTATTTATAAATGGTTTTTTATACCTTTTTGTATTAGTATCTTCATTTACTAAGATATTTGTAAATTTCTGCTCATACTATAATTTTCTTTCCTACATTGTTATAACTCGTAACATTTTCCTGTGCTATCACAAAATTTCATAACATAAGAACCTAATTATCAAATTCAAAAATAGTTTATTATATCTATTCTTTTTTCTATTATCTGAAAGACCTTCATAAAATTCTAATATTGATTTTTGCTATCTTTAATTTCTTTTTTAAATCTTTTATTTAATGGAAAACATAAATCTTTTTATTACATTTTTCATGAATATATTATTATTCATTTAGCAACAATATTATCACGGAGGTGATTAATTATGGAAAATAACTCAAAACTAGCTCCTCATGAAACATTAGAACTTCATGAATTATTATCAACTAGTATTCTTGGTGTAAAAAAAGCTACTGCAACTTTAAATATGGTAAATGACCAAGAATTAAAAAATTTTTTAACATCTTCATTAGATGGTAAGAAAACTAGTCTTCGAGAATTACAAGGATTTGCAAAAGAGAATTTATAATATTTTAGGAGGTAACAATATGGGACTATTTGATATGTTGGATACTGATGACAGAACTATGAATCTTCTGGATGATAAAGATATAGCTTTAAGTAGTTTAACAGCATCAAAGGCAGATATATCTTTATTAAGTAAAGCTATAGGTGAAGCAACTAATCCTCAACTTAGACAAATGTTAACTAGTCAACTTAATTCTTGCATTAATGATCATTTTAAATTATCTGATATAGTAATAAGCAAAGGATGGTACCCTGCTTATGATACTCCACAAGAACAACTTAAAAACGATTTGACTAAAGCTGAGAAAGTTATTAAAGAAGATTAATAGATAAAGTAAATATGACGTTTAAAGAATTATTAAAAATGCCTTTAATTTGAAGGTTTTAATAAAAAGCCATGAGCTAATCTAAAGTAACTCATGGCTTTAAAATATTTCTTATAATTTAAGTGCTAATTGCATTGTAGTAAATTTATGATTTTTACTTAATAAGTATTTCTACGTTTTGCAAATAAATCTTTATTTATATTTAGAAGAGTTCTGTTATGAACTCTTGTATTTTTCTATATTTGTTTTATATAAATTTGATAAATACTTCTCTGGCTCAGGCATAGGATGAGATCTATTTGGTTTTGTAATCTTTTCATATTCATTGTATTTTCTAATTATCCTATCCCATGCTTCTGGAAACATCTCCTTAAATTTATTTTTAAAACTTTCTTCACTAATGTCTTTTTTTATCTCATTAAAAACAGCTTTTAGTTTTTCTTGTTTATTAATGATTACACTACCTCTAGAAACACGTTTTTTTGCCATATCATTACCCCCTTAATATATAACTACTTCTACACTTCAAAAGGTTTTCCTTTACTGAAAATTCGACTATTTCCGCCTTAAACCTCTGCTAAATTTTTTATAGTCCCTTTATGACATACACTTTTTTCAATTTTCGTAGCTAATAATACAACCTAATTTCTATAACTTCTACATGTATATGTACTATAAATATGTAGCCTCTCCTTACCTTATACCTAATTTTTTGTATTAAAAAAGCACCTACCTAAGTAAGTGCTTTAATATAATTTTAAATTGCTATTTTATCTTCCTAATATACAAAGTGCTTCTGTTACTTTTCTAATAATTCATTACAAAATTCATAAAAATTTCTATTTCCTATTTCCACTATTATTTTTCAAGTCAAGCTTTTCAATATTTTTCTTAAAAAACTTGACTTTCTATAAACATAATATGAATCTTATTCATAAGTGTGTATAAATGTTGTTTCATATATAAATAAAAAATTACATAGTAATATAGAGATTATTTGGCTCTAATAAAGTCTTGCTCTTTCTTACGCTCACATACTTAGCTATTTCCAAATTATTATATAGTATAAATATTTTACCTATTGAATATTTTATATAAGGAGGTGTTATCATGTTAGATGAATACTTAAGAGCTGAAAATTTTAATAATCGTCAAACTCATGTTCACGAATTCTTAGGAAGTGATAAATTCGCTGAACAAGGAAATGATAGGCATAATCATAGATTTGCTGGTGTTACAGGCCCAGTTATTCCTATGGGTAATTCTCACGTTCACGCTATCTTAACTAATACTGATTTTTTCTCATATCACTATCATGGAATAGATGCAGTTACAGGACCAGCTATCGATGTTGGTAATGACAAACATATTCACTTAACAACAGGTACTACAACATTAGATGATGGACATATTCATCATTTTGTTTTTACGACTCTTATTGAAAGTCCATCAAGTTAATAATAAAGATATATTTTCATTTCCATTTCAAAATATAAATAATTGATAAGATTTTAAAAGCACCTATTCATCTAGATGCTTTTAAAGATTTTCTTAGTTTTTTCGTAAAATAAAAAAGCTAGAGAACTATTTATTTCTCTAGCTTTATCTATGATGCACCTAATGAGATTAGCACTCACGGTCTTTTAATTCGAGGTTTCACGTTAGTAATTACATCTAGCTTATTTTAGTTACATTTAGTAGGGTAGATAGTTTAAAATCTCCATTCATCTAAATCTTCTAATCTTATAGCAACATCATTTTTCTTAACCCCTCTAGAGCTTCACTCAATTAACCCGTTATAAGCATTAATCTTGTTGCTATTTCATTATTAATATTATTTTCTATTAGATCTTCTTTTTTATAATTAAGCATAATGTATTCTATTAATACCATTTTAGATGCCTCATAATCTTCCAAAAAACCATGACTCCTAGCACTTTCATACGCTTTCTTAACTAATTCTTTTATTTCTATTACCATCCACTTCTTAATTTATTTAAGCAACCATTACAAATATTTTTATCTTTATAATCTTTAATATTGCTAGCTTCTCCGCAAAATACACATGCTGGCTCATATTTTTTTAATATAATTTGTTCTCCATCTACATATATCTCTAAGCCATCTTTAATATTAATATCTAAAGTTTTTCTTAATTCTTTCGGTATTACCATTCTACCTAACTCATCTACTTTTCTTACTATCCCTGTTGATTTCATAATATATTCCTCCATATCTGTTGACTATTAGTTTACAGTGAACTACTCCCACTCTAGAAGTGTGAGCTTCTTGGTCAATATTCGTGACGAAACAAGTTTACCAAGCTTACAAGGTAGTTCCTACCCCAATATTCCCTAATCTAGCTATTAAGTTTTTTAAGTTCTTACTGGCATTATAATCTCTATCGTGATGTGTTCCACAGTTCGGATAAATTCATTCTCTAAGTGCTTTTAGGAACTCAAATTCTTTTTTATATTGAGAAGAAGAATTTTTAAGCATTTCACTAGTTTAGTTATAATGTTCTATCGTATCTCCTAACATTTTATTATAGATAAATCTAGTACAACCGAAAGTCCTTGATAAATATAGATTTTGTTGTTCATTTGGGTAAATCCTATATTTATAAGTTTTTAACATCACTTTATTTATCCTTTAAGAAAGGAACTAATAAACGTGATAACAGTCTCCTACTTCGATTTATCCCGAAGGAAAAACGTATGTCAAACTATAATTCCAATGATATTCCATTTATAGAGAATTGAATGAACACACTCTCTAGAAGAATACTCAAATACAACTCCAGAAGAGCTGTTTGAAGCACAGTTATATATAATATACGCTGCATATCAAAAATTTAGGGCATTAAAACATTTTCCACTTTCTATTAGTTCAGTAATTTTGTCCATATCTTCTATTCTGCCTTCTCATATTCTGATTTTAACCATTCAATATATTTATTTTTATTCATATAAACCCCATGAAATTAATTTTGAATATATTTTTATTGTGAACAAAAGCTAGAAAACCATTGGCTTCTCTAGCTTTATCTATGGTGAACCTAGCGATATTCAAACTCACGGCCTTTAGATTGGAAGTTATGTACCAGTAATTACACGTAATTTATTTTGGTTACATTTAGTAGCGTAGATGCCCTAAAATAGCCATTCATCTAAATCTAATAATGCATTTAATTACTGTTCATGTATTATATTATCAATTACTTCATTCTTGATTATTTGAATTAATGTTTTTAAGCTCTTGGTTTGGATCTTCTCTTTATGAAATACAATATGATTTACACTGATTAGTTCAAAATTATTTACTTTTACTTCAAAAATCTCTCTATTACTAATTTCCTTTTCCACTAGTATTTTAGGCAACACACTTATTCCTAATCCTTGTTTTACCGCATAAATCAAAGCTTGCGAATTCACACTTGTCCACTCTGGACTTACTCTTATATTATGTAACAATAATGCACTATCAAAAACATCACGAATCGCACTGCCTTCTTCTCTTAGTAATAATCTTTCCTTTATTAATGTATTAAAATCTATGGATTCTTCTAAAGCAAATTTATGTTTAGAAGAACAAATTACTGCTAATGGATAGGATGAAAATGGAATTTTTATTAATTCTTCATTATAAATAACTCCTTCAATCAATCCTAAATCAATTTCATTATTAAGTAGCATATTTTCAACATTTCTGGCATTATCAATTATAACTTTAGTTGGAGTATTCTTGCAAATCGTTTCAAACTTTCTTATTGCTTGAGGTAAAATAAAATTTGCTATGGTTATACTTGATCCAATTTTAATGGTTGCATTGTCTTCTAAATCTCTAGCATTTTGTTCTAAATCATCATATAAATCTAACAACTTTATTGCTTTTTCAAGAAATAATTTGCCTGTTTCATTTAAATAAAGTTTTCTTGAAATTCTATCAAATAAACAAATTCCTAAATATTCTTCTAGCTCACTAATTGCATGAGAAACTGCTGGCTGTGTCATAAATAGTTTTTCAGATGCCTTTGTAATGCTTTTTTCTTCACATACAGTTTTAAAAATACGCAAATGTCTTATTTTCATACCTAACGCCTCATTCATTACTATTTAGTTATGTATTATATAAAATTATACTATTATACTTATGGCAAGTCTATGTTATATAATAAAAATACTGAGAATTAGTTTGATGGAGGAAATAATATTATGCGATCTAAAAAATTAAAACTCTATTTTTTACTTTTTAAAATCACATTTTCTATCAGTGCATTTACCTTTGGAGGAGGATATATAGTTATCCCTATGATGCAAAAATATTTCGTTAATAACTTAAAATTGATTAGCGAGAAAGAATTATTAGATATGGCAGCAATTGCACAATCAACTCCTGGTGCAATTGCCGTTAACATTTCTGTATTAGTAGGTTATCGTATTGCAGGACTCCAAGGTGCAGTCATTAGTTGTATTGGAACAGTCCTGCCTCCTTTGTTGATATTGTCTATCATATCCCATTTTTATAGTACATTTCAAAGTAATAAAGTTATTTCTTCAATATTAAAAGGAATGGAAGCAGGCGTTGCTGCCACAATTGTGGATTTAGTTATTGATATGAATCAAGGAATCTTGAAGGAAAAAAATTGGCTGTTAACACTAATGGCTCCTGCTTCATTTTTCGCTAGTTTCTTTTTAAACATTAATGTTCTAGTTATTATTTTTTTCTGCTCTAGTCTATGTTTTGCTCAAACTTATATAAAAAGTAAAGAAAGAGGAATAAAATATGATTAGAAGTATTCTTACTTTACTTATTAATTTTTTACAGATTGGCTTATTTAGTATTGGTGGTGGATATGCGATAATACCATTAATACAGGAGCGAGTAGTTGATTCTAATCATTGGCTTACATTGCAAGAATTTGTAGATATTATTACAATCTCTCAAATGACACCTGGCCCTTTGGCTATTAATACCTCCACCTTTGTTGGTATACGCATAGCAGGTATACCTGGAGCTGTAGTAGCTACATTAGGATGTATTCTATCTGGATTTATCCTTTCCATTATTTTATACAGATTTTTCGAAAAGAATAAAAATGTAGCTAGTATCTCTAATGTTTTGAAAGGATTACGCTCTACTTCTGTTGGGCTTATTGCATCTTCTGCATCTACAATTATTTTGATTACATTTTTGGGATCTACATCATTTGATATGAAAACTATTGATTTTAATATTACTGCTATCATTGTATTTATCATTTCTCTATTTTTACTGAGAAAGTATAAAATGAATCCAATATTGCTTATGATTCTAACAGGTGTTATAGGTCTGTTTTTTTATCAGTAACTTATGAGAAATACTAACTTCTATGAAATATTTCCCATGTTCTGTATTCAAAAAGCTAATATCAAAGTATATTTTTAATACTTAATTAGTGTAGCAAAACAGTGGCAAATTTTATTTTGCCATCGTAATTATTATTATCTTATTCCATGTTAATAATTTTATAGTTTTTAAATTTTTCATTAATAACTTAGCAAATTTCAAAAGGATTATTAGTTCTAAATTTCTAATAATTCTTTTTACTTTAATTTCCTGCTTTTATTAAAGCATCATGTATTTTTAGTTACTGACCATCTTCTATAGTTATGTATTTTTCTGCGTCTAAATTATCGTTTGTTATTATACTATCTAAAATTCCTGTACTGTCTTTTATTACTTCAATATATGCCATATCGTTACTTGGGACAACCTTATATTCTCCTGCCGGTATATGTACTCCTACTTTATACATACCATCTTTATATACTCTATCTTCTGGCTTTAAGGAAGGTGCTTTATCAAATGGATACATTTCAACGTCACTTATATTCAGAATCATTTAAATAATCCCTTTTAGCACGTTCTGCATATTTAGGTCTCTAATATCTGTCATACCATCATTCCATTGTTAATTGCTATTCGTTTATTTTGTACAAAAGAAAAGAGCCTTGTTAGTGACTCCATCTAATTTAATATCTCTTATTTAAGACCATTATATTTGTCTGTATCATATTTTAATAATAGTTGTGTTAAATGCTCGACATGCCCCTTTTCTTCATTGATTATTGAGTACAATGCATACCTTACATCATCATAAGGGATAATAGCTAAATGTTGTTCATATAGGACAATAGCTTCAAGCTCACCTTTTATATCTTCTCTTATATTATTTAAGATTATCTGCTTATCATAGTTTGGTTTATATATTTGCATAGGTGATTTAGCACCTGTTTTATCTTCAATATGATCTAGATATGCTCGATACTGCGCTGGATCATATTTACGAAGCAATGAAAGAATCATACCATAATGCTTTTTTTCATCTCTCATAATACTTCTCCAAGCTTCATTAATATCTTCCATATTTGAATTGGCAATATGATCAACATATCCGTTTATCGCATAAATTTCAGCTATCAATATCTCCCTTAATTTATTTGTATCAAGTATAGCAACTCCCTGTGGTTGACCATGCGGATTAGTATAACTCATTCAAGCCTCCTATAAAATATTTCTATAACATATTATTCATCAATGTTCAATTATATTCATAATATATATACTACTAAAAATATAGGAGGGTTATAGTGTATAATTATTTCCGCTTAACTCTATTTTATGCTTAAACATATCTAAGTGCTTTCCAATATGCTAAGGTATTTACTTTAAATGCAATTTAACTTCTATCCCATAGCCTCTCTGTTTAATGCTATATATTGCACTAATTTATATTTTACAATAACATCTTTATAATTTTCCTTATCTATTAGCTTATTTTATGCATTAAAAAAGAGCCTTCTTAAGAGCTCTTTTAATACTTAATCTTTGTAACCATGTCTTTTAGCATTTCCTATGCAATCCAATCTATTCACATATCCCTCATCAGAAGCACCAACTATTCTTCCATTAGGAGCCGTTCTTCTCCATCTCCATTTTCCATCATTATCTTTATAAAATTCCCATTTATCTTCACTTGGCATATGCTCACCTCTTTTTATGCATTAGTATGCTAACTATTTTATTAAATTATGTATTATTTATATCCAATTTATGTTCACGTTGGTATCTTCTAAACCATAGTAACTCCTTTTCTAGTTAGCTTTATAATACCACTTTACTTTTTACATATTAAAATTTTTTATATAAAATTCTTTTAAACTGTAAATAATAGGATTATGAAGCAAAAGGAGTGATGATACTATAAAAAATTATTTTGATTTAATCTGCCAACTTATTGGATTACTTAATTCTACACTAAGTATTTGTAAATTTTTAAAAAGTGATTTTAAAAAACTCTAAGACTTATAGCTTAGAGCTATATGTCAGATAATAAAAATATTAAAATAATTATTGTCACTTTAGATTTTCATTTCTTTCTAAAGATAGCACCTGGTTTCCTAAGTGTTATAAAAAGGATGTAAAAAAAGCACCTACATAAGTAAGTACTCTAATTTTCTATTTTATTTACTTATTTCATATTCTCTTACTTCAAAAGATACTATCTTATCATGTACTATATATTCTTCTACTGATGTATATGGATTAAGCTTTTTATCAAATGAATATAATGCTGAACCTTTACCCCTAGCTCTTTCTTCATACCAGTTTATAAATTTATTTACTTCTGCCATGCTTACATCATATTCTTTTGTAACTCCATTTACTAAAGAAATACTTAAAATTGCATTGTTCTTATTTTCTTCTACTAGTTTGCTTACATTTACTTCACAANNTTAAATCAGTATTTTCTACTTTAGCTATTATTGTTGCTTGTCCTTCTTTTATAGCTGTTACATTTCCATTTTCATCTACTTTTGCTATGCTTTCATCACTTGTTTAATCGGTTCTGTGATAGATTCATCTTTATTCGGACGATTAAATCTTTGTTGCCAATACATATAAGTTGCTTTAGGAAATTTAGTAGCTTCAAGGAGAATAGAAAGTTTGAAATCTGAACGTAATTCGTGAATTACTCTTGATTGGATTTCGTTTTTAGCCTTTCTGGAATGTCCATCCCCAAAGCTTGCAACTTTTTTATAAAAGCAAGCTCCGCTTTTAAAAGTTCAACTTCATGCTCTAATTCTTGTTCTCTTGTTAATTTCTTTTCTTGTTTTGTAGATTTGTTCTTCAATGTTGGACATCCTTTCGCTTTAGATAAAGCTATTATACCATACTTTTCCCATTTTATTTTCCAATTATTTATTAAAGTTGGGTTATTTAAACCATAATGGTTGGCAGTTTCTTGAACAGATTTCTCCGTTCTTGACATATAGTTAAGTACATCTACTTTGAATTGAACAGAGTAAGAAGAGTTACTCTTTTTCCTTTTCAGTCCATCTTCACCTAAAGTTTTATAAGCATTAACCCAACGTCTTACAATAATTTCTTGAGGAATTCCGAACATCTTAGCAACCCTATTATATCCACCTTTCCCTTCGAGATATGCTTTTACAATTTTTAATTTTAATTCAAAACTATATTTAGCCATAAAAAATACACCTCCAAAAGTTAGATTTTTAGGTCTAACTTTTGGGGTGCACTTCATTTTGAGTGTCTTAAATCTAGCTTAATACATTAATATTGTAATCTATTTGGTTGGCGACCTACTTACTATAAAGCTCTTTTGCAAAACTAAATTATCTTACTTCGTAGTTTTTCTTTGAAAATTTCTGCAAGTAAATATTTTTAAAAAATCAATAGAGTCTTTAAAAGGATTGGTATTTAAATACCAATCCTAGAGAATTATAGATTATTTAAATCTATTACTATAACATATAAAATTTTATTGCTTAATCTCAGTAAGAGTATTATTAGTAAGCTCTATATTGATTTTATTAAAGCAATATTATAATAAGGAGAGAAGAAATAATAAAGAAAGTAGTCCACCACCGTCATTATTCCAATCGTCTCTTCTACAATGGTCTCTTCTACGACACTCTCTTTCGCATCTTCTTTCGCATCTTCTTTCGCACTCTCTTCTGCATCTTCTGTCTCTATCACAACGGTCTCTGTCTTCTCTTCTACAATCATCTCTGTCTCTATCACGGAAGTCATCAAAATCACTATTGGAATCAGAAAAGCTAAATAAATCTTGATTACTCATTATTAATTCCCCCAATTAATTTATAATTATTATCTGTAATGTCAAATTTATCAATGGCTTGTACATTTATAATTGCTCTTAATCATAATATATAAATATTATGAAAAATTGTGATTTAAAAAACATTATTATAAAAAATATATATATAATAAAAAACTAGATTAATATATAATTTTCTTGATTTTATTTCATAATTTACTCTTTCCCCCATACGACAAATAGTTGGTTTTAACATTTATATATCTCCTTTTTTATTTTGATTAGGTTAATAATGCACACACCGCCCATCACATCAAAATAAAATAGCACCTAGATTATCCTAAGTGCTATAAAAAGGGGACTAAAAAAGCACCTAGTTGCTAGATGCCTTTAATTATTCTCTTACTTCAAAAGATAATATCTTATCATGTGCTATATATTCTTTTACTGATTTATATGGATTAAGCTTTTTATCAAATGAATATAATGCTGAACCTTTACCATTAGCTTTTTCCTCATACCAGTTTATAAATTTATTTACTTCTTCCATGCTTACATCATATTCTTTTGTAGCTCCATTTACTAAAGAAATACTTAAAATTGCATTGTTCTTATTTTCTTCTACTAGTTTGCTTACATTTACTTCACAAGTAGCTGTTAAATCAGTATTTTCTAATTTAGCTGTTATTGTTGCTTGTCCTTCTTTTATAGCTGTTATATTTCCATTTTTGTCTACTTTTGCTATACTTTCATCACTTGATAACCATATAACTTTTTTATTTGCAGCATCTTCAGGTAACACTGTTGCAGTTAATTTATCAGTTTGTCCAACTTTTAAATCAATTGATGATTTATCTAATGATATAGATTCAGTTTTAATCTCATATGGTAACAATTCTCCGTTTGCATCTATATCTATTGCATCAATTGCCATTCTCACGTTATCTGTTGTATATATCTCAACAAAATGTTCGGTATTTTTTAATGAAATATTCTCATAAAACAATGTTTGAAATTGATTTGAAATATTATATTGAGATAAATTTCCCATCAATTTTAATAATTATATTTTTACTTCTATTTGAGTGAAGATAGGTTATCATTCTTATTTTATCTCCAGTAAAATTAAATTTTAATTTTGAATCATTGTTTTCAGAATAATAAAATCCGTTATTCCAACTCCCATTTTCATTATTATAATACCAATTGCCTTCATAAGTAATATTTTTGTAGGAATCATCATATCTTTTCCATCCTATTTCAGGCATATGAAGTATATCACTTAACTTAGTACTATTCTCTTTTGTGTTATTTAGATTTTCTGCATCTATAACCGCATCATTAATTGAAGCAGCCTTTACTATTTTTGCATCATTAAAACTTAATGTCATAAAGACAAATGCAAACATTAGTATTAAAATTGATTTTAATTTTTTTCATTCTTTTGTCCTCCTTGTGTAGTTTGTACATATGCATTATATACTGCATAAATTTGCATATTCAAGGAAAAAATTACTACAATTTAGTTCATATTTTTTATAACTTTGTAATTATTGTAAAACATATTTTAAAATATATATTGTGTTTAAACATATTGGCCAAATTTTAAAAAGCACCTAGCCACCTAGATCTTATTTAACTCTAATAAAGTTTTTCTTCTTTCTTACATTCATATACTTCACTTTTTCTAAGTTTTTACATGGTATCAAGACCTTCTTTATTGAATATTGTATATAAGGAGGTGTTATCATGCTAGATAAATGCTTAAGCCCTGAAAACTCCACTTGTCAAACCCACGATCACGAATTCTTAGGAAGTGTCAAGTTAGCTGAACAAGGAGATGATAGGCATAATCACAGATTTGCTGGTGTTACAAGCCAAGTTATTCCTATGGGCAATTCTCACGTTCACGCTATCTTAGTTAATACAGACTTTTTCTCAAACCATCATCACGAAATAGGTGTAATTACAGGACTAGCTATCGATGTTGGTAATGGCAAGCATGTTCACTTAGCAACAGGTGTTACAACATTAGATGATGGTCATAATCATGAGTTTATTTTCGCCACTCTTATTCTGAGTCCATTGACTTAATAATAAAATGGGGAGATCTTTTCATCTCCCTTTTTAAATATAAATAATTAATAAAGTTCTAAAAGCACCTAGTCATCTAGATGCTTTTCTAAAATTTACTCTTTTTTAATAGCTGTAACCACATTTGTAATCCCTACTGTAGTTACTGGCTTTTTCTATTAATTACATATTAACATAACTGATCGACAATTTGTTGATTTAAAAGCGCCTATTTTACGACACCTTAACGACATAAAAGTGGTATCATCTTATTAATTGCTCTTATTTTAGCTTATCTACACGCTGATATACTTGCATTAAGTTTATATGATAAGTCTTCCATGTTGGAGTTGGAGAACTTAAATACTTTAATTTAACTACTGCAATTTCAAATTTTCCTAGTATATTTATTGCATTATTTATCTTTTCAATCAGAGCTCATGGAACATAGTACCGTAAGTATGACACTAAATGCTTACAGTCATGTATTACCTTCATTAAAAGAAAATGCTATTTCTAAATTAGAGAATTTATTATCCCCGCAAAAATCCCCGCAAAATTATATTTTCTTAGTTTTTTACAAAATAAAAAAGCTAGGAAATCATTGATTTCCCTAGCTTTATCTATGGTGCACCTAGCGAGATTCGAACTCACGGCCTTTGGATTCGAAGTCCACCACTCTATCCAGCTGAGCTATAGGTGCATAATTTTTAGTTTATACAAAAAAATTACTAAATATATCTGTGCTTCTTATGAACACTATTTAGTAATTGATATACTTTTAAATTCATCTTTAGTACAAAAAATAATTGGAGCGGGTGAAGGGAATCGAACCCTCGTAACTAGCTTGGAAGGCTAGCACTCTACCATTGAGTTACACCCGCATATCGAGTTTAAAATTCAGTGGTCGGGGTGACAGGGATTGAACCTGCGACCTCATGGTCCCAAACCACGCGCGCTCCCATCTGCGCCACACCCCGATATTTGAATTTATCACTCAATTTAATATGTTAATAAAAAATGGTGCGTCTTAAGGGATTCGAACCCCTGGCCCACGCCTTAGAAGGGCGTTGCTCTATCCAGCTGAGCTAAAAACGCACATCAGTGCTTTTGCACTTTGGAGCGGGTGAAGGGAATCGAACCCTCGTAACTAGCTTGGAAGGCTAGCACTCTACCATTGAGTTACACCCGCATGTTGGAGCGGAAGACGAGATTCGAACTCGCGACGTTCACCTTGGCAAGGTGACGCTCTACCACTGAGCCACTCCCGCATAATCTTTTGTTTTAATTGGTGCAGATGAAGGGAGTCGAACCCCCACGCCAAAGGCGCTAGATCCTAAGTCTAGTGCGTCTGCCAATTCCGCCACATCTGCATATTAATTTTTATATTTGGTGGCTCACCGGGGTCTCGAACCCCGGACCCCATGATTAAGAGTCATGTGCTCTACCAACTGAGCTAGTGAACCATTTGGCTGGGATAGCAGGATTTGAACCTACGAATGCCAGAGTCAAAGTCTGGTGCCTTACCGCTTGGCGATATCCCAACATTTAATTTATATATGGGGTGACCGATGGG
>NZ_DDOV01000061.1 GCF_002341865.1 Clostridium sp. UBA2485 | reverse complement strand
CTATATTAGTATACTAATATAGGTTTTATTTTTTTAGAGTTAATAATGCACGCTAAATACTTTGATTTTTGGAGGTATTTAAGATTTGTGATCCATGATAATCATAGGGCAAACTTGTACAATAAGATAATGATAAGATCATGTATTTAAAAAACCAATTGTTCCTACTGTAGCTATTTATATTAGCTATTGGACAAGAAAGTTGTTAGATGGTACATTTAAAGTCGGAAAATATATTTAGGAGGTATTTACATGGAAAAAAAGCAGTTTATTGACGAAGTAAGACATACGGCAGAGGGATATTTTGAAAGAGGAGAATTCTTTTGTTCAGAAGCTGTAGTTAAAACAATTAATGATATGTTAGACAAGCCTTACGATGAGAATGTTACAAAATTAGCTTCAGGGTTTCCAGTAGGTATTGGTAAATCAAAATGTACTTGCGGAGCAGTTAATGGAGCTGTATTATGCCTTGGATATTTCTTTGGAAGAACTAAAGGAAGCAATCCTCAAGATCCTAAAAGTGTAAAAGCATTAGAATTAGCTTATGAACTTCAAGATTCTTTTAGACAAAAACATAAATGTTTATGCTGTAGTGTTCACACAAAAGGAATGGACATGGCATCTGGTGAACATAAAGCTCAATGTATAAAGTTCACAGGTGAAATGGCAGAAAAAGCTGCTGAAATTATAGTTAGAGAATTAAATATTGAAAATATTGATGAATAAGGTGGGGTAACTCTATGGCTCAATTTATAAAGAAAATTCCATTACCTCTAGCTGGAGTCATGTTATCTTTAGCAGCATTAGGAAATCTTTTAGCTTCTTATGGACCTATATATAAAAATCTTCTTGGAGTATTATCTGCAGTAATTTTGCTATTAATAACTCTTAAAATTTTATTTTATAGTAAAGCTGTAATAGAAGATTTGAATAATCCTGTAATTGCCAGTGTAATACCTACTTATTCTATGGGTATTATGCTATTATCTGTATATATTAAAGATATATCTTTTAATGTTGGACGTGCTATATGGATTATTGGTGTCTTAATTCATATTGGACTTATACTATTCTATACAATAAAATTTGTATGCAATTTTAACATTAAAAAATTATTTCCAAGTACCTTTGTTGTATACGTTGGAATAGGTGCAGCTGGAATAACCGCTCCAGCATTTAAATTAGCTAATATAGGACAGTTTTTCTTCTGGTTTGCCTTTATATCTTTTATTATTTTACTGCCTATTTTAATTTATAGAACAGTATTTATTAAAGAGATTCCTGAACCAGCACTTCCTACTATAGCAATTTTTGCTGCTCCTGCTAGCCTTTGCTTGGCAGCATATTTAAACTCTTTTAGTGATAAAAATATGTTCATTGTTGGAATTTTAGCTATACTGTCATTTATATTATATCTAGTAGTATTAGTAAATCTTCCAAAACTTTTAAAACTAAAGTTTTATCCAAGCTTTGCTGCCTTCACTTTCCCAATGGTAATTAGTGCAGTAGCATTAAAAGGCACTAATGGATTTTTGATAAAAGCAGAAAAAGAAATAGATTTTTTAAAATATATTATAAAGTTTCAAGAAATAGTAGCTGTATTAATTGTATTTTATGTATTAATAAAATACATAGGATTCTTAACGCAAAAGAAATCAGTTCAATCCAATACAACTGTTTCAAAATAAAACTAAGTACCCAAAAATAATATTTTTGGGTACTTTTTTTATCTAGTAATATAATTGCTCACTTTTTTCCCACCTCTGGGGAACAGCTTAATCAATGGAGAATTGAGAATGGAAAATTGACAATTAATTTCTTTAACTACTTTTTTATTAGTAGTTTTTTATAATAAGTTACTGTGTAAACTTCAAAAATAATCAATTTCAAATTTCTCAGTTTCTGCTGATAAATATCCACAATTGTGAATTTTGCATTGTGAATTAAATCTATCTATATATTTTTAATTTCACAATGCATATGTTCTTCAGCTTCATTCCCTTCCACCACATAACCTTGTCCTTTAGAGCAAAATATAGAGTTAGAGGTATAGTCACTATCCCTATCTTTATTGTATGCTATTTTCTTCACTACTTCTTCAGTATTATGGCATATATCATACCCCTCAAAAATAAAACTATAACTGCCTTTTCCTTTAGTTAAAGCTACAAATTCTAGAGGATAATCCATAAAGGTAGATACCGGCCCCCTCCCTTTTATTACAGCTCTTTCATTGAGGCTTTCTGGTCCACTGAAAGTACCATGTAATCTTTGTATATCTGATATAACTTTTCCCACCTCATCTAAATTAATCTCAAACTTAAAATTATAATAAGGTTCTAAAAGTATGTTTTCTGCCTTTTCTAACCCCTGCCTTAAAGCTCTGTATGTAGCTTCTCTAAAATCTCCTCCACTGGTATGCTTGTTATGGGCCTTTCCTGTTAACAGTGTGATTCTTAAATCAGTTATTGGAGAACCTGTAAGTACTCCATTATGATCTCTTTCAAATATATGAGATGAAACAAGATTTTGATGCCCTAATGATAAATCATCCACATGACATAAATTCTCAAAAACTATACCACTATTCCTCTCTCCTGGTTCTAGCTTAAGATGTACTTCTGCATAGTGTCCTAGTGGCTCAAAATGCCCACAGCCTAGAACTCTATTACCTATAGTTTCCTTATAGAGAATTTCACAGGGACCAAAGTCTATTTCCATTCTAAATCTATCTTCTACATTCTTTTTTAGAATTTCTAATTGAATAGTTCCCATAATATGAATATGTATCTCTTTTAGTTTTTCATGCCATATAACATTTAAAGATGGGTCTTCTTCCTCTAACATCCTAAAACATTGTAATACTTCTTTTACATTTAATTTTTCAGAAAACATTACCTTAGACTTTAATGTTGGTAAGATTTTATAGCTTGTCTTTGTCTTCAACTCTCCAAGGCCTTCTCCAACTTTAGCCTTCGTTAATCCAGTTACTGCAAAAATCTCTCCTGCATATACCTCTTCTACCGACTTAAATTTATTTCCATTATACTTTCTTATTTGACTAACCTTCTCACTAATTTTATAGTCCTCATTTTCATACCATACTTCATCTCTTACCTTTAAATTTCCTTTTAAAGCTTTGATGTAAGTAATTCTCATACCCTTTTCATCGTGACGTATTTTATATACAATGCCACTAAATTTTTCTTCACTTTCATATTCTGTATAAGTAAGAGTATGTAGGTTTTCTATAAAGTCTTCTATTCCAATATCTAAAAGTGCAGAACCACTAAAACAAGTAAACATTTCACTTCGTTTTATTAAATCCTTCATAGTATTTAAACATAAATTAGGATTATAACCATCTTCTAAATATATATTAAAAAGCTTCTCATCTCTTTCAGCAATAAATTCAATAAGATCATCTTTCATATCTCTATCAGCTAAGGGTTCATCAATAAAACATGTTTCCATTGATAGTTTTTCTTTTATCTCACTTACTACTCTCTCAATGCTTGCCCCTTGTCTATCTGTTTTATTGATAAAAAAGAAGGTAGGTACTTTATATTTTCTAAGAAGTTGCCAAACTGTTTCTGTATGTCCTTGTACTCCTTCCACTGCACTTATTACTATAACTGCATAGTCCATAATTCCTATAGCTCTTTCCATCTCACAAGAAAAATCTATATGACCAGGAGTATCAACTAAAAAATAATTATCATCTTTATAAGTAAAGCTTCCCTCACCTGAAAATATAGTTATGCCTCTTTCTCTTTCTATGTCATGGCTATCTAAAAAAGCATTTTTATGGTCTACTCTTCCTCTTTCTTTTATACTGTGAGTATGATAAAGTATCTGCTCTGAAAATGTAGTTTTCCCTGCATCTACATGAGCTAATATTCCAATGGTCTTATTCATACAAACACTCCTATCTAGAATCTATAGTCTTAATTCTATTAATCCATTATTAAATATTAATTTTTTATTTAATCTCTTATAAATTTCCATACAGCATAGATTATTAGCTGAACTATAGTAATATACAACATAAAATAAAAAAACTCTGATGAAAATACAGAAGTCATTTGTTTTATGGTATCGAAAGGATAAATAATTAAGTCAAGCGTATGCAATCTTAGAAATCTCCCAATATAAATAGCATAACTTGATAAAATAGCTACTACTACAATAAACATATTGCTGCTTATTTTTTTAGTTATATCTCTAATAGATTTATATACAAGTTTTAAAGATAATAATCCCATACCTATACCAAATATGATACCTGTAGAAAGATAACAAAAATATTTCCATACATAAGGATCCGATGTAAATATATAATCTCTCATAGGGTCAATGTAATCTAATCCTCCTAAATGAAAAAAATCAGTAATCAGATATGGAGCATTAGGATAAAAGAACAACCATAATAAAAATACTACCCAATATAGTAATCTATTGCTCTTTTTTTCTTTATATTTCATGTTACTGATTATCACTGAAAGTTCAAATGGTATGTATACTAATGATAAATTTAAAATCATAAAATTAAATCTATCAATAAATAAAAGACTGACTAGTATATATCCCCAAAATAATACTCTAAAGGCATATATATTGAACTTTTCTCTATTCTTTGTCTTAAAACTCTTTAATATTTCCATAGATATTCTCCTAATTAAATTTTTTAAAGTTATAACTTTTTATTTCTAACCACTAAATTAGTTAAATTTATTGATTTCTATTTATAGTCATGCTTCACCTCTTAAACTGTTGTAGGATTGAGAATTGATTATTGACAATAAATAATTGCTGATACTTCTCTTTTATAAGAGAAGTTCTGAATTTATTTCTTTTTAAAGTGACATAGTCACTTTTATTAAAAAATCTATTTGAAGAAATTAATTAAAAAAATTAATTTCAACCATAATNNTAATTGTCAATTTTCCATTTTCAATTCTCCATTGGTTAAACTGTTTCCCAAAGGTGAAAGAATATATTTAAACATTTAAATAGTTATAAAATCAAATTTTCCCATTTATTATTATATTAACATTTTATTTGAAAACTGTATAATACTATTCTCTAATCACTGTCATATTAAAGATCTTAAACTAAATTCTCACATATAAAAAAATTCACCATATCTCTATGATGAATTTTTATCCTATAGGCCCTATACTTTTTAAAACATAGGAACTACATCTTCTTTAATTCCATTACCTCTTCTTCTGTAAGGTTACGCCACTTACCGGTATCTATTCTATCAATTTTTATATTAATAATTCGAATACGTTCTAGCCGTACAACTGTATATCCAAAAGTTTTAGTCATTCTGCGAATTTGTTTATTAAGACCTTGTGTAAGGATGATACGAAAAGTATCTTCTGTAATTCTACTCATTTTGCAAGGTCTTGTTTTAACTCCGCAAATTTCAACTCCTTCTGACATCCCTTTTATGAAAAAATCATCAAAAGCTTTATCAACAGTTACTATGTATTCCTTCTCATGTTCATTTTCTGATTCTAAAATTTTGTTTGCAAGCTCTCCATCATTTGTCATTAATATCAGTCCTTGAGACGCTTTGTCCAATCTCCCCACAGGAAAAATATATTCTTTATAATCCATAAAATCAATTATATTATCCTTCACTTCTTTTGCTGCGGTGCAGGTTATTCCTACTGGTTTGTTTAAGACAATATATACTTTATCTTTCACTGGAATAGGCTCATTATCAATAAGGATAATATCCTCCTTTTCCACCCACTGACCTGGCTTACAAAGCCTACCATTTACTGTTATTCTATTTTCTTCAATAAGTCTATTAGCCTCTCTTCTTGAGCAAATACCATAATTGCTAAGAAGTTTATTTATTCTCATTTTAAAATCCTTATCCTTTCACTTTTGCTTATTATATGAACTCTATTTTTTTCTTTAGTTCATATCAATTTTTTTATAACACTTTTATAAAGATACCTTATATTCATTTAGTTCACAATAAAATAATACTACCATTTAATTAGTTTATTAATCTATTTATAATCAATTAATTTTCCACCTATTTTCTCTAAAATAGGTATTAAAATCAATAATAATATGCCAACTACAATAGTAGATATAACTACCTCACTTAAATTAATGATACTGTTATTTAATGAAGAAATTATAATTAAACTATTGAAGGGCATTATAAGAAGAGCTCCCGTAATTAATCCTGGAGAATACTTCTTTAATATAATAGTTAAAATCAAATGAGGGAAAACAACATTAAATATCATTGCTCCCATAAAACCAAAGAAAAAATATTTTAATATTAAATTCTGAGGAAAAAATATAAATAAGCCTGTTGCTAAATATGCTAATATTGTAATTACCAATACAGCAAAATGAAATTCATCACCACTAACTTGCTTACCAAATTTTTGTGTATATCTTGACCACCGTGGTATCCAAAGTGCTTCTTCTATATTATGCAATGTTATTGAAAAAAGAAAAAGTAAATATATACTTGGTGTATTCATTATATTTTATACTCCTTTAATCCATATTTACATGAACTATAACATTTTTTACATTTAATTTATATTGCTTTTCACAATGTTTTTTATTATATTTTATTACCTATTTATTTTAATCACTATGATAATATTTCAAAATATTATTTATTGAAATATNNGCGAACACTGTTCGCCACTACAATTAGCTAATGGAAAATGAGCAATTATTAAAAATTTTATATTAATATTTAATACACTACCACGGCTTTTTCCCTTCAAGCCAACCTTGCTCTTTCCAATAATTCCTATCAGTCTCATTCCAGCTATTCTTTTTTTGCATACCTTTCATAGCAGTAAATATAATTTTTGTGAACAATCTAGGCTTCAAAGTATTTGATTTTGCCACAGTTTTAGAAATTTTGTCAGCAAGAATTCTAAGTTCCTTTATAATTTGATCTTTAGTTTTACTATTTACCTCTTCCCAGCTCATAGCTCCAACATTTTTCTTAAATGAGAAAACTCTTTTCAATCCCCAAAAATCAAGGGATTTTTTCATAGTTTTATTAGTATGTGAGGTGCCAGCACCTGCTGCTGTTGATAAAACTAATCCTATTTTATTGAACATTAAACGCTCAGGTCTATGAGACATCCATATATAGCCAAAGTGATCTAACAAAGCTTTCATTTGACCGCTAACATCGCATACATACACTGGTGATGCCAAAATAATTAAATTTGCTTCAAGCATAGATTGTTTAATATTATTAACTGGGCCATAATGAGGGCAAGTATTTTCTCCTTTTAAAAAACAAGAAAAGCAGCCATTGCAAAAATGTGGTATATCCTTTGGTAAGAAAAATTCTGTTACTTGTGCATCTGTAAAATTTTTTAAAAGTTCCTGAACACAATTATATGTACTCCCTTTATGCATTGCTCCATAAATGACAGTTACTTTCATAATATTATCCCCCTATTTTATTTTTTTGCCACTATTTTTCTATATTCTTCATTATAGAAATCATTCCTTTTAAGATTTAAACTACTATCTTAATAAATTAATATATATTCTAATAACTAAATATTCTTAATTACATATAAAAACCACAATAAGGTTTATTTTGACGAATTTTACTATAGTATCGTTACCCTTATCAGATTAATAGTTAAATTATGTTATAATAATATGATGATGTAATTTAATTATAACGAAAGAAGGGGTATGATATGAAAATGTATAAATGTACTATTTGTGGTTATATCTATGATGAATCAAATAATGAAAAATCATTTGCAGAATTAGATGAGAGCTGGACATGTCCTTTATGTACTGCTCCAAAGAGTATGTTTGAACAAATTAATAATGATAAATCTGAAGCGGATACATCTATTGAAAGTGAAAACAAAATGGATTCATTAGATTATTTAGGGGAATATACAAGAAATAGTGATGATATAGAAACACATATGCCTATTATACACGAGATGGCTAAAACAGGGAAATCAGTTATATCTCCTATGAGAACACAATTACCTATTATTTCTTGGGATGATATTTTAATCTTAGGGGCACAATTAAATCCATTTCCTTTAAATGAACATGATTTTGTAAACACACAAACTATTATAGGTAAAAAAGCAAAGAAACCTATGGTAATTGAAAGTCCTATTTATATTACACATATGTCTTTTGGTGCATTATCTAAGGAACTAAAAATAGCATTAGCAAAAGGTTCAGCAGAAAATAAAACTGCTATGTGTAGTGGCGAAGGTGGTATTTTACCTGAAGAAATAGATGCTTCTTACAAATACATATTTGAATATGTGCCTAATAAATACAGCGTTACAGCAGAAAACTTAAAAAGAGCAGATGCTATAGAAATAAAAATTGGACAAGGAACTAAGCCAGGAATGGGGGGACATCTTCCTGGGGAAAAAGTAACAGAAGAAATTGCTAAAATCAGAAATAAGCCTATGGGAGAAGATATAATAAGTCCTTCCCGCTTTGAAGAGATTAACTCAAAAAAAGACTTAAAAAAATTAGTGGATGATTTAAGAGAGTTATCTGGTGGAAGACCAATTGGAATAAAGATTGCAGCAGGTCATATTGAAAGAGATATGGAATTTATAACTTATGCAAAACCAGATTTTGTAACAATTGATGGACGTGGAGGTGCAACAGGAGCTAGTCCTAAATTACTTAGAGATGCAACTTCAATACCAACTATTTTTGCATTATATAGAGCTAAAAAATATATAGACAAGCATAATCTTGACATTGATTTAGTAATTACAGGAGGACTTAGAGTTTCCTCAGATTTTGCAAAAGCAATTGCAATGGGAGCTGATGCTGTAGCAATTGGTAGTTCTGCTATGATGGCAGCTGCTTGCCAACAGTATCGTATTTGTAATGGTGGAAAATGTCCAGTAGGATGTGCAACTCAAGATGAGAATTTAAGAAGTAGATTTAAAATAGAAAAAAGTGCTAAACGTGTAGCTAATTTCTTAGATGCAAGCTTAGAAGAATTAAAAACATTTGCTAGAATATCTGGTCATAGTGATATTCATGATTTAAGCGTAGAAGATTTATGTACAGCTAATTCAGAAATATCAAAGTATACAAATATTCCTCATGTTTAATAATAAATAAAATAAACCCTATGAAAATCATTAATTATATAGATTTTCATAGGGTTTTAATTCTAATATATATTTAATTAATAATTTTTAGCTTCCATTGCAAAATAAGCTTGTGGATGCGCACATACTGGACACATTTGTGGAGCTTCTTCTCCTTCATAGATGAATCCACAGTTTGAACATTTCCATATAGCTTTTTCTTCTTTTTTAAATACTTTTCCTTCTTCTAAATTTTTAAGAAGTGCAAGATATCTTGATTCATGCTCTTTTTCTATTTTGCCAACTTCTTCGAAAAGAAATGCTATTTTATCAAAGCCTTCTTCTTTAGCTTCCTTTGCAAATTTAGCATACATATCTGTCCACTCATAGTTTTCTCCAGCAGCAGCATCTTTTAAATTTGCAGCTGTATCTCCAATACCATCATGTAATAGCTTGTACCAAATCTTAGCATGCTCTTTCTCATTTCTAGCAGTTTCTTCAAATATTTCTGCTATTTGAACATATCCTTCTTTTTTTGCTTTTGAAGCATAATAAGTATATTTATTTCTAGCTTGTGACTCTCCTGCAAATGCTTCCATTAAATTTTTCTCTGTTTTTGTTCCTTTTAAGTTACTCATAAGTGTAATACCTCCTACCATCTTTAAAATACATTTGTATAACAAAGTTTTCCTTTATGTAGATTATAACAAATATATGCTTTTGCTACAACAGTGTGGGGGATAAAGATAATTTAATTCACAATGCACAATTCACAGTTCACAATTATGGACATTTCTCAACAAAGGCTGAGAAATTCAAACTATTCTTTAGTAGTATAAAAAATCCTATATAATAAAGAAATAAAATTTAATAAAAATGATTTTATAAAAATGATATGAATCTATAATAATACCTTAAATAATATTAACATAAATCCACCTAGCTTAATTTTAATTATTCATTCCACAATATTTCTTGCTTCCCACTAAAATACTACTTATAATTAAGCCATACTAATTTTTAGGAGGTACTCAAATGAAAATCTACGACAAACTAGTAAGGGACAACATCCCTGAAATAATAGAAAATGCAGGTAAAAAGTTTGATATACATTATGCTAAAGCTGAAGAACTTGTTTCACTACTTGAGGCAAAATTACAAGAAGAAGCCTTGGAATTTTCTCAAGACAAAAATTTAGAAGAACTTGCAGATTTAATGGAAGTTATATTTGGACTTTCCTCTGCTTTAGGATATTCTGAAGAAGATCTTTTAAAGAAAAGAGAAGAAAAAAAGCTTGAGAGAGGCGGATTTAAAGAAGGAATTGTTCTTGAAAGAGTTTATGAGGATTAATAGTCAACAATAAAGCACATGATATCTTTTCCTAAACTGTAGGAATTAGATACATGTGCTTTTATAGTATAATCATATTTCTGAATAATATTTTTATCTATATTGGTTATTTTCACTTATATTCAAAACTATATTCTATACTTTAGCCCTCTTCCTTTTTGTCTAATCTCTCTTTATAAAATCTACTAGTTCTATAATCTATAACATCCTTAAAATGTTCTATGAATATTTTATTATTTTCAAATTCCTTTAACTCTTCACTTATTGAATAACTGCCCCCGTAATCTTTAAAGAACTCCCCTGCGGAGTTTACAAAGGCATCTCTTGGATTTTTAGCTATTTTTAAATACTCTTTTTTCCCCCAAGTCTTATAGTCCTTGCTAGACTTGTCCTTTAGTAGATCTACACTATTTGAAGGTTTGCTATAAAATTCCTTGAAGCTTATGTATATTTCATCTTCTGTTACAGTAAGTTTAAAATCTCCTTCATTATAAAAGGCTAGAAGTAAAGGCATTTTATAGGTTTTACTCATAGATGTACTTTCAATTTTCTTTATAAATTCACGAGCTGGAGTGTTTATAAGCTCCTTTTCACCTTCTGTAAGCTCATTTATGCTATTTAAAAATCCTAAGTAATCATTGAAAATGTTCATTTTAGCATTTGAACGTATATTGTTATAAATATCATCATCCATGTATTTATACATTTGAAGTCTTGTTGGTCTTTCTCCTACTTCAAATTTTACTCTATAAAATTCTTCTATTATTCTATCTGTTATCTTCTTTTGTTCCTCTTCCATCTTCTTAAATAAATCTGCTAACCTAAAATCAAAATTTACAATGCAATCTTCTGGATATTCTTCTGCTCTTTGAATATATCTATCCTTACCTTTTGGGTCTATATTTTTTATATCTCCACTTAGAAAAAATGGTATTAAATTAGCTTTTTTATAGTTGCCTATAAAATCTAATACATTAACATACTTTTTATTTTTATGTCTTCTAAGCCCTCTACCAAGTTGCTGCAAAAATATTGTAGGAGACTCAGTTGGTCTTAAAAACATAACCATATCTATAGAAGTAATATCTAATCCCTCATTAAACATGTCTACAGAAAATAGAACTTTTATTTCTCCATTTTTAAATTTGTTTATAGCTTCTTCTCTTTCCATAGAATATTCCATTTTTTCTCCACTGAGTACAGCATATGCCTCTACTCCATTTTCGGAAAAGTACTTCGCCATATAATTTGCATGATTTCTACTAGAACAAAAACCTAAAGCTCTTTTGCTATTATATCTTTTATAATGATTTAATATTAAATCTGCTCTTTTTTCTATCATTAGAGCTTTTTCTAACTCTGAACCATCATACTTACCATTTTTAAAACTTATCCTTTTATAATCTGTTTCATCATAAATACCATAATATCTAAAAGGTACTAGCCATCCCTTATTGATCGCCTCTTTAAGCCTTACTTCATAAACCACTTCATGATTGCATATTTCAAATACGTCTCTATTATCCATTCTCTCTGGAGTGGCTGTTAATCCAAGTAAAAATTTTGGTGTAAAATACTCTAATATATTGCTATAATTTTTAGATACAGCATGGTGAAATTCATCTATAATTATGTAATCAAAATAATCTCTTTTAAAGTATTCCTGGCTTAAATATTCCTTACGCCCCAAAGTTTGTACTGTAGCAAATAGAATATTTACATCCTTACTCTTTTCTTCTCCCGTAAAAAATCCCATATTAGTATTAGGTCTAACACAAGCAAAAGATTCTTTAGCCTGTTTTAATATTTCTTCTCTATGAGCTATAAATAATACCTTTGAAAAATCTTTTGAATCAAAGGCTGCTAAATAAGTTTTTCCGATGCCTGTAGCTGCTACAACTAACCCTCTGTCAAAACCTTCTTTTCTAAACTTTTTCAGTTTATATAATGCTTCTATTTGACCTCCTTTAGGGACAGGATAATTTATTATTTTCTTTTCTTCCTCATTATCTTCAACTTTTTCTAAATCTAAAAATAACTTTGGTCTTTTCCACTTCTTTGAATATCTATCTAATTCATTATCATCTACTATAACAGAATAATTGTTAAAAAGATTTTCAAAGGTATCTTTATATTTCTGAAAATCTCTCTTATTACTATTCTTAGAAATTCTATAATTCCACTCTATACCACTTGTTAAAGCGGATTTTGAAATATTTGAAGATCCAATAAATATATCTCCATCCTCTTCATATTCAAATATATAAGCCTTAGGATGGAAGGATTTATTAGGTACATTATAAAATCTTAAATCCACTTTGTCAGAAAGTGCATCTTTTAAAAGAAAAAGTGCCTGAGGCTGAGTTATGTTAAGGTAGTTTCCTGTAAGTATTCTTATACTCGCACCTCTTTCTATAGCTTCTTTTAAATCTTCTGCTATAAGTTTTACCCCTGATTCCATCAAAAAAGCGACTATTATATCAATATATTTAGCTTTTTTAAAAGCCTCCTTAAGTCTTGGTAAAAGAAAATCACTATCTCCAGTAATACAATTGCTTAAAGTATCTATTTCTTTATGTGCTAAGCTGTCTAAATTAATTAAAGTATCTTTTGTATTTTCTATAATATAAGTTTTTTTATTAAATTCTTCTATTTTATCTCTACTCATAACTTTACCTTTTATTTAGCAAATTTGTAATCATAACTTACTTAATGTTAATTCTATAGCTATTTAATTACCTAAGCTTCTTAATATCTACTTTGCTAATCAATCTTTTTATTCTTTCAATTCAGATTATTACTATTATTCTACCATAAATAGATAATACTTCATATATTAGCATGTTTTATAATCAATGTCCTATTTTCCAATATACTTTTAAGAGACTTCTTCTAGGAAAAATAGAAATAAGTTTAGTAAAGCTGTAGCTTTAGCATGTATCAAGTGGCTCAATCATCATATGTATAAAATAAAAATTCACCATATTTCTATGATGAATTTTTATTTTACTGTTCACATTTGTCCTATAACTCTTATACTGTATAGAAATTAAAAAACTTCTCTTTCTTTTCTAGTAGTTCTTTAAGGTTTCCACTTTCAACTATTTGTCCATTTTCCATATATATTATCTCATCATATAAGCTTAATAATTCTTCACTCATTTTATGAGTAATTGTGATTAATGTTAGATCTTTTATATTTAAAAGCTTACTTTCTATATCATAGGCTGTTTGCATATCTATAGCTGAGGTACCTTCATCTAGTACAAGTATTGGTGTTTGTTGAATTAGAGCTCTGGCGATTGCAATTCTTTGTCTTTGTCCGCCTGAAAGATTGCTGCCATTTTCACCAACTAAATAATTTAATCCATTGGATGTTTCTTCTATAAATTTATTTACACCACTTAATTTTAAAACATTATTTATTTGTTCTTCCGAGAATTCTTTATATAAGCAAATATTATCTTTTATAGTTTTATCAAACATATAAACATTTTGATGTATAATAGAAATCATTTTATTTAATTGTTCTATATTTAAATTCTTAATACTATTTCCATCAAATTTTATATTTCCGCTAAAATCAGAATAATATCCAAGCATTAGCTTTATTAAAGTAGATTTACCACATCCACTTCCCCCTACTATTGCATATTTCTTGTTTTTGTCTATCTTCAAACTTATATCATTAATAATAGATCTCCCGTTACCATAGCTAAAAGACAGGTTCGACACCTCTAAATTATTATTAAAGTATGGTTTATCTTTACCTATAAAATCATTATCTTTATAGGTAGAAAATTCATCAATTCTTTCAATTATAGGTTTAACACTATTAAGTTTAGGAAGATTGCTCATTATCATTATTACAGGTTGTACAAAAGTACCTGAAAGTTGAACAATGGCAATAAGCATTCCCATGGTTAAGTTACCCTTTATAACTAAATATGATGATAAAAATATAGCCACAAATTGTGTTCCCATGCCCAATGTTTGAGATAGAGATTCATTTACTACAAATATTTTATCCGCTGCAAATTTTGTATTAGCTAAATTATTATTTTCTTCTTCAAATTCTTTACCTATACTCTCTTTTAAATTATATGACCTAATAACATCATATCCAGAAAATATATCCTTAAGTTTAGAGGTAAAAAATGATAGCCTATTTGAAAGTTCCAATTGTTTCTTTTCTAATGCTTTTCCAAAGAAACTTGGTACTATAAAAATTAATAGCATACTTATGAATATTCCTAATGTAACCAATGGACTTAAATATAGTAAGAGAATAACTGTTACTACAAACATAACACCATATTGAAAAATTAAAAGCAATGGAACAATGTAATTCTCTTCTATTAATTTCATATCATTTGTTAATACTGAAATATAATCCGCTGTGTTTTTAGAATTGAAATCCTTATAATTTCTTCTAAGTATTCCAAAGAATGCCTTATTTCTTAGCATTTTTAATAAATTTCTAATAAACATTTTACTTAAAATATCATATATAAAATATAGTAATCCTATAAGAATACCATATCCTACTGAATATATTAATATCCTTTTAAAACCTTCCATATTTCCAGCAGTAACATAATCTATAGTAGTTTGAATAAATAATGATAATCCTACCATAGCTACTGATGATACTACGCTGAATATAACCGTTAATACTAATAGTAGTTTATTTTTCTTAATACATTCTCTCATAGCACTTCTCCTAATTTAAATAGATTTAATTAAATATTCATCTAATTAATTAGATGGTTGTTTAATTTATATTATTATCATATTATCAAATTAGATATTTGTCAAATAAATTAGATTAAATTCTAATTAAACTAATCCAAGCCAATTTCAAGGTAATATCTGCACAATATTTTAAATATTCTAGAAATTATATTATAATAAGTAAAATGATTAATAATTTTCCAAGGAGGATTTTATGAATACTTTATTAAAAGAAGCTTTATATAACTATGAAATTCAACACCCTCAAATTGAATTTATACGACATAATGAGAACCAGATATATAAGATAAAAGATACCTTGTTAAATAATAAGTATGTTATTAGAATACATAAACCAAGTGATGATTTTTCCCTAGATATTTTCGGAGATAAAGAGCGTTCTATTGATTTATTAATCAGTGAGATGAATATTTTAAATGCTATTAGTGAAAAGACTGAAATACCAATTCAGATACCTATAAAAAACAAGAGTGGTGAATTTGTGACAGTATTAAGTGATGGAACTCCAGTAACCCTTCTAACATGGGTAGATGGAAAGACTGTTGAAGAAATAGAATTAACCGATAAAGTTTTATTTAAAATAGGTGAAATGTTGGGGCGATTTCATGATTTTTCAAAACAATGGTCTAAAAACATTAATTTAAATCGATATTCTTATGATAAAAATTTATTAATAAATATGCTTTCAAAGATTGAAACAGGTGTAAAATTAAATGTTTTTTCTAGTGAACAGTTTAAAATAATTGTGGATGCTATTAATGAAATTATCAATTGTATAAATGATTTAGATTTACAAAAAAATTCAAAAGGCATAGTACATTCTGATCTTTCAAAATCAAATTTGATAATGAACAACGGAAGAATAACACCTATTGATTTTAGTTTATGTGGAAATAGCCATTATTATATGGATTTAGGTTCATTGTTTAGTCATTTTGATAAGCAAGAACAACGAAGGTGCATAATCAGCGGTTATAAAAGTATTATTGATGAGGATATAGAAGTAAAATACATAGAAGCATTTATGGTATTTCAAATAGTTTTATTTATATCTACTCACATAGAAAGTGCCTCTCAATGGGATTGGTTTAACGCTGCTTTAAACAGATGGTGTAAAGAATTTTTCATTCCCTTTTCTAATAATGCACCATTTATTGGTACTTTATAAATCATATATTTAAAATTACCTAATGATCATAATATATAATACAGTTAATTGGTTTTCTTTTTATGTTGAGACTTATATATGGAATTGTCCATTTATAAGTCTTTATCATATTTCTACACTATATTAAAACATAGTTTATTGAAAATTTTATCGAAGAATATATTGCTAACACTAAAAAACATAAGATTCATAAAAAAGTGAGGTGAAACATTTGGCTTTACATTATCAAGAATGCGGTGATAAGAGTGCTTCTCTAATGGTATTTTTACATGGTGGCGGAGTAAGTGATTGGATGTGGGATAAACAAATTCAATACTTCACTCATTATCATTGCATGGTTCCAATCTTACCTGAACATGGGTTAAACAATTATGAAATTAATTTTTCTATAAAAGGTAGTGCAGAAGAATTAATTAAATTAATCGAAGTAAAAGCAAGAGGGAAGAAAGTAATTCTAGTTGGTTTTTCATTAGGTTCTCAAGTAATTATTCAAATACTAAGTATGAAACCAGATTTAATTGATTTTGCAATAATAAATAGTGCTTTGGTCAGACCAACTTTATTCACCAAAAAATTAATAAAACCTACTATTACATTATCCTTTCCATTAATTAAAAATAGGTGGTTTTCCAAACTACAGGCAAAAACATTGTATGTAAGTGAAGACTACTTTGAGAAATATTATGAAGAAAGTTGTCAAATAAAACTGGACACTCTTGTTAGAGTATTAGAAGAAAACATGTCCTTTGAAATACCTAAAGATTTTAGAAAAGCAAATGGAAAAATATTGGTTACTGTGGGTGAAAAAGAAAAAGCTATTATGAAAAATTCTGCAAAAGATATTGTAGAAGCTAATTCAAATTGTATAGGAGTGATTATACCTAAAATTGGACATGGAGTTTCTTTAGCAATGCCCGACTTCTTTAATCATATGATAGAAGCATGGATACATGAAAATAGTTTACCAAAAGAGTGTAAAGTGATAAATTGATATTTATCATTAACTAATATGGGTTTTAATCGAACCAAAGAAACAAAAGGGCTTCATAATTGTGAATCCTTTTATTTTAAGTGAAAATCAACAATATTGTTTAACATAGCCAAAATAAAAAAATCTCCCAGTTATACTGAGAGACTTTCCTATAATAATGTACTATTAAGTTCATCTATAAAATTTTTTAATCCAATTTTATTTAAATTGTAGTATACCTTACCTTGCTTTTTTTCAACAACAACCATACTACGCTCTAATAATGATCCCATATGGTATGAAACTGTAGCTGGAGTAAGATTTAAAGCTTCAGCTATCTCTAAACTATATTTAGGTCCAGCTTTTAAAAGAGCTATTATTTCTAATTTACTTTTATCACTTAAGGCTTTTAATTTTAAAACAAGTTCTCCTTTGTTTCCCATAGAATTAATGCACTCATTGTATGTAAGTTCAAATAATACTCCCACAAAATATGTATTTTTAAATTCAAATAATGAAGTTCCAAATGCTAATGTAGGAATTATATTAATTTTACTATTATTATTTTTTATAATATTATTTAATACTTCACATTTATTTAAGTTAACATATTTAATATAATTACTTATTAATTTAGATAATGATTTCTCAACAGCTTTATAAGCTTCATTATAAGCATTTCTATTATCTTCTATTGTTTTAATTAGTGATTTATAATACTTCTTAGGATCATTTAAAATAATCATTAACTTCCATTTAGTATTTTCTTTAAGGTCTAATTCTTTTATAAATTCTATTATATTATTTAATGTACTAATAGAATCTATAGTTCTATCTTGTTCAAATTGCTCATTATAAACATCTAAAATTATAGCTTTAAGCTCTTCATTTGTCATATTATCTATGGAATTTATTAAATCTTCATTATTAATTAGAGTAAATGCAATTAACAAGAAAATATCTGTATCATCTTCATCAAAAAAGAATACTTCACTTTCATTAACAACCTTATGTTTATTAAACGTCTCTATATATTTATCAATAATCTTAAGATTTTTCTTTATAAATAGTTCTCCATTAATTCCATTATTATTAAGATCTTTTATTAATAGATTAGTAACTTCATCGTAGTTCTGGCTCATATAAATCAATCCAAATATTTCACAAATGGGATTTAATTTATCAAGTATTTTAATTCCCATATTAATCACTCCCATAAATTAGTTTACTAGAATATCCATATTATATCACAAAAGTTAATTTAATATATCTATCTGGAATATTTATAACATTGACCTGTGTAATAACCCCTTTTTCCATTATTTATGGTGTATAATAAACTTTGGGGTTATTTTTTACTACATATGGATGCATGCTTAAATCTTAACTTATTAACCTAATAATTGAAAATTAAGAATTGGGTATTGAAAATTAGAAATGGATTTTTAGTTTCTAACTAATTATGTAGTTTGCGAAGTTGCTTCCAATACTTAATACTTAGAGTTCAAAACTTGTATAGTTATAAAGGTATAAGTCATATAAAAAACACTAGTCCTTATAGTGCTTCATTATTTATTTAAGTATGTCTAAGTTAAAAATGTAGTTTATACCTCTACAATATATCTTTAGGAGGTAGGTAATGAAACGAAAAAATGATTTTACTAAAGGAAGTGTGCCAAAAAGCATACTGAGCTTAGCATTACCAATGACTTTGGCTCAATTAATCAATATACTTTATAACATAGTTGATCGTATGTATATTGGTAGACTTCCAAATGCATCGACTTTAGCTCTTACTGGTATTGGAGTTACATTTCCTATTATTACAATTATAATGGCATTTGCGAATCTCTTTGGTATGGGTGGAGCACCACTTTGTTCTATTGCTCGAGGTAAAGGTGATAATGAAGAAGCTGAAAAAATTATGGGTAATTCCTTTGCTCTTTTGATTATCTCTGGCATAGCACTTACAGTATTAGGATTAATTTTTAAAAAGCCGCTGCTTTTTCTTTTTGGTGCTAGTAATGCTACATTTTCCTATGCTAATGATTATATTAGTATTTATCTACTAGGAACTATCTTTGTTATGATTAGTCTTGGAATGAATAGCTTTATTAACTCTCAAGGCTTTGGCAGAATGGGTATGATGACTATTCTTTTAGGTGCTATTATAAATATTGTCTTAGACCCTATTTTTATCTTTGTATTTAATATGGAAGTTAAGGGTGCAGCCTTCGCTACCATAATATCACAGTTTTTATCATCACTTTGGGTATTAAAGTTTTTAACAGGAAAAAATACAATATTAAAGCTTAAATTTAAAAACTTTAAAATAGACTTATCCATATTGAAAAGAATTGTTTCTCTTGGATTATCTACCTTTATTATGGCACTTACTAATAGTACCGTTCAAATTATTTGTAATATTACTTTACAATCTTACGGTGGAGACTTATATGTAGGTATTATGACAGTCATTAATTCAATTCGTGAAATTATTATGATGCCAGTAAGTGGTATTACTAATGGATCTCAGCCAGTCTTAGGATTCAATTATGGTGCAAAAGAATATAAAAGAGTACGAAGTGGAATTAAATTTATGTCTATAGTTTGTATTCTATATACAACTTTAATTTGGCTTATTTTAAGAATGTTTCCAGAGTTCTTTATACGAATATTCAATAGTGAACCTGAGCTAATTCAAAAAGGGGTTCCTTCAATGAATATTTATTTCTTTGGTTTCTTTGCTATGTCATTACAATTTGCAGGACAATCTACCTATGTTGCCTTAGGCAAATCTAAACAAGCAGTATTCTTTTCACTACTTCGTAAAATAATTATTGTAGTTCCTCTTACTTTAATTTTGCCAAGAATGTTCAATTTGGGAACTACAGGAGTATTTTTAGCAGAACCAATCTCAAACTTCTTAGGAGGAACAGCTTGTTATGTAACAATGCTATTTACAGTTTGGCCATCTCTAAAAGAAGAGAAAAGTGATTGTGTAAATCTATAAAAGGGCTTTCATTTAGGTAAATAATTTAAAATTAATTTCTTTAATATATTTTTGTAGCGGCGAACATTGTTCGCCATTTTTTTATATTTAATATTATTAAATTTTTCTACTTGATTCTATAAATATGATTTACAATATCATATATTTATCAATTTTAGTATTAAGATGATATTTAAAAATATTATTTATTGAAATATCAACTCTCTATAAAACATCTGATAATAGAACTCAATTTGGATTTTCTGGAGAACACTGTTCTCCGCTACAATTTATCAATTCTAAATTTATAAGCAGTTGCTGAGAAATATCCAAAATTATGAATTGTGAATTGAATTAAGAAACGGTTCATTCTTTTTAATAATTTTCATTTTATAATTTGTAATGAACCGTCCCCATATCTTTAATCAATGGAGAATTGACTATGGACAATTGACAATTATGGAGGAAATTAATTTTTTAGAAATTAATTTCTTTAATAGATTTTTGTGACGGCGAACACTGTTCGCCGCTACAGTTAATTAATTCTAAATTTCTCAGCTATTGCTGAGAAATATCCCAAATTGTGAATTGTGCATTGTTCATTGTGAATTAGATTAAGTTGTGAATTGAATTAAATGCTTAAATCATTTCCAGCAAAACCTTTATTCTTCCATTTACCTCTCCTAAAGAAAATTACGGTTATAATAGCTCCCATTGTCCAAGAAACAAGTAATGAAATAAAAGTAGATTCTGGTCTACCTGTAGGATAAGCTGCACTACGGGTTAAATAAGCAATACCATATGCAACTGGTACACGTAGAACTACTGTAGTAATTATTGAAATCCACATAGGCGTCATTGTATCTCCAGCACCTCTCATTACTCCTAATAAGCTCTGTGTTACTGCCATTGCAATGTAACCTACTGCAAGAATTCTCATCATATGCATACTTAAATCAACTAATTCTTTAGTATCTGTAAATATGCCCATAAGATATTTACCAAAAATTAATATTAATATTGTTATCACAGTAGAAACACTAACAGCAATTATGACACCATCTTTAGTTCCTTTTTCAACTCTGTCCATTTTTCTCGCACCAATATTTTGTCCGGAATAAGTTGTCATGGCATTACCAAAGGTAAAGTTAGGCATCATAGCAAAAGCATCCACGCGCATAACAATTACATTACATGCAATAACCATTTCTCCAAAGCTGTTAGTTAGTGATTGTACAGCTATCATTGCAATAGAAAATATTCCCTGTGTGAGGCCAGATGGTAGTCCGAGTTTTATAAGCTTACTAGAATACTCCTTTTTTGGTTTTAACATCTTAAGACTAAAATCAAAAGTGTTTTTCATTCTTGCTAATTTAATAACACAAAGAACTGCTGATATTCCTTGGGCAATAACGGTAGCAAGAGCAACACCTGGAACGCCTAGTCCCAGTCCTGCAACGAACCAAAGATCAAGCCCTACATTTAAAACTGTAGCAATAAGTAAAAAAACAAGCGCTGATAAAGAATCACCAAGTCCACGAAGAACTCCTGCTAAGATATTATAATAAGCAAATCCTGCAATACCAAGATAATAAATAATAAGATATTCTGCACACCAATCTATTATAGACTCTGGTGTATTAAGAAAAGAAAGTAATGGACGCGTTACAATAGGACCAATAATCATTATTATTACTGATGCAATAGCAGTGAGTGTTATACAAACACCAATAGTGTGTGATAAATGCTCGCGCTCTTTTGCACCAAAATACTGAGCAACCATGATACCTGCACCTGTTGCAATTCCAACGAAAAGTACAAGTAGAAGATTTAATATTGGAGCTGCACTGCCAACAGCAGCAAGTGCATTGTCACCTACATATCTACCTACAATAATAGAATCTGCAGTATTATAAAATTGCTGAGCTATATTACCTATTAACATTGGTAATGCAAATTCAACAATTCGTTTCCAAGGTGTACCCTCAGTCATATCTTTTGGAGCAAATAGCTCTGAAATTCTCCCCATATCTCTACCCCCTAAATAAGTCTAAAATATAATAGTAATTATATTTTACTTAATATTCTGACTTTTGCATAATTATTTCTAATATAAATTTAAATTAGTTTATATTATATGCAATTCTTTATCAATTTGAAAAATACTTCTAAATCTTAATATGCTTTATAAATTTGTTCATTACTCCTCTCCAATCATCTAGAATTGCTTTTTAAAACCCATTTTTATAATATTCGTCATAAAAATACTCATTCCTGCAATAGTTTATTATATCAACTACTTGCAACAATGAGTACTTTTTATTCATTTTACACAAACTTTTTTTACAGGTATATTATATCTAGCTATCTACATTTCTCACATATACCATATATATTAATATCAATACTTTTCACCTTAAAAGATTTATAATCTTCTCTTTTTAATATTTCTGCTATATCTATCTCTGGAATATAATCTATAATTTCCCCGCAGTCTTTACATATTAAATGTGCCTGTAACTTAATATCATATATTGAAATTTTATTTAATTCATATTTTTTAATACCATTATCCAGTGCAATGCTTTTAATGAAATCAAATCTTTCAAATACTTTTAAATTACGATATATTGTTGAAAAACTTGTTAGTTCATTTTTAGATTTTAAGATATCTTCTAACTCTTTTGGACTAAAATGATCTTTGGGGTGTTCTAAAAAAATTTCTAGTAACTTCATTCTCTGTACAGTTAACTTCTCACTATTTTTCTTTAGAATATCAAGGTAATAATCTATTGTATCAATCACTTATATCCCTTCTTTCCATTTAAAGTGAATGAAAATACAGAACTTCTTACAATAACTATAAAGAAAATGAGAGGTTATTCAAATTTCCCTCTCATTTCTTTATAGCATATAATACTATTTAAGTTTATTTATATTTAACACTCTAGTTGCATTTAAGATTGCAATTACAGATACTCCTACATCTGCAAATACTGCTTCCCACATTGTTGCAATACCTGCTGCTCCCATAAGAAGAACTATAGCTTTTACTGATAGCGCAAATACAATATTTTGTTTTACAATTCTTAATGTACGCTTTGATATTTTCATTGCTGTTGCTATTTTTGATGGTTCATCAGTCATAATAACTATATCTGCCGCTTCTATTGCCGCATCTGATCCAAGACCACCCATAGCAATACCAATATCTGCTCTAGCTAAAACCGGTGCATCATTAATTCCATCTCCAACGAAAGCTAGTTTTCCTTTTTCTGATTTTTGTCTTAATAATTCTTCTACTTTTTCAACTTTTCCTGCTGGAAGTAATTCTGTATATGCTTTATCAAGCGCTAATTCTTTAGCTACTTTCATACCAACACTATTAGCATCACCTGTTAACATAACAGTTTGCCTTATATCAGCTTCTTTTAATTCTCGAATTGCTTTTGCTGCATCTGGTTTCACTTCATCTGCAATTACAATATATCCTGCATATTTATCATCTACTGCTACGTGTACTACTGTTCCTACTATCTCTCCTTTATAGTAAGGAACCTTTATTTTCTTCATTAATTTTGTATTGCCTGCATGTACTGTCTTACCTTTTACAACTGCTCGAACTCCATGTCCAGAGATTTCTTCAACATCTGTTATTTCTGATTCATCAATTTTCTTATTGTAAGCTTGCTTTAAAGATATTGAAATTGGATGGTTTGAATAATTTTCTGCATAGGCAGTTAACTCAAGTAATTTTTCTTTAGAAATACCTTTTGCATTTATCTCTTGTACTTTAAATACACCTTTTGTCAATGTTCCAGTTTTATCAAACACAACCATTTCTGTTTCAGCTAATGCTTCTAAATAGTTACTTCCCTTTACTAAAACACCACTTTTAGAAGCAGCTCCTATTCCTCCAAAGAAACTTAATGGTACAGATATAACTAATGCACAAGGACATGATATAACAAGGAATGTTAACGCTCTTGAAACCCAATCGCTAAATGTAGCTCCTTCTATTAAAAGAGGTGGTAATACTGCTAATATAGCTGCTACAATAACAACTGCTGGTGTATAATATCTTGCAAACTTTGTTATAAAGTTTTCTGAATTTGACTTTTTACTACTTGCATTCTCTACTAAATCTAATATCTTACTTACAGTGGATTCTTCATATCCTTTTGTAACACGAGCAGTTAAAACTCCATTAATATTAATACATCCACTTAATACTTCTGAACCTACAGATAAATCTCTTGGAACTGATTCACCAGTTAATGCTGATGTATCAATCATAGAGTTTCCATCTATAACAACCCCATCTAAAGGGATTCTTTCTCCTGCTTTAATTACAATTATATCATCTATCTTTACTTCATCTGGATCCATCTTTACTAATTCACTGCCACGCTTTACATTTGCATAATCAGGTCTAATATCCATTAAACTAACAATTGATTTTCTTGATTGATTAACAGCATAATTTTGGAATACTTCGCCAACTTGATAGAATAACATTACTGCTACACCTTCTGGATACTCTCCAATAATAAAGGCTCCTATAGTTGCAATGCACATCAAGAAATTTTCATCAAATACTTGTCCTCTAAAAATATTCTTAACTGCTTTTAATACAACATCTCCACCAACAATAATGTAACTGATTAAATATAATAATAATTGAAATTCTGATTTTGCAAGTAATGCTACAACGAATAATGCTCCACCTAAAATTATACGAGTAATACGATTTTTATTGTTCATAGCATTTTCCCCCTCTTTAGATTTTCTTTACAATAATGTCTGGTTCCATTTTTTTAATTACTTCCTTAGATGCATCAATAGCTTCTTCCATTTTGTCATCATCTGCTTCTAAGATTAACTTTGTTGTCATAAAATCTACTGTTGCATCCTTTACTACTGGTAATTTTTTAATTGCATTTTCTATCTTTGCTCCACAATTTGCACAATCTAATCCTTGTAATCTAAATTCTTTTGCATAATTAATTCCCCCTAAATTTTATTACTTTATTAATAATTTCTATTGTGTATTTATTATTAAAAATATATATTTCTTTTTTTCTTTAAAACTTACGAACTCTGAATTTTTAAAGTGTGCTATAAAGAATAATTCCACCTATAACTCCATAGATAATGCGCTTTTTATTCTTTATAGCATATCACCTCTCTTTAGATTTTCTTTACAATAATATCTGGTTCCATTTTTTTAATTACTTCCTTGGATGCATTAATAGCTTCTTCCATTTTGTCATCATCCGCTTCTAAAATTAATTTTGTTGTCATAAAATCTACTGTTGCATCATTTACTACTGATAACTTTTTAATTGCATTTTCTATCTTTGCTCCACAATTTGCACAATCTAATCCTTGTAATCTAAATTTCTTTTTCATAATTAATTCCTCCTAAATTCTATTGCTTTATTAATAATTTCTATTGCGTATGGATTATTTAAAAAGTATATATTTCTTTTCCCATTTCTCTTAAAACCTACTAATTTTGAATTTCTAAGTATGCGCAATTTATGAGATATTGAAGATTGTTTATTATTAAGTAACCTTGCTAGCTCACAAACACACATTTCTTTTTCACTCAATGCATATAGAATTCTGATTCTTGTTGCATCACTTAAAACCCAAAATAATTCTGATAAGTTGCTTAAAATATGCTGATTTAAGTGCTTATCATCTCTTTTGTTTACCATTTGTATAATAATCCTTTCATCAACAGTTGAATGAGCGCTCAACTTATATTTTTATTATAGTTGAGCAATCACTCAACTGTCAAGCATAATTTTATGATTTATTAAATAAAAAAACTGTTACAGTTATATCTTGTATAAGTGTTGATTTAAACTTTCCTTTAATATCAACACTTATACAAGATATTTGTTCTGTAACAGCCTTCTATATCTTTATATTTTTCTTAATTATTTTCTATTTTTCTATAATGTGATTTAATGCTTTTTCTAAAATATCTTTTACATGTTCATCATCAAGAGAATAAAATACATTTTTGCCACTTCTTCTTGATTTTACTAAATGAGCTTCCTTCAGAGATCTTAACTGATGTGATATTGCTGACTTTGTAACATTTATTAATACTGCTAAATCACATACACACATTTCATTCTGTACTAAAGCACATAATATCTGAATTCTAGTGCCATCACCCATTATCTTAAAAAACTCAGTTAAATTACGCATTGCATATTCATTTGGCATATTCTTCTTAACTTTATTAAGTACATCAACATGAATTACATTGCAATCATGTGCCTTTATCATATCACTCATTTTAATAAATCCTCCTGCTAAAGTTAATTATAATTAATATTATGGTGAAGTGATTCCATATTGTCAATTAAATTGCTTATTTGTAGACGAAATTAAACTTTAGATAAGTTAACTAACCATAACTCTTAACTATAATTTACAATTGATAATATTTATCCCAAAGATATCTTTTATTATATCAAGTATTCATTTTATTATGCAATTTTATGTTAATCAATATCTACGTCCTTATGTTAGTATAAGTTCTACAGCTATTGAGATACTTTAATGGATAAGTATAAAATAAAAAATGGATTGTTACACAACTAGCCTAATTGATTAATTGTGCAACAACCCTTTTATACTTATTATTGATTTTGTAGTATTTTTTTATCTTAAACAATTACTTATTTTTTAAAATTTGCTATTAGATTTAAGCATTAGCTATAATTAACCTCAATCTTATAACAACTTACTTATCTTATTGAAAATAGCTTCATTTTCTTTAATTTTTCCTTCATTACCTACTACACAGCAGTAATGTTCATCCATTCCAGATTTAATCATTTTTGCATAGGATTTTATATCTTCAATAGTTGTCTTTAAAATTTCATCTCTTTCTCTTTGAACATCTTCGTAGGTTATATTACAAATATAATCTCCAACTGCTTTTTCACCTTTTTTATCAGAAGTCAATGGTCTATATACTCGACCTACTGTTCCAATTATAAAATTCTCCATATCTTCATTTGCAAAATCTACGTTTTCCAAGAACTTGTAAGTTTCATTATATACATCTATTGTTCTTGCAAGGTTTGGATCACGATAGGAGAAAAAGGCTAAATTGCCATCATTGCTCATATCAATATAACAGCCATAAGCTCCACCTTGAAGACGAACTCTAGGATATAAATACTCACTCTCCAATATGTTTTGAAGAACTTTCATCTTTCCTGAATACTTATAATCAAGCTTTGCAAAGTTGAATCCCTTAACCACATATTGTACATTGCTAGCAGTTATTAATCCTTCTACATCTTTTGATTGTTTGTATTCAAATTTAGGAACTTCACATATAGAGTCTTTAATGTTGTCTAAAATTATATTTATATTTGAAAGTAATTTTTCACTTTCAGTTTCTTCTCCAACTATTGAAACAATTAAATTATTTTTATTAAATATAGTTTCATATACCTTCATAAGATTATTTTTAATTTCATCACTATTATCTTCAAAATTCTTTTCTAAGTTGCATACAAATTCATAATATGAAGCACCACTAATCCTATTTTTATATTCTTGAGCATAGGAGAATTTAGAAAATGCTTTATTCATTGCAATTTCGTGACCTGCATTTATAATCCTCATTTGAAGTTTTGATTTTATCTCTTGAATAACTTGTTTAATTCTATTCATATCATCAAATTTAGTAGTAGTTATTATTTCATTGATTAACTCTAATAACTTAGGGATATTATCTGAAATTAACTTTGATTTAATAGTAAATTTAGGATGATATACCTTATCATTATTCTTCTCAGTATAAATCTCATTTTTAAAGGTTATTCCACCTGTATTTTTATAAACTTCCGTAATAAGCTCAGAATAGGTTTTTCTTTCCGTATCAAGCTCTCCTAAAATATCTCCTAAAAGACCTAAATAAGGAATATATTTTTCTTCAATAATTTTTCCATCAAATAATAAATTTATATATGCTATTTTATTTGTGTTAATATGATGTTTTAGTATAGTTATTCCTTGTTCTTTTATAACTTCCTGAGGAATTTGTTCTGCTTTTTTATCTATCTCTTCCATAGGTAGTTTAGGAATAGTACTCTTCTCTTCTTCGGTATCAACTTTAACTTGAGCTTCTTGTAATTTTTTATTTCTATCTATAAGTTTTTGTAGTTCTTCTTCTGATAAAGCAATTCTATACTTTTCTAGCTTTTCTTCTAGTGCTTTATTTTTCTCATTTTCTAATCCTTTTTTAGGATTTAAAACTACTAATGAACAATGAGAATTTTTTACCATATTCTTTTCGATGAAATTCTCAAAATATCTATCTTTTATAGCTTCTTTTATATCATTAAGATTCTTTTCATATTTTAAATGAGCAAGAGGATTTCCGTCATATATCCAGCTATTTAGTACTTTTTCATTATATTGAATTCCCTTATTAGCAATTCTCCATGGATCAGCTTCACGAAGATTAAATTCAACTGTATTTATAGCTGCTTGTAACTGATTTTCATCAATGCCATTTTTCACAAGCTCTTTAAGAGTACTTAAAACAATCTCTTTAAACTTATCTTTCATGCTGCTATCAGCATTTTTAACAACTATCGGAAATAACATTTGCTTTGTTGGGTCCATATTCATTTCATCAATGGTAATTATACATTCCCCTATTCCTGCTTTAAGTAATGCTTCTTTTATAGGAGATGCAGAAGGNNAAGAAGATTCAATAAGCATATTATAAAGTATTTCATTAGTTAAATATGCCTTAGCATCACTTGTTTCCTCAAAGGCAAAACTTAGAGCTAAGAAAGCTTTATTTTTTTCCTCTTCATCTTCACTGATAGAATACTGTGATGTCTTTTCTACCATAGATTTAAAAGCTTCTACATTTTCTATATAAGAAGGTATTTCTATTCTATCGAACCCCTGAAGATACTCATCATTTATAAATTTTAAGCATTGTTCCAAGTTTTGATCTCCGTACAAGAAAATATAGCTATTAGATGGATGATAAAATTTGCTGTGAAACTTTTCAAAATCCTCTTGATTAAGGTTAGGTATTTCTTCTGGGTCTCCACCTGAAACAAAAGCATAAGTAGTATTTGGAAATAGTGAACTATATATGTCACTACAAATCACTTCCTCTGGAGAAGACAGTGCCCCTTGCATTTCACTATATACTACACCTTTGTAAGATAACTTATTTGTTTTTGGATCAACTTCATATCTCCAACCTTCTTGACGTAATATTTCATGGTTTTCATATATTCTAGGATATAAAGCTGCATCTAAATACACATCCATTAAATTCATAAAATCCTTATGATTTCTACTTGAAACAGGATAAATAGTCTTATCTGTATAAGTCATAGCATCTAAAAAAGTCTTTAAGGAGCTCTTAAGCATGTCACTAAAAGGGTCCTTAGTTTTAAACTTTCTTGAGCCACAAAGTACAGAATGCTCTAAAATATGTGCTACTCCTGTACTATCCGTAGGAGTTGTCCTAAATCCAATAGAAAATAATTTATTATCATCTTCATTTTCTAAATGTAAAAGTCTTGCCCCACTTTTAATATGTTCAAACACTCTAGCTACTGATTGAATTTCATCAATCTTTTCCTGTTCTAATAACTTAAAACCATGATGCATTTCATTAATTTTAAATTGCATATCAATCGCCCCCCCAACTTATATATTAAGACACATTGAAGGAAATAATGAATCAGTATGAATCGTCTATTTTGTCTTATCTCTGTCACCAAAACCTATTGATATAACCACTCAGCGGTACTTGTCGACCTGTCCCAAAATATATATCCATTTTTAATCCATCACTTTCCTTTATTTGTCTAAAATAAAAAAGTCATAGATATTTCTTGGCTAAAAACCAAGTTATCCACGACCTCTTATTTCTATAATATAGAATATAAAAAGTTACAGAGTATAGATAACCCCATGACTTAAAACATCAAAATAACATTTTTAAAAATTATCATCAAGGCCGTTCCAAACATTATTAAATTCAAATTTACTTAAACTTCTTAAGTTTTTCATTTACAAACGACCTCCTTTTTAATTATTTTTAACAAATTTATTTTATCATTATTTTACATATATGTAAATACAATTTAGAATTTATTTGCTTTTTACCTATTTTTTTAATTTTAAAATAGAAGAATAAATTCTCCTCTAAAATATTAATATCTTTTATCCATTGTCTGTTAACTTATTTATAATTAATAGTTCTCATGTAGTTTCGAATTCATTTAAAGTTTTTTAAATTATATATAAAGTTTAAGATTTTTTTAAGCTTGTTTTTTTATAATTTGATCATACAAAGAAATAAAATTATAAAAACAGGAGGGAAACATATGGCTATTAAAGCATTTAAGCGTTTTGAAAAAAAGTTCATATTAAATCAAAAACAATATGATGAGCTACTTTTAAAACTAGATAAGTATATGATTCAAGATGAGTATTGTAAATCTGGAAAAGTCTATGATATTTATAATATATATTACGATACAGAAAACAATGATGTAATTAGACACTCTATATCTAATCCTTATTACAAAGAAAAGTTAAGATTAAGAACTTACAGTAATCCTACTAATTTAGACAGCAAAGTCTTTCTTGAACTAAAGAAGAAAATAAATGGAATAGTAAACAAAAGAAGAATTGTTCTTACATTAAAAGAAGCTTATAATTTTTTAGAATTTGGTGAAAGGCCTATTTCAAATGATTATGTAAATAAACAAGTTCTAGATGAAATAGAATATTATCTAAACAAAAATACAGTTTATCCATCAGTTTATATTGGATATACAAGAAATGCTCTATTTGGAAAAGAAGATAGGGATTTTAGAATAACCTTTGACTCTAAAATTACTACAAGACGTGATTTTCTATCTCTAGAGTATGGATGTTTTGGAACAGATATTTTAGGTAAAAATCGTTATTTAATGGAGGTTAAATTTTTAGGTTCTATACCATTATGGTTTACTAAGATTCTTTCAGAGTTAAGAATATATAACATACACTTTTCAAAATATGGCAATGAATATATAAATTATTGCCTAGAAAATAAAAATAAAAGTATCGAAAGGAGAGCAAAAATATGCTAGATACATTAATTTCATCGACTACTGGAGAATCTTTTACTCTCATCAATACATTAATTATTATTGCATCTTCAATCATACTTGGATTAGCAATTAGTATTACTTATATGAAAACTAATAAAAAAAGTGGATATAATTCTGGCTTTACAACTACATTAATTATGCTGCCAGTTATAATATCAATTATAATACTTCTTGTTGGTAATAACGTAGCTAGAGCCTTTAGCTTAGCTGGTGCATTCTCAATAATTCGTTTCAGAAGTGCTCCTGGAGACCCAAAAGATATCTCATATGTATTCTTTACTTTAGCAGTTGGACTCACTTGTGGTATGGGCTATATAGGTTATGGTGTAATATTTACAACTATCTTATGTCTTTTAATGATTATACTTTCTGTAGCAAACTTTGCAACCCCTAAAGGTAGTGCTATGCAACTTAAAATTACAGTTCCAGAGGATTTAAATTATGAACGTGTTTTTGAAGAAGTATTAGATAAGTATACTACGTCTTATGATATTCAAAAAGTAAAGACTAGAGATTTCGGAGCATTGTTTGAGTTAAATTATATGATTTATTTGAAGCCAAATGTGAATCAAAAGAAGCTTTTAGATGAGCTAAGATGTAGAAATGGAAATTTAAATATAACTCTTACTTTTAGCGGCTTTGAAGAAAAAATATATGGATAAAATTTTTCCCTTAGATACATTCCTCTTGAATATATCTAAGGGAATTTTTTTATTTTAAAACTTAATTTTATTTTAAGTTTTAAAGGATTTTATAGTTAGGGAAGCAATTTATATAGTTTATGTTAATCATTTACAATTATCTATTTATATAATAATATAATTAAATAAATGAACAATTGGAATTTATGAGGAAAATAAAGGGGGAATACAGATGTTTGAGTTCAAAGATTTTGATTATTTAACCGATGGTGAGATTGATTTAAAGATTGAAGAAAAAACACCATCTAACGAGGAAAAAGGTTATGTACCTGCATATAAATATAGGATTACTCTACATGGTTCAGATGATAGTATAGGTGCTATTGATATCCGAATCGGGTACAAAGAAAATCTATATTACGGTGGTCATATTGGTTATATGATTGAAGAAACTTATAGAGGAAATAATTATGCTTCAAAGGCTTGTAAAATTATCAAAGACGTAGCTATTGCACATGGAATGAATAAACTTATAATAACTTGCAATCCAGACAACTTCCCTTCTCGAAAAACTTGTGAAAAAATAGGCCTTAAACTTAAAGAAATAGTAGCTTTGCCACCACATAATGAGATGTATCAAGAGGGGGAACGCCGAAAGTGCATATATGAATGGATTTTAGAATAGTTATTACTTAGCTTTATTTAGAATCTAAAAAACTCAAAGGCTTTTACTATGGAGCTTTAACCATAATTCGTATATTTAATTCATAAAAAAGACTATGCAAGATTTGTGAATTTCACACTATCTCATCACAGTCTTAAATGATATAAGAAAAATTTATATATTAGATTTCACTATTTTTCTCAGTGTCTACAGAAGGTGCTACTCTATCACCTTTTTCTCCTCTACTATCTTTTCCCTCTGCCGGCATTTCCATATTTTCATCAGGTCTTCCCATGTTTTCTCCTTCATTAGGTCTGTCCATTTTCTCATTTGGAGCTCCCTTGTCCTTTCCACGTCCTCCCATGCCACCTTGAGTTGCTCCTTCTTGGGTAATATTAGTTATAACACTTGAAACTGTACCTTCACCTATTTTATTTCCACCTGAATATTTTCCATCAGTATATAATCCATCAGTTGAATTTCCACCTGAGCTTCCTCCAACATAAACTGAGTACTTTTCATTAGTCTTTATATTTGGAGAACATACTGCAACTGATTGATATGTTTTTGATGGTGCAAAAGTAATAATATTTTCCCCACTTTCTGATTGAATGTTAACTATAGTATTAGCTTCTTGTGAGGTTAAATTTATGTTTATAGTATTTTGAGTTGAAGAATTGCTTGGTGTTTCTGCCATTCCAGAACTTCCTGCTGCAATTAAAGTACCTCCACTTACCTCACATGTATTATCAAAATCTAAAGCTCCATTTCCATTATCCGTTGGACCATTTACTATTACAGTTCCATCAGTCATATAAATTGAACCATTGGCATCTATACCATCACCACTTGCATCTACGAAAATATAACCTCCATTAATATTTATTTTAGCATTTCCAGAAGACTCAAATTGATTTTGCCCTGGACGGCCGTTGATTGAAGATCCGTCATTTCCTCCTGCTGCATTTATTCCATCATCACTTGCAGTAACATAAATTTCTCCACCATTAAGAGTTATTACTTCACTTTCAATCCCTTCATATGATTTTTCAATATTTATCTTTCCATCATTTATTCTTAAATTGGAATCTGAATGTATTCCATCATCTCCAGATGATAAATTTATAGTTCCATTGTTGATTGTTAAATTATCGTTTGAATGAATTGAATCATCTGATGAATCTATTTTTATATGTCCACCTTCTATAGTTATATTACTTGATGCTTTTATACCCTTTGCACTAGTAGACTCTTCTTCAGTATTTTCATTAGTATTGGCATTATTCATATTAGGATCTCCCTTACCATTCATTCCTTTATCTTTCATACCCCAATTTCCCCAATCACTATTTTGGGAAGTACTACTATTTGCACTACCACCACCTGAAGATATTGTAATGTCTCCATCTTCAATTAGCAGTTCACTCTCTGCTTGAATTCCATCTTCAACTGCAGTTATATTAAGTGTACCTTTTTCAATATATATATATCCTTTACTTGCATCAGTGTCATTATCAGATTTTATTCCATCTCCGCCTGCATTAATTGTTATATTTCCATCAGAAATATTAATGCAATCTTTTCCTTTTATACCGTTATTTTTAGCAGTTACAACTATATTCCCACTTTGAATTTTTAGATCATCTTTACTAGCAATGCCATTATTATAATTAGCATTGACAGTAAGTTTACCTTCTCCTATAATATATAAATCATCTTTACTAAATATTGCTGCATTAGGTTCATTTGTAGTTGCATCTTCTAAAACATAATTTTCCCCATCTGTTATAGTATTTTCAGTATCTTTTTCTAAAGCAATTATACATCTTTTAGCATTTATAATACAAATAGGTGCACTATCAGAAGAAGTAATATCTATTCCATTTAAAATTATATATACTTTCTCTTCATCACCTACATTAACAATTAACTGTCCATCATCTAACTTACCACTTACACTATAAGTTCCACCCTGTGTAATTGTAGCCTTATTATTTTCTACACTTACACCATTTCCATCAACACTTATATCACTACCTAATTTTATAAATGTATCTGGCTCACCTACGCTTTCACTTTCTAAAGCTTTTATATTCACTTTGGACGTCTCTGTAACTTCCGTAGTATTTTCAGAATTTGTATTTACTTTATTTTCAGAACAAGCTGTAACACTAAGGCTTAGTGACATAGCTATCAATATTGATATAAATTTTTTATTCATTGTTTTCCTCCTCTAAACTTTAATTTATCTCAATTAAAATAACCATCTTTATTTCTTAAAAACATACTATCATTTATATCTTAAATTAAACTTAAGTCATTACTAATTATTATTCAGTTAAATCATAGCCTTATAAATAGCCTTTCTATATTAGTAAAATGTCTATAGTTATTGAGTACAAAGTAAATATTTTATTCAATTTTACTCTTTCATAAGTTTTATTAGTATTTTCCAGACCTTTAGCTACATTAACATTTTTGTTTTTATGTTAATTTTGACTAATAACAAATTAAGAAAGATTAAAATAATACATAAGTCAATCACCAGTTTAAAACATTGGTTAAACTTGACAAATATAGTATAATTATAATATTATGATTGTACGTTTATAGTTAAGAGGTGTATTAATGAAAGATCATCTAAAAGACATGGCCAATATCCTTAAATCCCTTGGCGATGAGAAAAGATTAAAAATAATAAAAATGCTTGCTTCAAATGCTGATGAAACCTTTTGCGTTTCTGATGTGGCACAACAGCTTGATATATCTCAACCTGCTGCATCTCAACACATAAAAATTTTAAAGAATATTGGAATTCTCGAGGAGAATCGAAGGGGTTTTAGAGTTTTCTATACAATTAATTCTGATACATTGATTGAATACAGGAAGGATATAAATGAACTGTTTAAGAAAGCATTTGAGAGATGCCAATATGATTTCTCTTGTGACAAATGTCCTTATAATAACAAGTGTCAATAGGAGTAATGTGCTATCTTGTCTATAAGTATTTGCTTATAGACTTATAGATAGACAAAGGAGGTATTCATGAACTAATTCAAAATCCTCCAATCAATATTTCTATTAGTAGATATGCTCCTATAATTCTACTTGTTATTATAATAATAAGTATTAATAGAAGAGATTGTTGTCTTAACTATAAGTATTTGCTTATAGTCTTATAGACAAATAAAGGATATCTTTGTAAGGATAATTTATTATTGCTTTTTGTAATAACAGCTTTTATGACAAATAGTCGCCTTAATTAATTATAGCGTGCAAAAATGATTTTAACTTTCGTGGCTTTTTGAGCCTAAAGTATTTACAAAAATTAAGGAGGATAAAGATACATGATAAAAGATACTCAATTATTAGAAGTTGATGAAGTAAAAATAACAATAATCATGGACAATACAGTAGACGTATTTATGACAGGTAATGAAATTGTACACAGGTTTGATTTAAGTTCTGATTTTCCACCTATCGCAGAGCATGGTTTTTCAGCAATGATTCAGGTTAAATCCGGAAATAAGCAAGGAACTGTATTATTAGATTTAGGTATTAGCTCTAGCGGTATCTTACACAACATGGATTCCTTAGGAATTAATGCAACAGATATACAAGCAATTATACTCAGTCATGGTCACTTTGATCATACTATGGGGTTACCTTGTCTAATTGAGAAGTTAGGAACACATAAAGTCCCTCTTATTTCTCATCCAGATGCTTTTTTAGACAGAAAGATTATAATGCCAGGTGGAGATGAAATAAATATTTCTCCCCCAAAGTTAACTGCTTTACAACAGGAGAAAATTACTTTTGTTAAAAAAACCGATCCAACACTTCTTGTTGATAACATGATTCTTGTTTCTGGTGAAATTCCTCGAACTACAGATTTCGAAAAAGGATTTCCTTTACACTATACAAAGCGTAATGATCAATGGGAAAACGATCCGGTAATAAAGGATGATCAGTGCGTTATTGTAAATGTTCGTGGACAAGGATTAGTTATAATTACAGGTTGCTGTCATTCTGGAGTTATCAATACCATGCGCTACGCTCAAGCTCTGATTAATAGCCAGAAAATTTATGCTGTATTGGGTGGTTTTCATCTAACAGGTGGGATATTTGAAAAAATTATTCCTACTACAATTGCTGAATTACAGAAAATTAATCCAACTTATTTGATGCCTGGTCACTGCACTGGTTGGTCTGCTATCCACCAAATTGCCCAATCAATGCCCAAAGCATTTATACCAAACAATGTTGGTACTACATTAGTTTTTCAAGGGAAATAAATATAAAAACCTTATCCAAAAACAAAGTTCTAAATAAGATAAATTTTGTTTTTGCCATCAATGTGATTAATAAATTTTAATATTTGCTTATTTAAGCATAAAATTAATGGAGGTATTATAATGGAAGATTTAATAAAAAATGAAATTATAAAGTATATAACTGAAGGTAAAGATAACTGGTTTGAAGAAATTAATGACCATTATTACGATGAACCAATTATAAAATTTGCATCTGCAGATGACCCATTGTTTGAGGAGTATAAAACCATAATAGGTAGTGATCATTTAACTCCAGCTGAAGCTTTTGAAATGACATTTGGGGAAAATAGCTATCATGGAGGAACAGTTATAAGCGTTGTATTACCTATAAATGAAAAGATTCGAAAAAGTAACGGAGTACAGAAGGAGTTACCATCAAAAGAATGGGCTCTGCTTCATAGCTTTGGAGAGGACGTATTTAAAAAGAATTTTTATAATTTTTTTGAAGATTTTTTAAATCAAATGGGATATAAAACTGTAGCACCTTATGGTGCTGAATGGTTTAAAGCTTTTAACACTACTTCTGGTCCAAGCTCCAATTGGTCAGAACGTCACATAGCTTATGTCGCTGGTCTTGGGACTTTTGGATTAAACGATGCATTTATTACTGAGAAAGGAATTGCAGTGAGGTTAGCCTCATTTGTAACTGAATTAAAACTTAATCCAGATGTCAGGGTATCTAAAAGCTATACAGAAAATTGTTTATTTTACAATAACGGTATTTGTGGAGCTTGCATTAAAAGATGTCCTTTTAATGCAATATCTGAGAAGGGACATGACAAATTAAAATGTTATAAATCTTGTTATGGAGAAGAATCAAGAAAATTAGTAGAATCCTATGGAGGAAATCCAAATGCGGGAGCAGGTTGTGGTTTATGTCAAACTAAAGTACCTTGTGAATACAGAAATCCGACTAAATCAATTAATAACTAAATAAAAATTATTATTAAAAAGAATAATTTAGCTATACTATTGTTTTTCTTTGAAGCATTAAATACGATAGATATTATGAAAAATATACCTAGATAAAAAATTCACGGCAATACAATTAGTATTGCCGCGGATTTTTCCCTTAAACTATATTTTAATGTAGCGTAGAAATTTCTCAGCAGAAGCTGAGAAATTTAAAATTATTTATTTTTGAAGTGATACAATCACTTATACAATTGAAAATTGACTATTGACAATGGAGAATTGTTGATACTCTCTTTTATAAGAGAAGTTTTCAATTAATTTCTTTTTAAAGTGATGCAGTCACTTTTATTGAAAAATCTATTTAAAGAAATTAATTTGTAAGAATTAATTTCCACCACAATTGTCAATTCTCCATTTTCAATTCTCAATTGATTATATTCCCCAGAGGTGGAGACTAACAATACATTGCTAGTAAAAATTAGTTTAAGAAATTAATTTTAAAGTAGTTTATCTATACTATATCTCTATAAAATTTTCATTTTCATCAACTTTAAATAGCGGAAGTCTTTTTATAAATATAATATCATCTCTATTTGAAGCATCTCCTTCAGCTAGAATTGCAGCTTTTGCTTTGACGATACCACCAGCTTTTTCAACTAACTTTTCAACAACCCTTAATGACTCCCCGGTGGAAATAACATCATCTATAATAGCAACATTTTTTCCTTTCACCTTTTCTGCATCAATTTTGTCTAAGCATAAAAATTGTTTCTTTTGAGTAGTAATTGAATTTACTTCCTCAGTTATTGGTGAATCCATATAAGCCTTAATGCTTTTTCTAGCTACAATAAATTCCTTCATACCTAAAAGCTTTGAAATTTCATATGCTAAAGGTATTCCTTTTGCCTCAGCAGTGACAATTACATCTATATCCTTTAATTTATCTGATATTGCAGGTGCAACTGTTTGTACTAATTCAGTATCACCTAGTATTACAAAACTTGCAATAGCTAAGTCATCTTTAATTTTCATTAAAGGTAATTCTCTCTTTAATGAAAGTAATTCTAAATTATATGTATTCATATTAAATTCCTCCCTAAAATAATCCTACGGCAAATCTAGTTATAATTCCTGCAAGCATTCCAAAGAATGGATCACTTATTGCTGTTACTCCCATAGTAACACCACCAACTAAACTGTCTGTTCCTGCTAAAGCAGCAGCTGCATTTCCTGGCACTGTTACTAAAATACCTAGTACAAATAAGAAACCACTAATTGATTGAGAAGGTACATATTTACCTATCTTTGGTAGTAATCCTAAAAATAATATAGCAGCCATAATTAACATCATGATTACACCAGCTGCTAATGGATGTGGAGCACTTCCTGTTGCTGAAATTATAGATTCAACTGGTGCACCACCAAATAATGAAGAACCCATATCAGCTAAGCTGCTTATAACAGAAAGATGATCAATATTTACATTTGTATTAGCCATACTTCCAGTAATTTGTCCAAAAGCTATATTAGATCCAATATTTAAGCACACCATTCCAAGTGCCCCTCTTAATACTTTACTATTAAAGCTAAGTTTACGTCTTTCGATTTTTTCTTTAGGTATTTCAACATTTCTCATATCCTTATTAATGATATTTCCAACAATACTTGAAATAACTACTGAAATAGTAATAGTTAGAACCAAATCATTTGTAGCAAAGTATATTGCTACTGCAGCGGCAATTGATACAATACTTACAACTTTTTCACTTTTTAGCATGTCCATAGATACCTTTGCAAGCATTATTCCAACACCTGCCATCATACCTGTGGTAATTGTTGGACCTATAAAATTTACGATTTTACCTAAAAACCCGAATATTCCTATACAAGTCATTATAACTGCACCAAAGAATATCATTGAAAGTCTTTCTTCCATATCCTTGCCAGCAGTTCCTGCATATGTTATAGTTTCTGCTTGAAAAGAAATAGGTGCAACTGAGCCTGTTAGTAAATTTCCAGCTGCTCCCACTAAAAATGCAAATGCTGTTGGAATTGAAGCAAAACCAAATGTTAACGCTAACAATCCTTGTGGTAAGCCATTTAGAACAACACCTATGATTGCTAGAAAGTCAGTAAGAAAGTCTGACATAGTTGTTTTCCCCCTTTAAATTGCCCACTTATCCTCTAGTAATAAATAAATTCTCATAGTCAGAACCTTTACGGAGTTCTAGTAGAGACATCTGGACCATATCACCAGAAATATACGAAGACATCAACTTTTTTCATTTTCATAATAACACTAAATTCGAACATTTTCAACATATTATTTAAAAATGTACGTATTTTTTTCTATAAAGTATTAAAATGATGTTAGCTAATAACTTATTTAAAATGAAAATACTTGAAAAAACCTCCACATTTCTGTGGAGGTTTTTAGTGAAAGCGAAACATGACTATTAGAACCTACTAATTATTAATCATTAATTGTATAATAGGAAAATTTGTATTCATTGATTCCTTTGTGCATTTCTTAATAGTATATTTATCTCTTTGAATATCTTAATACTGCAATCCCCTTATCCATACTATACTGCTCTAAATGTAAATCTATCTTAGGATTATTCCCAAGGAATAGTGGTCTGCCTTTTCCTAATATTGTAGGAATTATCCCAATTACATACTCATCAATAATATCTGCTTTAATAAAATTATCTACGAGACCTCCACCACCAAATAAGAATATATTTTTACCTTCCTTTTCTCTTTCTTCTTCTATTACTTTGCATATATCACCATTTATAAAATGTATATTGTCATGGTCTTGTAATTCCTGTGATGTTGCTACATATACTTTTTTATTATTAAAATCATTATGGAAGTTTTGGTCATAACAGTTTTTACCCATAACTACAACATCTACACCATTTAAAAATTCATCATAATCCCACTTCTTTTCAGTATCTAATTTATCATCCCCATCTCCAACTATCCAATCAAATCCACCATCTTCTGTTGCTATATATCCGTCAATACTTATTGCTAAATTTAGTATTATCTTTCTGCTCATATTTTTCCCCTCACTTTCTTATACTTTTAAATATATTAATTATTTGTCAGTAGAATTCTTTATATTCAGAGTTTCTACTTGATATAAGATACATTATAACTTATAATAGTTGACACCTTATGTCATATTGAAAAGGAGATATTTAATATGAAAGCAGATAGATTAATTTCTATATTAATGTTGTTACAAATACATAAAAAGTTAACAGCTAATGAATTAGCTCAAAGATTAGAAGTCTCTGTTAGAACTATTTATAGAGATATTGACTCTTTAAGCAGCCTTGGAATACCTGTATTTAGTGATAGAGGAACAAATGGCGGAATAAAACTTTTAGGAGATTATAAAACTTCTTTAAACGGAATAAATGATGAGGAAATTTATTCGCTATTTCTCCCAACTGGCGATAAAATTTTAGAAGACTTGGGAATTCAAAAACTTAAAGACTCTACAATACTTAAGCTCTTAGGCAATTCCTCTCCTTATCAAATTAAAGAAATTGAAAATATTCAAAACTATATTTACATAGATATGCATACTTGGAGTGAAAATCCTACTAATGTAAATAAAGATATTCTTTCTGTATTGCAAAATGCTATTTGGAACCATAAAATATTAAAAATAGTATATAGAAAAATAAATGAAACAAAAGAAGTAATCTTAAATCCATTAGGATTAGTATGTAAAAGAGGTATTTGGTATTTAATTGGAATAAACACTGAAGTTATTAAAACCTATAAAGTAACCTCTATAGAAAGTACCTTTTTGATAGACGAGTATTTTGACAGACCAAATGATTTTAACTTAGAAGCTTATTGGAAATCATCTACAAGTAATTTTAAAGCTTTAATTCCTAAATATACTTTTACTTTTAAGGTTAAACTTTCTATTATAAATCATATAAAAGAAAGAAAATTTATAACTATAAATAATGAAGTTGTAAAAGATAATGAAATTTATTTAGATATTAATTTTGATGATATTTGGCAAGGTATTGAATTTGCTTTTACATATGGTAAAAATATAAAAATAATTAAACCTATTGAAGCTATTAATGAAATTAAAATAAAAGCTTCTGAAGTAATTAAACTATATGATAATTAAAATTAAACATATATAAATAAGAAACCACCACAACACATTTCTGTATTGTGGTGGTTTCATGATTCAAATGCGCAGGTTATCAGAAGCACCTCACCTTTTCTATTTATCATTATGCATGAGACAATACAGGGAACATTAAGTCTTCTGTTTTAAATGGATTATCCTTTCCTATTTTGATAAAAAGAGTAGTATCTTCTTCATTTACCAAAGTTTTTTCATAAGAGGAAGTATCCTCTGGAGTAAATCCCAAAACTACTTTCTTAGTTTTCTCATTCATCGTTGCATTAATAATATTATCTAACTTTACTTCTTTTGCACTAAGCACTTCTTGTAAATATAAAATATCTTTATTAAACTCACATATAACCACTGTATCATAGTCCTCAAGATAATAAATATTATCTTTCATAAAAGATGTGCAATAAAACATTATAAGAGATGCATTATTTTTCATAGAAACCTTTGAGAAAGGTATTGTATTGCAAGCTATATTGTAAATAGTTTCTCTATCACTATCATTATCCATACTCATCTTTCTTATATTCTCTGTCTTATCTTCTTTAGTTTTGTTTATTGAGTATTGGTATTCATCACATACTTTAAATTCAAATTTCGGGTAGAAGTCAAGAACACTATCATTAGCAAAAAGATAAATAAGATCACATTTATCCTCCCATTCTTTTAACACTATCTCCATAAGTGCTCTGGACAATCCTTGTCCTCTATAATCTTCATCTGTCATAACAGTTCCAATTTGTATATATCTCTTTTGCTCTCCTAAAATTAAAAAATCTATAATACTTACTGAAACGTTAGACACTACTTTATCTCCATCTAATAAGGAATATGGTATATATTTGTCTCCCCAATATCCACCCTCGTACCATTGTTCAAAATTAAAACCATAAGTTTTTTCTGTTAAGCTATTAAAACTATTTCTTAATTTGGCATCATCTTTGTAATTACACTTATAAATATATTTTTTTCCATCTATTAATAAAACTTCACTCATATTTTTATTTTCTCCTTAATTTTATAGATATACACATTCTATTCATATCTTATCTAAGTGCTTTTCCCAAAGCAACCTTACAAATTTTTATTAAACAAAAATAAGCCATAAACTATATAAAGTTAGCTTATGACCCATTACTTACAATTTTACATTAGGATTTAAATATTGTTTCCCTTTTTCTGCCACACCTTTATAATCAATCGCCTTCTTTTGACAACTTTGAATACATTCCACACATAATTCACAGTAAGGCTTTGCCGGCGGAGTTTTAACCATAATTCTTCACTATTCATTGTAAAAATTTTATATGTAAATTAAAACTGTGCATAAGTTAAATTTTCATTAAGAGACCCTATAACTAAAAAATCCTGATCAAATATTTATTTTTAAAAGTACAGCCAACATATACGCCTGCGTAACTCCTATATTCCGCCAATTCCATAAAATGATTACAGAAAATATTATAGTATTTATTTCTCATTATTTAATAGTGTAATTTACACTATTAAATAAAAAAGACTGTTTCTTAACTGATTTCTTAGTTTTGAAACAATCTCTTCATTTAATTAATTATATAGGTAAGTTTCATGGCAGATTCCAAGGCTTACCTTACCACCATACATTCATCTAACTTTTAGTAAAAATAGTATTTATTTATGATACAGTTCCCATTACCGTAGGTAAAAAACCTTATATCTCTACTACAAGACTTTTCTAGTTCACGACTAAATATAATCTCTATCTTTACTTGGAAACCTATTTGCTATATATGTATCACATTTTTTAAAGTTTTTCATGACATTATTATGTACAAAAAGGAAGTTTGAACTCGAACCTCCTCTTTGTTTATCGGAAAGTATCAAAATAAATTTTGATACATCCCCTTTATACTGTCCTATTTAAGAAGCAAAACTTTTCACCCTTGTTAAAAACACCTACAACTTTTGTTGATATCCTCATCTATTATTAAAAATATATGCTTAATCTTGTGTTTCCATTTCTTTACGAAAAACCATTTCTTATACAATTACAACTTTTGTTTTTTCCACACTTACTACATTTCCTAATTTTTCCACATCGATTACATTTAAAACATTCAAGACATTTATCAGATTCATCGCTTTCAAAACATTCATCACATTCAAACCATTTATCACATTCAAGGCCTTTATCACATTCAAAACATTTATGATTACACCTACAAACCTCTACACATGCAGATGATGTGTTGTTACGCAGATTAGGATCTGGTGTTGTTGAAGTTACCTTTGCTGTATTAACTATACATCCTTTAGCACGTAAACTTACTGTTCCTCTAATTAAAATGACTCTAGAAGTTCCAGCTGGTAAGGTTCCTATACTAAGAGTTCCTGGCCATGGATCAAATGTTACCCCTCCATCTATTGAAAATTCTGGTTCTATAATGCTAGGTGGAATATTATCAGTTAACACTACATTTTCTGCATCTGATGGTCCTGCATTGGATACTGTAATTATATAAGTGAGCACTTCTCCTGGCATTACTTGATCTGGACTTGCTGTCTTTTCAACTGAAATATCTGCTTCTCCTTGTGCCCCAGTTTCTATCTCTATACATATAGATGATACATTATTAATCGGATTAGGATCCGGTGTTGTTGAAGTTACAATTGCTGTATTATTTATACATCCTGTAGCTGATGAACTTACTGTTCCCCTAATTAAAATTGTTCTAGAACTTCCAGCTGATAAGGTTCCTAAACTAAGAGAACCTGTCCATGGATTAAACGTTACTCCTCCATCTACTGAAAATTCTGGTCCTATAATACTAGATGGAATATTATCAGTTAAAACAACATTTTGTGCATCTGATGGTCCTGCATTCGATACTACAAGTGTATAAGTTAGCACTCCTCCTGGTGCTACTGGATTTGGACTTGCTGTCTTTACAACTGAAATATCTGCTTCTCCTGGTACTGCAGCTACTTCTGTAACTACTGTAGATGTGTTGTTAAATGGATCAGGATCTGGTGTTGTTGAAGTTACAGTTGCTGTATTAGTTATAGTTCCTGTAGCTGATGAACTTACTGTTCCTCTAATTAAAATAGTTCTAGAAGTTCCAGCTGGTAAGGTTCCTATACTAAGAGTTCCTGGCCATGGATTAAATGTTAATCCTCCATTTATTGAAAATTCTGGTCCTATAATACTAGGTGGAATACTATCAGTTAAAACAACATTTTGTGCATCCGATGGTCCTGCATTCGCTACTACAATTGTATAGGTTAGCACTCCTCCTGGCGCTACCGGATTTGGACTTGCTGTCTTTTCAACTGAAACATCTGCTTCTGCTTGAGGTACTACCTCTACACATACAGACGATACATTATTAAGCGGATTAGGATCCGGTGTTGTTGAAATTACAATTGCTGTATTATTTATACATCCTGTAGCTGTTGGACTTACTGTTCCCCTTATTAAAATAGTTCTAGAACTTCCAGCTGGTAAGGTTCCTATATTAAAGGAGCCTGTCCATGGATTAAATGTTATTCCTCCATCTACTGAAAATTCTGGTCCTATAATGCTAGATGAAATATTATCATTTAAAACAACATTTTCTGCAGCATTTGGTCCTGCGTTGGATACTACAAGTGTATAAGTTAGCACTCCTCCTGGCATCACTGGATTTTGACTTGCTGTCTTTACAACTGAAACATCTGCTTCTCCTACAACCGGAATAACTTCTACATCTACAGTAGATGTGTTATTGCCTGGATTAGGATCTGGTGTTGATGAAGTTACAGTTGCAGTATTGGCTATAACTCCTGTAGCTGATGGTGACACTGTTCCTCTTATTAAAATAGTTCTTGTTTGACCAGCTGGTAATGTTCCTATATTAAGACTTCCTGGCCATGAACTAAAGGTTGCTCCTCCATTTGTTGAGAATTCTGGTCCTATAATACTAGATGGAATACTATCAGTTAAAACAACATTTTGCGCATCTGATGGTCCTGCATTCGCTACTACAATTGTATAGGTTAGCACTTCTCCTGGCGCCACTGGATTTGGACTTGCTGTTTTTGCAACTGAAATATCTGCTTCTACAGGAGCAATAACTTCCACATCTACCGTAGATGTGTTATTGCTTGGATTAGGATCTGGTGTTGTTGAACTTACCTCTGCAGTATTACTTATAATCCCTGTAGCTGTTGGTGACACTGTTCCTCTTATTAAAATATTTATTGTTTCACCAGCTGGTAATGTTCCTATATTAAAGAAGCCTGGCCATGGATTAAAGGTTGATCCTCCATCTGTTGAGAATTCTGCTCCTGTTATTTCAGGTGGAATAGCATCCGTTAAAACAACATTTTGGGCATCTGCTGATCCAAAATTTGATACTGTAATCGGATAAACTACCATCCCTCCTGCAGGTACCGGATTCAGCCCTACTGATTTAAAAACTCCAATATCTGCTTCTTGAGTAGATTCGTTAACTTCTATAACTGATGTTGATGTGTTATTACTTGGATTAGGATCTGGTGTTGTTGATGTTACAGTCGCAGTATTAGTTATGAAACCTGGAGCTACTGGAGCTACTGTTCCTCTTATTAAAATAGTTCTTGTTTCCTGATTTAATAATGTCCCTATACTAAGACTTCCTGGCCATGGATTAAAGGTTACTCCTCCATCTGTTGAGAATTCTGTTCCTGTTATTTCAGGTGGAATAGTATCCGTTAAAACAACATTTTGGGCATCTGATGGTCCAAGATTTGATACATCAATTGTATAGGTCAAAATCTCTCCTGACATTACTGGGTTTGGACTTCCTGTTTTTATAACTGAAATATCTGCTACTACAGGAGCCCTAACTTCAAGTGGTACAGTATTAGAATCCACAGTAAAATTGTTTTCTATTCCCCCTTCTACAGGTGTATAAGAATAATTTATTGTTGCTGTATTAAGGGCTGGATTAGGAGTTGGAACAGCGTTAACTACAGCATCAAAATTTATAGTAGCAGTAGAACCTCCTGGAATATCCGGTATAGTAAATCCAATATTAGGATCTGATGATTCTTCTGATACTCCATTAACTGTTACGCTGCCAGCCACAAATAATAATCCATTTGGTACGTTATCTTTAAAAAATACATTTGTTAAAGGACTAGTACAAGTATTTTCTAATGTTACTGTATAGGTTACTGTTTCCCCAACATTTGCAACAGGGGTACTAATAGTTTTTACAGGTATAAATAGAGGAACCTGAACTTCGTTTAATGATACATCATCTATAGCATAATCATTTCCAATAACCTCTGGCCCTTCACTTAAAAATTCTACCGTTAAGCTTGTGTTATTTTGTGAATTGATTACAGTACCTATTTGTTTCCATTCTGGAGCATTTGTATTAACTGGAATCTGAGCTCCCAATGTTGCACTATATAGTACATTACCGTTTTGATCAAGTATTCGTACACCAAGCTGTGGATTTGGATATCCTGTTACTTTAAATAGATTTAAAATCCAAGAACTAAATAAATAGTTTGTATTAGGCTGTACTGAAACTACATCTCTAAAAAAAATAGCCCCTGGATTAAAACCATTTACCACCATCATTCTTCCTGTTTCATTACCTGTAGTATGGTCTGCAATACGCCACCAAGCACCTATTTCATTACTCATTGCATTAGTCATAATGTTTTGTACTGTATATTCACCACCAATAGGTGTAAACTTAGTTGGATCCGGTAATACATAGGTAAAATCTGGGGTTACACCTGGGTAAGGTTCAACTGGAGCACCCGTATTAGCAGGAGTACCTGGAGGAAAAAAGCCAAATGTTCCATTATCAGCAACATTAATAAGATTTACATTTGAAACTGACACACATGGATCTAATATATTTTGTATAGGTGTATATATAACTGGACCATCAAGGAAATTTTCATTCGTTAAGTTTGCTCCTGTGACAGTTACTAAAAGTGTATCTGGAGTTAAAGAATCTAAATTAGTTGAACCCGGTGGAGGATTCGTTGCAAAGCTTATCGGAGGGTTTGTCCCTACTGGAACAGGTCCAACTACTGCGTTATTGAAATCTCCTGGGGTTGGAATGCCTCCAGATGTTCCAAAGGACTGTACAATTCTATAATCACCATTTGGTACATTTATAAATGAATAATTTCCATTAGCATCTGTAAGAACTACAAGTCTAGCATTTGTTGCTGTATTTTGTAATACTACAGGTACATTAGCTATACCTGAGTCTCCTGCATTAATTGTAGCACTTCTATCTCTATCAAATATAACGCGACCTGATACTGTCGCCATAATATCACCTCATTTTATCATCACAACTATATAATGATATTTTTTATGATATATACTATGCATTGATATGTTCTTTTGATTATGATTTTCGCTATTTTTCTACTTTTTTAGACTTTAGGGCTATAATCAATTAGTTTATTCCATATCTTATCTAAGCACTTTTTCCAAAACAACCTTACAAATTTTTATTAAACAAAAATGAGTCATAAACTATATATAAGCTAGCTTATGACTCATTAAGGCATCTTCAAAAAAAATAATATATCAATATGGTTAGCATATTTGGTCTAGTATTTTCTTTCAGATGCCTAAGTTAATTATTTTCTTTTTTCCTCTAAAATAATTCTTTCTATACTTTTTTCTGATAAGAAATACTTGCTAGCAAGAGATTCTTTGCAAATCCCCCTATTATATTCCTCATAAATAGCTGTATTTCTAATTGCAATTTCTTTTCTTATATTAGTTGTTTCTCCCCATTTCTTTCTATTGCCTTCTTTTTTAGGAATATATATATACTTTCCATCCACATACTGCTGAATTAGGTCAATTATCTCTTGGGGAAATATATCTTGAGCGTTAATATAGCACATTATGTTCCTCCTAAATTTACTTTTCTTACTTAGGATTAAACAAAGGCTATTTTCTTGATTATGTTTTTAACACAATAGCCTTTGCTATGTGTTAATAATAAGTTTTCTCATAAATAATTATCTCCTTTTTTCCTTTTAAATTATAGGTTAATTCTATTCCCATCGAGATGGTAACAAATCATTAATAGTAAGTACCACATCTTTCTTTATCATTACTTCACATTTATAATTTTCATCATGGATTTGGCAAATAAATTCTCTACATCTTCCACAGGGTGGAATTATTGTTCCATCTTCATATACTGCAATTACTTTTGTTATTCTATTTTCTCCAGCAGTAATCATAGCTGCAATAGCAGCGTGTTCTGCACAAAATCCCATAGAACAAGGCGTATCTATACATACTCCAGTATAGACTTTTCCACTTTCACTCAAAATAGCTGCTGCAACAGAACCAGCATAAGAGTTTTTAGAAAGTTCTCTAGGATTTAATGTATTTTTTGCGATATCATATAATTCATCAAAATTCATAGTTATAACCCTTTCAAATAATTTCTTATATTTAAATTTAGTATACATTATATTAGTTTATATGTTTTTCATCAACATAGCGTTCCTTTGTTTAAGTAGTAAATACAAATAGTAGAAATTATATCTACTATTTTAAATTTATCGTAGCAAGAGATTGTTCTCGCTTTAAAAAGTTATTTGATAGACTTAATTTTATCTAAATCTGAGCTGCAAAGCACTTCAAGATTTTTAAAAATCTTTTCTTCAGGCCAATCCCACCATTTTAATTTTAATAAATAATCAATCAATTCATCATCAAATCTCTTTTTTATAATTTTACAGGGGTTACCTCCAGCAATATGATATGGAGGAACATCTTTTGTTACTACAGAATTAGCGGCAATAACTGAGCCATCTCCAATATGGACACCAGGCATTACTGTAACATTCTGTCCAATCCATACATCATTACCAACCACAGTATCACCTTTTAGAGGTAGGTCTTCAAGAGTAGGTGCTGCCTTTTCCCAGCCTCCCCCCATAATATTAAAAGGATAGGTGGTTATAGATTTCATTCTATGATTTGCACCATTCATAACAAATTCTATTCCTTTTGCTATTGCACAAAACTTTCCTATAATAAGTTTATCACCTATAAATCCATAATGATGAGTTACATGTTCTTCAAATTTTTCTGCTCCATTTATATCATCATAATAAGTGTAATCTCCAACCTGAATATTAGGATTCTTTATAACATTTTTTATATAACAAATACTCTTTATATTTTCATTAGGATAAATACTGTTTGGATTTGGACCAAATTTATTCATATATCTTGCCTCCTTTATAATTAAATCTATTTTTTTACTTTTACTTCTTCTTAATCACAAATATATAACAAATTACTTTAAACTATATTATTTTTCTTTCGTTAAATATCCACTTACATAAATTCCATCTTATCTGCATTATTTACTTATCTCTTCTCCATTATTATTTAATCATTACTTGCAGAGATTTTCTTATATTGTAATTTTAAATATTCAATAATCTCTGTCTTTTTTATAGGTGATGAATGCCCTAAGAAACAAGTATCAAACTCTAAGCTCTCTAACATATTTATAAAAGTTTGTAATTTAACTGAATCATAATTGTAGTTATTATAAAAATCTATACTGTAAGCATCTCCTATAAATACTACTTTTTCTTCAGGTACATAAACTATAACAGAATCTTCTGAATGAGGTGCAATAACATTTTTTAAAATAACCACTAATCCTCCTAAATTTATTTCTAAATCATTCTTAAAAACTATATCAGCAGGTATAACTTTTATATCTTGAAGGATTTTATATTCTTTACGGATATTTGTATCCGCAAATTCAATATCTTCTCCAGTTAAAAGACGTTGGTTCATTGCTTCTTCTGTCCATTGCCATTTAGACATAACCTTTAATCTTTCATTAGTTATTTCGCATGCTATTGTTTTTCCTGTAACTGCATTCATTCCATAAGTATGATCCCAATGCCAATGTGTAATAGCCACATAATCTGGTAATCTTAAGTTTGATTCTTCTATAGAGTCATTAAATTTTTTAACATGATTTTTCGAGTTTCCTGCGTCCACCATTAAAGAATACTTATCTCCTTTAATGTATCCAATTAATGGTCTATCCGCTTCTTTGTCATTTTCAAGAAAATAAATTCTTTCTGTAACTTTTGTTAATGCCATAAAGTATCCCACCTTTTTTTTAATATAAAACTAAAAAATCCCCACAGATGAACAATATCATCCATGGGGATTTTATTTATAAAGATCTTTTAATATATTCAAATAAAACTTAAAACACAATATAGATATACTTATCCTAAATTTAATGTATAGATCAATATAACTGCACCCTTAAGTACTTCAATTCACAATTATGATGAAAATTAATTTTTACTAGCAACGTACTCCTAGTTCTTTATAAAAAGTGATTGCATCACTTTAAAAATAAATAATTTTAAAACTCTCAGCTTTTGCTAAGAAACATCTACAATTGTAAATCTAATAGTTTCAACTATAACACTAAAAGACACCAATTATTTTCATATATATTAATTTTAGAACTGATATATATAGTTATTTTATTTTTATATAAAAGAGTTTAATAGATGATATTGTTCTTAAAATGCATAATTAAATAAAGCTCTAGCGTAGAACTTTAAAAGCATTTCAAACTATTTAATTTTAATAGTTTAGTTAAGAGCAAATAAAATCATCTCTTTAAATCTCCTTTTCACATAACCAAATTTTAAATTGATTGTATAATAAAATATTTTCATTGTCAACAAGTATTATATATTTGGAAAATGAAAAAGACACTCCTTCATGCTAAAAGTAAGAGCGTCTTCTATATTGATATAAAAATTAAGTTCAAATATTATGTATCACAAAATTTTATTGGCAGTTTTATTATAAAGTTACTACCTTCATCTAATTTACTATATACGTTTATACTGCCACCATGAGCCTTGACTATTTCTCTTGATATTGTAAGTCCTATTCCAACTCCTCCAGTTTCTCTGGCCCTTGACTTATCTGTTCTATAAAATCTTTCAAATATATAGTCTTTATCTTCATCACTTATACCTATTCCACTATCTTTTATAGATATATATACATCATCAGATTTAGTAAAACAGCTAACAAATATCTCTCCTTTATTTGGAGTATACTTAATAGCATTTGAGATAATATTAATTATTACCTGGCTTATTTTATCCTTGTCTATCATAATATTAATAGGCTTAAGATCTACTTGTAATTTTATATCTTTATCTAATAACTGTTTTTCAAAGTTTGTTAAAATTGTAGTTATTACAGTCTTTAAATCTACTTCTGATTTATTTAACCTTATTTTACTACCCTCACATCTTGATAAATCCTCTATGGATACAGTTAATCTATTTAATCTTTGAAGTTCATCATATATACTCTTTAATCTTTCCTCCGATGGTTCCCATAGACCATCCATTATTGCCTCAAGCTGTGCTTGCATAGTGGTTATAGGAGTTCTAAGCTCATGTGATATATCTTTCGTTAGCTCTTGCCTTATTTTTTCCTGCTTATCTAAATCTCCTGCCATCATATTTATTGATTTTACAAGTTTATTAATTTCATATATACTGTAATCTTCTTTTATACTCCTAGAATAATTTCCTTCAGATATAAGATTTGTTGCATCTATTACCTTTAAAATAGGGTTACTAATAGTATAAGACAATAACCATCCCGCTATAATAGATATAATAAAAAATAATAGTCCTAGTATAAATAATATTCTATCTAGCATTTTCAAAAATATAACATCCGAATCTTCATAATAAATTGGACCTATATACTCAATTTCTAGTTTTCCTATTGAAGCTTCACCTTGCTTTATGTCAAATTTATCAAATGTATTTTTAATTTCTATACCTGGACTTACTTTATTAGTATTTTCTATAATTTTATTTAAAATCTTCTCGCATACAATATTATCATAGTCTCTTGCATTCCATATAATATTATCATTTTTATCTCTAACTGTTATAAGCAATCCTGCGGTTATTGCATCTGCTCCTATGTTCTCAATAGCTTTCTTATCCCATGAATTATTACTGTATACATTTAATATTTTATTTTTGATTTCCATTTTTGACTGTTGTATTTTTTCACTAGTATATACATTAAACTTCTTTTCAATGTAATAATGATTTACTATGTTTACTAAAAATATGATACTCAATGAAAATAATATAAAAATAAGACTTACTCTATATCTTAATTTATTAAACATTAAACCTATATCCCATACCACGAATAGTTTTTATATAGGTTGGATTTTTACTATCTTGATCTAGTTTAGCTCTTATATTTTTTATATGAGTATCAATTATTCTATCATAAATACAAATATTATCTCTACTTATATAATCCATTAACTCTTCCCTTGAAAATATTCTATTAGGATTTCTAGCTAGTATAGATAATATTTTATATTCTGAAGCAGTTAATACAACCTCGTTGTCATTGTATTCTACTTTTTTATTAACAATATCTATGATTAATTCATTATTAAAAATTAAGTTTTCACCTTGATTTCCCTTAACTCTTTTCAAAACTGCATTAACCTTCGCTACTAATTGCTTTGGACTAAATGGTTTTGTTACATAGTCATCACTTCCAATTGAATATCCATTTAGTACACTCTCTTCACTTGATTTAGCAGTTAACATAATTATTGGCACATCAGATTCTTCCCTTATGCGCTCACACACCTTTTCACCTGATATATCAGGTAACATTAAATCTAATATTAATAAATCAGGATTAAACTCACTTTGCTTTTTTAATGCCTCAATCCCACTTGTAGCCTGTATTACAGTATATCCCTCATTTTCTAAGTACAATTTTATAACTTCTATTATCTTAACTTCATCATCTATAACAAGTATAGTTTCTTTCATAAATTATACCTCCATGGGTACTTACTTAATTATCTTATTTATATTTTCATTAAGCATTTCTTCATCCATGATTCCTACATGATCATACACTAAATTTCCTTCTTTATCTATAAATATTGTTCTTGGAATACCATTTAATTGATATTTGTTAGCTGCATCAAGATCTATATCAAACATAACGTTCATATTATATCCTTCTTTTTCCATAAATCCCTCTGCAGACTCTTTAGTTTCTCTCATTCCATCTGTAACATTTATCATTAGTATTTCTAAATCCTCATTATTATATTTATTTGTTGCTTCTTGAAAATACGGCATCTCATACTTACATGGAGAACACCAACTTGCCCAAAAATTTACTACTACAGCCTTCTTCCCTTTATATTCTGATAACTTTACTTTATTATTATCTTTATCATAAACTGTAAAATCTACTGCTGGTTGAAAACTAGAATTTTCGTCTGATACATTGCTACTAGCTTCATTACCAGCTCCATTATTTTTGTAATTATTTGATAAATAATCATATCCAAATTTAACCCCTACAAGTAAAACTAGCATTATAGCACTTATATATATATATCTTTTATTATTTTTCAAATTTATCACTCCCTTTATATTTTAAAATGTCAATATTGATAGTAATAGGTTTAGATAGCCAGTCATCATCATTATCCCTATAATAATTAGGAAAACTCCTGATATTCTATTTATTGTCTTATAGTTTCTCTTTATGAAATCAAAAGTAGTTTTCAGAGAATCTATTAGAAGTGCTGATAATATAAATGGTATTCCAAGACCTAAACTGTAAGTCAGTAGCATTGATGCTCCCATAAATACATTAGTAGAATTTGATGCTATCATAAGCGCTGACCCTAAAAATGGTCCTACACATGGTGTCCATCCAATTCCAAATATCATTCCAAATAATACTGCAGACATAATAGAGGATTTTTTATTTCCTGTTGGGTTATCTATTTTAAAGCTTTTATTCAATAATCCTATATTTATTATCCCTAAATAATTCAGTCCAAATATTACCATAATAGTCCCTGATACTATATTTATCGCCCTCATATATTTATTGAAAATGACACCTACTGTTCCAGCTGCTACACCTAATAAGGTAAACACAAAGGTAAATCCTGCAACAAATGCTATTGAACTTATTAATGCTCTGTTTTTATAATTTTTATTATCTATATCTCCTCCAGCAAAATATGAAACGTATATTGGAATCATAGGCAATATACAAGGAGATATAAAGGTTATTATTCCTTCTAAAAATAGTAATATATAATTCATAATTTCCCTCCTAAGGCATCTAAAATAAAATAACTAGTATACGATTAGTTATTTTTAATGTACCTAAATACCACACTGTAAACTTTTCATTACTTCTTCATATATTTTTTCTTTATCCGCTTTATCTAATCCATTTACAACTCTTATGCCACCAATTAATTTATTATCCATAAGAATCCCATAATTTACACCTTCATCAAGTTTAGTAGTTAAAACAAATTCATTATTTTTCGTATAAATCATATTCTGCTTTTCTCCATTTGATGAATTAATAAGTATTACTTCACTCCCCTTATTAATATCATTGATTTTTATATTAAACTCTTCCTTAGCATCAACCATAGTTACTATTGTATCTAAGTAACTTCCGGCATAACTCTTATTTATTTCACTACTATATACCTCATCAAATTTTTTAATATTCTCTGTTTTATTATGCGATAAGACTTTAGATTCATTGTTGAATATGTAAAAACCTACTGTAGCTAAAATCAATATAATTGCTCCTAATATTGTTAAGATTTTTACCCTCATAGCATCACTCCTCTTGCTCCATAATAAAATAATACCTACCTTACTTGTTGATATTATGAAGATTTATTTTCCTATAATAAATGCTCTTTATATTTTTTATGGTTAAAACTACATTTTAGAAATTAACTGACAGTGAATTTCATCCTAAATTTTTCATTCTTAATTTATAAAGATTTATTAGTTCTACCCTAAACTAAAAACAAAAAATACCCACAGATGAACAATATTATCCATGGGAAAATATTTCTTTACAAATTTAAGCTTACTTAATATAGCAAGTTAAATTACCTATCTAAACAATCAAACTCATCATAAGTGTATTATAATAAACTCCATTTATATAATTATCTTTTTTTAATATACCTTCAGTTTCAAATCCAATCTTTTTATATAGTTCTATTGCTCTATTATTATCCTCTCTAGTTACAAGAGATATTTTTTTAGTAATACCATTTAACTTTGCCCACTCTATAAGACAATCTATCATTTTTCTGCCTAACCCTAATCCACAATACTGCTCTGCTACAACTATCCCTAAAGTTCCCACATGTTTATTTCTAACTTTCTGATTTGAATTAATTGATGCTATACCTGCTATTTGCTCGTCAATTATTGCTAATAATATTATTGAATTATCTTCCCCTCTAGTAGATTCTAAATAGCTCTCATATTCTTTTAAATCTCTTTTAAATTCATTTTTACCAAATGAAAGAAAATCCGTTTCTCCTCCTGCTAAATTATAAAAATCTATCATAGACTGCGCATCTTCCTTTTTAGTTTCTCTTATAATAACTTCTTTTTCATCTCTTAAACATATTTTCATTATATCCCTAATCTCCTTTCAATTGATTAATATTAATAATATTACTACTAAAGGCAACTAATTATGTATCTTTATTATGTCTTTGTATAAATCTCTCATATCTTTAAATATTATCACGGACTACGCTACATTTTTTTACTTTAATTGTACATTACTGCCATACTAATTTTTTATCAATACTGATTATTTAACTTTTCATTTTTTATTTGCTCCTGTTTTCTACATCTTTATTAATACTTATTTTATAACTTATAAAAAGCTTCTTGTTCCTACATCAAGAAGCTTAAGAATGGTATAAATGAAAAATATATTTTATAGTTAAAGTAAAAAATCCACAATCTTTAAGATTGTGGATTTTTTCTATGATTGATACGATACGTTACCCTTAGTACCTCAACATTTATTTCTATCTATTGTGATAAAAGTTAGGTTTAATTTCTTAACTTATCCTTGTTAATTTTAAAGTTCCTCTATTTCCTATAATAATAGGAACCTTCTCTATTTCAACATTACTGGTATCTATTCCAAACCACTTTTCCGGTGTAACAGTTAATTTTTTAATTAATAATTTTGTACTTGTAATAAAACTGTCCCACTTAGAAAGTTCACTTTCATTAGAAAGTATTTCTTCTAATAATACAAATTTAAAATCTCCCACAGCACATTTTCCATTATTACTAATCATATAGTCCTTTGGAGTAAATTCCACTTCACCACTACGAGCAAGTTCTTGAATAACTTGATGTAAAAAAACATTAATTTTTTGATCGATACGGAATCCAAGATTAAATTGAATGCTAAATGCTTCATTTGGTACAATTGTTTTTACACTATATTCTTTTGTGTATGGCTCATCTGTTACTCTAACATTTATAAACCAGTAAAACTTTGCACGTTTAGGTTGCTTATTGAAAATAGAAAAAATTATTTTCCTTTCAATTTCCTTATAATTTTGTGATTCAGTCAAATATACAATATTCGTAGCATAAAGTGGTATTTCTTTATCCTCTTTTAAAGCCTTAAAGTGCTTGCTAAAAGATAGTATATCAACATATTGACTAAACCTTTTTCTTATAACTGTACCATAAATCCAAATATACATAAGAAATATAAGTGCTCCAGCAATTATAATTGTTACATATCCACCATTTATAAACTTAAATAAATTAGCGTATAAGAAACCTGTTTCTATTGTCATAAAAATAATAAATATTATTACTGACATAATTGGTTTTTGTTTATTAAATCTTAGATATTGAGATAATAAAATAGTTGTCATAAGCATTGTTATTGTAATTGCTAGTCCATATGCTGCTTCCATATTTTCTGATTTCTGAAACTTTAGAACTAATAGTACACATCCAATATAAAGTAAATAATTTACTGCTGGTATATAAATCTTTCCCTTATCATCATTTGGGTATCTAACTTGAAGTTTTGGGAAAAGATTTAATTTAATAGCCTCAGAAACTAGCGTAAATGATCCCGTTATAAGTGCTTGGCTAGCAATTATTGCTGCAATAGTAGCTACTATAGTTCCTGGTATAATAAACCAACTTGGCATAATTAAAAAGAATGGATTTTCTTTAATTGTGCTTCCTTCACGTAACATAAGCCACGCTCCTTGGCCTAGATAGTTCATTATTAAACATATTTTTACAAATACCCATGTATAGTGAATATTACTTTTACCACAATGTCCAAGATCGGAGTAAAGCGCTTCTGCTCCAGTAGTACAAAGAAATACTGCCCCTAAAATATATACACTTCTAGGATTTGTTACTAATAACTTAATACCATAATAAGGATTTAAGGCCTTTATTATTTGAGGATATTGTAGTACTTGACTAAATCCTAGAATTATCAACATTGAAAACCATATAACCATCATAGGTCCGAACATTCTTCCTATTACATCTGTTCCAAATCTTTGAAGTAAAAATAACACCGTTAATATACTTATTACAATTATAATTATACTTCTGGTTTCTATTGGAAAAACTAAAGTTAAACCTTCTATTGCTGATGTTACTGTTACAGGCGGTGTAATCATCCCATCAGCAAGTAATGTTGCTCCTCCTATAACAGCCGGTATAATTAGCCACTTAGCTCTTTTTCTTACAAGAGTATATAATGAAAATATACCGCCCTCTCCTTTATTATCTGCTTCCAGAGTTATCATTACATATTTTATTGTCGTTTGAAGCGTTAACGTCCAAACCACAAGAGATACTCCACCTAAAATAAGTTCCTTTGATACATATCCATTATTTACTCCAAGCATTGATTTCATAACATAGAGTGGTGATGTACCTATATCTCCATATACAATACCTAATGCTACTAAAAGAGATGCTATACTAATTTTTTTTCTCATTTTTTTACAAGTTCCTCCTATATTGTCCTAAAATAAATCTATTCAAATAATTATAGTCCTCACTTATTTCAATGTCTATAACCTGCAAATACAAATTTTATTATAATTTATAACTCTTTTTCCATAATACTGATTTTCTATTGAATTTTCTATAATTTATACCATCCTGTTAAACTCTAAACTGCCACAATTTTATTCTCATTACATAAAACAAATATATTTTCTCCATTAAAAATGTTTTTCTATATCACTAACCTTAAAATCATATATTCCTTCCTCAACTCTAACATTTCTCATACTTCCCTCTAACTTAATATATTCATAATACTGCTTCATCAATTTTTGTTTTATATAAAATATCAGATTCTAATTCCTCATAATCTGATAAAATAAATTGCTTATTTACAAGTTCAAGATTCTCTTTCTTTATCTCTTTACTCCATGATTTATTTATAAAAGATTTGATTAGATTTTAAATATATCCTTGCTAGTTATTAAACCCTTATAGCTCTTATCATGTATGTTATTAATATCTTTTATTCTTATTATCTAAACAAACTAGTATAAGCTTCTTCCCATCGCTATCTATTAGAAACTCCTTACCTAATTCAAAAGCATCTTTAGAACTTAAAACTCTTTTTGGTTCATACAAAATCGAACCTTCTTTAATAAGTCTTACTGATACTAAATTAACTCTCTTTAACATCTTTTACTTTCTTCTATCTTCATTTTTAACTACCTCATTAATTTTCACTGTAAAATTCCCTTTTTTAATACTTCATACACATAATAAAGACTTAATTACCATTAATACTGATAATTAAGTCTTATTTTCCATTAATTAAATTCCTTAGTTGTGTTATAAACTTTCTACCTAGCAAACACAGAGAGTAGAGCAAAATTCATTTACTCTTTTAGAAATAAGAAATTCTGAGCAATATGCCCTTAAATTAATAATTAGGTTCCTTTTAAATGTGGCTTTTAATATCCCTCCACTCCATATTCCCCCTCCTCATATCTTTAATTTTGATTAACTATTTAGTTAATCAAAACCCTCTTTCCTTTAAGGCTATGGAATTACTCTTGTCAATATATTAGTTTTGTTTGCTATATTTTAAAATAATGCTGAAATAAGTATAATCTAAAAGGATGTCCAAATGGACATCCTTGAAATTCGCAATACTTTAAAATTGCACCTAAAATAAAATCTATTGAAATAACATTATTTTAAACTTTTATATTTATTAATTTATTTTATAGATATAAACCCATTTATAACCAAGAAAGCAACCAGCTAATGGTTTTATAGAAGTTTTAAATATTTTTCACTGTCTAGAAGGCTCCCTAATTTATAAATAAACTCTTCATTATCTATTTAATTAGCCACTTCAAATTGGCTATAATAAAGAGAAGCATAGAAACCATTTTGTGCTAGAAGACTCTCGTGGTTTCCTCTCTCTACAATATCTCCATCTTTAACAACCAAAATCATATCTGCATTTTGGATAGTTGACAATCTGTGAGCTATGACAAAACTTGTTTTATCCTTCATAAGCCTTGATAAAGCTTTTTGAATTTCTACTTCTGTTCTTGTATCTACACTTGAAGTAGCCTCATCTAATATCATAATTGTTGGATTAGTCAGCATAGCACGAGCAATAGTTAAAAGCTGCATTTGTCCTTGAGAAACATTAGATGTCTCACTAGATATTACAGTATCATATCCTTCTGGGAGTGTACGAATAAAATGGTCACAGCAGGCTGCTTTTGCAGCAGCTATAATTTCCTCTCGTGTAGCATCCATCTTACCATAGGCAATATTTTCAGCTATTGTACCTTCAAACAGCCATGTATCTTGAAGTACCATACCAATCTGTCGACGCAATGTGCTTCTAGAAATTTCAGTAATATTAACCCCATCAATTGATATAGATCCTCCATTCAATTCATAAAAACGCATAATCAAGTTAATTAATGTAGTTTTTCCTCCACCTGTTGGGCCAACAATAGCTACCATTTCATTAGGCTTTACTTCCAGATTTAGGCTCTTTATTAAAGTTCTATCTTGTGTGTAACCAAACTTTACATTCTTAAAAGTCACTCTACCATTAGATTTTTGGAATGTACTAGCCGTATTATCTATAGTTTCTTCCTCTTCATCTAATAGTTCAAAAACTCTCTCAGCTCCAGCAATAGCAGATTGTAGAGACATAATAACATAAGAAGCTTGAGTAATAGGCTCAGAAACCTGATTTACATATTGTAAAAATGCCTGAATTCCACCTAAGGAAATCTGTCCATTAAGTGTCATTATTCCACCTACAATAGCTGTTACTACAAAACCTAGTTGATTTAAAAGCCTTATAGTTGGATATATAGCAAAATCAATGAATTGTGCTTTTCTATTTGCTTCAAACTGCTTTTTGTTAAGCTGAGAAACCTCTTCAATCATATCAGATTGTTGATTAAATACCTTTATAATACGATTGCCAGAATATACTTCTTCAATTTTTCCACTCAAATCACCCATGGCAGCAAAATTATCTGCATAATAACGTTGACTCAATTTTGATACGAAATTTGTTGCAATAGCGCTGATTCCAATGAATATAAAAATTAAAAAAGATAACTTTGGATTTAAGATAACCATAGCAATAATGGTAAGTACAATTGTAAAGCAAGAAGATATGAACTGCATAAATCCAATCTGCATGACTTGTGATACTTTTTCAAGATCAGTTGTTACCCTACTCATAACATCCCCTGTTTTATGTGAATCAAAGTATTTCAGTGGAAGCTTATTTATTTTTTCGCTAATGTCTTTACGTAGTGATAGAGTTAAATTTTCACCAATGCTAGATATTATATATTGCTGAATATAAGAAAGCAAACTATTCACAATAGATGTTAGTACTAACATCAAAACTGGCATAGCTAGTGCATGTGTTACCATTGATATAACACTTCCAGAGCCATCAAAGCTACGAATTGCATCTAGTAGATTATTAATAGCTGCTCCAACCATAAGTGGCATAATTGCATAAGATGCACTGCTTAGTAATGCAGATATACCTACAATTATTAGCTTTTTATTTTGCGTTTTTAATCGTTTCATTAGTCTCTTAATAGTCTTTTTTGTATTTTGAGGAATATCCTCGCTGAATGCCATTATATCATTCTTCTTATTTTTATCCTTCTTCATAAAATCAAGCCTCCTTTATATTCATCTGACTTTTAGCAATTGCTTGATATATAGAACAGTTTCTCATTAGGTCATTATGTTTTCCAATACCAACTAGTTTTCCTTCGTCTAATACAAGAATTTGATCTGCATCCATAATTGTACTTACTCTCTGAGCAATTATTATCTTGGCTGCATCTGTCATATTTTCTTTAAGTGATTTACGAAGTGCTGAATCTGTTTTTAAGTCCAAAGCAGAAAAACTATCATCGAAAATATAAACTGGTGCCTTCCTTATAAGGGCCCTTGCAATAGACAAACGTTGTTTCTGTCCACCTGAAAAATTAGATCCACCTTGAGCAACTTGAGATTCTAATCCCATAGGTAATTTGTCTACAAAAAAATCTGCTTGAGAGATGCTTAATGTTCTTTTCATATCTTCCTTAGTTGCCTCTTTATACCCCATTCTTAGGTTATCTTCAATTGTCCCACTAAATAAGAAAGCTTTCTGAGGAACGTAACCAATTGTATCCCTTAATTCCTTTTGTGAAAGGCATCTTATATCCACACCATTTATACGAATTTCTCCTTGGTCTATGTCGTGTAATCTTAGAATAAGATTAGCAATAGTACTCTTACCAGAGCCTGTACTTCCAATAATGGCTGTTGTCTGACCTTCATTACATGAGAATGATAGGTTTTTTATAACTGGCTCCTCTGCTCCATGATAAAAGAAGGATACATTTTCAAATTCAACAACTGCAGGATTATCCTTTATATCTTCTTTTTCTATGTTTAAATCCTGAATCTCTGGATTAATTTCCAAAACTTCCTCTATACGATCAAGGCATGATTTCATTTTAGGAAGGGTAACACTTGTTGTTGTAGCCAATATTAGATAGCTCAATGTAATAATAGAATATTCAGTAACTGCAGTTATTTGCCCAATTTCCATTGTTCCATTCATAGAAAGCACTCCACCTATCCAAACTATAAGGGCCATAGATAAGCCAGTTATAAGCCATATTGTAGGATTTAATACAGCAAATAGCTTATTTAGCTTTATCATATCTGTAGCATACCCCTTAAAAGCTTTACTTGCTCTACCTTCCTCATATTTTTCATTTCCAAAAGCACGGATAACACGGATTCCAGTAATAGATTCCCTTATTACCTGATTAATATGATCTAATTTAGTCTGAACCCTTTTAGAAATATAAGTTGATTTCTTAAGTATTAATGCAGCAAAAACCATAAATATTATCACAGATAAAATAAGTATTAAAGCCAGAGTAAAACTAGTGTATGCTGTCATAACAATAGATGCACCAATAATAAGTGGAGTTGGAATTATCAACTGCAAGACCAACCCAAAAGTCTGTTGTAAATTAGAAATGTCTGAAGTTGTACGTGTAATCATAGAAGAAACACCAATAGTGTCAAATTCATGAAGAGATAATTCCTGACTCTTACAGAAAATCTTATCTCTCATGTAATAGCCAAAAACTGCAGCAAGGTCTGCAGAATAGTAACTTCCTAATACAGCTGCCCCTGTTGTTATTAAAAGAACTAATATCATTTGAACCCCTATACGAAGAATCTCATTCATATCACCTTTCAAAATTCCATTATCTACAATCCCTGCTATTAGAAATGGAATGAGTAGTGTTCCTACTACTTGTCCTAAAAGCATAATTAATGTTATTCCTACTTTTCCTTTTTTTTCTTTTAGGAATATTTTTAAATACTTCATAGTCTACCTCCATTATGTAAGTAATTTTGCAAAAATTTATTTTCAGTGGTATTATAAAGCTTAAAGTAACTTTAATGTCAATAGTTTATTTAAAGTTTGGAGGTTATTATGAAAGATAAATCTTATATGCCAATAAAAGAATTTTCCCGTCTCACTGGTATTAAGCGTGAAAACCTAAGATATTATGACCAAATCGGGTTGTTCTCTCCAGAATTTCGTGGTGAAAATGGTTATCGCTATTATACTAGAAGTCAGCTTACTACAGCATATTTAATCATTTCTCTTAGAGAAATTGGCATTAGTATAGACGAAATCAAGAAATACATAGATATACGTACTCCTGAGCAGATGTTTTCTTTGTTTAGTGCACAGAAAAAGCATATTTTAACGGAAATAAAAAAACTTAAACGTATTTTAGAAATCATGCAATTATATGTAGATATGGCAGAAGATGCTATTAAATATGAAGAAAACAGCATAAGTATTGAATATAAAAAGAAAGAGCCTATTTTTTTAGGCCCTATACTTTCTAATAATCCTCCAGATGATTCTACTATTTCATTTTATAATTTCGCTGCTGAAAATGGAATTGATGTAGGTTATCCTCTTGGTGCTATTATTAATACAAAAAGCATTGAGTCTGGAGAGCCTTTATTAGTAATGCACTATTATTTTAAAGTGGAAAATGACCAAAATTCATATAAGCCAGAAGGTAAGTATGCAGTGTTCTATGGTAGATGTGCTTATGGAGAATCCGATGATCTTTATGAAAAGTTATTTACATTTATTAAAGAAAATAATCTACGCATTTGTAGTAATGCCTATGAGGAATATCCTCTAAATGAACTTACTACTAAAGATGAAGAGCAATACTGTGTAAAGATAGAAATAATGGTGGAAGATATTTAATTTAAATATCCTCCACCACATTCTCTATACTGATACAATAAAAATTTTTGACGTTCTCATAATTATTTTTACTTTATCCTGTAATCTTAACCTCAATTAAAGCCTCATCTTATCAGTCTAAATTATAAATAAATTCTACTATATATATTTTAATATTTGTAACTGATATTCTTGCAAGGAAATATGACCTCCAACAAATTGTTTTTCTAATATCGCCATCTTTTCATTCTTTGTTAATAGCCAGCTAAGTCTCTTGGCGTATTATAAAAATTTTATATTTTATTTTTATAAGATAGCTTCTATCCTAGTACTTAATAATTTTTTATAAACATTAAAAATCTTAGATTGTTGCACAACATTAAATTTGATAAAGCGAAGGCGAAACTAAAGTTATCTTTCATCCACCTTTCTTGTTTTATATATTGTTCTGTCTTATCTAAATGTTTTATAAAGGCATAGTTATAATATACTTATTAGCAATTATTTTTATATTATAAGTTTATTTATGTAGTTAATTCATAATTTAGTAATTCTAAAAGAACTGAAAATTATATTATATATTAATATACTCCCATATCTATAAAACATAAATTTAACTAGACATGAGAGCATCTTGATTAATTATTCATTATATTGAGGTTCTTCTTGTTTTACAAAGTCAAGTCTTGATTGAAGCGCTTGTTCTACACTTTCCATTGTATTTGCAAGTTGATTAAACATTTTTTTTGCTTCTTGATTATCTGTATCTAAAGAAAATGTCTTCATATCAGCAGCTAGGCTTTTAGCACTAGATAATGCTGTTTCAAGTTTAGTTCCTGTTGGCATAAAAATTCCTCCTTTATAATTTTTTTATTGCAACTATATTTTGTTCATAATCAATTTAAATATTCCTTTTATCCATAATGAAATATATTCCTTTTTAAATTTACCCTATATTTATCAAACTTTAGTAGCTTGTCTTTAGTAACTTAAAAAAATATTCATATTAAGAAATGAATTAAAATTAATCTTATTGGTTAAAGTAGGTTAGAAAGTAATTTAATAAATATAAAGGAGACTTTTATATGACTGCGATTTCAAAGGTAAAACAAACATTGGCTACACTAAAAGGAGCCGAAGCCACTTTAAGAATGTACTCATTACAAGAACGTAATAAAAAATCTAGAGCTATCTATAATCAGACATCTGAAGAAATAAGAAAAATTAACACAGATTTAGAAAAAAGAATAGGAGCTATGGAGTTTGAAGAACCCCAATATAAAGGCAACTAGTGAGGTGGCATATGAATTCTTGGTTAATAATATTATTTAATTCAATAGTTTTATTTTTTTTAGCATTAGTTATAACAAAATATATGAAGAAGAAGACCTTATCTAGGGCTACTCCCTTTGATTTTATTTCTTATGCTGTCATTGCTATTATAATTACTTTAATTTCTTTAAATATCGTTGATAATATTTACTTTGGACTAATTACACTGGCTGTTTGGGCACTAATGCCTATTATCTTAGATTACGCTTCCATGAGAAGCAAGTGGGTTTATAACCTAATACATAGTAAGGAAAGAGTCCTAGTTAAAAACGGTAAAATCATGGAAGATAACTTATCTAAAGAGAGAATCACAGGTCAAGAGTTTCTACAAGAGATGCGTTCAAAAAATGCATTTAACTTAGCTGACGTTGAATTTGCTGTAATGGAATCAACCGGAGATATAAATGTTAGTTTAAAAGCTGATAAAAAACCTGTTACTCCATATGATTTAGGAGAGCAAGTAGGACCTAAAACTGAACCACAACCTGTTATCTTAGATGGAAATATATTAGATGAAGGTCTTACTAATGCTGGATTAAATCGAGACTGGCTCACAACCCAGATGGAAATCAAAGGGGTTTCCCTTGAAAATGTTTTTCTTGGTCAAGTGGATTCTTCTGGAGACTTATATATAGATCTTTTTGATGATATGATACAAGTCCCTAAAACACAAATTAAGGAAATGCTATATGCTAGCATTCAAAAAAGTCAAGCTGATCTCATGTCATTTTCTTTAGACTGTGACAATAAAAATGTAAAAACTATGTACTCACAAAGTGCTGAAAAATTAGAAGAAATCATGAAAAAATTAAAACCATATTTATTACGTTAGAAGGTGAAATAAATGTCAAATATGAAAAAGAAAAAAATGACTCCAACTCAGCAGCAATATGATGCACTAGTGAAGAGTATAGAACCTAAAAGATCTATTTTAACTAATTGCATTAGAGCCTTTCTCGTAGGTGGTGTAATATGTACAATTGGTCAAGGATTGCAGTGGATCTTTATCAACTATTTTCATTTTAATGAAAAGACCTCAGTAGCTCCTACTTACGTAGTTTTAATCTTTTTTGCAGCTTTATTTACTGGCCTTGGAATTTATGATCATCTTAGTCAATGGGCTGGATGTGGAACTGCTGTTCCTATTACAGGCTTTGCTAACTCTATAGCTTCTTCTTCAATTGAACATAAGAGTGAAGGATTTGTACTTGGAGTAGCTGGAAATATGTTCAGACTTGCAGGAGCCATTATTGTTTATGGAGTTTTTGCTGCTTTTGTAGTTGCTACAATAAAAATGACAATAAAATGGTTGGGGGCGATGTAAATGCTTAAAGGACATCAATCCTGGATTTTTAGTTCTAAACCTACAATATTAGCTTCTGCAACTGTCGGTGGTCCTTTTGAAGCAAATGGCGCTTTAGCTGATGACTTTGATATACTTTATGAAGATTTATGGCTTGGGCAAGATAGCTATGAAAAAGCAGAAAGGGCTCTACTTGAGCATGCTTGTGAAAGAGCAATACAAAAATCAAAGATACAGAAGGAAAATATTAACTTTTTTTTAAGTGGAGACTTAATGAATCAAGTCATTTCTAGTAGCTTTGCTGCAAGAACTTTAGGAATACCTCATTTCGGAATCTTTGGTGCTTGCTCTAGCTCCATGGAAGGTTTATCATTAGCAGCTCAATTAATAGAAAGTAAAGCAGCTAAATATGTTATAACAGCTGCAGGTAGTCATAATGCAGCTGCTGAAAAACAATTTAGATATCCTACCGAATATGGTGTACAAAGACCACCTACTGCTCAGTGGACAGTAACTGGAGCTGGAGCTGCAGTTCTTGGGCAAAATGGAAATGGACCTAAAATAACTTCTGCTACCATAGGAAGAGTAGTAGACATGGGAATTTCAGATCCCTCTAATCTTGGAGCAGCTATGGCACCAGCAGCTGTAGATACCATTGAAGCTCATTTTAGAGATTTAAATATTGATGCTTCTCATTATGATCTTATTGCTACTGGTGATTTAGGAAAAGTTGGTCATGAACTTGCTAATGCTTTATTAGAAAAACATGACATAAATATGCCAGCACATATATTTACAGATTGCGGACTTTTAATATATAAAAAAGAACAACCAAGCTTTTCTGGTGGCAGCGGCTGTGCTTGTTCTGCTGTTGTAACTTATGGACATTTACTTAATCGTATGCGAAAAGGAAAATTAAAGAAAATATTAATTGTTGCAACTGGTGCCTTAATGTCTCCTATCTCCTATCAACAAAAGGAAAGCATACCTAGCATTGCCCATGCTGTTTCTATAGAAATGTAAAAAAGAAGGTGTGAGTTAAGTTATGGAAAAATTTATTTTTGCATTTATAATAGGTGGTTTAATTTGTGTTATTGGGCAACTTATAATGGATACTTTAAAGATTACTCCTGCACACACAACTTGTACACTAGTTGTAATTGGTGCAATCTTAGGTGGATTTGGTCTATATGACCCTTTGGTGAAGTTCGCAGGCGCGGGAGCATTTGTACCTATAAGTAGTTTTGGAAATACCCTTGTAACAGCTGCTATAACTGAAGCTGAGAAAACCGGTTTTATAGGAATATTTACTGGTGTTTTAAAGACAGTAAGTGCAGGGGTTTCTTCAGCAATAATCTTTGGATTTATTTCTGCCATAATATTTAAACCAAAAGGTTAAGCATATGAAAAAGAGTTCGTTGAACTCCTTTTTCTAATTCACAATTCACGATGCCCAATTCACAATTGTGGAAATTTCTCAGTGGTAACTGAGAAATTTTAAATTGATCCTGTAGCGACGAACAATGTTCGCCACAGAATAACTAGCGATATAATCGCTAGTGAAAAAATTGATTAAAGAAATTATTTCGCTAAAAAATAATTTCCTCCCTAATTGTCGGATAGCTCCCCGC
>NZ_DDOV01000059.1:22813-29603 GCF_002341865.1 Clostridium sp. UBA2485 | reverse complement strand
AGTATATTTTATATCAGACAAGACGTCAGACTCTGCCCATAGTGGTGCTATCGGCAGATTCTGACAACGCAGTATGATGGAAAATAGGCTAGCATACTGGTTCTATTATTTTTTTGAAGATGCCTAAATTCAAAACTATCACTATATAAATTGTAAGCAAAATCAAAGATATAATCAATAAAATTAACATAGGTTTAAAAGTTATACTTATATAATTCATAATTCACAATGCAAAATTCAAAATTGTGGATATTTCTCAGCAAAAGCTGAGAAATTTAAAATTGATTTGTTTTTGAAGTGATGTAGTCACTTCTTATAAAGAACTAGATGCTGTAATATCTCCATAGTACTAGCTGAATTTATTAGTCTTGTTCCAAACTATACTGCACCCTTATACAATTGAAAATTGAATATTGAGAATGGAGAATTATTGATACTTCTTCTTTATAGAAGAAGTTTTGAGTTGATTTATTTTTCAAGTAATAAACTCACTTTTATTTGAAAATCTATTTGAAGAAATTAATTTCAACCTTAATTGTGAATTTTGAATTGTGCATTATTTTAAGTTCTGAATTAAATAAATCTAATTTCAATAATAGTGTATATTATTTTTAAAAATAGTATCACCATATATGATTGCCAATATTTTTTATATCAATACTTTTAAATAGGAAAATGCTATGAATTAATCATAGCATAAACCTATTATTCAACAACCTTTACATTTTTTTCTCCAAAGGTTTCTTTCAATATTTCTATTGTATCGTATTCGTTACTAAGCCATGCAGATTTATCCATTAGATAGGATTTTCTATCATCTGCTGTACATAGATATACTGGAGTGTTTCCTTTAAAGGCTTTAAGTCCACTTTTTATTTCATTAGCAGTAGGAGTAAGCAAAGTTTTGTCTTTAAGTAAAATATAGATCTTATCCTTATTGATATTAATAAGAGGCTTTATTTCCTCACATAATATTTTAGTTTGCTCATCTTCTCTTACTGCCACTCTCCCCTTTACAATTACAATTTCATCCTCATTAATCAGATTTTTGCAGTTTTCAAAGGTTTTAGGAAATACTACAATTTCCATAGCGCCATATAAATCTTCTAAAGTGATAAAAGCCATCATAGTATTATTTCTAGTCACTTTTCTACTTACGGCAGAAATTAAACCTCCAATTATGACTTTATCCCCATCGCTAACCTTAAGATTTTGTTCATCTAATTCTACTCCATCTTCAAAGCCATCTTCTAAAAGTAAATCTGAGATATTATGACTTGTTTGAACTTTTAAAGATTTTTCATATTCATCAAGTGGATGACCGGATAAATAAATCCCCGTCATTTCCTTCTCCATAGCTAATAGGTATTTTTTATTAAATTCCTGTATTCTAGGATACTCTACCTCAAAATTTTTCTCTTCTAAAATATCTTCAAAAAGACTTATTTGTCCTTTAACATTTCGTTTTTTCTCATTGTGAATTCCATCTAGAACTTTTTCAAATACTGCTGATAATTGTGAACGATAAATACCTAAAGAATCAAAAGCTCCTGCTTTTATTAAGCTTTCAACAGCTCTTTTATTTACTTGTGTAGTGTCTATTTTATTACAAAAATCCATGAATCCAGTAAACTCACCTTTTTCTTCTCTATATTTTACTATGGATTCAATAACATTCTCCCCAACGTTTTTAATAGCAGAAAGTCCAAATCTTATAGTTTTATCTTTAACAGTAAAATCAGAATAGCTTTCGTTAATATCCGGTGGAAGCACACTTATGCCTAATTGGTTAGCAAATCTTATGTAATAAGCAACCTTTTCATTACTTCCTTTAACACTATTAAGCATTGCTGCTATAATTTCTGTTGGATAATAATACATCAAATAAGCAGTTTGATATCCAACAACTGCGTATGCCGCTGCCTTTTCCTACTCTTACTTTCATAAGCCTATATTTAATATAGTTGTAGGCTGGACTATACCACGTACTAAATGCTTAGTACCTCCTATTATAGTCTCTGAACGTCTTTCCCATGTAATCTTTCGTATTTTCTCATCATTCCAAAAGGTTTCTCTTATGGTATTACCCTCATCCCTAAGCTTATATATTTTTTTAATAGATCGCTTATCTAAAATAATACCATCTCCTAAAAGACATTTTTATTGGGAAATTTCGCTGCTGATAACCCATTTTATTTTATGTGATTTCACAAAATAAATACTTAGAATTTACTCATATATCATCTACTTAATTTTTTCTGACTTTCGTCCACCATCACATCTGCCTTTACAAGCTATGTTGTGGTTTAAGTAGCTTTAGGGCTTCCCAGCAATTTAAGGAGTTTTTAACTATACATCACTATATAGTGCCACACTAAATTTATAATTTATGGCTTTTATTGAACGCATAACTTGCAAAATCCATCATTTGGTCAAATATCTTATTTGCTGCATCTTCTGATATATCATTTCTTAAACAACCAGGTACTTCTATATCTCCCTCATCATTTACTATTCCATAAATAAAATTCTTTCTTTCCTCTTCCATGACCTTGTGCTTTTTCTTAGACATAGCTCTTCGCACTAAGTCACTTCTTCCCAGGGAATAACCCCCTAATTTCCTAACTATTTCCATAACCTGTTCTTGGTAGACCATTACCCCATAAGTAACATTAAGTATTGGTTCTAGTTGCGGTGTTTCATAGGTTACTCTGTTTGGATTTTTTTTGCTTTCTACATATCTTGGTATTTCTGCCATTGGACCGGGTCTATAAAGACTTATTCCCGCTATAATATCCTCTAATGAGTCAGGCTTTAGTTCTTTCATAAAGCTAGTCATACCTGATGACTCTAGCTGGAATACTCCTGCAGTTTTACCTTCTCCTATCATTTTGTAGACTTTCGTATCTTCAAAATCTATTTTATCTAGATCAATATCAATACCTCGATTTTGTTTAATATAATTAACTGCATCTCTCATTACTGTTAAAGTACGAAGACCTAAGAAATCCATTTTTAAAAGGCCTAGTTCTTCTAAAGTACCCATAGTAAATTGAGTTACAATCATTTCCTCATTTTTTTGAAGAGGTACATAACTTACAAGAGGCTGAGATGCTATAACTACTCCTGCAGCATGAGTTGAGCTATGTCTTGGTAGACCTTCTAAATCTCTTGCCACATCAATTAATTCCTTAACTCTCATGTCGCCTTCATAAGCTTCTTTAAGTTCAGGATTCATATTTAATGCTTTATCAATAGTTATATTTAAAACTGTAGGTATCATTTTAGCTATTCTATCTACTTCTGCGTAAGGATAATTCATAGCTCTACCTACATCTCTAATGCAAGCTCTAGCTGCCATTGTTCCAAAGGTTATAATTTGAGATACATTATTAACCCCATATTTTTCAACAACATAATCAATAACCTTTTGCCTGCCTTCGTAGCAGAAGTCACTGTCAATATCTGGCATACTTACTCTTTCTGGGTTTAAGAACATTTATTGTTAACCGCAGGCTCTTTATCCTACGCTCTGGAGATTTCTCTCATTTTCATCAGCTAGTCATTTCTAGCTCAGTTTGGACTATATCATCTTAGCAAACCTTAAATGTTTCCTTTTTATATATAAACTATCATCTTTATATATGTAATTATAGAATTTTTTAATGGATTCTTTCTTATATATTTTTACATAGAAATTATCGCTTCTTCTTGAGTCGGCAACCAATGTATTTTCAATATCATTATTAAATAATACATTACGAAGTTGCTCTGCAAATTTAATACTTCCTGTAGTAAAACTACAGTTTATATATTTATAATACTTTACTTTTTTATTTATAATTTGTTTAGTTTTATTTACATATACACTGCCATCACCATCAAAATATCCTCTAATAAAATGACTCATTAAATTATTAGGCAATACGGGTAGCATAATACTTTTAGATTTTCTTTCAATTAATCCAAGTTCTTTTAAAAAATTTACGTCAAACTCATTAGTAGTTATAACTGAATAAGAAAACTCTCTGCCTTTAGGATGCTTATATTTATACAACTTTTTAGTTGGACAGATAAATTTATTTAAACACTCCATTAAATCATATTCGTTCATAGTTATAGTAATTCTATACCTATTTGAGTGCTCATCAAAACTCAAACATCCATCTGAGTATATTAATCCAAGCACATATGCATTAAAAGTATTCATTCCAGCAGTGTATAAACTATTATCATGCACTTTTCTTTTTGTAGCGTTAAAACTATTAGCACAACTTCTACTACAAAATTTTCGTATTTTAGAATCCGCATTAAAATTTTCATTACATTTTAGACATTTTTTTAACATTTAAATCACCTACATATACAAATCAGTAATATTATTATCTTCAATACTATAAATCTGTATACGAATATATGTTTGCTAAGCTCGGCACTCGTGGAGGATATTATTATTTGGCTATTCAATCCTCTAGTCTCTGAACCTTTCTAGTACTTTTATGCCTTTCCTAGACTTGGCTGCTGATTAGCATGCATATTTTTTCTGTTTAGCCTTCCAGCAATTCACCGAGTTTAACTAGCGCATCTTACTTCACGCTCAAAGAGTAAGCCATATTTTATTGGATCTATTTTTGTTATTCCTAAGGTATAGGCTACTATTGATCCTGCTGCTGAACCTCTTCCTGGTCCAGTTGGTATTCCATTTTCGTTGGCAAATCTTATAAAATCCCAAACGATTAAGAAATAATCAACATAACCCATTTGATTTATGATACCTAGCTCATATTCTAGCCTATCAACTATTTTTTTCCCCTCATCGTCCTCGTTAGTGATTTTTATAACTTCCTCAAAATCAAAAGGCTTTTCTACTAAAGATTTAAAAGCTTCATACCTCTCAAAGAGACCACTATAACAGGTTTCTTTAAGATAATCATAAGGGTCTACCCCCTCTGGTAATGGAAATTTAGGTAATTTTGATTTGTGAAATTCATAATCAAAATTACACTTCTCTGCAATTTTCACTGTATTCTCTAACGCCTCTGGAACATATCCAAAGATTTTTTCCATTTCCTCAGGAGATTTTAAATAAAACTCATTGGAAGGATACTTCATTCTCTTTTCATCTTCCATTGTTTTTCCCGTTTGAATACATAATAGTATTTCATGAGATTTTGCATCCTCTTTATTTATGTAGTGAACATCATTGGTACATATTAATGGAATATCACATTCTTTTGATAGTTTAATTAATTGTTCATTAACTCTTAACTGCTCATCCATGCCATGATATTGAAGTTCTAAGTAAAAATCTCCATTAAAGATTTCTTTAAATCTTAGTGCTGCTTCTTTTGCTTTTTTCTCATTATTTTGAAGTAAATAAGATTGAACCTCTCCTCCTAAGCAAGCACTACTTGCAATAAGCCCTTCACTATGAGCTTTTAAGAATTCATGGTCAACTCTAGGCTTATAATAAAATCCCTCTATGGATGCAGTAGAAACAATCTTCATCAAATTTTCATATCCGACTTCATTTTTTACCAACAATACTAAGTGATTGGTTTCATTTTCACTATTAGCATCCTTAATATGCATAGATTTAGATGCAACGTAGATTTCACATCCTATAATAGGCTTAATACCTTCTTCTTTTGCAGCCTTATAGAAATCAACACAACCATACATAGTTCCATGGTCCGTAATGGCTATGGTTTTCATGCCTAATTCTTTGACTCTTTGCACCATTTTACTTATCTTTCCTGAGCCATCTAAAAGACTATATTCTGTATGGACGTGAAGATGAGCAAAGCTGCCTAAATCTATTCTTTCTTCATTGTTTTCCATATAGTTTTATCACATCCTATTCTTTTAGTTTACCTCTCACTATTAACCTTTGTTTTCCATCCTCTGTGCATGTAACTAAAGTTATAGTAGCATCCTCTGTAGGATTTAATACTTCTAGTGCATCTTCATTTACCACTTCCATGCCACTAACTATATATATATAAGTATTCTCATGAGTTCTAACTTTAATCTCATCTTTATCAGTTAGTTTATGAACATTTAAAAAGAACTCTCCAGTGGTATAGTTTCTATGACCAGCTACTGCAAAATTTCCTTTTTTACCTGGCATTGCAGTGTTTTTAAAGTGACCTACAGCGTAATTAAGTATATCCATTTCTGTTCCTTCTTTAACTGCTACTTGCAACTTTATCTTAGGTATTTCCATTATAGCAATAACATCATCAGTAAGAGGAATTTCTTCTTCTTTTTTATCTTCCTGTTTTTTATTTTCTTTAGTTGTCTCATTATTACTATCTTTAATGTGATTTAAAGCTGATTCAAAGTTTTCTATCATTTCTTTTTGTTTATTATTAGTTTTAACCTTATTATGAATTCCATAACCAACCATCGAAATTCCTATAACCAATAATACTATACCAAAAATTTTAAAAACTTTGTTTTTCATAGTTCTACCTCATTTCTAGTCTTTAGGAAAACTCTATGACAACCCAATTATCATGAAAACCTATAGACATGTCTGGTGCAAAATATAATACCTATTTTTAACTAGTTATTTTCTTTTATATGTCTTAATTAATTATACTATAAATGATTAATATACCATAGCTTTAACAATGGAAAATTGACAATTGACAATGGAGAATTATTGATATTTCTCAGCTATCGCTGAGAAATTTAGAATTAATTTATTTTTGAAGTTACACAGTAGCTTCTTATAAAAAACTAGCAATTATATTGCTAGTAAAAAATTATTTAAAGAAATTAGTTT
>NZ_DDOV01000059.1:0-22744 GCF_002341865.1 Clostridium sp. UBA2485 | reverse complement strand
ATCTATTTGAAGAAATTAATTTTACAAATTGATTTCAACCATAATTGTCAATTTTCCATTCTCAATTCTCCATTGATTAAACTGTTCCCCAGAGGTGAAAAAATAGGTAGCTACATTAATGTAGTTACCTCTTTTTATAGCTTAATTAAGCTGCATATTCACTTTTCTTTTTCTTGTTAAATAAGAACATTGCTATTCCTAATAATGATACTAATGAGCCTAGAGATATAAAATCTTCACTACCAAACTCTAGACCGGTTTGTGGTAATTTTTCTTCTTCAGAATTATTATTAGTTGAACTTGGTTTGCCTTCCGGATTAGTTACTTCGCTATCCTTGTTATCAGGCAGCTCTGGTGCTAAATGTTTAATATCATCCCAAGTTACACTTCTAACATTTGGAGTTCTTCCATCTTCAGAAGTTGGAATGTCAATTTTACCTTCATTTATAAGTTTAACCGCAGCATCTCTTTTTGCTTTATCAAAATTATATCCTGTAAGTTTCCAGTTATTATCTAGCGTCGGAGTTATAACTCCATTCTTATCTTTTACAATATATTCTCTAATAAAGTCCCTTACTGCTGATAATTGCTCATTTGTGGAGTCGTAAACAACTTCTACATTTTCACCTTTAAATATACCAGAGTCACTATTTAAAAGTGTTGTATTAGCTCTATAGTTATTAACAGTTAAATAAATTATATCCCCACCTTTCACAGCTGTTCCATCATTATAAGTTAATTTTTCTATTCTTGAACCTTCGGGTTTGGATATATTTATTTCATATTTAACTCCACCAAACATATCATAATTGTACATTCTTATTTTCTCATTAAAAGAAATTGTTAAATCTCCTTCTTTAAAAGTGTTATAATATTTTGCTGACCACTCCATATATTTCTTTAATTGATTTCCATTAATTTTTAAAGTTATCAATGTATTATCATATTTATAAATCTTTGAAGTATCTGCCTTTTTGATTTTTCCTTCTTTTGCATTAGCCTTTGAGTCAAAAATTGCGGCAGCGGAAACATGATGTGCTCCATTTGGAACATTTTTCTTTCCATAATGCATTTGAACTTCTAAAATTAAATCTAATAATGGAGTATCTCTTAATTGAGCCTCAGTAATTCCCTTTACTTCATTAGCTGGTGCTAAATCTCCACCCTTAAGCTCTCCTATTATTATATTAGCATCTGCTAAAGCTTTTTCATGTTGTGGAGCTAATTTTGATTTTAAAGCTTCATCTTCCTTATAAGTTTTAACTTCTACTAAATCTGACTTAATATCTGTACTTCTATTTTTAATTACATACTTTCCGTCTGAATTTTTAGTTAATTTTATATCTACTTTAGAAACAAATTCCCCATATTTACCTGGCTCTGTTATAAGTACGCCATTTACAACTTCCCCTTTTATAGTTGAATGGGCATGTCCACAGATTATTGCTGCAATCTCTGGACATGCTTCTGCTATTTCTGAAGCACTATCCCCTAATCCATACTCTGTGTCTTTTCCCATATGAACAGTAGCAATTATAATATCAGCTTTTTTATTATCTTGAATTTCTTTAACTGCTTTTTTTGTTTCCTCTACAGGATTGGTGACTTTATATCCTTCAAGATTAGGTCCATCCCATTTAGTAATATGAGGTGAAACCATTCCTATATTAGCAACTTTTACTCCATTTATATCAACTATCTCATAAGCCTTTCCAAGAGGTTCTCCATTTGGTTTATATACGTTTCCACATAAAATAGAAGTGTTTGTAAATTGTGACATTATCTTTTCTAAGGTTGGTACTCCATAGTTAAACTCATGATTTCCTAGAGTCCATGTATCATATCCTATTTCATTCATGGCTAAAACCATTGGATGAATATCATCTTTTAAAAATAACTGTGATGAGTTATCCTGTACAGTGTCCCCTACATCTACAACCATTGTGTTAGGATTTTTTTCTTTAAGCTCTTTTCCTAAGGATGAAATTTGACTAAGGCTTCCCTTTGTATTTGCCTCATTCATAGCATATTCATAAGGTGCAAATCTTCCATGTAAGTCTGAAGTTCCTATTATTTGTATTTCTTTTGTTTCCTCATTAGCAAAAACTTCTTTTGTACTATGGAAAGACAACAAGGTAAATACCATAGTAAATACTACTAATAAGGATATAGGCTTTTTCATTTTAAAGAGCTTTAACACATTTCATTCCCCCTAATTAAGGCATATAAAAGAAAATAACTAGTCAAAGATAGTCTGTATATTTTGCATCAGACAAGGAGATAGGTTTTCATAATAGCCTAAGCTATCCTGGAGTTCTAACGACGCAGTATGACGAAAAATAAACGAGAATACTGGATAGTTATTTTTTGAATATGTCTAAATATTAAGATAAGCTATTTGAATTTTCTGTTAATATATTAAGAATAATAAGCACCTTGCTATATGAACAAGGTACTTATATATCAAATTATACTTTTTTATTAAGAAAGATTATGCTGCATCTTCTTCCTTATTTTTTCTATTTCTTACAAACATAGTTCCACCTAAAAGAGTAACTATAGTTCCTAGAGTTATAAATCCATTACTTCCAAAACCTGAACCAGTTTGTGGTAATATTTCTTTATCTTCTTTTGAATTATCTGGTTTAGTTTCTGGATTAAATCCAGGTTGAGTCTCTGGCTTTTTGCCTTCTATTAATAAGCCTTGAGCACTATAATCTATTTTTCCTTCTTTTTTCATAATTTCTACCATACCATCTCTGATTGGCTTACCTGTATCTAAAATGTTTTTACCACCTGAAAAATCAAATTCGTCTCCGCCTTCAGCCATAAAGTCATTAGTAACAACTTTATAATATTTGTCCATTTCTATTGGAGTACCATCTAATAATTCCATATGATTAATTCTTTCTCCTGATGGTTTTTCTTTGTCATAATAAGCTCTTACACCATAGAATTGAACCCATCCATATGTTTCATTAGCAATTCCATGTTCTAGATTTTTCTTAATATCAGAACCTTTTAAGTCCATGGTAACTAAAGTGTTATCAAAAGGCATAATTGTATACATACGTCCCATTGTTATTTCACCTTTAGGTAATGGTGCTCTTATTCCTCCACCATTCATAAGTCCAATTTGAGCATCAGCTGACATTGTCATATATTTAGCTGTAAGCTCTCCCAGTGGACTTAATCCTTCTTTTCTATCATGAGGTAAATCAACTAATAAATATGCAACTTTTTCATTTAATATAGGTGTTAACTCGTCAGTATATTTTCCTATTAAAGTTTTAACTTCTTCATTTTCTTTTAAATCTTTTCTTTCATATAATACGTCTACAGATGGTTCTATTGAAGATAATCTATTATCTTTATCAACTTTTATAGAAAGCTTACCTAAAGCTCTTCCATTATACATAGCTTGTACTATAGGAACATTATTAACTTTTCCTGAAACCTTTTGATGGGTATGTGAAGATATTATTCCATCTAAACCTTTAACATTGTTTGCAAGTTCTGCTGCTTCTCCAGTTATTGTTCCATCTTGGCTTTGAATACTTCCTATATGGGTTAATGCTATAACTACATCAGCCTTTTCTACATTTCTTAAATGATCTACCCAAATTTGTGCTGCTTCTGATGGGTCTTTAAATTCATAATTCTTAACGTTTTCAGGCTTTGTTTTAACTGCTGTCTCTGGAGTTGCAAGTCCTACAAAACCTATTTTTACTCCATCAATTTCTTGTACTGCATATGGTTCAGCCCATTCTACAGGCTTTCCTGTTCTTTTATCATAAACATTTGAAGCTAAAAACTTAAAATTTCCTTCTTGCTGCCATGAAATTAAATGCTCATCGCCCCAGTCGAACTCATGGTTTCCTAAAGCTGAATATTTAATTCCTATTGAATTAAATACATCTGTTACTGGTTTGCCATAAGTCAAGTTAGACATAGCACTTCCTTGAAAGGCATCTCCTGCACATACTACAATACTATTAGGATTAGCTTTTCTTGCTTCATCAATTGCTCCAGCAAGTTTTGCTGCTCCTACATTTTTTCCATTTTCCTCTAAAGATCCATGGAAATCATTGAAACTTAAGATATCAATTTGTTTATACTGTGAATTTACCTCTTCAGCATAAACTAGTTTAGCATTAAATTGAACTACCATTGAAAATACGAAGGTAAATGCAATTAATAGTGCCAATTTTGCCTTGTCTTTGAAAAATTTCTTCATATTAAATCCCCCTAAATTAAATGATATAATTTAATTATAGTATAATTTGTATTATGTTGGAATATAAAAAAAGCCTTTTTATTTTAAATTATTGTTAAATTGTTAATATTAACCATATAAATAAGCTTGTCATTACGGCAAGCTTATTTATCGATATATTTTAATATTCTTTAAGTTTAATTTTAATTTTATTAACTCTAATTGTTGTATTTTAGTTTATTTTTCTTTCTTCTTTTCTTTTAAAATTTCCATTAATTGAAAAGATAATGCAATTTCTTTAACAGGCGTTTGAATAGATGCTATTCTTTTTACATCAAAAGATGGTTCTCTCTCTTTAACCACTTTTAAAAATGCATCATATAAGTTCTCTCCATTACCTAGCTTTTCTTTAATTTCTTCACATTCTTCTATATCTAATCCTAAAGTTCCTTTATGTAGTATCATAATTTTCTCCTTTTCATATGCCTTATACAAATATATTACAATATTATACTATTTTATACTGTTTTAATGCAATTTAATCAATTGAGAAATAAAATTCCATAAATAAATTTTATTATATGATAATTTAGACAGCTCATAATGAGAATAAATTCCCAGGAAATAAACATTAAATATGTAACATATTAACTTATAATTAATATTATATGTAGTAGTAAACAATATTAGGAGAAGTATTATGTTATCAAGAGAGGCTATGTTTTCAAGAGAAGAATTTATACAAATGTCTTTACAATTAAATTTATTTTTTCTTAGGATTCAAAAGGAGCATTCAACTTTTTTAGAAGCCGGATTCACACAAAAAAATCCAGATAGAATTGAAGAAGCAGCTTATTTTAGAAGAAGTTTTGATCAACTACTATTAGAAGCCGTAAGACTATCAAAGAATGTCGTTCCTTCTGAGGTTATGCTCTCTGGAGAATTTTTCACAGAATTTACATTAGATGCTGAACTCTCTACTCAATTTTTCACTGGAATACCTATAAATACCAACATTACTAGGATCCAATTAGGGATGATTCCGGGTCCTGAGTCTGAAATCCCTGGTATTCTTGAAAATAGGGTTACCTTTTTAAATAAAAGAGCTATTTATTTAACTAATAACCTTATAGACTTTAAGAAAAAACTATTAGAAGATGTAGTTAATTGCAGAATATTTACTTTTAATTATCCATTACTTATTGACCACATATTAAGAGAAGCTGAGCTTTTTGTTACGTTATTAACAAGATTACAAAATAATCAATTTCTTCATTTAATGGATGAAATTGCAGAACAAGAAGTATTCTGGGATAGAATTATGGCAGAGCATTCACTATTCATTAGAGGATTATTGGATCCAACAGAGGAAACATTAATAGGTGTTTCCAACAATTTCGCAAAAGAATTTGAGAAGTTACTAGCAGAAGCTCAGAATGCAATGGAAGTTTGCGATACTCTTTCAAATTTAACAAAAGAAACTTTAACTTCAACAAGAAACATTAGAGATTTTAAAAGAGATGCTACTAAAGGTTTATTAGACTGCAAAATTCACGGTCTTATACTTCCTCTATTAGGAGACCATGTATTAAGAGAAGCAAATCATTTTCTTAGATTGTTACAAAGGTATAACAAAACATTAAAGTGCTAAAACCTTATAAATAATAATAACTTTTTAATATGCTCATATCTACAAACATAGTTTTATTAAATTGGTAGTAATTTTCTTTTAAAGATGATTACTACCAATTTTATTTAATACTTTGCCTTTGACTCACTTTAAACTGCTATTAAAATCTACTTAACAGTAATTCTTATATTTAAAATATTAAAGAAAATAATTATCCAAAGATATATCCTTAAAATAGTATGGTAAAAATACAGAATTATATTGACTAGTTATTTTTGAATATATCTTAATTTCTATATTTTAAATTGTGAAGTATATAATTCATAATAAAATCCTTTAGATTCTATTAAACTTTTATGATTTCCACGTTCTATTATTTCACCACTTTTAATTACTATTATTTTACTTGCTTCTTCTATAGTTTTTAATCTGTGAGCTATTATAAAGCTAGTTCTTCCTTTCATGAGATTGTTTAAACCTTCTTGTATTTGAAGCTCTGTTCTTGTATCTATGTTACTAGTAGCTTCATCAAGAACTAGTATATTTGGATTTGATAATATAGCTCTTGCAATGGAAATAAGCTGTCTTTGTCCTTGGCTTAGGTTTTCTCCTTGAGCTGCAACAACTGTATCATATTTATCTGGTAAGTAATCTATAAAAGAATGAGCATTAGCAAGTTTAGCAGCTTTAATAACCTCTTCATCAGTAGCTTCTAATCTTCCATATTTTATATTATCCTTTATTGTACCTGAAAAGAGAAAACTATCTTGAAGCACTACACCTATATTTTCTCGTAAAGAATCAATAGTGTAATTTTTAATATCTAAACCATCGATTTTTATTTCACCACTGTTTATATCATAAAAACGTGTTAAAAGATTTATTACAGTAGTTTTTCCAGAACCTGTTGGTCCTACTAACGCTATACTTTCCCCTGGTTTAGCATTGAGATTTATATTCTTCAACACCATTTTTTCTTCATTATAACCAAAAGATACATCATTAAAAACTACTTCTCCTTTTAAAGACTCTATATCTTTAGCATCATTATTATCCGCTATATCTGGAACTTCATCCATAATTTCAAATACTCTTTCTCCACCAGCTATAGCCGCCTGAATTGTGTTATACAATGTAGCTAGCTGATTAAGTGGCCTTGAAAATTGTCTTGAATAGTTTACAAAGGTAGCAATAACGCCTATGGTAGCTAGGTTCTTTAAAGTTAAAAATCCACCTACTGCAACAACTAAAGCAAAATCTAAATTGTTGACAAAATTCATAAGAGGATTCATTATACCAGAATATATTTCAGCTTTTAAGGAAGCTTCTTTAAGATTGTCATTATTAACGTTAAAATTGTCAAGGACTTCCTCTTCTTGACCAAATAAGGCTATTATTTCCTGACCTCCTATTGTCTCCTCTATAAAACCATTTAATTCTCCTAGTGTTTCTTGCCTCTCTATAAAAGCATCTTTTGTAAATTTACTTAACTTCCTAGTAATAAGAAATATTACTGGTATTATAATAAATGCTACTATTGCCATAATCCAATTTAAAGAAAGCATAGCAATAGTTACTCCNNTACTCCTATAACCGTTAAAACACTTGTTAAAAATTGAATTACACCTTGAGTTAAGGCATTATTTAAATTATCTATATCATTGGTTACATGACTCATTAGTTCGCCATGCGGATGATTATCAAAGAACCTTAAAGATAATGTTTGAAATTTTGAAAACAAATCTGCCCTTATATTTTTTATAGTTTTTTGAGAAATTATAACCATAATATAGGTTTGAAGCCAGGTCAATAGAGCGTTTGAAATATAAACTACTGCCATAATTCCAATCATTTTTAATGTTCCATTTAAATTTTTATTAATTATGTAATTATCAATAGTAACTCCTATCAAATATGATCCTAAAATCCCTAAAATTGATGTTATTATAATTAATAGAATAACCAATGTTAGTGCCTTTTTCTGTTTATTTAGATATGCCCAAATTCTTTTTAGAGTTCCTTTGGCATTCTTCGCCCTCTTCACCTGATCAAATCCACTTGAATTATTGGCCATATTAACTCGTCTATTATCACTCTTCATATGCTACCTCCTTTCCACCTTGAGAAAGGTATATTTCTTTATATACATTACAGTTTTTTAATAACTCATTATGAGTTCCCTGTCCTACAAGTTCTCCTTCATCTAATACAAGTATTCTTTCTGCATCAATAATTGAAGAAATTTTTAATGCAATTATAAATGTAGTTGTATCATTAAATTCTTTATCTAGTGCCTCTTGAATTATACCTTCCGATCTAGCATCCAAAGCACTAGTTGAATCATCTAAAATAAGTATTTTAGGCTTTCTTACTAAAGCCCTTGTAATAGCTAATCTTTGCTTTTGCCCACCTGAAANNAAAAGATTAGTTGCCATTTGAGTTAACTCATATTGAAATCCTTGCTCAAAAGTACTTAAAAATTCCATAGCACAAGCTGACTCTGCTGCCCTTCTCATTTCTTTTAGTGCTGCATCTTCCTTACCATATTTAATATTACTTTCTATAGTACCAGAAAATAATAGTGGCTTTTGTGTAGCCATACCAATAGCACTTCTAAGGGAAGAAATTGTTAAATCTCTTATATCCATACCGTCAATTAAAATTTTTCCTTCGTCTACATCATATAGCCTAGGAATAAGTTTAACTAAAGTAGATTTACCACTTCCTGTTGAACCTATAATACCAATTTTTTCTCCTCGATTAGCCTTAAAGCTAATATGCTTTAACACCATTTCTCCATCATCATTGTAACTGAAAGAAACGTCTTTAAATTCAACATCTCCATTAAAATTATCCATTTTTTTTGCATTTTCACTATCCATAATTTCTAGTTCAGTATCTAAAACATTCATAATCCTTTCTACTGAAGGTACAGATCTTGCTATATGAATAAATATCATAGCTATCATTGTTAATGCCATTAATAATTGAAGAAGATAATTTAAAAATGCTATAATTTGGCCAACTTGAATAGTTCCCTTATTTACATTAATAGCACCTAACCATAAGGCAACAACTATACCAAGATTCACTACTAGCATAATTACAGGAAGTAGTATAGATATAGATTGGACTGCAGCTGTATTCACCTTTGTCAAATCTTCATTGACCTTACCAAATTTATTTATTTCATACTCTTCTCTTACAAAAGCTTTTACAACTCTAACTCCCGACAAATTTTCTTGCATAGTTGTATTAACTTTATCTAAAGATTCCTGTACTTTTCTAAAAAGCATACTGGCTTTTTTACCTATGATAATTAATGCTATTACTAAGGCAGGAATAACTCCTAAAAGCACCGGTGAAAGCTGATAACTATTTATAAATACCATCACTATACTTCCAATAAAAAGTAATGGAGATCTTACCATAGTCCTAAGCATCATCATTATAGCCATTTGTACATTACTTACATCAGTAGTTAATATAGTTATTAATTTTCCACTTGAAAACTTATCAATATTTCCTCCTGAAAACCCTTGTATTTTTTCATATAAATCCTTTCTTAAGTCAGTAGAAGCATTTATTGCAGCTGTTGTAGAATATTTAATACAAAGTACACCACCAATAAGACCTATAATTGAAACTACTACCATAAGTATTCCCGACCTTATTACATAGTTAAAATCACTATTTGCTATTCCTACGTCTATGATATTTTGCATTATCTTAGGCTGGTATAAATCCATAATTACTTCTAATACCATAAATAATGGTCCAATAATAGCAAGAAATTTATATGGCTTTAAGTATTTAAGTATTCGTTTTGTATATGCCATACTCTTCTCCTTTCCTTACACAGTTAATTTAAATTATTTATATTCTTTGATTAATTTTTCTTATATATTCATAAATAACTCGCTATCTATGAATTTAAAAATATACTAAAATTATTTTCCATTATTTAAGTCGTGAATTAAATACCCCAATTAAAATACTTAAAAATAGTATTTATTTTATATAATATAATTCTTTCTCAACTTAACTAAATTTTTTATTCTTATTCAATAGTTTTTAATTATAAAATTGTAAAAAATAAAAAAAGCGTGACACTAGCCACGCTTTTTTTATTTCTCACAAATATTTCTTCCCATCAATACTCCCATAACTGAAGCCATCATTAATCCTCTAGTCCATCCACTTGAATCTCCCAAACAGTAAAGCCCCTTTATATTAGTTTCAAAATTTTCATCAATATTAATTTTATTACTATAAAACTTAATTTCCGGTCCATATAATAATGTTTCTCTACTTGCAAATCCTGGCACTACAGTATTCATAGCTTTAATAAAATTTAATATATTAGTCATAGTTCTATATGGCATTGCAGAAGTTAAATCTCCTGCTTCTGCATCTGGTAAGGTATGTTTAACATTTGATTGATATAGCTCATGTTCCCAAGTTCGCTTTCCATCCAATATGTCGCCATATCTTTGAACTAATATTCTACCATTACCTAACATATTAACTAATTCAGCTACCTTTTTACCATATTCTATAGGTTCATTAAAAGGTTCTGCAAAGTTATGTGAGCTTAATATGGCTAAATTTGTGTTTTCCGATTTTTTATCTTTATAAGAATGGCCATTAACTATAGCCAAATTATTATCATAGTTTTCTTGACTTACAAACCCTCCTGGATTTTGACAAAAAGTTCTAACCTTATCGTTAAAAGGTGCTGGATATCCTATAAGCTTAGATTCATAAAGTACATTATTTACACTTTCCATAACTTCATTTCTAAGCTCTACACGAACTCCAATATCTACAGTTCCAGCACAATGCTTAACTCCATGCTTAATACACATATCCTTAAGCCAATCGGCGCCTTTTCTTCCTGTTGCCATTATAACTTTATTACCTAAAACCATTTCTTCATTGGTTTTGTTTTTTGAATCCGTTAAAATTATGCCTTTAATTTCATCATTTTCAACAACTATATCTTTAACTAAGGTATCAAACCTTATCTCTACCCCTGAATCTAACAAGAAATTTTGTATCTTTAAATATATTTCCTGTGCTTTTTCTGTTCCCAAATGTCTTATTGGGCAGTCAACTAACTTTAACCCACCTTCTATGGCTTTTCTTCTTATTTCTTTAACTTCTTCAGTATTTCCTATACCTTCTACCTTTGTATCTGCACCAAATTCAAGATAAATACCATCAGTATAATCGATAAATTCTTGTGCCTTATCAGTTCCTATAAGAGTAGGCAAATCTCCTCCTACTTCATAACTTAAAGATAATTTTCCATCAGAAAAAGCGCCAGCTCCTGAAAATCCTGTAGTAATATGACAATATGGTTTACAAGAAACACATTCCTTTGTTTTTTCCTTAGGGCAATATCTTTTATCAATGCTTCTTCCTTTTTCAATCACTAAAATTTTTTTATTAGCTTTTTGCCTTACTAATTCTAGTGCTGCAAAAATTCCAGATGGACCTGCTCCTACTATTATTACATCGTACTTCAAAATAATCATCTCCCTTAAAGATTTTCTGTAGAATTCGTAATAATAATTCTTGCACTTATAGTATAGAACTATTTACGGTAGCTCGGTAGAAACATCTAGCCCATATCGCTAGACTTATATAAGTGAACATTATTATGCTTTTTTCATAAAAAGTTCCCTACATTACGAAAGTTTAATATATTTTTTATAAAAAATCAATAGATTTTATTCTTTTTCACATATTATTATATTAAGTTTTTTGATAAAAATTCTTATGGATATTTAATATTTTCACTAAATCATTTTTATCTACATAAATGTACTAGCTTAATATAATCCACAATTGTGAATTAATGATAAACTCAATCTTATAAAAATGTAAGAAATAATTACACTTTTGTAAGGTTAGAGTCATTTAATAAGATATTGTGTATGCTATACTTATATCATCAATTAATAGGAGGTGTTAAAATGAAAAAATTAATTCCAATTCTTATGGTTATATTGATAGTTCCTATGGTATTAACTGGCTGTAGTGATAGATATAATCCTTTTGCAAGTAAAACTTATTACTATGTAGTAATTGAAGGAGAAGGAACTCCACAAAAAGATGATAAAGGTGAGGTTATGGAAAGTAGAGAATATAAATTACCTGCATATGACAAGGAAGGTAAAGAAAAAATTATTACTTTCACAGGTATAAACCAACTTCGTGAAGGCGCTTTCTTAAAACTTACGTTAAAAGGTGAATCAGTAAAAACATATGAAGAAGTTCAAAAAGAAGACATTCCTAAAGATGCTATAGAAAAAATGAAAATAAACTAGCTATTATCCTTAATATAATAAGCTTTAAATTTATATAATTTTTAGGTTAACTTCTTATAAAACTGGTGTAAATATAATTTTATATTAGTTTATTACATAAACAAAGGTTATTTTAAAATAGTAACTTTATAAAGAATTTAGGAGGCATAAGATGAAAAAATTAATTCCAATTTTAATGGTTGTATTGATGATACCAGCAATCTTAACAGGATGTGATTCAAAATATAATCCATTTGTAAAAAAAGTACATTATTATGTAATAGTCCAAGGAGAAGGAACTCCACAAAAAGATGATAACGGTAAAGAAACTTCATCTAGAGGATATGAATTAACTGGATATGATAAAGACGGTAATGAAAAATCTGTTAAATTTTTAGGAATGAAACAGCTTCGTGAAGGTGCTTTCTTAAAAATAACTTTTAAGAAAGATGAAGCACTTTCATATGAAGAAGTACAAAAAGATGACATTCCTAAACTAGCTGCAGAAAAATTAGACATTAAATAATTGTATTAATATAAAAAATAAGTGATAAAGATTAATCTTTATCACTTATTTTTTTATATTTAAGTTAATCCTTTAATTAAAAAATATAATAGACTTCTAAAATATGAGAATACTGAGTAAGATTTGCCAGTGTCATTTATTAAAATGTCATATAAGCTTCATTTACATAATATACATAATGACCTTTAAGATGGACATATTGCTTTAGATTAACGGTACATAAAAAAATAAATATATTTATTTATCAAAAAAACAAAGAATTTTATCTTATGAAAACACAAAATTAAATTTAGATATATATACTGATTGTAGATACTATGATGAAGAAGAGATTATTTGGATAAAAGATATGTTAAAACATGTTACAGAAATACAAATGAAGATTTTAGTATTAAAGTTTATTAAGAACTATAGTTATATTGAAATTGCTGAAGATTTGAATATATGTAGACAAGCTATAAATAGAACTAAAATAGGGCTTTATTTTAAAAAAATATTAATTAGATAAGGAGTAAAATATGGAAGGTAAATTAATAGAATTAGCTTCTTCTCATGGTATATGGGCACTTTTAAGTGTAGCACTTATCTTTTATATACTAAAGATGCAAGAAAAAAGAGATTTAAAACAAGAAGAAAGAGAGCTTAAATATCAAGAAATAATCTCTAGTCTTACAGATAAGTTAAAATTAATTGAAGATGTAAAAAAAGATATAGAAGATATAAAATCTTATATTATTACTAAAAAGGAATAATATTAAAATATATTATTTTTAACTAGAACAGTCTACTAACATAAAGACTCTTCTAGACTTAATATCTTTTTATGTATTATTTTTATTTAGTTTAAAATAATCTTTATAATGAATATTTACACTTTTGCGAAAATTTCGTTTTTATTAGTTAATCTAATAAAAAATAAAATATGTGGGAGGTTTATTAAAATGAAAATTTTCGTAAGATATGGTCACGAAATTTTAGCAAATGGTAATAATACTTCAGCAGTTGGTTATTTAAATGAGTATACAGTAATAAGAGAATATGCACCTAAAGTTGTTAAATATCTACAGGATATGGGGCATACAGTAAAGGTCTTTAATCCTGATGAAAGAAAATATTCTAGTTCTAGTTCAGCACTTAGTGCAGGTGTTAATGAGGCTAATAGCTGGGGAGCAGATTTATTTATTAGCTGCCATGCTAATGCATATACTACTGATGTCGCTACTGGAAGTGAAGTTTGGTATTATACTGGCTCATCAGCAGCACAGAACTATGCAGCTAATATAAGTAGCGAAATTGCTTCTAGATTATCACTTTCAAATCGTGGAGCTAAAGCTTCTACTAGTTTATATGAATTATCTGCAACTAGTATGACTGCAATAATTATTGAACCTTTCTTTGTATCAACTTCTAAAGATTGCAACGCATACAAGAATGCAGGATCAGATAAACTTGCAAGAGCTATAGTTAAAGGATTGACTGGAAAAGAACCTTCTGGAGGGTCCACTGGTGGTGGGACAACCACCTACTATAGAGTTGTAGCTGGCTCATATAATGAAAAAGCTAATGCTGATAGAAGGGTTCAAGAATTAAAATCTGCTAGTATAAGTGACGTGTTTATAGATTACAATGATGGGTATTATAGAGTTATTGCCGGTTCATATACTGTTAGAGCTAATGCTGAAAGCAGAGTTCAACAATTAAAAGTCAAAGGTTTCGATTGTTTTATAGCTGTATATGAGCTTTAAAATTTAATGAAATGGCTGTTGAAAAATCAACAGCCATTTTTATTATAATTTAACATATTCTAGGCAGCATTATCGCCTCTAATTCTCTTACTATTCTTTTTCCACCAATTTTATTTTTTATATAAATTTTGTTTTCTTCTATGACTTCTCCTACAATTTCAGCTTTTGAATATTTTTCATAGGTTTTTAGCGTATCTATTACATTTTTAGAAATTTTATTTTCTACAATTATTATCATTACACCTTCACATGCTAAATAATAGGGATCTAATCCTATCATTTCATTTAAGCTTTTTACTTCTTCTCTTATTGGTATATTTTCTTCTATAACCTCTATACCCACCTTATATTTTTGTGATATTTCATTAAGACTTTGAGCAATCCCTCCTCTTGTAGGATCTTTTAAAAGTCTTATATAATTTTTATACTTATATAAAATTTCTACTAAATCATTTAACGGTGAAACATCACTTTTAATATCCCCTTCTATTTCTAATCCATATCTGCTCATAGCTATGTCAGTACCATGCTCACCAATAGTGGATGTTATTATTATCTTATCTCCTACTTTTATATCATCAATTATAGAATGTTTTATAAGTCCTATACCAGATGTATTTACGAAAATTCCCTCAACTTTTCCTCTTTCAACCACCTTAGTATCTCCTGTTACTATCTTAACTCCTGCTTTCTCTGAAGTTTCACTAATAGATTTTACTATTTTCCTTAAATCTTTTATAAAAAATCCATCTTCTATAATAAAACTTAAACTTAAAAATTTAGGTATTGAAAAGCTTGTTACTAAATCATTTACAGTACCACAAACTGCAAGCTTTCCAATATCACCGCCATTAAAAAACAGTGGCTTTACTACAAAAGAATCAGTAGTAAAAGCTATCTCATTGCAATTTATCATTAAGTTTGCTGAATCTCTATCCTTAAGTAAAGTTTCATTTTTAAATTCTTTATAAAAGATTTCTTTTATTAATGTTTGAGTATGCTTTCCACCTTCACCATGAATCAAACTTATTCTTTCCATAACAATTCTCCATTTATTCTAATATAACGATTATATCTTATTTACTATAGTTATAAGCTGAATGACATGCCCCTTCCATAGATACCATGCAAGGTCCTATAGGATTTTCCCTATTACATAGTTTCCTAAATAGTTCACATTTTTCCGGTGAAATTTTTCCCATAATTACATCTTTACATCTACAATCTAATACCTTAATATCTTCTTTTTCTTCCTTAATATTAAATCTGTTTTTACCATCAAAGTTTTTGTATTCTTCTCTTATTTGTAGGGTAGATTTAGGAATATGTCCTATCCCTCTCCACAATCCACTATCTAAATAAAATACATCTTCTAAAATTTTTTTACTTTTAATGTTTCCTTCTATTTTTACTACTGATTTATAGATATTATAAAAACCACAGTTTTTCATATATATATCTTTTAAAATATAGTATATTGATACTAAAATATGTTCATAAGAAAATCCAGCTATTATAGAAGGTATATTATAATTTGTAACTATCTTTTTAAATCCCTCTTCCCCCTGTACTATTGCTACATTTCCCGGTAATATAAGTCCATCTATAGATGATGAACTTAGTATTTTATCAAGTATAGGAGGCATAATTTTTAAAGAATTATAAAACCATAAATTTTTCAAATTATATTCCTTTGCTTTTTTTATTGTTGATGCTATTAGTGGTGAAGTAGTTTCAAATCCTACGCCAGCAAATAAAAATTCTTCCAAAGGACTTTTTAAACATAAGTCTATAACCTTGTCCATAGAATATATAACTTTTAAATTTAAGTTTCTTTCCTCAATAAGAGAACATACACTTCCTCTAACTTTTGCAATATCACCAAAAGTTATAATTGTAGTGCCATTTCTACCTATATCTATTACATTATCAATGAAGCAGGTAGAGGTTACACAAACAGGACATCCTGGTCCAGATATTAGGTTGATTTTTTCTGGTAATAACTGCTTTAATCCACTTTCATATATTAAATGAGTATGGGTTCCACAGACCTCCATTATATTTATTCTCTCTTTATCTATGCTTTTGCTAATCTTAGATATTTTACATAATATATTTTCATACTTCTTATCATTAATAGATATTTTCTTATTCTCTACATACTTCATCTATTACCTCGTCTAAGAAATCTTTATATTCACTATCTATTTTTTCAATACCAAAACCTCCATGAATTAGTACATAGTCACCAACTTTAGGAAGCTCTATAAAGTCTATATTAATCCACATTCTTATTCCTTTTACATCTACTAATGCCCTATTGTTTGTTATTTCTATTATTTCCCCTGCTATTGCTAAACACATGATATCTCCTTTACCTATGTAATATCTAATTATTTTTCCATGACTTAATCAGTTCATTTGAAGCTACTAATTGCCCTACTGATATTCCTCCATCATTAATTGGAACTTTTTCATTAAAATATACTTTAAATCCTTCAACCTTTAATTTGCTTACTAAGTTTTCTAATAGGTATCTATTTTCAAAAACTCCTCCACTTAGTACTACAGAGTTGAAATTAAATCTATCTCTTATTGTTTTAACTATATCTGTAGTAATGTTTATTAAGCTATTATGAAACTTAGTAGATATTACGCCCTTAGATACTCCCTTTATTTTATCTAAAACTATTTCTTCGATTATTGAAATAATATCTATATTAATAATTTCTTCCTCATAGAAATCCTTATATTTATAACTTTCAGTTATACCTTCTTTTATTATGTTCTCTAATTCTATAGCACCTTGTCCATCATAACTTACCATTTGTCTAACACCTAATATTGACGCCACTCCATCAAATAACCTTCCAATACTTGAAGTTTCAAAACAATTTATATTATTTTTTAAAGCTATATAGTGATTTTTAATAATACTTTCCACCTCACTATATGGTATAAATTCTTTTAAAAAACTCTTTATATTGTTTATTGCTTGCTCTCTTAAGTTTTTATCTTTTATTAATTCTATATAGCTTAAGGCAATCTTATAAATATTTTTAATAGAATTATCTCCACCTTGAATATTAATATATTTATAATGTGCCACTCTACTATATGCCTTCTTATCACCTATGAAAAACTCCCCACCCCATATTTTGCCATCATCTCCATATCCCATACCATCATAAATAACAGCAATTACTTTCTCATTTATATTGTGCTCAACTATGCAGCTTACCATATGAGCAAAATGATGTTGAATTTCTAATAGTTCTAAATTTTCATTTTTAAAATACTCCCTAATATTAAAATATGGATGTTTATCTATAGCTACAAATTTATTGTCATAATCTAATATATTTTTTATACTTTCAATACTATGAACATATTCTTCAAATACATTTAAATGCTTTAAATCTCCACAATATTTACCTAAAATTATTGTGTTATTGTTAGATAAAGAAAAGGTATTTTTCATTTCACTACCACTAGCTAAAATATTATAATTACCTATGTCATAATTTAAGTAATAAGGTGCATATCCTCTTCCTAATCTACTTATTAACAGCTTATTATCTAGAACTTTTACTACAGAATCATCTATTGGTATTTCTATTTTTCTGTCATTTACTAAAAAATAATCTGCTATTTCCTTTAAGTTCTCAATGGCTTGATTATTTTTATACTCTATAGAATTTCCACTAATATTTCCACTAGTCATAACTAATACTTCTAATCCATATTGAAAAATTAAGCTATGAAGTGGAGTATAAGGCAGCATTATACCTAATGAATTTATATTAGGAGAAATATACTTAGATAGTTTTTTATTATCTTTACTCTTAAGAAGTACAATTGGAGCTTCCTTCGATTTTAAGATTTCCTTTTCTTTTTCATTAATATATGCATAACTATAAGCAGCTTTTATGTCTTTTATCATTAATGCAAAAGGCTTGTGAGGCCTATTTTTTCTTCTTCTTAATTTTTTTACAGCCTCATCATTACTTCCATCACAGCATAACTGGAACCCACCTATTCCTTTTATAGCAACAATATTTCCATTTTCTATAAGCTTTGATACCTCACTAACAGGATCATCACAATTTATTTTATTATTTTTATTATCGAGTAATTCCAATGTGGGGCCACAATTTCTACAACAAAGCGTTTGAGCATGAAACCTTCTCTCACTAGGATTTTTATACATAGTTTTACATTCATTACAAAATTGAAATTCTTTCATAGTAGTACTTTCTCTATCATAAGGAATAGCCTTTATAATTGAATATCTTGGTCCACAGTTTGTACAACTAGTAAAGGGATATCTATACCACTTAGAATCCTTATCGTAAATATCTCTTATACAATCTTTGCAAATTCTAATATCCGGGAGTAAAAACTTGGAGTTTTCATTATTACTTTTACTACTTCTTATAGTAAAGTCTTTATAATAGTAAGGAGTTTCTTTTTTAGCTAAAACCTTTTTTATTTGTGATATTGGTGGCGGTGTTTTTATTATTTTAAGCAAACTATTTTTAATATCTTGTTTTTCTCCTTCTATATCAAGAATAAGAGATGAGCCTTCATTACTTACCCATCCCTTTAAATTAAAATTAATTGCAACATTGTAAACATAAGGCCTAAATCCAACTCCTTGAACTAATCCATATAATCTTACAATATATCTCACTATCAAATATTTTCATTCCCTTCAATATGTCTTGTTTCTGCTGTAAGTTCTAATATTTCCCCGTAAATAACTGTTGCATTACATCATTCATTTACTAATCCATCACATTTTTAATTATGTTCCTCATTAGAAATGAATTACGCATAAAATTTCCATAATCACAAAATTGTTATTATCTATTTTTATCATTAGATTTTCTAATAATTTTTTACCTATGAGTAAACAGTAATTTCTTTTAATACTTTGTTTTTTATAGCTTCAAATTTGTTTTTTAAAATTCTACTAAGTTCCATTCCAAAATTTATTTCTGAAGCTTCAATAGTTATAAGTAAGCCATCTATTTTAAATAAATCTGAACTACTTAGTACTTTTACTAAACTCATTTGATGAAGAGAATAAATCTTTTCATTATACTCTTTAATATTGTTTAAGCTTGACACACTAATGCTTCCTGGATTTTTTCCCATTAAACTTGAATCCACAATAATAATAAAATCTTCTTCATTTATTTCATTTAGAGTATAATCTATATCTGTTTCTCCTAGTACAATACTAAATCCTAATTGCTCCAGATCTTCTTTAAGACTTTCTACTATTTTTATTCCTATAGCATCATCCATCATTATTCTATTGCCTATAGCTATTACTTTTTTCATTACACCACCCTTATCTCAACTGTAGATGCATTTTTAGATACCACATGAGTAGCACAAGACACACAAGGATCAAAACTTCTTACTATTCTTCCAACTTCCACTGGATTGTTAAAATCTTGTATATGACTTCCTACAAGTGCCTCTTCTATTGCACCTCTTACACCTTTATCATCTTTAGGTGATAAATTCCATGTACTAGGTGTTATTATAGTGTATTTATCTATTTGCTTAGCTTCTATTCCTATAAAGTGAGCTAAAGTACCTCTTGTAGTATCTTGTAATCCATATCCAATTGCCTTCTCTGGTATAACAAAATTTTTCTTAGATGGAGCTTTTAATTCTACAATGTTTAGTAAACTTTCCATAGTCTCTGCCACTTTTTTAGCTTCAAGCACCCTAGCAACTAATCTACTCATTGTAGAGCTATCTTTTTTATAAACTCCTGATATATACATCCTAGCTAGTGGACCAACTTCCATAGGAACTCCTTCATATCTAGGAGCTTTAATCCATGTGTACCCTTCTTTTTTTTGTGAATCAGGTGTCCATCTCTCATCTTGAAAGGTAAAGGTTTCTTTTTCACCAACATACCAGCTTTTATAAATATTTTCTGTTATTTTATCTTTATCAATGTTCATTTCTTTACCATCCTTTAAAATTATCTTAGGCTTTACATAGGACATATCTCCATAGTCGTCAAATAATCCAAAGGACATAAAATTTCCTTGGCTAGCTCCAATTTTAAAATAATCTTCATAATATTTAGATATAGTTTCAATGTCTTCTACCATACGATTAGTTATAAAACTCTTCATTTCTGATAACATTGCTTTTGCTTCTAACAATTTCTCAGCATCTAATGTTACTGTAATTCCTCCTAAAAAAACTCCATGATTATGAGGTGCTTTTCCTCCTAATAATGCTAATAACTTATGGGCTCTTTTACTATATTCTGTGGATATAAAATAATCTTCTATTAATCTTTTTTGCCTGTCTTCTGGTATTCTAAAATCATCATGGTTCACTTCATAAAGTGGGTCTATATTAAAACCACTTACGTAATCTGGCAAGGTATACTGATAAAAATGCCTTAAGTGATTTTGTAAAAACTCACACCCATGCAGTATGTTTCTTATTATATTTTCATTTGGAGGTACTTCAACGTTAAAAGCCCTCTCTAATGCTCTTGCTGATCCTATTGAATGAGCAGTAGAACATATGCCGCATATTCTTTCTGTAAAATATATAGCATCTGATGGATTCCTTCCCTTTAACATTTTTTCAAATCCTCTAAAAAGCATTCCTTGGCTTTTAGCTTCAATTACCTTATTGTTCTCAATCTCTACCTCTATTTGTAAAAAACCACTTATTCTTGTCATAGGATTAATTACTACTTTTTTACCCAAGGTTCACCCTCCTATTCTATCCTTACAAAAGGCATCATTGCATCAGGGAATCCCTTTTGTGCACATCCAATACATGGTGTATCATTTCCTATAGGCCAATTTATTCTTTCATTCCATCTTCTAATAGGACAATCTACCTTTGTAATTGGTCCACGGCATCCTATTTTAAAATAGCATCCAGCCTCTCCTACAGAAGATGCAAAAATTTTTCTTTCAAAAAAAGATCTTCTCTCGCAATAATCATGAATTGTATTTCCGTAAAATATCTTAGGTCTATTAAGTTCATCTAATTCTGGTTCTCCATATAAAATAAGATGTGATATAGTTCCCATTAACCAATCAGGATGACAAGGACATCCAGGTAAATTTATAACTTTCTTATCAGAAAGAAATTCCCCTAAACTTATTGAATTTGATAAATTAGGCTTTGCTGCAGATATTCCTCCAAAAGACGCACAAGTTCCAACAGCTAAAATATATTTTGCTTTATTAGCTGCTTTTCGAACATCTTCCATAGCTGAAACTGGCTTGCCATTATAATAGCTTGTATAATTAAATGAACCATTATCCTTTGTAGCAATTGCACCATCTACTATTAATGTGAATTCCTCCATTAATGCCTCATTTAATATCCTTACTGCTTGCTCTCCCTGAGGCACCATAAGGCTATTTGAATATTTTAAATTTACAACTTCCTTTAAAAAATATATGGGATCTGGTGCATCTCCATTCAAAAATGAAATTACGTTTCCTGAGCAGCCAGTTGCTTCAATCCATATTAAATTCATTTTCTTTTGTTTATTTTTAGCGTTATCCACCATCTCTCTAACTCTATTCTTTATATTTTTATTAATTTTACATTCCGTCATGTTTAACTCCTTATTTTTGAAGTACTCCAACCTTATTTAATTTCTCAATAGTAGAGTTTTCTTTATGGCAATTTTTATATGCTTCACTAACATCATTTCCAGCCATAACTCCATAATGAGTTCCCCCACCCCAAGTGGCTTCATAACTTACATCATAAACTATTCCATCTACTGCAATATAGGCTGGTTTGCCTTTTGTTCCATCATATAGTTTTAGTTCTTCAATTGTAAAAACTTTATTTTCTCTATAATTTAGTGAATACGCTAAATAATCCATGCAATTCCATTGAAATAAACAAACATCTCTATTTATTTCTGTAAAATATAAGTACATATTTTTTATATATGTTTCTAAATTCATTAAAATCCCCTTCAAAACAAACTCTTACATATTAATATGATGTATTTTTTTGATATATGTAGGAAAATACTCATATATTAAATCAGTAGTACTTATAAATAAAATCTCTGAAAAACTTTGAAATAAATTTTCTATAAAAATAGCTTAACTCCTTAAAAATTAAGAATTAATAGTTGGGAATGTAAATTTCTTAAAATAAAATTTATTTTAAAAAACTCCAAGGACTTTGACAGTGGAGTTTTAACCATAATTCGTATCTTTCATTCTTAATTTTTAATTGAAGATAAAAAACTTGTTGTGAGAATTAAAATCATGTATAAGTTAAATT
>NZ_DDOV01000051.1 GCF_002341865.1 Clostridium sp. UBA2485 | reverse complement strand
ATTTTGGTATTATAAGGAGGTTAGTTCGACCTTTTGAGCGTGGGTAAACTTGCTCCGTTGGGAGTATTGACCACGAAGCTACCACTTCAACGAAGTAAGCGGTAGTAGTTCACTTCAACGTACAGTTCACAATTTCATCAAAACTAGGAATTTTAAAAACTAATTTTTAATTTCTTTAGCAATTACATCTTGTGAACTGTACATTATGAATTTTATTTAGTATTTGAAATCCTTTTTGCAAACATTTTTATTACTGAGCATAATCTACAGCTTTTGAAGATTCAATCATATCTTTTAATGGTGCTAATACTTGTGCTACATGATAAGGGTGTGTTTGATAAGCATTCATATCATCTAGTGAATCAAACCTTGTAATTAAAACTACATCATATGAACGTTCTGTGTGAAGTTCATCCACTCCAATCTCTAGGTATTTAAGCATTGGAATTTTTCCCTCCATAGATAATAAAATGTTTTTAGATTTTTGTAAATTCTCGTATGTAGCTTCTTTTAATTTAAAAAATACAATATGAGTAAACATAGTCCCCCTCCTTATATATAGGTTATTTTTATTAAATCATATATAGGATTCCATAATAGGAATTTAACTTATACATGATTTTAATTTCCATAATAAAATTTTTACCATGAATTAAAAATTAAGAATGAAAAGTGAAGAATTTATGTAAAATAAATTTTCTCCATTAAAAACCCCTAGAATTAAAACTATCCTAGGGCCATTAATTATAATATTTTATATCTTTTAATATTAAGTTTATTTTTTTAATACCTTCGCTGAAAGTACTGACTTTGCAACTAATTCTTTTTGACTGTTATACATAGATATTTCTACCTTTGAATAATATCTTCCTCTATCTAGAACTTCAGCATAGACATCTATTACTCTTCCCATTTGAACAGGTTTTGTAAAATATGATGAGAAACTATCTATTGCTACATTTGCATTACTATTTTGTCTAAGTGCCATAGTTCCCATAGTTGAAAGCATCATATTGAGTACATTCCATGATGCTGTGCCTATAGAATCTAACATTTCCGGCACTATTTCACCCCAAAAATGCATAGTATCCTTCTGAGCTTCAAACTCAAAATTCTTTATTATTAAATCATCCATAGTTTCCCCTACATGAGGCTGTCTTACTGCTATTTGCATAGCTTTAATAACATCCTCTCTGGATATAACTCCTACTAATTTCTTCTTATTAACTACAGGGCAAAGTTTTATCCCTTCCCATGCCATAATATGAGCTGCATAAGCTAATGTAGTAGTAGGTGAAACACCTATAGGTTCTTTTATCATAATTTTTTCTATTAATTCACTATCATCTGTATTGTTGGGAATATCTGCTAAAGTAACAATTCCAACAACTTTATGATCTTCATCAATAACAGGATATCTTTCATGTTCAGTTTCACTAACTAAATCCTTCAATTTTTTAATATCATCTTTTATAGTAAGGTAAGAAGGATGAGTTTCCATTATATCTTCCACTAAAATAATATCCTTTTTTATATTATTTTCAAAAATTGCCCTATTAATCATACTAGCCACTGTAAAGGTATCATAGGTAGAGGAAATAAGAGGAAGATGCTTTTCATCTGCTAAATTTATAATTTCTTCACTGCACTCAAACCCTCCTGTAATAAGTACTGCACAGTGATTTTCAAGCGCAAGTTTTTGGGCTTCTTCCCTATTACCTACTATAAGTAATGATCCTGGATTTATGTATTTAGGTATAGTTTCTACTTCCATTGCACCAATTACAAATCTATCTAAAGCCTTATCAATTCCATCTTCTCCACCTATTATCGTTCCTTCAACAATATTAGCAATGTCTCCAAATGTTAATTTATCTATATGCTTTTTCTCTAATTTTTCAACCCTAACAGTTCCAACTCTTGAGATTGTATTAACAATGCCTATAGCCTCACACTCTTTAATAGCTCTATAAGCAGTACCTTCACTAACTCCTAGTTCACTACTTACACCTCTTACAGAAATTTTAGTTCCTATATCCAATGAGAGTATATACTTTATAATCTCTTCGTGCTTTGACATGATTTATCTCTCTTCCTTCCGTAGTTCTTCAGCTATCTTTTCAATTCTTCTAAGTCTATGATTAACACCTGATTTACCTACTGGAGGATTCAACATTCCACCTAATTCCTTTAGAGATTCATCAGGATATTCTAATCTTAACTCTGCAATTTCTCTTAAGTTTTTTGGTAATCTATTAAGTCCAATCTCATTTTGAATCATTTTTATACTCTCAACCTGTCTTACCGCTGCATTTACTGTTTTACTTAGATTAGCAGTTTCACAGTTAACAAGTCTATTTACATTGTTTCTCATTTCCTTCATTATTCTTATATTTTCAAGCTCTAAAAGAGAACTATGAGCACCTATAATATTTAATAGGTCCACAATTTGTTCTCCCTCTTTAATGTAAATCACATAACTGCTTTTTCTTTGAATCACCTTAGAAGATAATCCATAACTATTAATTAGATTACTCAACTCATTTGCATAATCTAAATTATGGGTTACAAATTCTAAATGATAAGTTTTTTCAGGATTGCTAATACTTCCTCCACCTAAAAAAGCACCTCTAATATAAGCTCTTTTATGACTTTCTTCACTTATTATTCTTTTAGGAATACTATAGTCTAATCCTAAAAAATCCTTATTAGTTAGAACTCCTACTTCCAATAATAATTCCTTAACATTCATATCTTCTGTTATCATAACTACATATACGTTATTTTTCTTTAATGAATTGCTTCTTTTTACTAATAACTTTGTATGTATGTTAAAATGCTCTTTTAATAGTTTAAATATAAGTCTAGCAATAGCTGGATTTTCAGTAATAACTTTAAAGCTCATTGCTTTATTAGCTCCAAGGCCTAAAGTTCCACTAGCTTTCATTATTCCAGAAAGCTCAGCTATTGCTTCTTTTTTATTTAGGTCAGTATACCTGCATATTTCATTTTTTACCTTTAGTGAAAACGACATAACTAATTTTTCTCCCTATCCTCTTTAAACTCTTTTAGCATCTGTGATAAATAAAAGAATTCCAAGATTCTTTTCTCATCATAAAATAATTTCTTTCTCATAACAGTTTCTACTAAAATTGCTGCTAATTTGTCCTCATCATGTTTTATATATCCATTTTTAAGCTTTATAAAATTACTCTTAATATATTCAACACCTAGATCCGAATTATATTCTTCATCTAACATTACTAATTGAGGATTTTTATTCAAACATTTTTGCTTATCTTCTTCACTTAAAGCTTCACTATTCACAATTACATAGTCTACTATATCCTTTGAAGAATGTTTATAAATAGCACTAATGTGATCCTGGACACTATAATTATCACTTTCTCCTGGTTGAGTTAATATATTTGATATATATATCTTTATAGCTTTAGTCTTAAGAATGGCGTCTTTAATTCCGTCTACTAGTAAATTAGGAATGATACTAGTATAGAGACTTCCAGGCCCTAATACAACTGCATCTGCTTCTAGTATGGCATCAATTGCATCTTGTACTGCCTTTGCACCTCTAGGTTCAATATAAACTTCATCTATTCCGCTTTTAAACTTTATGCATTGTTTAGGAATATTTGATTCACCTTTAATAATAAACTCATTTTTTAATCGTGCTGAAAGAGTTATATTTTCTAAAGTAACAGGAATAACTCTTCCAGTTACTGCTAAAACAGAACAAGTTTTTTTAACTGCTTCATGAAAATTATCTGATATTCCATCCATAGCTGCTAAAAATAAGTTTCCAAAATTTTGATTTTCAAGTCTTCCATCTTTAAATCTATATTGAAACAATTCTTCCATAATCGGCTCTGTATAAGCCAATGCAGTTATGCAGTTTCTTATATCTCCTGGCGGAAGCATTCCTAAGTCCTTTCGTAGAAGTCCTGAACCACCGCCATCATCTGCAACTGTAACTATTGCTGTAATATTACTAGTATATCTCTTTAAGCCACTTAATAAGGTAGAAAGTCCTGTTCCTCCACCTATTACTACAATTTTAGGCCCTTTTACTAATATTTTTTTCTCATATATTAATTCCCCTAAGCTTTTTTTATTAAAAGATAAACTGTCCACATCTAAACTTCCTAAAGAAAGCATCTTCTTAGTATAACCTTTAAATCCGTTATAAGTAATTACTACTCCTATTGTAATTATTCCAATAAAAAATAATATATATTTACTTCCAAGAGAACTTTTATTTATAATCTCTAAAATACCATATATGAAAATAAATATTCCAAATAACATTTGACCAATCCATCTCTTAATACCTATGCCTGGCCTCAACCAGTATTTAAGCTTCATAGCTTCCCTGCACCTCTACTTATATCTTCATTTACATCCCTATGATCAACTGTTACACTATATCCACTATGACTTAAAATTTCATGTATTTTATTTGCGATTGCAACAGATCTATGTCTTCCACCTGTGCAGCCAATAGAAATGATAAGCTGCCTTTTTCCCTCTTTTTTATAATTAGGTAGTAGAAACTCTAGCATATCTATTAGTTTATCTACAAATTGCTCTGTTTCTACTTTACTTAAAACATAATCTCTTACTGGTCTATCATTGCCTGAATAAGGCTTTAATTCTGGTATATAGTATGGATTCGGTAGAAACCGTACATCAAATACTAAATCTGAATCTACTGGTATTCCATATTTAAATCCAAAGGACAAAACATTTATAAATAGCTGAGTTTCTATTTGTCCCTGCTCACCAAAAATATTAGTTATTTCTTCATTTAAATCTTTATTGCTCAATTTAGTTGTGTTTATAATATAGTTGGCTTTTTCTCTAACAGCCTTTAATTTTTTCTTTTCAATAGTAATTCCATTAATTACTCTGCCTTCAGGTGCTAATGGATGCTTTCTTCTTGATTCTTTATACCTCTTAACTATTACTTCATCAGTGGCTTCTAAAAATAATATTTCATATTTATATCCACTTTCATTTAAATGCTGTAAGCTATCAAATAAATCATCAAAAAACTTTCTTCCTCTTATATCAACAACAACAGCAATTTTATCTATTTTTCCCTCAGTTTGGTAACAAGCCTCTGCAAACTTAGGAATTAATGTTGGCGGAAGATTATCAACGCAAAAATATCCTAAATCTTCAAGACTTCTTATAGCTTGAGTCTTTCCCGCTCCTGACATTCCTGTAACTATAACAAATCTCATATAACTCCATCCTTTATTTTAATATATATTTTTTCTATTAATATACTATAAGAATTTCATGTAAAAATTTAAAATATACTCTGTAAAATAACTTTTCTATAAAAATAGAGTAACTTTTAAAATTAAGGATTAATAGTTAAGAATCCAAATTTGGAACAAAATCCATTCTTATTGAATTTCTTAAAATAGAATTTATTCTAAAAAACTCTGAAGGTTTTGACCATGGAATTTTAACCATAATTCTTAATTTCTTATTCTTAATTTTAAATTTCTAAAAAAGACTTTTTGTTATGAAATTAAAATATTATATAAATTAAATTTTCACTAAGTAGCCTTTGTTATTCATTATATCTAAATTTAATATATAACTCCCTCATTATACATTATAATAATATTTTTCATATAGTATTATACCATAGTTACCTTAATTTTTGTGAGTACTACATTTTTAATTCTTGTTATACTAAGAATTAAAAATGTATATAATATTTTTATACTGCCTTTAAAAAACTACTCTAAATAAAGAGTTTATTTTTAAATTTAATAAAGTGGCGACTAAAAGTCACCACTTTATTATTTATCTTCACCGACTATTCTTACTTCTGTGTGTAATTCTACTGAAAAACTTTCAAAAACATTTTTTTGAACTAATGTGATTAATTCTAAAACCTGCTGAGCACTTGCACTCCCTTTATTTATAATAAATCCTGAATGTTTTTCTGAAACTTCAGCATCTCCAACATTTAATCCTTTAAGACCAGCATCTTGTATAAGCTTTCCTGCAAAATACCCTTCTGGTCTTTTAAAAGTGCTTCCTGCTGATGCATATTCTAATGGTTGTCTCTGTATTCTTCTTGATGTCAATTCATCAATTCTATTTTTTATTAAATCCTTTACCCCTGGCTTTAGATTTAATGTAACTTCTAATACAATATAATTATATTTGATTATTGCACTCATTCTATAAGAAAGCTCTAATTCTTCTTTTGAAAGAGTTTTAAAATTTCCTTCTCTATCAATTACCAGTGCACTCTCTATAACCTTAGACATTTCTCCATCATATGCTCCCGCATTCATTGTAGTTGCTCCTCCAATGCTTCCTGGAATTCCACAAGCAAATTCAAAACCTGTTAATGAAGCTTCTAGTGCAGCATCAGATACATCACAAAGTAATACACCACTTTGAGCAATTATTCTATTTTCTACAACTTTAACTTTGTCTAGTTTGGAAAACTTTATAACAACTCCTCTTATTCCACCATCTTTAACAAGTAGATTAGAGCCATTGCCTAATATAAAATAACTTTCATTATGCTTATTACATAGTTTTATGATTTCTTTTACTTCCTCATAATTAGTTGGATATACAATTATATCCGCTGGTCCACCTAATTTAAAGGATGTATGATCTTTCATTGGTGCATCTAATACTATATTTTCTTCTTTCAATATACTCTTTAATTCGATAAGCAATTCCTTGTTTTGATTCATTTCCTACCTCTTCCAAAAAAAATTATTTACACACAATATATAGTATAATTTATATAGTATAGTATAATCAATAACTATTAAACAATTTTACCTTTTTTCTGTAAATAATTTATAAATTTTTTCTCATCATAATTCATTATCAGCTCATCGGGCATTTGTATATCTCTCACAAGCTTTTTCACAGAATCAAATTCACCTATATTGAAACAAGTATGAGCATCACTACCAAATATAACTTTTACCCCATGCTTTTTACAAAGCTCTCCAATTTTATAGCAGTTTTCATCACTACCTTTTCTTGATCCATTAAGTGAACTATTATTAAGTTCTATGATTATATCTTTTTCCTTTGCTCTCATTACTACTTTTTCTGCATCAATTGGAAAACGTGGATTTCCTGAATGGCCTATAATCATTACATTCTTATTATCCATAACCTTAACTAAGGCATTTGTGTTCTCTTCCACTGTTCCGGACTTTATACATACATCATGTAAACTTGCTATCATATAATCTAATTTATTTCCAATTCTTTCTGGGATATCTATATTGCCCTCATAATCAATTATATTAGCTTCGCATCCTCTTAAAATTTTAACACCGTAAAGTTTTCTTGGAGTTACATCCAAATTAGCAAAATGAAATAAATGTGGTCCTCCAGGCATTTGTGGTGCGTGATCTGAAACTCCTAAAACTTTAAGTCCTTTATTAGAAGCCTCTTTTATATTTTCAAGTAAAGTACTGTAAGCATGACCACTAGCAATTGTATGAGTATGAACATCTACTACACATTTCAAGTTAATCACTCCTTAATTTTTCTTAAAGTATCTAAAAAATAACTAATTAAAGTTGCCTAAGATATTTTTTATTAAATAATATTATTATACTTAATAATAATTGAAATAAATATGCATACTTGTTAGTTATTTTCTTGAAGATTACTGAAGTATTCTTTTATACTTTCAACAGCTCTAATATCCATAGAAGGTGTTGACAATAATTCTTCATCACTTGCATTTCTAATATTTTCTATACTGCCAAACTTCTTAAGTAGTTCTTTTCTTCTCTTTTCCCCTATTCTAGGTATATCCTCTAATATAGAATATAATGTAGTTTTATTTCTTAAGGATCTATGATAAGTAATAGCAAATCTATGTACTTCATCTTGTATTCTTGTAATTAAATGCATACATTGTGAACTAATCCTTATAGGTAATTCTTCATTATCATAAATTAATCCCCTAGTTCTATGTTTATCATCTTTAACCATTCCACAAACTGGAATATTAATATTTAATTCCTTTAGCACCTCTAGTGCTATATTTACCTGTCCTCTTCCTCCATCCATCATGATAAGGTCAGGAAATACTGAAAATTTACCAGCACTTAAAGAAATTTTATTTTCTTTAATTTTTTTAATCTCCTCTAATCCATGATTAAATCTTCTAGTCAATATCTCTCTCATTGACTCATAATCATTAGCTCCTTTTACAGTTTTAATCTTAAATCTCCTATAGTCACTATTTTTAGGTTTTCCATCTTGAAATACTACCATAGTTCCAACAGAGTCCATTCCCATTATATTAGAAATATCATAGGCTTCAATTCTCTGCGGTACTTCATCTAGTCCTAAGGCATCCGTCAATTCTGCTAATGCGATATTTTGTAATTCTTTATCCGCTTTATGTTTAATTTTAAACATTTCTAAATCATGACTTGCATTTTTTTGAACCATGTCTAAAACTTTTTTCTTTTCACCTTTAATTGGCACTTTAATACTTACCTTATATTCTTTTTTCATAGAAAGATATTCCTCTAATACTTCACTATCTTCAATATGAGAAACATAAATCTGTTTAGGAATAAAAGCAGTTCCACCATAGAAACTTTTCATAAAATTACTTATAACCTCTCCTGGCTCTTCACTACCTGTATCATCTAATATAAAATGTTCTCTTCCTAAAATCTTTCCATCTCTTAAGAAAAAGATCTGAACGCAGCTATCTTTTTCATCCTGTGATATAGCAATAAAATCCTCGTTTTCGAAATGCACACTTATAATTTTTTGTTTTTCATTTATCTTTTCAATAGCTAAAAGCTTATCTCTAAGAGAAGCTGCCTTCTCAAAATCTAAATTCATTGAGGCATCTTCCATCTCTATCTTTATCTTATTCACAATTTCCTTATCTTTTCCCGTTAATAAATCTATAACATCATCTACAATCTTTCTATACTCCTCTTTAGAAATAAGTTTGTCACAAGGGGCCTTACAAAGATTTATATGATAATTAAGACAAGGTCTTGAAGATACTCCATCTTCCTTTATAATCCTTTTACAAGTTCTAAGTGGAAAAACTTTTTTAATTAGCTCATAAGTCGTATATACTGCTGTAGCATCAGTATATGGTCCAAAATATTTTGCACCATCATTACTCATATTTCTAGTAACAATAACCCGTGGAAAATCCTCATTTATTGTTATTTTAATTAATGGAAAACTCTTATCGTCTTTTAATAAAATATTATATCTTGGACTATATTTTTTAATTAAATTACACTCTAATATTAAAGCTTCTATTTCTGAATCTGTAACAATATATTCAAATTCTGCAATATGCTTAACCATAGCCTTAACCTTTTCACTATGATTTTTAGAGCTTTGAAAATATTGTCTTACTCTATTCCTTAAATTTTTAGCTTTTCCAACATAAATTATCTCTCCAAGAGAATTTTTCATTAAATATACCCCAGGATTATTAGGTAAATTTTTAAGATGGAATTGGAAATCGAACAATTTTATCACCTCTTTAGTTAAAAGAATTTAGGTAAGTTTAAAGATACATAAATAATACTCAATAATATAATTATATTTTCAGTGACCTTTCCTCTAAGAGAGTTGGTACTAAAAGCAAAGGGAAATTTAAACTTTTTATTATTTATTGGATATAAAACAGGTATACCTTGTTTTGTACACATATCACAAATCAAATGCGAGCCATAAGTTGCTAAAAAATAGTAATATGTTTTTCCCAGATTATATGCGGTACAAAAAGTTGCTAAAATTCCTGTAAAAATTAACATACCAAAAACACTATGAGTAAAACCTGTTCTATGAGTGGATAACCCTAAGAGAATTAAGGTTATGCCTATTACCTTCAATATTGGGTCACTTTTATAAAAACTATCTATGTACAATGCTAACGTACCTAAAAAGCAATAAAATATCACCTTTGTAGCATTATTTCTAAAAGGTAGTACATATTTATTGAAAAAACTTTTAGGATGGTCTGCATCAGGAAGCAGTGCTCCTACTATTGAAAACACTAGACTTATTAATACATATTTCCCCGGCAATCTTTGACTTAAGAAAACAAAAACGCTTGCTCCTACACTTACATGAGCTTTTCCAGTCATCACATCACCCCTTTAAAAATTGACAATTGACAATGGAGAATTGACAATTATTGTTGAAATTAGTTTTAATCAAACTAATTTCTTTA
>NZ_DDOV01000066.1 GCF_002341865.1 Clostridium sp. UBA2485 | reverse complement strand
CTAGAGTGGTATTAGGAGTTTTTTCAATTCCACTAAGTATCTTTGTAAAAGTAGTATGAATTTCTCCATATCTATCTAATTGATCTCTAAATAAATTTGTAACTGTAATTATTCGAGGTTTTATATCTTCAGTAATTATAGGTAAGTACGCCTCATCTACTTCAATTACTGCATATGTATTTTTATTACATTTCCTAAATTTATAATTAGAAATGAAGCAGGAAGTAATTCCAGTTACCATATTTGCTCCAGTGTTGTTGGTAATAACATCAAAATTATTAGCTTTTAAAATGTTATAAATCATACTAGTGGTAGTAGTTTTACCATTAGTGCCAGTAATCAAAATAACATTATAATCTTTTGCTACAGTTTTTAAGATACGCTTGTCAAACTTTAATGCTACCTTACCAGGAAAGTTTGAACCACCTTTGAAAAGTAGTTTTGAAATTTTAATTATAAATTTAGAGGTAATTATACCGAAAAAAGAATTAATTTTAATTTTAAACACTCCCTTAGCTTAAATTTAAAAGTCTGTTATACACTCTCAAGAAATAGTTAGTTAGTATGCTAGTGTATTTTGAGTCGTATTATGGGATAAGTTTTTACTACTATTAGTATCCTTTATTTAACACAAGATAGACTTTCTATTTTTGACTAGTTAATTTATCTTAGATATCTTATTGTATTTTAATATATACGAATTAACCATAATTTTTAAGTTACTTATTATCTAGAGAAATACTTAATTCATTTAATTTGACAATAGTAATTGAAAACAAAATGTACATTTTTTATGAAATATGATTACCAACAATACTTAGTAAGATTTCTTTATCTTTAAATTTTATTTTTTCATCATTTGCACTTTTATTATTATCGTCATTGTTTTTTTCTCTAAACTTACTTACTGAAGATGTGGCCACTTTTTTATTTATAATTCTTGTTGTTATATTCTTAGCCATTGTGAAAACACAAAAAAACAAATAACTTATCATTAAAATAAAAATTATTAGAGTGATGGCATTTTTAATACGGGTTTTCTTTAGAGTATTTTGGCGTCGCTCTTTTAGAAGTTGTTCTTTAGATTTTTTCATAACTCCAACCCCCCATAAAATATTTAATGTAGTTTAGTAATTTAAAAATAAATTACTAAACTACATTATAACATGATAATACATTCCTTTCTATGCGTTATACTTCAAATTAAGTAGATTTTTTTATAAGGTTTTGATAAAATTAATATGATTCCACAGGGGAGGAGGAAAATTATGAACAATAAACTATATAACAAGAGAAACATTATTATATTAGTTAGTGGTGTCATAATAGCTATTATAGCTATTATAGCTTTAAATAATATAAATGGTTTGAAAGAAGAAAAAATAGAAGCAAATAATTATTTTTATACATCGAAATATGACGAGGCAATAGACAAGTATAAATCAATAGGGAGAAGAGAAAATAAATCTCCATTATGGGATGCTAAAATAAGTGAAGTATATTTATTAAAAAGAGATATAGAAAACGCTAATAAATGCATGGAGGAAGCAGTTAAAAAAGAAGATAAGACAGGTGATGCTCAAAGTATTATATTAAACAATAAATTTAATATAATTAAAGATAAATTAGCTGAAGGAAAAATAGAAAAAAAAGATTTTGAAATTATTGAAAAAGACGGAGAAGAACTTCTAAAGAAATATAGCAGTAATAAACAAATTAATAAAACAATGTTTTTAATTTATATGTCAAATAATAATTATGATAAGGCAAAAGGTATTGTAGATAACTATCCAATTTTAGAGGGATCTGCTTACGATTTAGCAGAAAAATCTAGAATGTACATGATTTTGAATAAAACTGAAGAGGGATTATCCACCTTAAAAGCTGCTTATGATTTAGATAAGAATGAAATTAAAATATATGATGTCATTTATGAAAGTTATGAAGAAAATAAAACTTTACTAAATGATATTACAAAGTTAAATGAAAAGAACAAAGAGGATTTATGCTATAAACTATGGCTTGCAAAAATTTATAGCATTGAAGAAAGTAATAATAAAGGAAAAGAAATTATTAATGAGGTTATAAATGAAGTAAAAGATAGTAAAGATTTTTTAATTACGAGGTTGTTAGAAATATCAATACTCGATAATAATAAAGAGTATGATAAAGCGGAAGAAAAATTAAATATATTATTAACGGATTATCCTAAGGATTATAGAGTAAATAATGTAGCTGCATGGCATTACTTTAATAAAAAGAATTTTGATATGGCTTTAAAATATGGAGAAAGATCATTAAAGGAAAATCCTTCTTATGTAGATAATTATGTTAATTTGATGCCAAATATATTGAAAGCTATAGGAGAGCCAAATTCTTCTGAGCCATATTTTCATTATGCCGCTTATAAAGAACCATATAATAGTAGTATATATATAAGTAACGCTACTTATGATTGGTATTCTAATAATGATAGTATTAGTGCTGTTAAGAATTTTAAAGTAGCACAAATACTAAAGCCAAATATAACTGATTTTAAATATCAAACTGCGCTAATATACTTATCCAATCATAGTTACAATGAAGCTATAAACATTTTGAAGACTTGCGTAGAAGAAGATGATAAATCAATTAAATATCATAGAACTTTAGGAACTGCTTATCTAATTTCTAAAAAGACTAAAGAAGCATTAAATGAAATAAAAATTTCTTATTCTCTTGACCAAAAGGATATATTAACGTTGAATAATGCTGGATGCTATTATATAACTGTTGATGGAGATTTAGAAAGAGCCTTTGAAAATTTAGATGCAGCTTATAAAGGATTAAAAGATAGTGATGATGATTATACTAGAACTACCATAAAAGAGAATTATAATAAAATAGTTGATTTAAAAAACAAGTATGCTAATGGTAAAGATAATGAGATTCTGCAAATACCTGATTTTGTAATGTTTTATTAGATAAAACACCTTTGTTTGAACAAAGGTGTTTTCTTATATTTATAATAAAATTACAAGAAAAGTTTTAATTAATGAATTATAAAATAAATAATATTAAAAGAACTCCCATTCTCTAACAGCTAAACCCTGTTGTTGTTTTTTGTATATAAAATAAGTGTCAATAGCAAATATGATATTCATTGCTCCGGGGTATACCCTAAAAGTTATGGCAACAAAAATTGCAGATACAATTAAAATTAGAAAACCCTTTTTTACTTGACCAAGAAGAATTTGACCCAGTCCAGGAATTAATAAAGAAGCTACTATATAAATAAATGCACTCATTAAGTTAACCTTGGGAGGAATTAACCCATTAAAATATATTTTTTGCTTCAAATTATTAACCTCTACACCACAGTTTACACAAGTGCTTTGAAGAGAAATAATTTTTTTACCACAGTTATGACAAAATTTATTAGCTGTAAATTGTCTAATACCACACTGTAAACAGATGGAATGATCACTATCCATAAAAGCACCACAATTTGTACAGAACATTATAATCACCTCAAAACATATAAGTAAATTACTCACTTAATATAGATATTATCATTATTACTTATTTTATGATAGAAGAATAAATATAATTTTTATGGGGAAATAAGTAAAATTTTTACAAAATTTTTCCTCTTTAAATAGTTTATTTTTACCATGTATATAAAATGCTAAAAAAGCAATAAAAATTGGTCATATTTATAAATAATTTGTAAAATGTGCTATACTTTTTAAAAAAATATGATATACTAATTATTGCTAGGCGATAAATAAGCACTATAATGAATACTATACTGCAATAAAAACAAATAAATATTAGAAAAATAAAATTTTTATTGCATTTTTCAATCAATTGTGTTTATATAAAATTATAGAAGCTTTATTTAATAATACTGATGTAATTTACTAAGAATGTTTTCGGGGGTAATTAAGAATGAATTCTAATATTGTAGAAAATTTACAAATTAAAACATCAGAGAATGTTTACAGAAACTTAAGTGTTGCAAATTTAGTTGAATTTGCAGTGAAGAGAGAAGAAGGAACTTTAGCAGAAAGTGGAGCATTAGTAGTTAGTACTGGAAAGTATACAGGAAGATCTCCAAAAGACAGGTTTATTGTAAGACAAGATAGTGTTAAAGACTATATTAACTGGGGAGAAACTAATCTTCCAATTGAAGAGGATGTATTTAATAAACTTTATGATAAAGTAATCAATTATTTATCAGATAAAGATCTATTTGTAGTAGATGGATATGTAGGTGCTTTAGAAGAATATAAGATGGATATCCGTGTTGTAAATGAATATGCATCAGAGGCATTAATGGCAACACAATTATTTAGAAGACCTACAGAAGAACAATTAAAAAAACACAATCCTCAATTTAGTGTAATTGTAGCACCTGGATTTAAAGCTAAAGGTAAAGAAGATGGAGTTAATTCAGAAGCTTTTGTTCTTATCAATTTTGATAAAAAAATAGTTTTAATTGGAGGAACTCAATATTCAGGAGAAATTAAAAAATCAATTTTCTCAATTATGAATTTTTTATTACCACTAAAAGGAGTTTTCCCAATGCATTGTTCAGCTAACATTGGAGAAAATGGCGATACAGCAGTATTCTTTGGATTATCAGGAACAGGTAAAACAACACTATCTGCTGATCCAGAAAGAAGATTAATTGGTGATGATGAACATGGATGGTGTGATAAGGGTGTATTTAACTTTGAAGGTGGTTGTTATGCTAAGACAATAAAACTTGATAAGGAAAAAGAGGCACAGATATATAATGCGTTAAAATTTGGTTCATTACTTGAAAATGTAGTGCTAGACGAAAATNNAAAATAAAAGACCAAACTTTGATGATGACAGCTTAACAGAAAATACAAGAGGTGCTTATCCAGTAGAACATATAGATAATGCAGATTTAAGTGGATTTGGAAAACATCCAAATACAGTAGTATTCTTAACAGCAGATGCTTTTGGGGTAATACCACCAATATCAAAATTATCTAAAGAAGCAGCTATGTATCATTTTATGTCTGGATACACAAGTAAATTAGCAGGCACTGAAAGAGGAATAACTTCCCCGAAGGCAACTTTCTCAGCTTGCTTTGGAGAACCGTTTATGCTTATGAATCCATCAGTATATGCTAAACTGTTAGGAGAAAAAATAACAAAATATAATACGGAAGTTTACCTTGTAAATACAGGATGGTCTGGTGGAGCTTATGGAGTAGGTAAGAGAATGAATTTAACCTATACTAGAGCAATGGTAAAAGCTGCATTAAATGGACAATTAAAAAATATAGATTTTGAAGAACATGAAATATTTAAAGTACTAGTACCAAAAGAGGTACCAAATGTACCAGGTGAAATATTAAATCCGAAAAATACTTGGACTAATAAAGAAGAATATGATATTAAAGCAAAAGAACTTGCAAAAAAATTCAACGATAACTTCCAAAAATTTAAAGAAGTAAGTGATGATATTAAAAATGCAGGTCCAGTAGCGTAATAATACTTATATAAGAGGAAAGTGTATATGCACTTTCCTTTTTACGTGTAACAACGTATATAAATTAATATTTATTAAAAAAATTGCTTATAGAGTCGCAAAATTAACCAAAAAAATAAATTTTTAGACAAATTTACTTCAATATATAGCAGAAATAGATTATAATGGTATATGTCAAAAAACAATGATTAGGGGTAGGGGAAATGAAAAGACGTAATGGAATGAAAAAAATTATAATTGGATTATTAGTAATAGGAGGATTTTCAGCAGCTATAATTTTTAAGAATAATTTAGAATTAAATAAATATAATCATAAATATAAGGTTGAGATTGTAAAGTATGATAACTTTTATGAAGGAACTAATATTAAATTTTACTATCTAGATGGAAAAAATGATTATCAGCAGAAATTAAAAAATAAATATAAATATGATAAATTAGTTGCAAATGGCGTAAATGAAATAGACAAGGCTTTTGAAATGATTAAGTGGATAAATAGTAAAGCAGAATTTAAGATAAATGCTATTGAAGTGGGGAAAAACACAGAAGAAATAATGAAGAAAATTGAAACTAATAAAGTATTGTCTGATGATAATTATGCAACACTTTTGGAAGAAGGATTATCTACAATTAATATAAATGTAAGAAAAGGTAAGCTCTTCGCAAGTAATAATACAAAGGTTAAACCTAGACAAAATTATAAGGTAATTGAGGTATGGAGTAAGGTTCATGGTAAATGGGTAATGATAGATGGTGGTAATGGCTGCTATATGACAGATAAAGATATACCATTAAGTGCTGTTGAAATAATTGAAAAAGGTATTGAAAATGTTAATATTGTAGGGATAGAAAATGAAAAAGCTATCAAAAAATATAAAAAAAATATGGGAAAATATTTTAATAGCTATGCTATAGAAATTGATAATAATAAATTTGATGAAATTAAAAGTAACTCTTATGTTACTTATGTGAAAAACAAAGAGGACGCTCAGTTAGAAAATAAAGAAGGATATATTGGACCTACTATATTTGTGAATAAAAAAGATGTATTTCATATAAACCCAGAGATAATATATCATGATGAAAAGAATGATAACCTTCCAACAATTATATTATCTAAAAGAGATACAAAAGAAGATACAGAAGAGTTTATAGGATTTACTGCAGGTATATTTAAAAATAGTGTTATGATAGAAAAATATTATATAAGTATTGATGGAGGAAATTTTGTAGAAGTAAATACTTATTACGATTTAGCTATAATGAATGGAGAAAATTCTATAAGGATATCTGAGGATGGAAAGACTCCAATTAGAGAAATAACAATTAGAAAGAATGCGGCATCTTCAAAAAAATAATAGATTAATATCTTTGGTTTATTACTTTCTTTCAGATACCTAAATAGTTGAAATAAAAAAGTTATCATAGTACAATATACCCTCGAATAAAGTAAAATTGAAAGAGTGATGATTTATGAATTTAATATTACTATTAAAAGCAATTGTGATTGCTATTGTAGAGGGAATAACAGAATTTATTCCAGTATCCTCTACAGGACATATGATTATCGTTGGAGATCTAATAAATTTCAAGGGAAGTTTTGCTAATCTTTTTGAAGTTGTTATACAGTTAGGGGCGATACTTGCTATTTTAGTACTATATTGGGAAAAAATAATTTCCTCCATAAAAGGATTCTTTACAGGTAAGCCTTGGGGAGTAAAGTTTTGGATTAATATATTTGTAGCATGTATACCAGTAGGTATACTTGGATTTGCATTTGAAGATTTAATTGATAAGTATTTATTCAATTCATTGACTGTTGCTATAGGCTTATTAATAGGAGGAATATTAATGCTAATAGCAGAAAAAAATTTTAAAAAGTCTTTAAAAACTGTAGATATAGATGATATTACTACTAAGCAAGCTTTAAAAGTAGGGATATTTCAATGTTTAGCATTATGGCCTGGAATGTCACGATCTTCATCAACTATTATTGGTGGTTGGGTAAGTGGACTTTATACAGTAGTGGCTACTGAATTTTCTTTTTTTCTAGCTATTCCAGCTATGGTAGGAGCTTCGGGAGTAAAATTAATTAAGTACGGGGGTAATCTTGCATTAGGAGAAATACTTACATTAACTGTAGGGTTTATAGTTGCATTTTTAGTATCTTTAGTAGTAGTCGATAGATTTATAAATTATCTAAAGAAAAAGCCAATGAAAGTATTTGCTGTATATAGAATTATGATTGCGTTATTTTTATTTGCACTAGTATTTATGAATATAATTTCAATATAGTAATAAAAGCACTTAGTTTTAAGTGCTTTTATTAATTTGAAGGAGATATTATGAGACGTTAAGGAGATTATTTTAAGTATTTATATTAAATTATATCTGTCATTTAATATAAATATAATTTTGAAATATTTTTTTATAGATTTATTTGATTAGTTACTTTTCTAAAATTAAAGGGTGAAAATCTAGATATTGTCAATTAAAAACTACTTTTCTTTAAAAATAGATATGATTTTATTTATAAAATTTGCATTATATTTTAAATATACAATAAATTTAGAAAATAGACTCAATTAGTTGACATTAGAATATATAGAATATTATAATTAATGTAAGTTTATATGGTGTCTTAATGATGTGGTGCTTGGAGGGAATATATGAAAGAAATTAAACGTTATTTAGATAATAGGGACGGAATTTATAGTTTCTATTTTGAAGATTTAAAAAGCGGTTATACTTATGGATTAAATGAAAATGTGCAAATGACAGCAGCAGGATGCATAAAAGTACCAATTGCAGTGGCTTTAATGAAAGAAATTGAAAATAATAATTTTAACATTGATGATAAAGTTTCAATAACTAAAAATGATATGGTTAGTGGGAAATATAGTATAATTCATGAATTTTCAGAAAAAGAGTATACAATTAAAGAGTTGTTGATAGCAATGTTAATACAAAGTGATAATACAGCAGCTTGCAAGATAGTAAATTTAGTAGGAATGGATCGAATAAATGAGTTAATAAAAGATATGAAACTTTATTCTACAGAAGTTAGAAAGTATCCATCAGAAAATAAAATAGATGATAATAAAGAGAACGTTACTACTAGTCATGATCTTTCAAAATGTTTAAGACTTTTATCAAATAANNATGGTTTAACTACTATATCAAGAATAGGTAAAATGATGTTTGATATGGTTGATAAGGATTGGAATTAATACAATGAAAATAGTATAAGAAGATTTTCTTATACTATTTTTATTGTATATTGAAAACTACCTGATATGCAGGTGAGTTCTGAAAAGCTTTAGTGATAAAGCTTAAACTTGATAAGAATCCATACAAAAATAAAGAATATTTTCTAATAAAAAACAAAGAAGAAGAGATGCCAAGATGTTAGCATATAAGGAAACAGCTGCTTTTAAGTCTAGGCTGACAATAATGAAAGACTTGGGGGTTAAGAACCCGTGAGCCCTGTGAAGAGAAACTCGAAAGGGTTCTGACTTATCCGACAGGGTAGGATTAAATGAAGCAACTATAAAAAAAAATATATACAAAACTAAGAAAAGTAATATCAAATGAAAGATAAGTTAAGTGTTAAAGAATATGAAGGCACTTTTAAGAATAGCAAGTATTAAAATTATCCATTAATGGATTGCAAAAGTGGCAATAGCAAAGTGGCTTTGAATTAAGTAAAAAGCCAGCGCCTTTAGACGCTAGCTAGAGAAAAGGGTCTTATAGCCTCAGACCAAGCCACCAGTTTTGTGGGTGGTTATGACTAAAAAATATATATTACAGAAGGACTTATAGCACATATTGCATGAAGTCCTTTTTGTACTTAGTTAGTAAAGGATTTTAAATTTGCCAATGGTAAAGTATCAGAGGTGGATTTATTTATAAATATAATTTGGCAAATAATATAGAAGTTATAAGCAGCATTAGAGTTGATGAGATTAATATAGTTAATATTGAGTCCTATATGAAGAATGCTCAAAAGGATTTTCAATGTAGAGGACAAGCTAAGTTTGAAGCATATCCATATGATGACATAATATTATTTAATGTATTTATGAAATAAATGCTATAATGGGAAAGTGTCTAATGGGTGATTTTGAGGAGTTGTTTGTTGAGATATAAATTTTAATGGTGCATGTTAATTAACTTTAAAACTATAAAATACAGGGAGGATTAACAATGGATAAAAATACAATTAAAAATATAGCAATATTAATTATGTTTTTAATATGTAGCAGCAGAATAGTATATGCAGTAGAATCAATTAATAATAAATTAGGAAATGAAGAAGTAAAGAAAATTAGTAAAGAATATTCACAAGAATGGATGAGGTTTCTAGATATTATTGAAAATGATAATATAACTTATGAAGATAAGTCAAAGGCTATTATGGGTTTACTTAGAAGTTGTGATGGACAAGGTGGACCTAAGATTTATTCCTCAAAGGTTAATACTATATTAGCCCCTGAACTTCGAAAGGGTTATGATGAAGCTAAATTATTTCAAGTATTAAAAGATCAAAGTAGTATTATTAAAAATACAAATCCTATTGAAGTGGCTGAATTTATAAAAAGCTGGAGTTCTGGGAATGGTGAAAAACCTAGAAGGTTTAATGATGATATAAGTAATTACTTAGAGGGATTATTTAAAGCTATTAATATAAATTTTCCAGATACTAGATTGAATCTTATTGATTTATTTCATGGACATATGGTAATAGATGAAAGTTACAGTAATGGAGATATATTAATAATTTTTCATAGTAAAGAATATCCTAGTAACTTAGAAAAACAAAAAGCAGATATTGCAATTAAAGAAGATCCTAAATTACAGTTATTTGATACTAAAAATGGAGAATATAAAAAGAGAAATTATATATGGTCATTACGTAAAAATAAAATTTGGAGAATAGATACAAGTGAAGATAGTGGTTTTTGTAATTTGGTAAAATCCCCTATATATGATTTTTGCCCAGAAGAAGTAATGGAAGCTAATGCTGTACAAGAGTCTTATTTAGGTAAAACAATATGTGATATAAATTATTTTGTTGATTATAAGGGAGCTGAAGTTAAACCATTTGTAACACAAGGAGCAGGAACTCCTCAGTTTCCTTAAAATATGCAGAGTAATTAGTTAGAAGACTGGCAAGTTATTATTGGCAGTCTTTTTGAATGTTTAAAATTACTTAATAAAATTAGGTATGTTTTAGCATAGTGTTGACAATATGGCAATTTTTAAGGAAAGTCAATCATGACCTTCCTTATATCCATTACATTTCATATTTCAAATCTTGTCGAATAGAAGTTGTTTTAGTGAAGAACATAGTAATCTTATATTNNATGGTTTAACTACTATATCAAGCATAGGTGAAATGATGGTTGATAAGGATGCAATCGATATAATAACCTCTCTTAAGTAGCTATTGAAAATTAAATTGTATAGGAATAAATTAAAAGTATTTTTGTAAAAATATAATGAAAAAATAAAATGGAATATTAAAATAGCAACAACCTAATCTGGTGTATCAATATAAGAAATATAAAGAAATATAAAGAAAAAAGGAAAAAAAGCAATTTATTTGTTATTAAATATAGTAATATATTAACAAAGATATATCTTTATTTGATAGAATAATCCTTGTCGCTAGGGAGCACATAAAATGAACTTAGCGATAAATTAAGACTTTTTAAATACAGAATTTAATTAATAAATAAAACTGTTGACAAGAAGTTATAATATTGATAAAATAGTAAGAGTCGTCAGGTGA
>NZ_DDOV01000065.1 GCF_002341865.1 Clostridium sp. UBA2485 | reverse complement strand
TATGAATGTATAGATTAAACTTCAAAATGACACATCTATACTATGTATTTTTTATTTAATAGTTTTAAACTTATATCCTTGCTGTTTTAAATACTCAATTATATTTGGTAAGGCATTTGCAGTTTCTTCCTTACCATATGTATCATGCATTAATATAACTATTTTGTTTTGTTCTCCTGCTGTATTCTTAACTTCAGCTAATAATTCTTCTGCATTTTTCCCGGTACCATCAGCATCACCATTCATAGCATTCCAATCTATACTATACCAGTTCTCTTTTTTAAGTCTTTCATTAAACGCGCCTAGATTAGGATCATTATAATATTCTCTAGACATATATCCACCTGGCATTCTTAAAACCTTTGTATTAAAGTCTTGTCCAATTACTTCTTTCATAGCATTATCAGTACTCTCTACTTCTTTCATATAGGTTTCTATATGAAGTTGATTATTAGGATAAAGCATTTCTAAATTATGTGTATAACTATGATTACCTAATGCATGTCCCTCATCATAAATTCGCTTAACTAATTTTTTACTTTCTTCATTTTTTTCAATATTTTCTCCTAGCTGAAAAAATGTTGCTTTAACATTATATTCCTTCAAAGTATCTAAAATTTTTGGTGTCACTGATGTTGATGGCCCATCATCAAAGGTTAAAAAAGCTACCTTTTCTTCATCATCTTCATATGTTCCTTTTAACATCTGCTCAACTTTAGCTGCATCAACAGCATTTTCATCTAAATTAAATTTTTTACCTTTTCTGTCTTCATCTTTATTTGATAGATTTTCACTTTTCTCACTTAAACCTTCATGATTCTCTATAAATACCGTTGTAGGTTCTTCACCTTTTATAGCTTTTGCTGTTCCTAAAATAGTAATCACACCTACAATTGTTCCTAATGCTATTAATCTCATTAATCCTTTTCTTCTCATTACAGTACCCCCTTAAACTTCTGTTTTTTAGTTAATTTGTTTTTCTTCTCTCATAAAGTATTATATATATCACTTTCGATATTCTTTTATAGAGCTTGTATAGAAGTTGTAAAATTTTTCTTAAATTTTTCTTAAATAGATTTTTTAGTTCTCAGAAATAAAGGAGCTTATTATTTACTAAGTTAAATTACTATATTAATTATTTGTACTAAAAAATCCACCAAAGTTATTGGTGGACCTTCATTATATTTTAATAATATTTTTTAAAATATTATTAAATCATTTTCTTTTAAAAATTTAAGTTTAACTTTTGCTCCTAAAGGTAAATCAATATATTTATTACAGATTACTTTCAATTCACTATTTTGACTTTTTAAAGTATAAATATACCTATCCCCTATATAAAGTTTCTTATAAATAACTATAGAACTGTTTTCATCTAATATGATTTCAATATCTTCAGCTTTAGATATCAATGTTGATTTATAGGAAGACGATTTATCTACCTTTAAATTTATATTAAAAATGTCATTAATAAAATGATTATCTTCAATCAATCCTTCTATTACATTACAGTTTCCAAAAAAGCTGGCAACCTCTAAAGAATTCGGTTTCTCATATATTTCATAAGGTGTTCCAACCTGAAGTATCTTTCCTTCACTCATAAGAGCTATCTTATCTGAAATAGTTAGTGCTTCCTCTTTATCATGAGTTACAAAAACAATAGTCAATTTAAAGGTATTATGTAGATCTTTAATTAAATTTCTCATGGTTTCTCTAAGATTTATATCTAGGCTTGAAAATGGTTCATCTAAAAGTAGAACTTTTGGTTCAGTTACTAATGCACGTCCTAAGGAAACTCTCTGTTTTTGTCCCCCAGAAAGCTGATGAGGATAGCTTTTTTCAAGTCCTTTTAATTCTAGAAGTTCTATTATTTTAGAAACTTTATTATTTATTTCAGATTTAGGAAGCTTTTTTATTTTAAGGCCAAAAGCAATATTATCAAAAACCTTCATATGAGGAAATAATAAATGTTCTTGGAATACAAAGGGAGTATTTCTCTTTTCCATAGGAATATTTCTAACATTTTTTCCATCTATTAATATTTCCCCTTCATCAATAGAATATATACCAGCTATAGTTTTTAATGTGGTAGTCTTACCACAACCTGAAGGTCCTAATAGTGTGAAAAAACATCCTTCTTCTATAGTAAGATTTAAATTATTTAAAATGGTTTTACCACCTAGAACTTTAGTTAGATTTTTTATTTCTATAGAACTCATAACTTTCTCCTTTATACAAATTTCTATAAATAAAAAGATTTCTTATAATGTATAGACACTATCTTTTCTAAAACTATAAGTACCAATAGTGAAGAGGCTATAAAAAGAATACTATAAACTGATGCTAATGTTCTATCTCCACTTTGAATATAAGGTATTAAAACCATAGGTAAAGTTTTTATTAGTCCTCCACCTATAAGAAAAGTTGTAAAGTACTGGCTAAAAGCAATGATAAATACAAAGGCACAAGAAGATATTATGCCTGGTAAAATCATTGGAAATGTAATATAAAAAAATGCCTTTATAGATGAAGCACCTAAACTTTTTGCAGCTACTTCATGTTTTTTCCCAACTATATACATAACATTAGATATAAGTCTTACTCCATAAGGTATACAAGGTATAGTATTTATAAGTGTTACTCCTAAAATTGTATTAGTAAGCCCAAGTTTTATAAATAGTATATGAAGCCCCATAGTAATAGAGGTCAGTGGAAGTATTAAAGGTGAAGTTATTAGTAAAGTAAAAAAAGATTTTCCCTTAAAATCCTCCTGTGATAAAGCTCTAGCTGCAGGAATGCATAATAGAACAGTAAACAATGTAACTAATAATGCACAGCCTATACTATTAAAAGTTATAGATAGTGACTCTGTACTTAGTAAGGCATTAATTCCCCTAGTAGTAATATTATTAGGAATAAGATTTGGATAAGCCCAATTTAAACATAGTGCATAACAAATAAGTATTATAATAGGAAAAATAAATGTAATAGTTAATAATGTGGTAATTAGTCTTTTCAAATAAACTTTCCTTTCTTTAAACATCTTTAATTTGTATTTATTGAAGATGACTTATTTTAAAGTTTTTCTAAAAGCTCTTTCATAAAGCACTATAAGTATTAAAGATATCAATGCTAATATAGTATTTATTGCCATAGCATAGGGCCTATTAAACAAATCAGGACTAGAATATTCTATGAAAGCTTTTACTGGTAATGCCTTAGGCGTAGTTGGACCTAAAAGATATGGAACTTCAAAGGCTCCGAAAGAAAAGGCAAGAATTATTATAAAACTAGTGATTATACTTTTTTTACTTAGTGGAAGTAGTACTTTAGTAAATACTTGTGTATCATTAGCTCCTAAGTTTCTAGATGCTAATATTAAATCTTTATTTATATTAGAAAGAATTCCGTAGGTTATGATGGCCACAAAAGGCACTTCCTTCCATAAGTAAGCAATTATTATACCTATTCCCAACTTATCATTAACCAAAAGTGGAAAGGAACTGGAATCTTTTATTATAGATAAATTATATAATATACGACTTAAATAACCTCCTGTAGAAAATATGGAAATCACTATAAGTACAGTTACCATATGAGGTATTATTACAGGTATCTTCATAATCAAATTATTAGTTTTGCTTTCATGTTTAAACAACATATATGCTAAAAACACTCCAATAATAACAGCTAATACTGATGAAATTAGAGAAGTTTTTAAACTGAAAATTAAAGACTCTATAAAATCTGGTTCTTTAAAAAGTTGTATGTAATATTTAAAAGTTATCTCTTCCATTCCTAAAGAAGGTATAAAGCCAAGGCTTTGGAGAAATCCTTGAATTACCCCAAAGCCTAAAGTTACAACTAAAAATATAGTACATGGAAGAAGCAATATATAGGGAGTTAACTTCTTCACTTATTAGTCCCCCTTAGCAACAGTCTCTAACCATATCTTCTCTATTATAGGTATAAGATGAGCTGCTGGTTCTGATTTTCTATGAGATAAAAGTTCATCTTGCGGTACAATAGCATCGCTAATTTTAGCTTTGTCAAATATAGATTTTTCTTCATCTGATAACTTACTGTTATCTAATACCGGTAAATCACCCCAAGTAATTGGGTCGTATTTAGTACTTTGCATTTCTACAGATAATATAGCATTTGCTACAGCCATAGCACCTTCTTTATTAGAAGCATTAAATGGTATAGCTACGAAATGAGTATTACCAATAGTTCCTTTTTCAAATATAGCTGATTTAGCTTCCTTAGGGTACTCTCCAGTTTTAATCTTTCCATCTATAGAATTTGGTGAGTATGTTACAGTTCCCACAACTTCTTTATCTGCAAACATATTATCCAATTGAGCTATAGTTGCTGGATAAGTTTTTCCTTCACTCCATAAATAAGGCTTTAACTCATTTAAGTAATCTATAGCAGGTTGTATAGCTTTTTGAACTTCTTCTTTAGTTTCAAGTCCATCAAGTTTTTCCTTACCTACAATATCATATATTATGTTTCTTACAAAAGCACTTCCAGTAAAATCTGGTGGTGCAGGATAAGTAAACTTTCCAGGGTTTGCTTTACAAAACTCCATAAGCTCTTCTGCACTTTTAGGAGGTGTTTTTACAAACTCATTATTATAAACCATTACTAGTTGAGCCTTACCATAAGGAACCTCATACCCCTCTACTTCATATCCAAAATCATGTGTAACATCTGGAGATTTTTCATCTATATATTTATTAAAATTAGGCAAGATATCTGCAAATGGACCATAGAGTAAATCAGCTTTTTTAGCAGTATAGAAATTCTCACCATTAATCCAGACTAAATCAATAGTACCACTTTCATTATTTGCTTGTTTTTCACCAAGCATCTTATTTAATATGTTCTCTATATCCATTGGTACTCTTTTTAGAGTTATGTCATAATCTTCCTTAACTTTTTTAGCTAGTACATTATCAATCCAATTGTTTGTAAATTCACTGCCGCCCCAACCATAAAAGTTAACAGTAGAACCTTTAGCTTTGATTAAAGCCTCTTCCCAATTAGCCTTTGGTTCTTCCTCTTTTGCAGTTTCTTTCTTAGTGCAGCCAACTAGCGAAAATACAATCATTGCTGTCAATAAAATAGATATTATTTTTTTCATCTAATCCCACCCTTAATCTATGTTATAAATATACTATTTAAACAATGGAGAATTGACGATTGACAATTATGGATACTTCTCCTTTAAGGGAGAAGCCCTAATTTAAATTTTTTTGAAGTTACATAGTAACTTTTTATGATAAAAACTAGGAATTGCATTGTTTGTAAAAAAATCAGTTAAAGAAATTAGTTTTATTAAAACTAATTTCAACTATAATTGTGAATTGTCCATTTTCAATTATCAATTGATTAAATAGTACATATTTAATTATACATAGTTTTATAAAAAATTACATATTTCTACTATATGCTTTTATAATAGAAACATGTTAACTATTGATAATATTAATAAATAATCAATTTTCTCCATATATCTTTATTAACGTGTATTTTTTATAAATTTAAAAGCTTTAACATACTATGATAATCTTCATTAAAATTACTAATGATTTATGAAGACATTATCTATGTTAAAGCTTTTAAAGTACTACTATAAATTAAAACTAATAAATTTTGTAAAGCATGATTTAGGCATCTTCAAAAAAATAACTTGTTAATACTTTAGTATATTTTATTTCAGATGCCTTATCTATGGAAAAATTTAAAACATTGTAAAGAAATTTGTTACAAAACTTCTTTACAATTACGCAGCCAATTTTAAGAATTGTTTTATAGAAATAGCGTATTGTATTTCTTTTGTTAATTCCTTATCTTTTATAAAACCTACTTTTTTAAATGCTCTTTTAGAACGCTGATTCTCAAAGTTGATTTTTGCAATTACTTCATCAACTCTCCATTCAAAAAATGCTTCTTTCAAACCTTCTTTAATTGCATTAGCTCCTAAGCCTTTTCCCCACTCTTCCTTGTCTCCAATTACTATAACCATCTCTGCTATTTTTCCCTTAGGTACAAGTCGTAGAAAACCAATTGGTTCTTTTTCATCCGTTGTTATCATAAAAAAGCTCCCGTATTGATTAAACAAAGGAGTAAGAATAGGCATATTAACTCTATATATTGTTTCTCTAATGCTATTTCCAACATTTTGTCTTTCATTTAAGTATTTTATTATTTCATCATCTTCTAGCCAATCAATAATTTTCCAAGCATCAGATGTAAACACTTCTTGGCGTAATTTTACCGTATTATTTTTCATTAGTAATTTTCCCCCTAAAAATAATAAAAGCCCTACTATAGGCATACTCCTGCCCAATAATAGGTTTAAAATCAATTACCTTGAAAGTGTACCATCATCACCCATTTAAATCAAATCCTGTAAATAGGGTTACAGAAGAATACTGATTAAAAGAGGATTATTCCTTACCTTTTCTCCATATTCGACATATACTTCTATTTTTAGCGGTAAAAATACAATTATTAGTAGGATATATAATTTGAACGTGGAATTTAATTATTGCAGAAGATGATATTCAAATCATCTGAAATCTTGTTCTTATAAGTAATTATATTATATTTACAGAAAAAGTCCAGTCTCTATAAATTTTATAGAAAACACAGTATTAATCACTTCACAATTCACAATGCAAAATTCACAATTGTCAATTTTCCATTGACTAACTGTAGGCGCAAGCAGTGTTCACCATAAAATCCAAATTAGTTGCTATTATTAAATATGGGGACGGTTCATTACAAATTATAAAATAAAAACTATAAAAAAGAATGAACCATCCCTTACTTCTTAAAAAATGGCAAATAATGTTCGCCACTACAAAAATCTGTTTAAAGAAATTAATTTATAAAACTTTTCTCATAAATTTAATCACTCTAGTATTTTTTGAGTCATCAAATATATCTATTGGATTACCATCTTCCACAATTTTTCCGCCTTCCATAAAGATAATCCTATCAGCTACTTCCTTTGCAAAGTTCATTTCATGGGTAACAATAATCATTGTCATATGAGCATTAGCTAAAGTTTTTATAACTTCAAGAACTTCTCCTACAAGTTCAGGGTCTAGGGCAGAAGTAGGTTCGTCCATTAATATTATTTCTGGTTCAACAGCTAATGCTCTTGCAATAGCAACTCTTTGCTGCTGTCCACCTGAGAGCTTAGATGGATAGGAATCCTTCTTCTCTTCAAGACCTACCTGTTTTAAATACTTCATAGCAATTTCTTTTGCCTCAGTTTTTTTCATCTTTTTAACTGTTACTAAAGTTTCCATTATATTTTCAAGGGCAGTCTTGTTTTTAAATAAATTATAACTTTGGAACACCATAGCTGTTTTTCTTCTAATTTGTAATACACTTTTTTTATCTATTTCTTTTACATCTATGTTAATATCCCCAAGAGTTATAGTTCCCTCATCTCCATGCTCTAGAAAGTTTATACATCTTAATAAAGTGGATTTTCCTGTACCAGATGGACCAATTACAGCAATTACCTCACCTTTCTCTACTTGAAGATTTATACCATCTAAAACTCTATTACTACCGAATGCCTTATGTAAATTATTAATCTTTAACATATCCATCACCTTAATAAGCCTTATTTAGAGTTGTCTCTAACTTCTTTTGAATAAATCCAAGACAAGAAATTATTATCCAATATACTATAACTACACCAGTATATGCTTCCAAAAATTTATAACTTGAAGCAGCTTCCGATTGAGCAGATGCCATTATTTCCGTTACTCCTAATGTAAATGCTAGTGAAGAACCTTTAACTATATCAGAAAAATTACTTGTTAGTGCTGGTATAGCAACTCTTGCTGCTTGTGGTAAAATTATTCTTCTCATAGCTTGAATATAGGTCATTCCAAAGGCTAATGCTGCTTCCATTTGCCCTTTATCCACTGAAAATATAGCACCTCTAAGAGTTTCAGAACAATATGCAGCAGAGTTTAAGCTAAGTCCAAAAACTGTAGCAGTGAATCCATCTAACCCCTTAAGAGCCGGGAATAATTGTATTAATCCAAAGTATAAAAAGAAAAGTTGAGCCACTAATGGAGTACCTCTAAAAAAAGATACATAAACTTTTGCTATAGGATAAAGTATTGGTGTTTTAGCATTTATAATCAATGCAATAATTATAGCTAAAATCAAACCAAAAAATAGAGAATAAAGAGATAGTGCAATTGTTACCTTAACATACTTTAACATCACTGGAATTATTCTTAATAGAAAATTAAAATCAAACATAAAAATATACCTACTAAACTAATTATTTTCTTTAGTGGTATCTAATTCAAACCATTGGTTTGATATTTTACTAAAAGTACCGTCTTCATGCATTGATTTAATTGCTTTGTTCACATTTTCAATAATCTCTTTACTTGCTTCTTCCTTCCTAAAAGGATATTGGTTGATTTCGAATACACCAGTATTAATATCTGCTATTTTTAAGTCTAAATTTCCCTTTTCTATAGTAGTTTTAGCCTTAACTTCACTTAGCCATCCTGCATCTATTCTTCCTACTTCAACATCTTTTTCCATTGGCGTTCCATCATAAGTTACTATATCTAAATTTAAATCTTTGCTTTTATTTAATTCCTTTATAGTTTTTTCTCCATTTCCTCCTAAAACACAACCAACTTTTTTCTCTTTTAAATCTTCAACTTTACTTATATTGCTTTCCTTTGGAATTACAAATTTATATTTACTATATGCATAGGTTTCACTAAAGTCATATTTGACTCTTCTTTCCTCATTAGTAGACATTTGATGTGCAACTGTATCAATTTGTCCTGAGTCTAACATTCCCATTAATCCGCTAAATTTTGAAACTTTGAATTCTATTTTGTAGTTAGCTCTTTTACCTATCTCATTCCATACATCAATTTCAAAACCTTGTAGCTTGTCCTCCTGTTTAAAACACCATGGAAAATATTCAGTTGAAACTCCTACTTTTATGATTTTCTCTACTTTTTCGCCTTCACCATTCTTTGGCTCCTCTGAGACATTTTTTGCTCCACAGCCACTAAACAAAGTTACTCCTAGTACTATTGTTGATAATGCTATTAACAATTTTTTACTTCTTGTTCTCATCTCAATTCCTCCCTGTTAATGATAATACCAACCTCTTTACTCCCTCTTCCAAAACACTTCTTGGGCATGCAACATTAACTCTGATAAACCCTTCTCCACCAGTACCAAAGCTATATCCTTGATTTACCAAAATCTTTCCTTTTCCTATTAAAGAATTTTCTATATCTTTTGGTGCTAAATTTAATTCTCTAAGATCAAGCCAAGCTAAAAAAGTTCCTTCTGATTTTATCATCTTTATTTCTGGAATTTCTTTTTCTAAAGTTTCCTTTAAAAATTTAAAGTTATCTTCTACATATTCAATCATTTCATCTAACCACTGTTCACAATAATCGAATCCAGCTTTAAGTGCTGTAAGTCCTAATAAGTTTGGCTTATTAATTCCATCTTTTAATTGAGCATCATTATAAGCATTTCTTATAACCTCATTTGGAATTATCATATTGCAGATTTCAAGCCCAGCCACATTAAATGTCTTATGAGTAGATACACATAAAATACTCTGATTTGCAACTTCTTTACTAATACTGTGAATAAAATGATGCTTATATCCCTTAAGTACTAATTCAGCATGAGCTTCATCTGATACTATTAAAATTTTATTTTCTACCAATATATCTGTAAGTTCTTTAAGCTCTTCTCTTGTCCATACCCTACCTACAGGATTATGAGGACTACATAAAATAAACATCTTTACCTTAGGATCAATTTTTTTCTTTAAATCCTCTAAATCCATAACATATTTACCATTTTTTAAAACTAAAGAATTCTCTACTACTTCCCTGTGATGATTCTTTATAGCATCACGAAAAGCTGGAAAAACTGGTGGCTGAATTATTATTTTATCGCCCTCTTCAGTAAATGTTTTTAAAATTCTGTTAATAGCATTGACTATTGTTCCACTAAATTGAATCCAGGATTTATCAATACTGAAATTATGTCTTTTTTCATACCAATTAATAATTGATGCATATACATCCTCAAAGCCACCACTATAACCTAAAATTTTTTCATCGATTCTATTAATAAGAGCATCTCGTATAGGTTTCGGAGTTTCAAAATCTAAATCTGCTACCCAAAGAGGCAGTAAATCATCTCCCTCAATTCCTAAACGTTCCTTAATACCATCATATTTTAATGAGTGGGTATTTCTTCTATTGATTATAGTATCGAAATCATACATCTCTCTCACCTCTCTTGCCATAGTTTCAAGTAAATAATATCATAACTTCTTTATTTATACTTATATTGAATTACTATACATATTTGTGCATCTATTTACTTTACCTATTTATTATATAAACTAATGTACAAAATAACTTTTATATACTAAATTCAAATTATCTATCTCATGCAATTTTAAGAACCTGCTTTTAAGAAACATATCTTTATAAAAATTTTTTAAAACAGTAAAAATCCTAAAGCTAGAAATACTAGCCTTAGGATTCTTATTAATTAATTATAAATTTTATTACAGCTAATCCCCATAAGTGTAATGGGTAAAATACATAAAACATGTATTTACTAAATTTATTATTTAGCCCTCTTTCTCCATTATAAAAAAGCATAAATGGAACTACCGTTATAAATAAAAAGTCTGAGTTATACATAAGCATGTCTATAGTCATATCTAATGTTGGATAAATAACTAAATTCATTTTAAGCATTATGGCGAATAATAAAATATATCCAATTAATAATTTTTTATTATTTCCTCTAAAGAAATAAGTTATTATTATAAATGGTATAAGATTCATTCCACCTTCTGCAAATAGTGCTCCAGGAATTAGAAGAATAGATAATATTATTACTCCTATCTTTTTATTTCCTTCACATTTGTTACTGTACTCTAATAGATTTATAATGGTAAGTCCAAGTGCTAATGTAGCAAATATATTATTAGATACACTTACATCTTTAGATATTAAGAGCATATTAATGATTGAGTTACCAAGCATCATAAATACAGCCCAGCCTGCTAACCTTATATTATACTTTAACTTGTTTCTAGTATGAAATAAGCCTTCTACTAAGAAAAATGCAAATAATGGTGCAACAAATCTTGATAGTGGATGAAACCATATTGGAAACACCTTTGGAAAAGCAAACCATAAATGGTCTAATAACATAATTACAAGTGCAAAAAACTTTAATTGAAAACCATTTAATTTTTTCATATTTTCTCCCTTCATTAACCAAGTTTATAAAATTATTATATAAAATTAATGTTGAAGGACAAATTTAAGTTTATTACACTTAACTTACATTTTTGTAATGTTAAAGTAATTAGTATTTTTTACTATTGTAATTAGAGCTATTATACTCACAACTTTTTCAATTCACAATGCACAATTATAGACGTTCCTCAGCAGAGACTAAGAAATTTAAATTGATTCTTTTTAAAGTGATCCAGTCACTTCTTATAAAAAGACTAGCAATTGTATTGCTAGTAAAAAATTAGTTAAAGAATTTAGTTTAATTAAAACTAATTTCCACCTCAATTGTGAATTTTGAATTGTGCATTGTTATAAGTTGTGAATTGAAATATTTAACAGCATAGTTATTAGCTATACATTAATTTTAAAGGTAGTATATTTATAAATTAATTACATACATAAAAGCCAATTGTTATCAATTGTAACAATTGGCTTTTATACTACTTTTTTATATCATTATGTAAAAGTATTCTTTTAAAATAAAATCATTTTACCTATAGATACATATAATCACCTAAAAAATAAATAAATTTAAATCTTGTTTATTAAAAATCATCGTATTTACTTTAAACTATTGCACTATAAATCTATAAATTAATTATTATAGTAAAGGCTTTCTGAAGGGTATTCAGCATCACAAGTTACATCTATGCCTAATTTTCCTAAAGTCTGTTCATCATTTCTACTTAAAATTGTAGTTGAGTGAGCTTGACATCCCTTTAGCATTGCTAACTTTTTCATAGCTACTTGTGCTGTTGGATTTGTAGCTGCACATATACTAAGAGCAATTAATATTTCTTCACAACTTAAAGCTGTACTCTTACTGCCTAATGTCTTTAATTTAAAATTTATAATTGGTTCAAGTATAACTGGAGAAATAAGATGGATTTCATCAGATATATTTGCAAGGTATTTAACAGCATTTAAAACCACAGCAGCTGTTGCATTCATTACATTTGAGCTTTTACCAGTTAATATTGTTCCGTCATTAAGTTCTATTGCTAGAACAGGACAAACATCATTTTTATTAGATGTTTCCTTTAACTGAGCTGAACGTTCCCTTGCAGGAATAACAACTTTTCTATCTTCTTCTTTTAAGTTAAGTTCTTCCATAATAAGCTTAATTCTTTGGAAAGTTTCTTTATCTACATAACCTTTTTTATATTCACAACCAGTTTTAAAATATCTTCTAATTACTTCTTGCTTAGATGCTTCTTTAATAACTTCGTCATCAATGATTCCAAATCCAACTCTGTTAACTCCCATATCTGTTGGAGATTTATATACAGACTCTTCTCCTGTTATTTTTTCTATAATTCTCTTAAGTACAGGAAATGTTTCAATATCACGATTATAATTTACAGCTATTTTATTGTAAGCATCAACGTGGAATGAATCAATCATATTTACATCCTTAAGATCTACCGTTGCAGCTTCATAAGCTATATTTAAAGGATGTTTTAGTGGAACATTCCATACAGGGAACGTCTCAAATTTTGAATAACCGGCTACTTTACCTTGTTTATATTCATGATAAAGCTGACTAAGGCAAGTTGCTAATTTACCACTTCCTGGTCCTGGTGCTGTTACAACAACAATAGGTTTTGAGGTTTCAATATATGGATTTTTACCATATCCTTCGTCACTTACAATTGTATCTACGTCTGTAGGATATCCTTTAGTTTCTCTGTGTTTATATACTTTTATTCCTCTACGTTCAAGCTTATTTATAAAAACAGTTGTTGCTGGCTGTCCTTCATATCTTGTTATTACTACACTATTTACATCAAGTTCATATGCTCTTAAGTCATCTATCAATCTTAAGACATCAACATCATAAGTTATACCGAAATCTCCTCTTATTTTGTTTCTTTCGATATCTCCTGCATATACACAAATAACAACTTCTACTTTTTCTTTTAATTTATGTAGAAGTTTAATTTTTGCATTTTCATCAAATCCAGGTAAAACTCTTTTTGCATGAAGGTCAAATAATAATTTTCCTCCAAATTCTAAGTATAACTTATCATAATTATTAACTCTTTCTAAAATGTACTTTGATTGCTCTTCTAAATATTTTTTGTGGTCAAATCCTATCTTCATCTTTACTCCTCACTATATGAAATTATTATAAAACTTTTGTATTAATTATTTGTATAAATTTATATCTATAATTACTTGTTTTCACAATTGTTCATTATTACACAATTTTAATTTAAAGTAAACACCATTATAATTATTCTCTTATATAATTAATTTTACTACTAAACTATATACTAAATAAAATAATTGGTACAATACATTAATTATTTTATATTTAATATAAAAAACCGTATACACTTTTTGTGTATACGGATTATTTTTTGTGAATTATGAAGTATAATTTTAAAATTAATAACTACTTTTCTATGTTTATACAACCTTTAGCTACTGCTAAAACTTCATAAAAATTATCCATATTCATATCAATAAATTCTAGCAGTTCTTCCCTTGAGGGTTCTTTATACCTATGAGATATTCTATTTCTTAATAGCCTTGCTTGATTTAAAAATAAATATAATTTTTCATCAATTATATATTTATTTTTTAAAATAGATAATGATTCCTTCATATCTATTCCTATCTTAAACTCTTTTAATTCCTTTAATATTATAGAGGTTAGATTTTCTACTGTTATGAAAAAATCTACAAAAATTTGCTTTAATCCAAATTCAATAAATATAGTTGTATTATTCTCTTCATTTGATTTTAAAATTTCTTTACAATCATTAAGATTTTTTACAACTTCAGTCATATCTTCTATTATTTTAAGTAATCTTTCTTCATTCATGATAATAAATCTCTCTTTCTATAATAAAAAAAATTTTCATTTTCTCTATAGTACCATTCTAATTTATCTATTAACTCTTCTAAACTTTTATTATTATCACTAGTATACAAAACTTTACCGGTATTTAATATGTTTATTTTTATAAACAAATCTAAAGTAGTACTATTTAAATCAACAACATCAATAGGGCGGTTTAAGATTTCTTCAAAAAATAATTCTAAACTTAATATATCATTTAATTTTAACTTTTCATCTGATAAAATTGCTATGTCCACATCAGAATTAATATTAAAGTCATCAGTAAGAATACTACCAAATACTAATATATTTTTTATCATATAATTCTTACTAATCTCTATTAAATCCTTTGATTTTATTTTTTCTAGAATTTCTATCTGTGAATTATTCAAAGTTATCTCCTCCCTATGACTTTTCATCAATATTGAGTTTTTCTATATATATTTTTTTACTTATTTTTATTATATCCTAATCTTTAAAAACTTTAAACACAGTAAAATTTAAATCTTACATAATCAACTTCATTTTAGCACTAATGAAAAATTTTATGAATATATCATACTAAAAAATAACTAGCATACTAACTAGTTATTTTGTGGAAGAGAACTAGTATATATTACTACTCCTTCATTTTTTATATTTTCTATTAATCCTTCTTTTATTAAAGATTCAAAATGTACTATATCAACCTTATATATAATATCCAACATATCTATATCATCTCTCAACATATTTAATCTAGTTGATGAAATATTAGAAGAAAATATCGCTAAATCTATATCTGAAACTTTTTTAATCGTTTCTATTATGCTTTTTTTTAAACCAAACACTATGAAAAATCCTTCCTTTCTAAAGTATCCTTCATATTACTAAGAGCTTCAAAATACCTATATTTTATCTTATTATAAATTTCTATTAACACATCTTCATCATATATATGTGATGTTAAGTTTCTATCCTTTAACATATCTATCCAAAGGTCGCCATCTTCAATTAATCCATATTGAAAAGCTTCTCTAAATGTACTTCTTGGACTTTTAGCTTCTTCTATACCTTCCATTTCTAAAAAATGCTTCATTAATTTCCAACACAATTCATAAGTAAACTCAAATCTTTGAATTACACCATCCTTCAAAGTTGATGAATTTGGATTTATATTACTTTCATCTATTGCTTCCTCTAATCTATTTATAGCCTTATCTAAGTCTCCTAATTTTTCATTCCATCTATCCATAAATAATACACTCTCCTTAGAAGCTTATTATATCCAAAGCTTTGATACATTTAAACCTCTATATTTAGGATAGACTATCTTCATTTTCTTGCAACCATAATAAATAATTCATAATCAACATTTCTTTCTTCTATGCTTTTGATTCCTTTATAAAAGACTTTATTTCTTATATCTTTAAATCCTATATTTTTTAAAGTTTCCATCAAATCATTCTGATTAAATCCATTATGACCTTCAAAACCTTTTTCTGAGCTATGAAAGGTTCCATCTTCTTCAACTAAATCTACTATATACAGTTCTCCTTCTAAACTCAGCAAACTGTGTAGTTTTTCTAATACTTTACTTATATTTACAATATGATGTAATGTCATTGAAGTATATATGACATCATATTTATTTTTTTCATCTATTTCATCAATATCTCCACACCATGTACGAATATTATTTACATTTTGATTTTTAATTTTTTTATTTACCTCTTCAATCATACCTGCAGAATTATCTACCATCATAATATCTTTAAATTTATTTTTTAAATTAAAAGTTATAAGACCAGTTCCACATCCAAATTCCATAGCATTATTATTTATTTTGTCCCCTAACCATTTATCTATTTCCCCTGAAATTAATTTTGCTCTAGCTATTCTTTTATCATCATCCCAACTTTTAGCTTCAAAATCAAAATTCATATAATGCCCTCCAAATTTAATGTATAAGTTAATATAATTGTATACTTAAATAATTTATAATGCATCTCTCTCTGTGGAATAGTTTAATCAATGGATAATTGACAATTAAAGTGGAAATTAATTTCTTTAACTCATTTTTTAACTAACAATATAATTGCTAGCAACATTGTAGGGGCGAACATTATTCTCCAGTTCTTTTTCATATCTAGTACCACTCAATTTTATCACCATAGTTATATAAACATGATTAGTTATAATAATATATTTATCAAAATTGGTATTAAAATAATATTAAAAAATATTTTTTATTGAATATCAACTATCTGTCCAATATGTGATACTGAAAACTGATTTAGGTTTTCTGGAGAACACTGTTCTCCCCTACAGTTAGTCAATTCTAAATTCCTCAGCTTCTGCTGAGAAATATCCAAAATTATGAATTATGCATTGTGAATTGTTAATTATATGCTAACTCTTCTATCCACTATTCTTCTTATCTTCCCTGTACGTCCTACTCTTTCTATTCCAAAGGGTGGTAATATTTCAACTTTTAAATCCTTAATTAAATTCTTTTCATAATCTGTCCCTAAACTTCTAATATTACTTTTTAAGGAAGTTACTATTTTATCTTTTAATATATCTCCTTTTAAAGCCATGTCTTTATCCTTTGTTTCTATCTTAAATGTTACATTTCTCATTTCATCTACATTGTCAACTAGCACTTGGAAGAAAGGTGATACTTCATTAACATCCTTTAATGCTTCATGTACATCATTTATATATATATCTGATACATTAAATCTTATAACATCATCAGTTCTTGACAATAGTTTAAATTTCTTTGAAGTTCTGCCGCAGGAGCATGGTTCATCAATCCACTGAATACTATCTCCAAGTCTATATCTTATTATAGGATTAAGAAATCTATTTAAGGTTGTTACAATTGCATCTCCGTTTTCATCTCTTTCTACATAACACCATTCATCCATAACATGATGCTCAGTTCCCTTGCAGCATTCACACTGAAATCCTATCGGTCCAATTTCTACTGCTGCATATCCAAAAGATGCTATCTTATTTGCACCAAATATTTTTTTCACATATTCTTGTGCTTTTGGGGACATATGCTCCCCTGCATAAAATATTTTTTCTAGTTTAATATTCTCATTTAATTTTTCTATCTCTTGAGCTAAAAGTACAATATTTCCTGGAAGACTTATAAGTACATTAGGTTTAAATTTTTTTAGATATTCTATAGTTTCCTTCTCAGGCTGGTTAGCTGTTAGAGATAGTATTTTACAACCTGTTTCCTCTAATCCCTCATTTACTGCTGGAAAAGCAGTCCAAAGGGCACCGGCTTTCATGTAATTAACTGCAAAATCATTTTCATTTATCCCAACAGCTCTAAAACCATCTCCAAATATTTTTTTCGATTCTTCAAATTCCTTGCTGGAATAAGCTACATATTTCATTTTACCTGTAGTTCCTCCAGCTGAAAAAACATAAGAGCTTTCCATATTTCCTGTAATCATATCCATGCTTTTATCTACACTATTTTCATAAATATGCTTCTTTTCAAGTATAGGAAGATCCCTAAAATCCTGTAAACTTTTTAATGGTAAAGAATTGTCTTTATAAAATTCTTTATAAAATTCTTTATAAAATGGTGATTTTATAGCCTCATTAATAAGAGAATTTAACCTCCAAAGTAACATATCTTCTTTTTTATGCTCATAAACATATTCAAGTCCTAAATTATCTATATCAATATTTTCTTTATTTATAAATTTTACAAGTAAATTAGTAATATACATTCCATCATGAGGTAAAGAATCATCCTCACTTTTACTCATAGCTCCTGGCTTGCAAAACCTCATTATTCCAAAATCAATAAAATCTTCAATTATACTTTGTATTCCACCATTACATGCTATAGCTAATGTTGACATATAGTATTTTAGGAGTTGTATGTTTCCATCTAAAATATCCTTATAGCTATCAACTACGTTAACATATATAGTTCTGTTTAATGGTGAGTCAACAATATTATTTTTCTCTTCCATAATTATAGTATGATTTGCATTTTTACCTTCTAGCACCAATGCCCTATTGTTAAACTCTTCCCATTTTGCAAGTTCTCTTTTCTTTCTTATCTCAACAGCCGAATCTATATCTAATTGATTTTGAGGAAATTCTTTTCCTTTTTCTTCTAAAGCCTCATATAAATATTGAATAAAATTTTTAACCTTATCACTATTTTCTATAAATATATTTTGACAGCTTGTACACGCTCTTTGCTCCCAAAAAACTATATCATCAGCAAAACCTTTTGCAGTTTCTCTTAATTCATCATCATTTAAACCTTTACATACCATGCCAAAGCTTATTTTGGGACCAAAAGAATAAAGCTGAGTATTAACAGATAGACCATTCTTATAACTTTTTACTGCTTCTTCTCCTCCAAATAAAAGTATGGCATCAAAGCTGTTTTTAGCAATTGTATCTAAAGCTTTATTACTACTTTTCCAATAAGTAATAGTTATATATGGAGTAATTGTTTTATCTATATCTACTTCTTTTAATGCTCTGTAAAATAGTGTTGGAAATAAAAAATCTTGACTAGAAACTTTTAATATATTTATATTTTTCGTTATTATTCCCATAATTAATGAATCTATTGAACCTAAAAATATGTTTCCTGCTGCTATATGAAGAACTGAGCCAATTGGAACTGCTCTAGTTATCTTAGAGTATCTATTCTTTGTAAAGGTATCTAAACAATGATAATCTCCAAGACTTTTTAATCTTAATTTTAAGGAATTTATACTTAACATTTCTTTAAGGGCATCCATTCCCATATCAACCATTGAGGAAGAATAGCTAATTAACTCAGGCATTTTTTCCATTATTTCTTTATAATAGTCTCCATCTTTATCACATAGTTTGTATGCAGTTCTTTCTAAAATATAAAGTATTTTATCTATCGGTGTATTACTAAACTCCTTAGATTTTTTCCTTAAAAGAGCTGAATCAAAATATTTATTTGCCTTTTCTTCTGTTAATTCTCCACTTATTTCTAACTGTTCTCCAAAACATATATGTTTAAAATCTTCTAATCTCATACTCGTACCCCCATGCAATCTGATCACTTAGTTATTTAATATTTCTTGTGCTGCAATGGCACATCCTTTATGCTTAGTTATTCCACCTCGTCGTATTTTTTCAATATAATCTCCCTTTATTCCGCAAGGACAATCCTTTTTAATTACAGCTAAATCTGTTGATAATACTGAAAGATTAGGTTGTGCTGTATTATAAGGAGTTATAAGTTGCAAAAGTCCTTCTTCTCCATATCCTTTTTTCTTAAAAGTTATAGGATCTCTTGCAATTATTCTACTGTAAATAGGACCATGTAAATGTCCTTCACTACAAGAGCAATAAGGAACTCCATGTTCTGCCATACCATAAGTATCTCTTATATTTTCACGTTTAAGTCCAATATTCTCTTCTATATAGTCCATAAAATCATTTAGTGACATGCTTTTCCCTAAATGATTTTTCCAACCACCTCCAGCTATTATAAAAGAATCCTTATGAACTTCGATTTTTCCATAGCCCTCTTTAATTTCCTCCACCATTTTATACATAAATGCTGGAAATCCTAATAATCTTACAGGTGCTTCATTACTTAATTCTTTAAAGATTTTAGCCCATTTTTTGCTATCAAAAACAAATTCACTTTTATCTTCATCCCATTCAATCATCCAATTAACGGATAGTGCAGGTGCAAGACTTAAAATTTGTTCATCACTCCAACTTGTACCAACGTTTTCTGCTTTTTTTATATCATAGGAAAGTAGGAAATAATGTACTGGGGTATGACTCTTAAAACCTATAGAATTGAAAGTATTTTCTGCTAAACTTTGAAGTCTTAAAAATGAGTTTTTATCGAGGAATAACTGAGTTTTTTGACCATTAGTTCCTGAGCTTGTTAAGATAAGTTCTAAATCACTTTCTTTAAAATTGCAAAAACCATTTATTTTCATAGTTCCAACAAATAAATTAGGAATATTATATATATCTTCCATCGTATTTAAACTGTTAATATCAAAATTTTCTCTTTCAGCTAAATATTTGACATATGGTTGATTATCAAGCTGAAATTTATAATTTTCGCTCATAGCTTTTATAAACAATTCTTCTGTTTCTCTTGAAAAGTTAAAAGCATCTTCCCTACTACATAGCATATCTATATTATTGAATCTCATATACTAATCCTCCTCTTTCCATTACAAGCAATATCACGTTCTTTTACGTGGTCAATTAAAGTATTTCCTATAACGGAATTTGCATATATGTTTTCGTAATTAATGTCATCATTAATATATTGAAGTATCACTTCATCTTCATCACCATTTCCAGGCATAATACCTGCAAAGAAAAATCCAATTTGCTCCATCTGGTTCCATATATATATGCTGCTTTTATTACAAAGTTTTAATTTTAAAAATATTGCCTTTTTCCTTTCAAAATATAATTTATTAAATTGATTTAGTATTTTATTCATTCCATCTTTAGCAAATTTGTTGACATATATTGTTCCTGTATCGTAATTATCTACAATAGTTTCTATAGAAGTTACCTTTGAAAAAGTTTCATTATCATCTTCTAGTTTTCGAAATACTATTTTTACTCCTAAATTCTCATATATATCATTAATAATTTCTTTGTATTTCTCTGGTGCATAAATATATTTTTTGCGCTGTTTTTTTAAATATTTATACTGTATTATAAGACTTTCTCTTTTTTCGCTTTTATCATATATATCTTTGAATTTTAAGGCTGTAATTCTTGATAGAAGTAAAGCACAATCTTTAAATCCATTATTTTCTGCTGATTTTTGAGAATATATATGGCTTGTTACTGCATGTACATATATTCCTACATCCCCTCTTTTTTCACTTTCCTCTATTGCAAATCTCGTCAAATCTGTAAGACATCCTCTTCCTCTAAACTCCGGATCAACAAAGGCATGTGAAATCTCACATATGTTAGATTTTTGAAAGTATTCTAAAGCTACATGTCCAATTACCATATTTGTTTCATCTAAAGCTATATAGGATATTATCGTTTCTTCATGATTTAATTTATTTATCATGGTTTTATCATAGATATATTTGTGTATATAAGAATTTCCATAAGTTCTATAAGCACAATTTACTATTCCTCCAGCTTCATCCTCTAACCTTTTTATTATTATTTTACTTTCTTCATCAAGTGTTTTTCTTGAATTAATCTCTGAATTTAAATCAAGTTTGTCCTTCATTTTTTCAGTTATTAATACCATAAAATTTTTTAGCAAACTATCACCTCTCAAATCACACATTATTTTTCCTTCTAACTTTATACCCTTTTTATACCACAACAGCCAGTTTATATTATAATTGTTTAATTTTTCTTTTGCAACTTTTCCCTTCTTTTATTTTCTTTAAGAATGCTTTCTTTCAATTTTTCTGTATCTTTATAATAAAAATGACTCAACTAGTTTTATCCCTAGTGAGTCATTTTTTTATTATATCTCATTTAATAAAATACATCATTATTACTATACATTTAAATCTCTTTTTCTATAAAACACATAAGTTGTACACAGTAAAACTGCAATAATTATAACAGATAAGATTACAAACACAGGTTCAAAACCGCTGCCAAACATAAGATTTTTAGCCTCATAATATTTAAATGGTATAATGTATTTTAGCCCATCAAGATTACTATTCATATCAACTATCATAGATAATATAAAAGTAATTAAAAGTATCCCTGTAGATGCAGTGGTTGCAACCTTTGGATTTTTGCTTATAGCTGCTATTCCTGTACCTATAGTCAAAAATATTAACTGTAAAATAAACATTCCAATCATCAATATTACAATATCGCTAGTTATTCCCTCACCTTTAGCATAATACTCAACAATAGTGATTGAACTAATTAGGGTGATAATATTAAAAATAACTATATTAAAAAATGCTGCTAATAACTTTGATGTGATAATTTTATTTCTTGAAATAGGTTTTACCATTAAAAACTCTGCTGTTTTATCTCTCTCTTCCTTTGAAATTATATTAGCTCCTAGCATTGAAGCATGGATAGTAGCCATTAGAACTAAATATGAAAAAATTACTCCATAAAATCCACTAGCCTTTGATAAATCAAAGGAAACTGTACCAAACATAACCTGCAAAGATTTAGGCATTGATGATATAATATCATTCATATATGCCCCTGAACTTGATACTACGCCATACTTACCCATTCCAGCAACAACCATTAATATTACACCAATGCACCATAAAATAAGCGATTTTCTATTGGCTTTTATTTCTCTAATAAATATATTCATAGTCAAATCTCCTTTACACGAAAATTTTGTGTGCTACCATGACTAAACTGCATGAATATCTTTTTTAGAATATATTAAGTAGCTGATAGCAGTAGTAATCCCAATAAAAAGTACCTCTATAATTATAAATGGAGCTTCATAAGCAGAATTCTTAATTATATATGCTGTATCAAAATATTTAAATGGAGTTATATAGCGTATTGCATTATCTCCAATAACAGACCCAAACATGCTTATGATAAAGAACCCAAATACTGTACTAAGTGAAATTGAAAGTACAGATTTAATTTTAGGAATTAACACAGAAATAATAATCCCCAATGATAAAAACATAAGTTGAACAAAAAATCCTGTGATAGAAATCATAAAAAATATCTTGAAGTCAAAGACTCCATCCGTTACAACTAATGCAACTATGGTAGTTGCTGCTATATAAATTACATTAGTAATTATCAGTGAAGTTAATACCGCTAACAATTTATATGTAACAACTTGCATACGAGTTACAGGTTTTGTTAATAGAAAATCTGCAGTTTTTTCACGGACTTCCTTTGATAAAATTGAAACACCTAAGTTCATAGCTTGAATCGAGCCACATAGTACTATATACAAAAATACATAGGAATAGAAACCTATAAAAGTAGAAATAGTATCTATAGAAATTCCTAATGCTTTTCTTACTCCCTCTGGAAAACTTTCAAGTATTTTATTGAATTCTGCAACATCCTTTGAAAAGGGCGGAAATAGTGATAAAAAGAGAATACTTACAGCTACTAATGCACATGTCCATACAATTGTTGATTTTCTATATGCCTTTAATTCATGTAAAAACATATTCATATCTTTTAATTCTCCTTTTCATAATAATGCATAAAAATTTCTTCAAGGTCAGGTTCATCTACCCATAAATTAGATAGCTCTATTGATGAAAGTTTTTTCATAATTAAATTGATATTACCTCTAAATAAAAAACTAACTGTATTATCTTTTATTTCTAAATTACTAACACCTTCAATATTAAAGTAATTCTTATCTATATTACTTATAGCTTCAATTTTAATTTTTTTATGATTATTTTCCTTTAATGTACTAATCTTTTCAACGGTTATTATCTTTCCTTCTTTAATAATTGCTACTCTATCACATAATTTTTGAACTTCACTTAAAATATGTGAAGAAAATAAAATTGTGGTGCCTTTCTTATTTTCTTCTTTTAGCAAATCAAAGAATTTTTGCTGCATAAGTGGATCTAGTCCACTGGTAGGTTCATCAAGTATAATAAGTTTTGGTTCGTGAAGTAACCCTTGAACTATTCCTACTTTCTTTTTATTTCCAAAAGATAAATCATCAATTTTTTTATTGAGGTCAAGATCCATTATTTCTGCTAATTCCTCTATCCTTTTACTACAATCTTTTTTATAAAAACTAGCAGAATACTTTAAAAGATCAATCACTTTCATTTTGTCATAATAAAACACTTCTGATGGCAAATACCCTATTTCCTTGGCAATTTCAGGAGCAAACTTTAAAGAGTCTTTACCAAAAATTGTAGCACTTCCACCGGTTGGATGTATAAGCGATAATAATGTTCTAATTGTTGTTGATTTACCTGCACCATTAGGTCCAATGAATCCAAAAATTTCACCTTCTTCAACATTAAAACTTACATCAGTAATTCCCCTTGAGCTTCCATAATTCTTGGTCAAATTTTTAATCTCAATAACATTCATTTTATGACCTCCCTATATTATTTATAGAAACAGTTTTTAAACATATCTATGTAAATATCTGCTTCAGCAAAAACTTCACTATAATCAGGCTTATCTAAAGATAATAATTTTGCTTTTTTAAGCGCCTCATCTCCTAACCCCTGAAAAGTCCAAATGATAACATTAATGGCTTTTTTTACATCAATGTCTTCTTTAAACTTAGAAAGGTCAATGCCTTCAAATACTTTAATAGAATTGATCTTAATAAGCTTTTCTTTTCTTTCATCTAACTCTTTCTTAACACTCTTTGAAGTTTCCATATATGCTGTTTCAATAAATCTAAACATTTCAGGATATTTGTTTAGTAGCTCAAATTTAATTATGGACATTTGATTCAATCTAATAAAAAAGTCTTTTTCATCTAAATTAATCTTCTTATAAAATTCATTCATGCTTACATCAATGCAGTGATCATACAAGAATAAAAATAGATTTTTCTTATCTTTAAAATAATGAAATAGTAACCCTTTTGATATATCTGCTTCTTTAACAATCTCATTTGTAGAAGCTTTTTCAAAACCCTTTTGTGCAAATTCCTTCATTGCTGCGTTTAAAATTCTATCCTGCTTTTCCACATCTAGATTTAAAAACTTTGAAAACATATTGCACTCCTCCTTTGTAATATACAACAAATCGTTTGACCATATCGGTCAATTACATTATAACTCTTTTTGACTACTGCGGTCAATTATGTTTTAAAAAATTTATTAACGCTTTATTGCGGTCTTTCTCCACCTCTGTGGAACAGTTTGATCAATGGATAATTGACAATTATGGTGGAAATTAATGTTGCAAATTAATTTCTTTAAATAGATTTTTAATAGAAGTGACCACGTCATTTCAAAAATAAATCAATTGAAAACTTCTCTTATAAAAGAGAAGTCTCAATAATTCTCCATCGTCAATTGTCAATTCTCAATTGTATAAATAAGGGACGGTTCATTCTTTTTAACAATTTTCATTTCACAATTTGTAATGAACCGTCCCTATGTGCTCAGCAGTAGAAATTTAATTTTGAATCCTCAATTGTATAAATTATATTCATGCTGAAAGTTTTATTTATTTGTAAGCTTTTGCATATAATTTATATTATAAGAATAATTATTATTTCAATTAAATTGTATTTTAAAATTACAACTATAGCAGTATAATTTAAATAGTAGTAAAAGCGTAGTTAAATATACTGTTACAAAATATATAAAGTTAGGAGAGATTATATGAATTTAAATAGAAATGATCTATGTTGGTGCGGCAGCGGATTAAAATATAAGAAATGCCATATTGAATTTGATAATAAATTAGATACTCTAAAATCACAAGGATTTCAAACTCCGCCAAGAAATATTATAAAAACTGAAGAACAAATTGAAGGTATAAGAAAAAGTGCTAAAATTAATAATGCTGTATTGGACTTAGTTGGTAAAAATATAAAAGAAGGTATGAGTACTGAAGAAATCGATAAATTAGTTTATGACTATACCGTATCTCAAGGAGCAATTCCAGCAACTCTAAATTTTGAAGGATATCCCAAAAGTTTATGTACTTCAATAAATGATGAAGTATGTCATGGTATTCCTAGTGAACATATAATTCTTAAAAATGGAGATATAATAAATATAGATGTGTCTACAATACTAGATGGGTATTATTCAGATGCTTCAAGGATGTTCATAATTGGTGAAGCAAGTGAGGAAGCAAAAAAACTGGTAGAAGTTTCAAAGGAATGCTTATATAAAGGTATAGAAGCAGTAAAACCTTGGGGATTTTTAGATGATATAGGTGCAGCAGTTCAAGAACATGCAGAAAAACATGGTTACTCTGTAGTAAAAGATTTTGGTGGTCATGGTATTGGGCTTGAATTTCATGAAGAGCCTTTTGTAGCTCATTATGGTAAAAGAGGTCAAGGCATGATTTTAACACCTGGTATGGTATTTACCATAGAGCCTATGATAAATGCTGGCTCTTATGAAATAGTAATAGATTCTGATGATGATTGGACAGTATTCACGGAAGATGGATCACTTTCTTCACAATGGGAGCACACAATATTAGTAACAGAAGATGGAATAGAGATACTTAGTAAATAAAGTTGATTAAATTTATCTTCATATGATAATAAGTAAAAAATCTACACGCTAATATGAAAATGTATTAGTGTTTGTAGATTTTTATTATTTTAAAATATATAATTTAAACCTTATATTTAATATTTAAAATGACTAAATATCTAAGCATCTAGTTTAGTTGATTTATAGCTTCATAACTCAATATCCATATATCTTAAAAACTAGACTTTATTAAAAATTTCTCTTATATATGTTGGTACTTCACCTATATCACCACTGATTAACACATATATAATAAATATAGGTATATATAAAATTAAAAATCTTTTTCTTATTGATATATTTTTCTTACTCAAATGAGTGTCACCTCCAATGACTTTTTATGTGTATATTATAATATTCACAAAACACATAAATTTTTTTATACACTCTTAAATAATCTAAATTTCAATGATATATTTATTATCTCTAATTCATTTAATAATATATTTTACATATATATTGAAAATTTTTCATAGTTCTTAGCATACAATGTGTAGATTAATTATTCATAGTATTCGTCTTCTTCAATTTCAAGCTTTGTAAAACGTAAAGCTGCAACTAATACCATAGAAATCCATAATATTATTAAAATAATATTTTTTATTCCAAAGGTATTATTGCGGAAGTTGTACATAGCAAACATTAGGACTGCAGCTCCAATTCCACCACCTGTCCCTCCAATTAATCCTCTTCTTAATTTATTATTAACAAGGGACTTGTCGCAATATTCACAATGTATATTATTAATGCATCTTCGAAAAATAACTAGTCAGCATGCTAGTCTATTTTTTATCATACTGCGTCAATAGAACTCACTCATAGCTTAAAC
>NZ_DDOV01000107.1 GCF_002341865.1 Clostridium sp. UBA2485 | reverse complement strand
TTAAAGATACTGTTCCAACTATTTCTTCTCCACATTTTGCAAAAAAAATATATCCTCCATTATCTAGTATTACTTCTTTAGGATTATTTAGAATTATTTCATCTTCTGGCTCTACTGAAACATATTTTTCAAGCCATTCATAAGATAGCCTTTTTAAATCATTACAATATTCATCTTTGAATAAAACAATATCCACTTTGTCCACATTTCATCCCTCCTTGCATACTTTCTCCACACTAATCCAATAACGCTATTATTTATTTAAATATTCTCTCGTCCCACCTTTTTTTATAGCTTCCCAATCACTTTGAATATTTTCTCTCACTCTAACAAGAAGTTTTGACAAAATGTCTTTTTCTTCTTCGGAAAGCCCTTGAAGTGATATAAAATCCGAGTAAGCTTCTTCTTCTTTTAAAAATTTATAAGTCGTCCTGCCTTTTTCAGTTGGATAAATCCTTAATATCCTTTTATTTACATTGTCTTTTCTCATTTCAATAAATCCTGATTTTTCAAGCTTATTAATAGCACGTGCGGTAGTTGTCCTGTCTACCTTTAGCATTTCCGATACCTTATTTGAAATAATACCTGGATTCTCACATATTCTTACAAGGTATAAGTATTGACCTTTAGCTAGTTCGAATTCTTTAAATTCAACATTGCTAATTGTTTCAAAGCATCTTGCGATCATACCGATTTCCCTAAGTATCTGCCCCATTAAATCACCTACCTTAATTTATTTCACCAATAAAAATTGTTGTATTTACAACATTGTAGCATTAAATTATTGCAAATACAACATTATCACTCCTTTATTAGTCAAAATAACTAGGTATTCAATACTAGTAGATGTAGTAACAGCATCTTTGTTACCAAGGACAAGTAAATGAAATAAAAACAATAAAAAACACATAAGCATTAATACCTTGTAGATTTTAAAACGTAAAAGATTACAATTGAATTTAAAAGTATTCCAATTATACATACCATAATATATTTCAAATATCGTATTATTCAATTTTCAACGATTCATGATTTACTTCACAGCTGTAAATGAAAATAGAAATGTAGTCTATTTTCGTAGCAAAGACCATATGTAATTAATTAGTTCGCAATTTAACCAAATTACGTTATCATAATCTTCAGTAGATGATATATGATAAAAACGAACATTGTTTGCTAGTTTTCATTCATACACCTAATCTTTTTAGATCTTAATACTATAATTATATAGATGTAATTTGTTATAATGATATATTTTTAAATATTGATTCCAAGTTAATGTTTTGAAATATTATTTATTGAAATATTAACCGTATGTCCAATATCAAATAATATGATTCGATTTAAATTTTCAGGTGAACACTATTCGCCCCTATACAAAATAATATTATGTTATAAAAATCACTTATTGAAGTTAATATAACATCGTAAAATATTTGAATTGCGCATTAAAAAATACCGCATATTCATTTTGAATAATACGGTATTTCTATAAATATTTTCTGCTTTTAGTTACTTAAATATAAGATTAATTTAACATTAACTACGTTTTTATATATATAAGTACTGCTAATTAATATTACTATTTTTTGATGAATTCTCTCTAAAATACCTACAAAAAATATACAATATAATTAAAGGAATAATATCACCGTAATCAATTGATTTAACAAAGATAATATCCATTGCTATATTACATACGATTAATACAATAGAAATTATAGAAACTACAGTTAGAATTTTAGGAGATAAATCAATTACTTTTTTACTATTAATTATTACCACCTCACTTGATAAGACTTCTTTAACCTTTTAATACTATTCTAAATTAATTACAACATGTTTTGTAAACACCGCATTATTCAATTTTCAAAGATCATCATCTCTATTTTCACTTTCAATAATCACGTCGTCTTTTAATCAAATTACGTTATCATATAGATTTATAATATCTTCAGTAGATGATATATGGTCGAGACGGACATTGTTCGTCAGTTTTCATTCATACATCTAATCTTTTTAGATCTTAACATCATAATTATATAGATGTAATTTGTTATAATGATATATTTATCATTCTTAATGTTATGATAATGTAAATCGATTTGAATTTTCTGACGAACACTGTTCGCCGCTACATAAATTAAATAATATATTAAGTATAATGTTTATAATTGTTTTAAATAAATAATATGAAAATTTAAATCTCTATTTATTTATAATATATTCTAATAAAAAAGTACCCAAATATACTCTATAGATTACTTATTAATGTTAGTATAAAATATTTAGCCACAAAAAATATCGCAAATTCATTTCTGAATAATGCGATGCTAGATGCTTTAATCTATTTGTTTTTGCTAATTCATACTGCAATAAGATTGTGAAATAAATTTACCATAAATAATACTCATTTTACTTATTTTTCTTTTTTTCCGATTTATATTTTTGGTAAAGGATATCTTTTAAAATTAGAACAGTATCCACATCGTTAAAATTGAATTCATTTTTAAAAGTGTCATACAACTCGGACATCTTCTTACAATATGTATTTATTCCTTCTATACCTTGATATGAAGCTAAAATAGGGTATTTTTTACTCCACGCACTGGTCCAATCAATTTCATCAACTATCATTTCAATACTAGTAACATCACCACCAATATGACTTTCACTAATAAGATAATCATAACTTACATTGTACAGCTGACTTAATAATTTTGCTTTAATCAATTCAGGAACTGTTTGATTAGTTTCCCACTTACTTACTGTTTGTCGAGATACATTTAGTTTTTCAGCCACATCTTCCTGTGATAAGCCTGCTTTTTTACGCAAATACAACAATCTTTCACCTAATGACATAATGATCACCATCTTCTCCTTTATTTCAAGTTAACTTGTAGATATAGTATACTAAAAACTAAAAATGTTTTCTATCAAGTGAAGATGGAGATTTGTCAACTAAACTTAACATTTTCATATTTAATATTTATATATTTTTATAAATAAATTGCTATAATAAATACTAAAGTAGTAATTATTATTCCACTTATAGGTTTCTTCATTTTCAAATATTTCTTTCTTATATACTTGCTCCGTCCTATTTTACTATAATTACTATTTCCCCTTGCCATTGGCTATAGGAATCCAATGTGAAAATTTAAAATATACTCTGGAAAATAATTTTTCTAAAAAATAGCTTAAATCCTTAGAAATTAAGGATTAGCAATTAATAATGAAGAATTCAGGAAAAAATTTACTAGAGGTAATTTTCTTAAAATAAAATTTATTTTTAAAAAACTCCAAAGGCTTTAGCAGTGGAGTTTTAACCATAATTCTTTATTTTTCATTCTTAATTTTTAATTCATTGTAAAAATTTTACCATGGGAATTAAAATCATGCATAAGTTAAATTTTCATTGTGGAACCCTATCGTACTTCCCCTATCAAGGCCACAACGGATTTTCACCGTCAAGTTGATGACCATGCTAGACGCACAAAAAAAGCCGTAATGACATTAAGATTCATTACGGCTTTCGATTTATACATAAAACCTAGCTACTCTTATTTCTATTTAGCATCAATAACTTGATGAACCATTTTAACCAATTCATCTTGTGATATCTCAGAATCCATTGCTAAGAAAGAATAATGAATTCCATCTTGCATCCAACTTAAATATTGACTATGAGAAATTCGTACTTTATCAGATCCATAGCCAAATACATATTTTCCAGACGCTTCATCCTTCTTATCTTGTTCTGTCTTTTTATAGTCTGCTGGCACGAACTTGTGATAAGATGAATTATAATATAAATCTATGCCATTATAATTATCGATAATCTTCTCTTTTTCTAGCTCTCCTCCCAATCTTCCATCGTCCATATAAAGAGTTACTTCATCATTGTCCTTTTTATAAGCAAAACCCAATGATTTTGTTTTTAATACAGAATTTCCTTGGTCATCCTCTCCGTTATCATTTGCAATATATCCACCTTTAAAGCTATATCCATTATCAAATTCCTTAACTAATTTAGGATTAAACCCTAAATCTTTTTTCACTTTTTCTTCTGTAGGCATAGTAGTATAATTTGGTATATTACTTCCTTGTGAATTTATAGATACAATTTTTCCTGCAGCAAATACAGTTGTTCCTACTACCATAGCAGCAACTAACGCAACCATAGTTCTCTTTCTAAATGATGCTTTTTTATATAATTTTTTATTTTCCATTTCACAATTCTCCTTTTGATCTGGTAAGCTATTTAATGTAGACCTCACCTTATTTTTAAAACTTTCTGGTGTATCTGGAAAGGCATTCTCCCAATTATGATTATTCATACGATACCTCCATATCTTCTAGTTCTATTTTTAATAACTTTCGTCCTCTTGATAATCTACTTTTTACAGTTCCTGCAGGTATTTTTAAATTTTTTTTAATTTCTTCTATTGAGTATCCCTCTACATAATAAAGTACAATTGTAATACGAATGCGCTCTGGTAATTTCTGAATAGCCAAATATAACTGACTATAATTCTTTCTATCATCAGCTTTTGTAAACTCAAAATACTCTTCATAAGATACAGTTGGACATTCACTACGTTTTAAACTATAACATTCATTTATGAGTATTCTAACTAACCATGTTTTAAAATATTGTTCTTCCTTTAATGTATCTAATTTGTTATAAGCTTTTAAAATTGCTCCTTGAACTGCATCCTCACAATCTTGATCGTGAATCAAAATTGATTTAGACACATGATATAAAGTAGATTCAGTCTCAAGAACTTTATCTATAAATGTATCTTTATTCAATTGACCTCATACCTTTCCTTGCAAATTGCAGCGCTACTTTTTTGCCTTACACTAGTTAGACGCATATATCTTCTAAAAGGTTCATTTAATTTTCGCTTAAATTTAAAATCTTTATAATATCTGGAATTAACTTTATTTTATAATAATTTGATGTAAAACTATAATCTTCATATTATAAATTAATTGTAAAACAAAAATACCGTAAAACTCATTTCTGAATAATACGGTATTATAAAAATCATTTATAGTTATTAATTAAATATAAATATATTAAGCTAATCTAATATTTAATTGTCCTTATTCCATAAATTTAAAAGTATTAATACTTATTAAGAGAATCTTAAATGAACAATTTTATTATTGAAACGCTTTCTAAATGATGGAATTAATGCTAGTCGCCCAAACCAACGCCATCTATCCTTATGGTAGTCAAAATAATTCCACTCCTCAATAAAATCAATTCTTTCGTTGAATTTTAACATTTCTTTTCCACTGTTTATTCCCCATTTAAAACTAACCCCAACCTTATTTACAGTGTCATGTTTATTACTTCTCTTCACTATACTAGGTGTCATTGTTTCAAAAAGCATTTCTGCATTTGGAAATGATGACACTAATCTATTTATTAAATTTTTCACTTCCTGGTCTGTAAAATACATTAATAGTCCTTCAATTATAATCAAGATTGGTTCATTAGATACTTTTATTTCATTAATCCATGAATAATCAAAGACAGATTTAGCTATCATTCTGTATCTTTCCGTTTCCTCAAAAAATTGTTTTTTTATTCTAATTGGTTCAGGTAGATCTAATTCATACCATACAATTCTATTATTATCTAATCTTAAAAAGCGAGTATCTAATCCACAACCAATATTTATAATTATAGCATTAGGATTTTTATCAATAAAAGATTTAGTAGCATTATCAAGAATTTCAGTTCGTACAGCAACTCCAGTTTGAGACATCCAAGCATTATCAAATTTTGAGAAATCATAATCAATATTTTCCATCATTTCTATTGCTTTATAATCTTTTATTATTGGATTTGAATTTTTAGTTTCAATTGCTCTAGCCCAAAGTGGAATAAGCAATGTTTCAGGAACCCCACTTAATTTTTGTTGCACTTTACTATACCTCCCTTGGTATTACATTGACATTGATATTCATTCTTAATTATATTTTAGTTTTATATTACCAAATAAAGTATTTTATGTCAAATAAACCAAAGGAGATCTTCTTTTCTTTTTTTATTATAAAAATTAAAATCATGTATAAGTTATATATCAAATATCAATCTCATAACTAGAAAATCATAGTCAGCACCTCTTATAGTATTAACAATTTCTTCAATAATCTTAAACCCTAATTTCTCATATACCTTAATTGCTCTTTTATTAAATTTTGCTACTGTTAAATCAATGTAACTTAAATTATATTTTTTCTTTCCAAAGTTAATTATGGCCCTTACAAATTCTGTACCAAAGCCTTTTCCAGTAAGTTCTGGTCTCATTTGTACGCCTAAACAGAAGAATTCTTCAATATAATAAAATGAACAATTCCCTACAAGTTCATTCTGCTCATTATAAATTGAAAAATTATCATCTGAATCAATAAAACTCTCTATCCACTCTATCTTTTCCTTCTGAATGCTGTTATCATAAAATGAATATATTCCATCATATTTCCATGTCAAAATATCTTCAATGTCACTTTTTATAGGTACCCTAAATTCCAACTTCATCTTTATCCCCTCACTCAATTTCTATTATTGTTTATAGGTTCATTCTAACATCCACATTTTTATATTAAAATCTTATAAACGGTTCATAATAGAATTCAAGCATACAACATTTACTATTTTGCAGATAATTTTACTAAGTATATCTAACACTTTAATATATAAAAAAGTCTTATTATCAATACTAATTGAAATAAGACTTTTTTATAATAAGTATTAACGTTTTTCCTTACTTATTATCCCTCTTATAGTTTTTTCTGAAAGATAATATTCTTCTGATAGTTCAACAACAGTACTTCCATTTATATATTTATAAAATATTTCATTATTTCTTTTCTTAAAACTACTTTTTATGCCATTCTTTTCGCCCCAAGATTTTTCATTTCCATTTTTTCTTGGAATATATAGACATTCTCCATCTACGTATTCTTGTATTAATTTTATTACTTCTTCCGGTAACACGGTTTGTGCACTAATATAAGCCATCTCTCGCTCTCGCCCTCCTTATTAATATAAAGTTATGAGCAAAGACTACTTATAAGTAATTTTTATACCATCTTCATAGCAGTCTCTGCTATGAATTTATAAATGGCTTTAAGCATGGATATTTCATAAAAGTCACTCCAATCATACTATTTCATATTTTAGATTTATAAAGCTATATAGCTTTACTTTAAATTTTATCACAATTTTTCGAAAATTCCACAAACCCAAACTTTTTATATAAGTTATACGCAGGTTTATTATCAACATGAACATCTAAAATGATATCTTTTATACTTTTCATCCACATATCATTTATACATGTGGATAATAACTCATATGCTACCCCTCTATTGCGATATCTTGATGAAACATGTAGTGAATAAATGTGCATTATTTGGTCTTCTTGTGGAAATCCTATTAGAATCCCAATAACTTCATCATTATCATATTCAGCTATAATATATCTTTTTGAGAAATCTCCAAAAATGCCATTCTTAAGATTTGTAATAAATTTGTCTGGTTTTTTACCTGCAAGATCTGGATCTAATGTCCCTTCAATAAATTTTGATAAGCAATATGCTAATTCTTTTTCCAATTCTGTCCCTTCTAAAGTCAATTTTTTTATTTGAAATTTAGATGGATTTTCTAATTGTCCAATTATACTTTTTTTAAAGTTGTACTTTCATATGTTCCTCCCTGTTAATTAATAGTCTAATCTCATAATGTGTTCACCATCAAATACTTGTCCATTGAAATCAAAACCTACACTCTTATATAAATTTACAGCTTGAATACTTTCTTTATGGACCCCAAGAAAAATCTTATTATGTGACTTATCTTCCTTTATAATCTCTAAAAGCTTCTCTAAAGTTTTTTTGCCGTATCTATTTGATTGATAGTTTTTATCAATCATTATTCTATAAATCCAATATTCACCATCATCTTCATCAATGCAATACATTATAAATCCTACCATGGTATCATCATCATATACTGCAAGTGGTACACATTCTGGTTGCACTTTTGCTTGAGCAATTGAAACTGCATTAGATGTCACAAAGCTTTTCTGATTTTCTGCAACATTAAGTTCAATGCATTCCCAGAAGTTTTCTCTCGTAATCTCTTTAAACAATATCAATACAATTACCTTCTTTCTAGTTAAATAAATTTATAATTTTTTACTAACAGTTACACTATATATAGATATATTTTTTCTTATACATACGTGTAGCTATTGTTCTTGAGTAGCAACACGTTTTAGCTAATGTCACATATTTTCTTTTTCATGATAATATAAAAAATTAAATCCATTATCTTCTGAAGTGCCAATTAAATCTTCATGAATGTGGCAATCAAAGTTATATTCTTCGTCATCCTCCATCCCTGTCATATACTCGATATCACAAGCAAATTTTAAAAATACATCTCTATTAGTTGAAACTATTAAAAGATTCTTAAATCGCTTTGTAGTTAATTTTCTGTCAGTTAACCAGTGATTAGGATACTGAATCTGTGTTTCTTCAATAGCTATATCTTTAAGTTTTTCAGAAACTATATTTGCTTCTTTAATAGCTTTAAATATTTCTTTAGCTTTAAGCTGAACTCCATGATAATTTATAAGTACAATATCCATATCGAATATTCCATATTCCCATATATCTCTATACTCATTTAATTTTGTAGAGTTTGTTGGGATATATATAAGTTGTTGAGCCTCTAAACTTGAAGCAAAAACAAACATTTTTTTAAGAAACTCATAGGCAGTTGAATTGCCAAGTATCGCCTTGTCCCAAACTATTGGATCTACAGCTGTAAGCTGCTTTGGTATTTTCAAAGGCACATAAATATATAATTTATTATTTCCGTGTAATATTTTTTCTCTTACTTTAAACTTCATATTTTCCTTCCTAAAATAACAATTACTTTTAATGATTTAAGTTTTTCTGCTGAATTCATAAGTCTTTGATCTTTCATAAAAATAACTAGTACTATTTCATTCTAAAACTCTTTATAGTTACTAGTTATTTCAATGTTATTGTCATCTGAATTATCAACTAATCTGTATTAATCTTAGATAGTTAATAAATTTCTCTACTAAACCTCTTCAAGCTTTTCTACAGTTCTTTCATTTATTACATTTCCAGTATTCAATGTTGTTTTTGCTTCAATTAGCATTACATGTACTTCCTCTTCAGCCACAGGCATATGTTCAGTTCCTTTTGGAATAATGAGAAACTCTCCTTGGTTTAAAGTAATATCTTTATCCCTAAATTTAATAATAAGTTGTCCTTTTAATACATAAAACATTTCATCTTCATTTTCATGAATATGCCATAGGAATTCTCCTTTAAATTTAGCAACTTTCACATAAGATTCATTGACCTCTCCTAAGATTTTAGGATTCCAATATTCATTAAATAAACTCAATTTTTCGCAAATATTCACTTTATCCATTTTTATGCCTTCCCATTACTTTACTGTATTTATTATAATTAATATTAATAATAAAATAGACTTCATTTAACCTCTAAAAATTTTTCTTGTGTTTGTTATACTATAAATACAGTATAAATTTTATAACTATTATATCAAATCAAATGTAAATTATATACTTTATTGTAACTTTTATATCATATTTGTGCTAATGTACTTATAGAAAATAAAAAGACAATGTAAGTCCACTCTTTACGTTGTCTAATAAAGTCTAATGCTATTTAATTTTAAAAGTTAACACTATATAAATATAGATATACCAGTTCTAAAATTAACATATACGTGAAAATAATTTGTGCCTTTTAGTATTATAATTAAAACTATTGAATTCACAACTTTTTCAATTCACAATTCACACAAAACAAACTCTATTATTTGTTTATATCCCTAATGATAATTATAAAAAAGGTATCTTCAAGCTATAGTTTAAAATTAATACTTGAGAATACCTTTTATTTTAAATATTATTTTATGATATATTCTTTCTTAAATAGAAGCAATTTCCCAAAGAAATCATAATTACAACACTTGCAATTACATAGAATATTGGGAAAGTAATACTTCTGCATGCCATATCAAGCTTTTTACATCCACCAATTAAAACAGCTGGTATCAAAAATGTTAAAACACCTAAAAATACATTTGATATACTTATTCCTAATCTAATTAATTCTGACTTTGCTAAAAGCACACAAACCCCGGAAGCTATAAATAAAATTCCAACGCCTAATTCAGCACGTTGAGCCCAAAAACATTTCATAATTTTTTCTCCCTGTGGACAAACAGGTATAAAGGTTTGTGGTCCAAAAATCAATAAAACACCTACAATTAAATAAGCAATCCCTATTCCAACTCTATTCTTCAAAAACGCTACCTTCAACTTTCAATCTTTTATTTATCAGCTAAAACTTCGTGCCATAAAGAATCCATTAATTTATCTGTATCCTTATCTTCACTAATTAATCCGAATGTTTTATAATCATTAATAATACTACGTAAAGTATCATCAGTAGCCTTATCAGAAATATCAAATTTATATGTTTTAGCAATATCTAATACTAAATCATAATCTCCTGAAGCCCATTTTTTATCAAGCATAATTTTTACAAACTCTTCTTTATTTTTTTCTATCCAATTACTAGCCTCTTGGTGAGCACGAGTAAGTTTTTTTACTGTAATAGGATTCTTTTCATAAAAATCACTATTTACTGCATGAACACAACATGTTTCTTGTGCAAAATCTTCATCAAATGTTAAAGAACGAATAATCTTTAATGTACCGTCATCTACAAATTTCTTTGCAAATTGATCGCTTAAAGTTACTGCTTGTACTTCACCATTTTGCATTGCCAATATAACAGCACTAGATTCTACTGGTTTAAATTTCACTTTATTTGGATCTACATTATCATGATTTAAAAATCTCAATGAAATGTTATGGTCAGATCCACCAATACCGTCTCCGACAGCAATTGTTTTTCCAACTAAATCAGCGGTTGACTTTATTTCAGAATTGGCTAATACATAAAGTGATTTACAGCCTGTATGACATCCAGTTGTAAATACCATATTGACACCATTAACAGCTGGAACTAATAATGTTGCAATATGGTCTCCTGCTACATCTACTTGTCCTGTTCCAAGAGCATCTGTTTGTGATGTCATTTTCACTACTTCAGTTTTTAGTCCTTCCGCTTCATAAAAGCCTTTTTCAGATGCAATACCAAAGGCTCCTAAACAAAGTCCTCCATTATATCCAATTTTAATTGATTTCCCATAAGCAGGTTCTAATTTCCAAGCTTCTTCTTCTGAAAGTCCTTCCTTATTTGAAACACTGTCAGCAGAAACTGGCTTATCTGCATCTGCACTTGAATTATCAGTTTTACCGCAACCAACTAATCCTACTGATGTTACTAAAATAGCACCTAGTATTAAACTTAATAATTTCTTCTTCATTGTTTTCCCCCAAATTAAAATATATTTAAAATGATTATCTCAAGGTAGATTTAATTTTGAGACACCTCTTTATCACTACTCATTTTTACCAAAATCCAGCATTTCTAAAATCTTAGTACGGTATTCTAAGAATTTTTTGCTATTACGATTTCTAGGATATTCTAAATCTATAGAAATATCTTCCCTGATTTGCCCTGGTCTTGGTTCCATAACAATTACCCTTGTGCCCATATATATAGCTTCATCTACATCATGAGTAACCATAATCATCATACGCTTTTTTTCCTTCCACATATTAAGAAGTTCATCTTGCATATTCATACGTGTAAAAGCATCTAAAGCTCCTAGTGGTTCATCTAGTAAAAACACTTCCGGCTCATTGATCATTGTCCTTATTAGAGCAACACGTTGCGCCATACCTCCTGATAATTGATGTGGATAGGAATTACGGAACTCATCTAAACCTACCAAGTTAATCATTTTATTAACCTTATCTTCATTGCCCTTTAACTGCTTTTGCATCCGAAGACTAAATGATACGTTTTGTTCTACAGTTAACCATGGAAATAATGTAGGTTTTTGGAACACCATTCCACGTTTGGGATCAGTTCCTTTTATCTCTTCATCATTCAAAGTAATTGCTCCAGTAGTTGGAACGATTAATCCTGCTATTAATCTTAAAATAGTTGATTTACCACAACCACTTGGTCCAACAATACTAACAAAATCTCCTGGATTAATTTCTAAACTTATATTTTCCAAAGCATTGGTTATTACCTCAGCATCTGTTCTTATAAAACTTTTAGATACTTTATTTAACTTTAAAGCTCTAGATTTCATTACTGTACCACCCCTTCCTGCCAACGTAGTACACGCTTTTTAATAAGTGAAAAAATTACGTTAACTAGAATGAAGATCAAACATATTATGATAATTGCCGCATACATCTTAGCAAATTGTGCCCAAGATTTTTGCCATGTAATATACCATCCAAGTCCTGACTCAACACCTAACATTTCTGCTACTAACAAAGCAGTACATGCACTACTCATACCAGTAGTTAATCCTTGAAACATATTTGGTATTGCTGATGGAATTGCAATTCTAAATATTAACTGACTATTTTTAGCACCTAAAGTTTTTGCTGCCTCATAATAGGATTTATCAATATTATTGATACCCGTAATAGTAGCCATTGTAACTGGATACCATACCCCTAATGCAATAATAAATATACTTCCTTTAAATAAAGAAGCTGCAAGAACCATAACTATAGGAAGCCATGTAGTAGATGGTATAGGTCCTAATAATTTCATAAATGGAGATATCCAATAATTAATCTTTTTACTATAACCACATGCAATACCAGTAATCAACCCTACAGCTGCCCCTGAAAAGTATCCCATAAACAATAAAATTAGAGAATGCTTAGCACAATCAAATAAATACACTCTTTCATCTATCATTGCATTTAATAATTGATCTACACAGGGAAAATAAGGCATCATCAATATACCAGTCTTTAAAGTTAAATAATCATAAAGCATTAGTAAAAAAAATACAAAAATATAAAAAGGCGCTAAATGTCTTAATTTACTAAATACACTTTTTTTAAACAAGCTCACTACAAAACCTATAAAAACTGCCAACATAAGTGCTCCTATGAATATACCATAGGAGTTTGTACTTTGATTATTCTTATAATTGGGAAGAAAATAATATTCTAATAAAGCAAATGCTCCCATAATAATAGGCCCAAAACAAATAAGATAATCCATTAGCCTTTGGAGTTTTGTTTTTGGTGCACTTTCAAGTTCTATAAGCTTTTCTTTTGTAATAATAATATTTTCAGATCTTTCCATAACATCACTCCCCTTTAATTTAATATCTAAACAATGCAGCCTTTTTCCATTTTATATAAACGATCAAAATAATGATAAAATTCTTTTTCATGAGTACTAATAAGCACTGAAACTCCATATTCTGCAGATTTTTTTAAGCTCTCCATAACATTAATGCCATTTTCATAATCTAAATTACTAGTTGGCTCATCTGCAATAATAATTTTAGGATTTTGCATTAATGCTCTTGCAATAGCTACTCTTCTTTGTTCTCCACCAGACAAACTAGTTGGATATGAATTTATTACATCTTTTAAACCAACAGAATCCAAAATCTTAACAGCAGTATCAGTGTTCACATTTTTATTTCCTGATAAATATAAGGGCATACAAACATTTTCTAAAATCGTAAAATTAGATAAAAGATTATATCCTTGTAAAATATAAGCCATTACTTGCTGCCTCATACTAGCCAACTGTTTTTGATTTTGATTCAAGATATTTATATCATTTATAAGTATTTCTCCTTCTGTAGGTTTTAAAATTCCTGCAATCATATTAAGTAAAGTACTTTTGCCACACCCGGAGTGACCAACAAGTCCTACAAATTCCTTTTCTTGTAGTTCTATATTCACATCATTTACAGCATAAAATTCTTGTCCGTTTCTTATGTATTTCTTTTTTAAATTTACTGTTTTTAAATTCATAATATTTTCCACCTAGTTATCTCTTAAACTTGATTTTCACTAATTAAATGATATGGTTCTTTTTTTCCCACTGTGTATGCTGAATATAATGAAGCTATTACTCCTGCTATTAATGAAATTCCTATACAAACTAAAAAGTTTTTGAATATAGCTTGTCCGTATAATTGCAATTTATCAACCTGTAATTTTGCAGCAATAAGATTTTTAAATATAATAATTAATCCATAAGAACAAGTGCTACCTATAATTCCTCCAATTAAACTTGTTATACTAGCCTCAATAATAATCATTTTTACAAGCTGAGATTTCATCATGCCCATAGTATATAAAATTCCAAACTCTCTATTTCTCTCTTTAATAGTCAAAGAAAATATAAGGATTAAAGCCATAAATGTCATAGTAAATAAAAGAGTTATTAACACTGTACTATAAGTTTGAAACTGCTTCATATTATTCACAGTATTACTAACTAAAGTATTTGCAGTACAAACTTCAATTCCTTGTTTAGGAAATGTATATTCAATATTATTTTTAACCTTTTCTATATCATAGCCATCTTCTACATCAATCATCACCATAGAACTCAAGTTATCGTAGCTATTAAATTTCAAATAATTCTTTGCTTCTTTAGTTTTCACTAATTCTTTTGCTGTTTCAAAAGACATAAAAACACAGGTATCATAGCTCATATTTGTTTTTTCCATTTTATTTTTTACTTTTAAAGGATAATTAAAATATTTCACCATTCCATCCTGACCAACAATTAAATCACTTCCCACAATGACTTCATCTTTTTCCAATTTACCATCTTCATGCAGCCAAGATTTTACTATAAAATCTGTGTCTTCATCATATGCAATTAATTGATTGCCTCCTACGCAACAAAGACTATCTGTCATTGTTGCTAAATATAATTGTGAACTAGCTTTTTTAACTCCTTCCACAGAAGATAATTTTTCTGCCCAATTACCTTCAAAATAAATGGTACATGCTTTTCCTGTAAACATAGCTGTCTTTAAATCTTCTTTATAGCCATTAGGTATCACAATAATATCTGCGCCCATTCTCTCTACTGCTTTATCCATACCTGTTTTTATATTAAAAACAATCAATGAGCTTGTAAATAAAGATGCTGATAACGATACAATAAAAGAAATCATTGCCATACTTCTAAACTTTCGATATTTTAAATTTTTAACTGCTATATGAAAAGCATTCAATGATTTAAACGTTTTCATAAATTTCTCCTTTGAAAGCCTTATATTACATTTTTTATATGTTATTTATATTTTTCATAATACTTATATTATTTTAAATATTTTTTTGAATCAATTTTAATTATATTGTACATTGACAAATTTGTACAATTTAAATGTCAAATAATTGATGTTATTGTTATAATTTTTCATAATACATGCTACAAATTTTTTATTTTGAATTTATATACTACACTCCACATTAGGATATTTCTATGATTTAATTGCTATGAATTAAAACTTGTTACTAATTAATATAGCAACAAGTTTCTTTTGAAGACATAAAATTCTTCATTATATAATCATATTTTTAGGTAAGGCTACTAATATTAATAGAGAAGATAAGTGACGTACATTATATATATAGACATACCAGTTCTAAAATTAATATATATGTAAAAAATTGAATAACTGTAGAGGAGAACAGCATTCTCCAGAAAATTTAAATCAGTTAAAAAAATTAATTTCCACCATAATTCTTCATTTTTCATTCTTAATTTTTAATTCATGGTGAATTTTTTTTGTTACGTAAATTAAAATCATGTATAAGTTAAATTTCCATTGTAGAACTCTATATTAGTTTTGATGTAAAATATTTATTGTTACTTATATAAATAAATTTTAGAACATAAATAAGGAGATAATATAATATGGATATTAAAATATATAAAGAAGAACAACAAGATTATACTATTGTAGAAGAAGTGATTAAAAAAGCTTTTGAAAATGCTGAACACACAGATCATTGTGAACATAATTTAGTATCAAAATTAAGAAAAAGCCCTGAGTTTATTCCAGAACTTTCTCTCGTTGCTAAAGATAAAAATCTTATTGTTGGACACATTCTTTTTACCAAAATGTTAATTAAAAATCATGATTATGAATATGAAGCTTTAGCATTAGCTCCATTATCAGTGCTTCCTAGCTATCAAAATAAAGAAATTGGAAGTAAACTAATAAATGAAGGTAATAAGATAGCAAAAGAACTTGGTTTTAAAGCTGTAATTGTATTAGGTCATGAAGAATATTATCCTAAGTTTGGTTTTAAAAAAGCTAGTAATTATAATATTAAGGCACCCTTTGAAGTACCAGATAATGCATTTATGGCATTAGAGCTTATAACTAATGGATTGTCTGGAGTTAGTGGTACTGCCATATATTCTAAAGCATTTTTTGAAATATAATCAATTTGTTAATTTTAAAGTAAACTTTATAATAAATATTATAAATGAAAATAGATGAAATAAAACTTTTTATACAAGCTTTATTTCATCTATTCTTTAATTATAACGTTATACCTGGAAACATTAAATTCTTCTCTATGACTGCCCTTAACTCATGTGATTTATGCATTCTGTTATAAAAATTATTCTACAAAGATTTCTAGATATCCTATGATTTCATTTGTATCATACTTTTCTAATACTCCTAAGGATGGGTCATAATACTCTCCATTATAAAACAGCAATAGATGACTACGTTTCTCAGAACGAGCATTTATAATGCAACATTTAGGTAATTCTTTTACTTCATTACGCATATAAATCATCTTAGATGAATGAGCAATTCCATAGTAATCTAAGGTTTCAATTAGCTTACTTAAAGTTGCTTGCCATCTTTTTGATTTCATAACATTAACTACTTCTTCTATCGATACTCCTGCTAACATTGCTACAGATGCTTGTCCGCACATACCACTTTGCGACTGAATAATACTTTCTATCTTATCTATTTTTCGTATAGGATTTTTAATACTGTATGGACTATTCTTACTAATCCTAGTCAATCCATCAATTATTTCAAAAGATACATTAAAATTTATATGATCTTCTATTCTCTTAAGAATTGGCTTTGTAATCGGGATATAATAGTTTCCATTACCTTTAGGTATAAGTTTACATTCAAAAGTTATATTATTTACTGTGACTTTTACAGGTATTATGCCTTTTTGCTCGCATACTTCCCACACATTGAAAGGTATTACTATGAATGTTCTTATATTCTCCTTTAATAAAGTTCCTTCAAACTTATATTCCATAGCTTTCCTCCTAGGAATTTTTTCTTAATTTTATTGCAATCCATATTTCCTGCCTATTATCTTGTAAATAACATTCTATTACTGGCAAATCATCAAGTTCATAGCTAGAATTTGGTAACCATTCTGTATAAAATTTCTTATAAATATTCTGAACAGCTTCTGGTAATGCTCCATTTGCTTCAAATATTGCCCATGTGGCTTTAGGAAATTGGAATTCATTCATATGACTAGGAGTGGTAACCTTAGCACATTCATGTGTATGAACATAAGTAGTTACCCCTAAATAATAGTCCATTTCTTCTGAATTTCCACATTGTTCTCCAGTGCTGATTCCAAGAAGCCCTACAGGACGCATATCTGCTTTACTCCAAAGATCAAATAATTGTTGCATAGTCCCATCTCTGCCCGCTGTTTCCCAAATCTGCGGAATAAGTTGAAAGGCTTCATCAGTATTAATTCTTCTTCTTATTCCTGAAATAGTAAAGGCTGGCCATTGTTCAATCTGATAATTCATATAACCATCTCCTTTAATTGTAATATGAAAGGAGATTTTAGGACAAGATTTAAGACTTACTGTATCTGTACGTACTTTTGACGGAAGAACTCCATGAAACTTTTGAAAGGCTCTTGTAAAAGAATCATGAGAAGTATACCCATACTTCATTGCAATATCGACAATATTTACTTTGCTATTTAAAATATCAAAAGCTGCAAAAGTAAGTCGTCTATTTCTAATGTATTCCTTCAAAGACTTATCTGCAATATAGGAAAACATTCGCTGAAAGTTATATATAGAACATCCAGCAATTTGTGATAATTTCTCATATGAAATTTCACCATCTAGATTTTTCTCAATATAATCTACAGCTCTATTGATATGTTCTATCCATTCCAATCGTATCATCTCCTATCATACAATATCATACATTTTATTAAATAAATTCTCTCGATTTTTTCTGCCGCAATTAGTCGATAATGCAAATTTTACATAAATCACTTAGTTTATTTCTGTATTCTCCTAAAATATATATATAATTATCCATATTTCCAATCATCCCCTCATAAGGGAGTTCTTCATAAGTCCTCCCCCATTCTTTAACTTTAAGTTACAACAGCATTTATTACATATACTTCCTTTAATTATAATATTTACAGAAAATTAAAACAATACAGGAGGTTAAAGGGTTTAAATTTGCTATAGGTAAGAGGTGTCCTCATTGTAATGGTGAATATATATTAGGAATAAATATAATGGTAAACAAATATACATTTGTAGAACCTACAGGAAGAGTTTTAGTGACTTTACTAACTTAAAAGCAAGAAAACATTAGATAAGTAGCTTAAATATGCTAAGTGTATGCTTAATGGCTACTTTATAAGTAAATTTGCTGAAATAGTTGAAATAAATATAGCAACAAGTTTCTTTTGGAGATATAAAATTTCTGATTATATAAGTACATTTTTAGGTGAAGGACATGCTGATGAGGTTATCGAAGCAAACTAAGTGTTCTTTGCTTATTCTTATAAAGGAATCAAACCTAATTGTATGCTACGAATTTAACGAAAGGAGGTAGAATCCATATGAAAAAATTTTTAACAACTAAAACTTTAGGTGTTATTGGTGCAATTTCATGGACTGGAACAATTATTTTAAGAGAGACAACACTAAATAGTATTCAAGTATTGAATTTTATATTAGGTATTGCTCCAAATATTGCGGCAGCATGGCTTTTTACTTTTTCAATAGAAATTATTTATTCTGCACTATTAAAAAGAAAGTTTAAAATTAAAGACGCTCTTGCAATATCGATGACTATTTGGTTATTGAGTTTAGGTTCAGAAATTATCCACGATTTATTTTTAAATAGCCCATTTGATATAAATGATATAATAGCAACAGCCTTTGCTTTAATAATTTTCTTGATAATTTTTTATTTAAATAATAAAGATTTAAATAGTGAAGTATAAAACAATAAAGAGTATTATTCGTAATAGATGAATTAAATCCTAAGAAGGACAAGTCTGAACTTGTCCTTTGATTTATACTTAATTATCAACAATGCTTTAAAACTGAGCCAAAACTCAAGATTATTTCAAAACTCTACTAATTCTATATTAATTTCGTTTTATTAAGAAATTGCTTGTAATCTTCTAAACTCAGATGTTTTTAAGATATCACTATATGCTCCGCTTTGCACCACTCTACCAGACTTCATAAGAATGACTTCATCGAATTGTTCAAGCTGTTGTTGAGACAATCTATGGGTTACCATGATTATAGTTTTGTCTTTCATATCCATCAAAGTATTTTGTAGAGTTTCTGCTGTGTTCACATCCATTGCTGAAAAAGGCTCGTCCATAATATATATTGGAGTATCTGCACTAAGCATACGGACAATATTTACTATTTGCTTTTCTCCTCCGCTTAATTGTTGACAATTGTCCTTATATTTTATATTTTCTAGTATATTTAAATTTAAATTATGCACAATTTCATTAATTTTGGTGTTATTATATGTGGAAAATACCGAAGTATTGTTTATAAAATTATCTGCAAATATATGCTCATCTTGATTTACACAACATACTATACTTGAAGTATCTAATGAATTTAAATTCTCACCATCAATATAAATACTTCCACTATTTAATTCTTTATACTTCATAAGAGCATTTACTATGGTTGATTTACCAGATCCACTATGTCCAACTAATGCATATTTTTTACCCTTTTCAAATCGGTAAGAAAAATCCCTGATTGAAAAATCTTCATAATCAATATTAACATTTTTGAATTCTATATGTGAATTAAACTTTTCCTTATTTACTGTATTAGAAAGCTCATTTTCATTAATATATGTAAACACCTTAGATTTTACATGTTTTAAAGAACTTATAGTATTTATATCTGTTAAAATTTCATCTATAGGCTTAATAAAACACTGAATATATCCAAAGGTAGCAATTCCTGTGCCTATAGTAATTTCATTTTTTAAAAATAGAATTCCTACTGCAATAAAACTAAATACCCCAATAATATCTACAGCAAATCCATTTATTCTAAGTGTAACAACTTTAAATTTTCCATATTCATATCTCTTATCTGCTGTTTCTTTAATAATTTTATCATGCTCTTTGCATATATTATCTCGTGTCCTACTGTCAATTAATTTGAAACCCTCAAAGAAATCTTTTATACAGGATACATACCGTCCAACCTGAGTTAAATAAGTATTACGGCGTTTAGCTAATGTCGTTGCAGTTATTTTAGGTACAAATACCGATACAAGAGATGATAAAAATATAACCAACGCAATTCTAAAATCTACAAATACAAACATAATCACACTATAGATGATAAGCATATTTATAGATTGAATAATTGAAATTAACGGTTGAAGATAATCCTGTTCTAGAGCCGTAATATCATTACCTTGTATAGATATATACTCACCAATATCTCTTTCAGAAAATCTCTTATAACTATATCTAGATATTGATTGTAAAAAATCTTTTTTTAATTCCGTTTCAAACATTATAGATCTTTTCCAAGTAAATCTTTCTGATATATACAAAAATATTAAACCAAAAATCATAAAAGTAAAATACAAAAGTGAAAGCTTTAAAACCCATCCAATCCCCTTATCCAAAGCATTATCAAACAATAGCTTCTGCATATATGGAATTATAGCAATTGTTACTGTATATAAAGCATCAAAAATAATTCCTATCAAAATATACCATTTAATTTTATTAATATATTTCTTCATTACAGCCCCTCCCCCTATTGAATTCACAATTCACAATGCAAAATTCACAATTGTGGATATTTCTCAGTAATAACTGAGAAATTTACAATTTACTAACTGTAGCGGAGAACAGTGTTCTCCATAAACCCCAAACCATATTCATATAATTTTAGTTGTAGCATTTGATGATGTTATATATTCAAAGAATAGCTGGCGAACACTGTTCGCCCCTACAAAGAAACTAGCAATTGTATTGCTAATAAAAGATCAGTTAAAGAAATTAACTTCCACCCCTGGGGTATGCAACAGATTAAAAAAGTTTTACGGAAATTAAAATACATGAATAAGCCTAATATATAAACTAAACTCTAAAATACCCCTGGGGTGCAGTATAGTATGGCACAATAACTACATCATTAAAGAATATTTTAGTTATATTGCTTATCTCCATTAATATTAGTTAAAGTTTTTGGTGTTGTTCCGATCTATGCTGCACCTCAGGGGAACCCTAACGGGCTTCACTACTGTTCCCCAGAGGTGAAAATTAGCAATTATATTGCTAGTAAAAGATTAATTAAAAAATTAATTTCCTCCTCAATTGTCCATTGACTAAAATTATACTACCAGTACTCTCTTTATTCACTTTCGCAAATGGTTCTATATAGAATTTGGTTTTTTATTTATCTTCCACATAAATAAAACCAGCAGAACTATAAAGCTCTGCTGGTTTTATTCTTAGCTATTTAATTTTCACTTTTTATTATTCTTCTTATGCTGCTTTCAGAAAGATAATATTCCTCACATAGTTCCTCTATACTGAGTCCATATGTGAATTTCTTATATATCTCAACATTTCTATTCTTTAAAATACTTTTTATTCCGCTCTTCTCTCCCCAAGATTTCTCGTTACCTTTTTTTCTAGGGATATATAAATATTCACCATCTATATAATTTTGAATAATTTCTATTACATACTCTGGTAAAATACTTTCTGCTTTAACATATTTCACTTCTATGCACTCCTTTTAATCCACAATATAGCTATGAATTAAGTGCAAAGACTACTATACGTTAAGCCTATTTTATCTACTATATCTAAATTACTCTAAGCAAAGTTGTAGACTTAACATTAAAATAGCCTCTGCTTAGAGCATCTTATACTATTTAATGTAAACTTTAAGTTGTCCATTTTATTCACCTCACTATTTTTATTTATATAATTAGAAAGTATATATTAAACCATTCTATAATACCGTTGATTTTCCTTCTCTTAAAATCATGTTGCAAGTAAAAAATCGTAAACTTTCCCATATACAATATAATTAGTGTATTTTAAACTTAAGTTTTTATTATACTTCTATATAAAAGTAGCTAGTAAAACTTAAAATATTTTACTAGCTACTTTTGTATTAAGTTCCACAATATGTTCTGTATGGACAACTTGATGTTTCAGGTAATGTAGAATAATAATCCTGTTCTTTAGAGTGAGTATAAGGTTTTGAAAGTGCATCTAAAAGTCGTTCCATCACACTATAATCTCCTTGCTCTACTGCAGCTTTTAGTGCTTCTTCTACCCTGTGATTACGTGGAATTACTGCTGGATTACTACTTTTCATAAGCTCCTTTGAGGAAGCTTTTGATTCCTCTTGTCTTGTTAATCGCTCCTGCCATAACTTATACCAGTCATCAAATTCCACTTTTCCAAACAGTACTGTATCGTCCATGTTATCAAAAGTTAATGCACGGAAAGTATTAGTATAGTCTGCAGCGTACTTCTGCATTATACCTAGAAGTCCTTCAATTAGAGACTCATCCTCAGGCTCTTCGTTGAATATGCCAAGTNNAAATTACCCTTATACAACGTAGTAAAATCTGAAATTGCACTCTGCGCTAACTTGAGAGCTTCCTCCTGATTAGTATGCAGCAATGGTAACAATGTTTCAGCGAACCTTGCAAGATTCCATGCCCCAATATTAGGTTGATTACCATAAGCATACCTACCATGGATATCAATAGAACTAAATACAGTTGCAGGGTCATAGGCATCCATAAAAGCACAAGGACCATAATCAATTGTTTCTCCACTAATTGCCATGTTATCAGTGTTCATTACTCCATGAATAAACCCAACCAGTTGCCATTTTGCAATAAGCTCCGCTTGATTTTTAATTACTTCCTGAAGCAAAAAAAGATAACGATTTTCTTTGTCATCTGTTTCTTTAAAATGCCTTTGTAAAGTATAATCAGCTAGGGCTCTAAGTTCTTCAACTGTACCCCATTTTGAAGCATATTGAAATGTACCAACACGTATATGGCTAGCAGCTACCCTAGTTAGTATTGCACCAGGTAATTCAGTTTCCCTTATTATTGACTCACCTGTTGTAACTACAGCTAGACTGCGGGTGGTAGCAATACCCAGTGCATTCATTGCCTCACTTATAATGTATTCTCTTAGCATTGGACCTAGTGCTGCTTTACCATCGCCTCTTCGTGAATATGGAGTTTCACCTGAACCCTTAAGTTGAATATCAAATCGCTCACCTAGTGAAGTGATATGTTCTCCTATCAGCAAAGCTCTTCCATCACCTAACATAGTAAAATGCCCGAATTGATGTCCTGCATATGCTTGTGCAAGAGGTGTAGCACCTTCCGGAATCTTGTTTCCTGCAAGTACATCTACTCCATCAGCACTTTCTAGTCCCTTAGCATTTAATCCTAAAGAAGTTATTAACGAATAATTCAATGCAACTAATTTTGGTGAAGGTACCTGACTTGGACTCTGTCTAGTAAAAAATATTTCCGGAAGGTGAGCATAACTACTATCCAAGTTCAAACCTGTTTCTATTATTACTTCTCTTTCTTTCATTGTATCTCCTTATCTTCTTTTATTTTTTACATGAAACAAAAATCATAGCTTCTATAATTTTTAAGATATAAACTTCTATAATACCTTAACTCTTTTTAGTTTATACTTATAAGAATTTATTATTCTCGCTATATTTCTCTTTAGCTCATAACTCTTTAAGGTTAAAATTAATTTTTTACTAGCAATGTATTGCTCATTCTTTATTAATAAATGTTTACGTCAATTCAAAAATAAATAATTTCAAATTTCTATTATGTTCTTTTATAAATATTATTTATTATAAATGTTTGATAACTTTTTAATACGGCGGATAAGCTCTCTCCGCACATTCTCAGGACCTAAGCATTCACATTTATCTCCAAATCCTAGCAAAATATTGTATCCTAAGTCATCTTCTACAAATGGAAAATCAACTATAAATCGATCATTCCCATAAGGTTTAATATTTTCTTCCCCACAGCGTTCAACCATTTGCTCTCTAAGAGACCACTCAACTAAAAGTTTAATTGTGATAAGTCTTTTATCTATCCAACCTGTTCCATCCAACGGTTTTCCGTGAAATTCTCGTAGTGCAAATGTAGAATCTGAAACTTGAAGATTTGAAATTCGAGATAGTTTAAAAACACGAAAATCATTCCTCAAAGTGCAGTAACCTTGTAAATACCACTTTCCTTCTTTTAATATCAATTTATAAGGTTCAATGCAGCGATTATTTTTTTCTCTATTCCCACTATAATATTCAAATAATAGATACTTACTGTCATTTAGGGCTTTTTTTATTTTTTCAAGGTTGGGTTGAAAATTTTTATTTCCCATCCATGTGGTGAGATCTATGGCTATTTGATTTGCTTTTAATTCAATATGCTTAAATTGTTCTTTTGGAAGTAAGCTTTTTACTTTTTCTAGTGTACCTATAATTTCTTTATGAGATAGTGTTGTTGAAATGCTTTCAAGTCCCATTAAAAGTGTTGAAATATCTGAAGTAGTAAAAAATTTTTTATCTACTTTATATTCAGGTATTATGCTAATGCCACCATTAACACCACTGTGAGTAATAATTGGTATACCTGCTAAAGATATTGCTTCTATATCCCTATATATAGTTCTAGGCGTAACCTCAAACATTTCAGCAAGTTTTATTGCACTGATTCTTTCACAATTCAGTAATACCATAACTATGGACATTAATCTATCTATTTTCAATTATATCGCTCCTTAAAATTATATATGCACTAATTTTAAAACCTTGACATAATGGTGTCAAGGTTTGCGTGTTATATTAAAACTATAAAAGATATTCTATAAAATAATAAACTTAATACGAGGAGGAATATAAATGGATTTTTTACGAGAATTTAATAGGATTATGATAGAGCAAGGTGAGATAGCTTTAGCAACTTGTGTAGACAATATCCCAAATGTTAGGATTGTAAATTTCTATTATGATACTAAAAAGAAAGGGATAGTGTATTTTTCAACCTTTAAAGATAATCAAAAGGTAGAGGAATTTTCAAAAAACAATACAGTAGCATTTACTACTGTTCCATCTAAGGGGAATGAACACGTTCGAGTTACTGAGGCAATGATTCAAAAAAGTAATTTAACAATATATGATTTAAGAGATGGATTTGGTAAAAAAATTCCTGATTATGAAACGACAATAGAACAAGCTGGCAGTCAGTTAGATCTTTATGAAATTCATTTTAGAGAAGCTGCAGTGATATTAGATTTCGCTCATTCCGGAAATATAACTCTATAATCTCAAGATAATTAAGTGAACTTTTTTTTAAATTAACTTTTTACAAGAATTATAAGTATCTAACTAATTTAAGTTGCATTTTATATACTTTTCAGGTAGATAAGATTCTCTGTATATAAAAACTGCCCGACTAACTTTTACAGGTAGTCGGGCAATTGCTTTACTAATAAATCAATTTATTATAGATAATTTCCTCTGTCATTTATAAAAATATAATATAGATTATTATATTCATTTTTTATATCAGATTTTTATTTGAAATAAGTTTCTACTCTAAATTAATAATATTTTATTTTTTCCTAGCAGATATTATAAGAAATATTGGTCTTCGTAATTCATGTTTCATTTCTGTGTTTGTTTTCAACAACTTTGGATCTGGCTTTGGTTCAATAATCTCTACTATTTCAAAGCCTGATTGAATAAGGCTATTTACATAAGTGGTAATAGTTCTATGATATTTAAAAACACTCTCACCTAAAAAGCTAGTTTCGCGTATTCCTTCATAAAAGTAGTTATCAACTGGCCAGTGTAATATATTACCCTGGTCATCATTATACCAATTTTGTTTTTCATTAGATGTAAAGATAGGATGTTCAACTGAAAAAACAAAATTACCACCACTTGTAAGACAAGTATTAACTTTATTAAAAATGTCTTTAATTGATTCTATATAATGAAATGCTAATGAGCTAATGACTACATCAAATGTATCTTCTGGATAATTAATATCTTCAATTGGCATTTTAATATATTCTATTGATGTATATTTTGTATTCTTTTTAGCCTCACTTAGCATTCTTTCTGAAATATCAATACCTATTACAGACTTTGCACCTTGTTCAATTGCATATCTACAATGCCAACCAAAACCACAACCTAAATCTAAAATACGTTTATTCTCTAAGCTGGGTAACATCTTTTTAAATACATGCCATTCTCCTGCTGCTTTCAATCCACCAACTGAACGTGGCATTTGTTTGTATTGATTAAAAAAATCTATATTATCATACTTATTCTCTTTCATCATTTCTCCTCCCAATTCTTTATTTATATCATATAGTTTTCTAATAACTCTATTAAATTCTCTATGAATAACTATCTTATAAAAATAATACTACAACACAAGTTAATAAAGTTAGTACATAAATAACTCTGTCTCATTTATAATCTTGTATAAGGCATCTGAAAATAAATAATAAGTCAAAGATGGGAAGTATATTTTGAGTTAGACAAGGAAACAGGTTCCACAGATAGTAGAACTATCTAAGGGTTCTGTTGACGCAGTATAACACAAAATAGACGAGCATTCTGACTTATTTATTTTTTGAAGATGCCTAAATAAAAGAGATATTTGCTTTTATACAAATATCTCTTTTATTGTTTATCTTTTTAATAATCTATATTCTCTTATTATTCTTCTTATACTACTTTCAGAAAGATAGTAGCTATTAGCCAGCTCTTTAACTGAGACTCCTAAAAGAAATTTATCATATATTTCTATATTTCTTTTAACTAACTCATTTTTAAAACCACTATCTTCCCCCCAAGATTTTTTATTATCATCTTTTCTCGGTACATATAAATATATTCCATCAACATACTGTTGAAGTTGCTCTATAATATCATTTGGTAATACATTTTGTGCATTTTCATATTTCATATTTTTGCTCCTATTCACTATTATTAATGTAAATACTGATGCAAAAACTGCACAAAACTATTTTGATAAACTGTCAATTTCTAAAATAGCTCCTAACAAAATATGTTCTGTATTCTACAGCTTTTGCTCGGAGCTTGATGCAATTACTAAATGATCTGTACTATACATATATTGTCCCCCCCTAATAAAAAAACATTTTACTAGTATACTTTAACATAAATATAATATAATTTTATACTTATCTATAAACTTTGTACTAAAGATTTTATATTAAATACTGTAGGATTAATAGATCAATAAAAAACTTACTGATTAGTAGTTTTCCTTAAAATATTATAAACAAAATTCATCCTCTAAAAACTTAATAGTTTCTGATATCCTCTTCTTGTTCAGCTTGTAGAATACCTTATTATCTTGCTTAGATATTTCAACTAAATTTAAAAAGAGTAAATTGTTCATGTGATAAGAAACACTGGCATTTGAAATATTAAATTTTTCAGCTATCTCTTGTCCATATCTCTTATCATCTAATATATACTTCATAATGCCAAACCTTGTTTTATCACAAAGATTTTTAAGAATTTTAAGATATGTTTCCATATAATCATTTTGATTAATAATTTCCTTATGATAAGGTCCTACTACTAGATAGCAATTTTCTGTATTGCTTCTTAATGTAAAGTAGATTAAATAACTGTCAAAGTAAGAACTAGCTATATATATTTTTTTAAAGTCTTTTAAACTGATAAAATTATTTGTATATTCCTTGATAAATTCAATTCCTGTAGAATTAATTCCTTTTGTTATATAGTTATTAATTTCATCAATAAACTTACTTTGCTTCTTATATAACTTATTAAATGTAGGAATATAATCTTTGATTAACATGATAAATTCCTGTTTATATTTCTCAATATTATCTATAAAGCAGTAAATATCCCATTTTGACGACTTACTAATATCAAGTTCTTTGATAAAATTTAAAGTATTCTCTTTATTGTTTGCAATCTTTTCTATACAATCATCATCATTTTTAAGTTTGTCATCTATCAACGTCTTTACTAACATTGTGTTTAATAAATGTTCGCTTATATTTTCAATAAAACTAATATATTCTTCAATAGATTTGCTTTCCCATACCTTTTCAAAAATCATAAAAGCTCTAAAGATTTTTGATTCATTATCAAAAAAGAAGTTCATTTTTTCTTTCTTATCATTATGTATTTCATTTATATAGTAATATTCCTCTTTGAGTTCTTTTTTTAATGTTATTCCAAAGATGCTTATATGCTTTTCAAGTATGTTTATATTCCACCCAAGATAAAGACTAGTAAATAGGCTATAAATCTCCCCTGCCTTTGGGCTAAAAATTATCTCCATCTTTTTTTCCTCCATTAGTGTTGAGTTACTATACGTATTTGGCTATTTCCTTGGAAATCTCTCACTATCAAAGTTATAAATTTTTAAGTTTATATTAATTAAAGATATTTTTAAAACCACATTACTGCCTGCTCCATCATACCTGTAGTTATCTTATGATCTACCTTATCTTCTTCTATAAACTGAAACTTCTCTAAACTTTCAGCATATAATGGCAGCATTTTATTAAAAAATATCCTTTGACTTTCAATTGGTACTGAAGTATCCTCTGTACCATGTAATATTAAGATAGCTCTTTCTTTCAATTTATCTCCATTGTTCATAGGATCATAGTATTCTATTAGCTTCTTATTATCTTCACTAACTTGAGGCAAACACTTCTTTTTAATGGATTCCTGCCATGCAAAGCTTCCATTAAATCCAACAAGACATTTTACATTAGGATTATCAATAAAAATTCCACCAGCAGTAATTGCCCCCATAGAACTACCAGTAATTCCAATCCTTTCAGGATCAGCTTCATGATCCTTTATAATTGACTCTATAAATTTTTTAGATTCCATAACACTTTGAAGTATTATTTTCCACAAATATCTTTCAAGATTTTCTGGATCATCATGGTCAATTGGATTTCTATCTCCATGATGTAGTGCATCTGGTACAATTACTTGATATCCATTAGTAGCAATTATTAATGCTTTAAATCTTATGAAATCCTTACTGGAATGCCATCCATGATAAAAAATCACTGTTGGCATTAATCCTTCATACCCCTTTGGTTTAAATTTTAAACACGGAATCCCATTAATTTCTTCCTTTGTAGTGGTAATAAAACTATTTTCATACTCAAAAATTGACCAAGGCATTTTCATAATCCCCCTTATTATCTATCATCGAATTTAAAATCTTTAGATGTATTTTAAAAATCACTTTAAAATTACATCTAAATTGATTGTAATTTACTCATACTCTATTGTCAATATTTTCAAATTAAAAATTCGTAAAAACTAATTCATTATAAGGATATTAATATTTTTCTTAAAGTTAATTTTTCATTAATTAAACACCTCTATTATAATAAAAAGTTTATTTTATATTTGACATACTTGCAAATTTAATAAATTAAAGTCCATAAAAAATTGGGTACTAATCAGCACCCAATCAATCTAAAATTAATTTTACTTATTTATTTCAATAGTAAATTCCTCTCCTACCTGTTTGAAATCGTTACTCATTTTTCCACTCTCTTTAGGGAAAGCTACTGCATAAGGCGTAAGTGTTAATGTCTTTGCATCATCTGAAATTTTAAATCCCTTCATTATTCCTTTCCCAGAAGATTCTGTTGTAAGATTAAACCTAACTTCATTTCCTAAATCATCTTTTCCTCTTAATTCAATATTATATGAGTCTCCTTTACCCTCTACTGAATAATAAATTTTTTGTCCTACTGCATTACTAGTGTATTTTTCTAATATTACTTTATTGCCATTTTCTAATTTAAAATCATAATCTATATTCCTTTCTGTTGTCTCTATAGCTAACTGATCTCCATTAGTTTTAAATTCAAATAACCAAGGTCCTTTTCTTTTCTCTACTCCATCAATATATGCATTTTCATATTCTATCTTTACATTTAAATCCCCGCTTGGAATCTCTTCATTCAATTTATAGGACATTACATCCTCCATGGTATAATCATCTATTTGTTTAGATGAACCACCTGCTCCACCAAATATATTCTTACCATTTATATAAACAGTTTCTGCTGTTCTTATAAGGCCAGGTTCTCCTAATTTAGTGTCTAACTTTAAAGTTGTGGAAACAATTAATTCATCCTTATTTAGGATAACTTCATTTAATTGGATTGTTACTCCATCTTTAGTTATAGTCTTACCAACTATAGTTTTATAATCTGATAAATCTTTATTAGTCCCTAAGTAATTGCCTATATCAAAGGCCATTAATCTTATCTTTGCTACTGCCTCATTTCCAATATTAGTTCCAAACAATGTAACCGCTAGTACCCCTGCTGCTACTGCTACTGCAACCCCTTTGTTTCTTTTATTCTTATTCTTATGAATGGTTTTCATAAATTTCTTTTTTATTCTTCTCTTTTCAATATCATTAAAGTCTTCTTTTTCTAATTCCTCTAAATTTATTGAGTTATTATTTAACATATCATATATATTCTTTGCCATAATACTATCCTCTACTTTCTACAATTTTGAATAATTTTTTATTTTTATTTTTCCTCTAGACAGTCTGTTATAGATTACGTCTTTTTTAAGTCCTGTTTCCTTACTTACCTCATTCATATCTTTTTCTTCCACATATAATTTAATGAAAAGTTGTCTATCTTCTTCCTTTAAACAATTTAATAATTCTTCTAAATCCTCATTTAATTCTTTTGAGGTAAGCTCCTTATGAGCAGAATCTTCTACACTGATATTTAAATCTTCTATATTGTCATATTCCAAATTTTTTAAATATCTTCTCTTATAGTCGATAGCTTTATACTTTGCAACTCCAGCTAACCAGTTCTTAAATTCACTTCTACTTTCATCAAAACTATCTATGTTATTCCAAATGGCTAAAAGTATATCATTTATACATTCTTCTTGATGATCAACTAAGTTATACAAATGTTTTCTTACTGTAGCCTTAATAATCCACCCATAGTTGTCTAGAACATATTCTATGGCTTCTTCATTTTTCATTTTTAGCTGATTTATAAAATTTTTATCAGAAATTCTCATTTTTTACTCCTTCTATTAAACAAGCTTGTTTTTACCTTACACTATATACTTCGCTTCAATTAAGATCAATTCTATCAAAATAGTAAATTTAAAATAAAAAAATATTACTGGATAGCTGCTATCCAGTAATATTTTAATTAATCTTATTCTGCAATTTCTATGGAATCTGTTTTATCTTTTACATTCTCTTCTACTTTATCTTCTGTTTTCTCTTCTATTTTATCTTCCACATTTTCTTCTATAGGATTCTTTCCATTATCTTCTTTATTATTTTTGCTTTTATCTATGGAAAATCTTATAGTTATAGTTTCCTTATTACCTGCATTATCTACTGCAACTACTTTTAATCTGTAATTTCCATTGTCAGTTATAGGTGTTCCCATTTCATAGCTTCTGAGATTTAAAGTTAAAGTTATTTTGCACTCTTCAGAAGTAGTTATATTAGGAATTACATCTTTATTGTAAACTCCTTTATCTTCTACGCCTGCAATTTTTATTGTAGGAGGAGTTTTATCTATAATGAAATTATACTCATCAGTAAAGACATTTCCTAATCCATCTGTGGTCTTTATTCTTAATGTGTGTTCTCCTTCTTCTGATATAGTTGTTCCACTCTTATATGGGTTTCCGTCTAATGTAAGTTCTAGATCTACTCCTGAACCTACTGTTATTCTAGGAGAAACATTTGAACTATAATATTTTTTATCCTTATCTATGCCATAGACCTTAGGCTCTGTTCCCGCTTTCTTTATTTTGAATTTCACAGTAGTACTACTTGTATTGCCTGCTTCGTCAGTAGCGGTAACTTTTAATTCATAACTTCCATCAGTGCCTCCAATAGGAGTTCCTAGTTCATAAGGATTTCTATTTAGTGTAGCTGTTATTATAGCACCTTCCTCGGCTTCTATTATTGGAACTATGTCTATATTGTACACCTTGTTATTTTCAATATTTTTTATATTTACCACTGGAGCTGTTCTATCTATCTTAAATTTAATTACTTCTTCTGTATAAGTTCCATCAGGTGCAGTAGCTGTAACTTTAAGTTCATAATCCCCCTCTTTATAAATTAGAGTACCCATAGTATATGGTTTTTCATTTAAAGTGGCTTTAACTTTTACTTTCCTATCAACTGTAGCCTTTGGTCTAATCGATCTATAGGCTTTTCCACTTTCTATGCCTGTTACAGTTAAATTAGGGCCTTGACTTTTCTTAACAGTTAAAGTTTTTGTAACTGCATGTCCCATCATATCTTCAACTTTAAGTTGTATTTTATCCCCTTCTTTAACTTCTATTCTTTCATTAAAGTCATATCTTGATTTGTCTACTCCATATTCTCCTTCTACTGTTACTTTTTTAATAACTTTATTATTTATATAGAAAGTATATCCAAATCCACTATCTCCAACCCATCCCTGTAGATCTACATAATTTTTATCTTTACCAATTAATATTTCTCCATTTTCACTTACTGTAGGAGATGTTAAATTCATAACTGGATCCTCTGTATCTAAGAAAATTTTAATAGCATAATCTGCCAAAGCTTGCTCAGTTGATGTTATTTTCACTGAAGCTATAGTTCCATCAAGATTTTCCGCATAAACTCTTAAGTTGTTAGTACCTTCTCTTAGTTTAGCTTTATTTACTGTATACTTAAAAGTTAAATTTTCTTTTATAGTTACATCTTCTCCATTTATTTGTAACTTATTTAGTGGTTTACTTACCCTTCCCTTAATCTCATATAATCCATTACTATCAAAAACAGTTTCATTCCATTCCACTGCTTTTGGGTCTATATTATCAAAAGTCACTATAGAATTTTCTACAACACCATGCTTAACAGTAAATGGAGTTATTGCAACATTAAGTCCCTTATCTACAGTTACTATAGAAATATCATTAACTTCATTTTCAACTAAATTTAAATTAACACTATATTTATTTCCATCAAAAACTATATCTTTATTTGGTATTTTCTTTTTGTTAAGAGTCACATCATATGAGGAAACACCAGAATAATCTTTAACTTCCCACTCTAGTTTATATTCTTTTTTATCAGTTGCTTTACTAGATAGTACTTTAACCTCTGGAATTTCTGTATCAACTATTACAGGAATATCATATTTTTGTGGTTTAGAATTTGGTAAATCCACATAGAAATTGTATCTTAAAGAATACTCTCCATCCTTAGGTACAACCTTGCTTCCTTTAGAAACATCATAATAAGTTCCATCCCAAGCTAGGTCTGGATATAAATAAGCACCCTTTCCTCTTCCATCAGGGCTACTATATACTTGTTTCCTCATATTATCTTGATATCCAACTTCACCTAGGATTTTTCCATCTTTATCAATTAATTCTGTTCTTGCAGTTTTTATATTTCTTAACTTGTATAATACAGGAACAACAGTGTCAAAATTACCGTCTCCATTAGGTGAAATTACCGCATCAATTAATTTTCCATTATCCTCTTCTCCTAAATATACATAACTTCCTTGAACCTGAGATGCTATACCTGAATTTAGGCTAAGCATAGCTGGAAAACTTGTTGGATTCTCCCATCTCCAATCACTTATTACTCTTTCTTTAGACCAATCTCCATAGAATCCCATAAAAGGTACATATAAGTTTGGATTTTCTTTTTCATCTTTAGAAGTAATTTTTACAAAGCCTTCAATAAAGCTCTCTGAACTTACATCTTTTAATGATAATGTAACTGTAACTTTTCTTGAACTATTTGCTTTTATAGTAATTTCCTTATCACTAAAGCTTAAGTTAGCTTTATCTTGTGGCAATACATCATCATATGGAGTTATTTGTGCAACATTATTTTGAACATTATTTGTTAATACTCCGCCTTCAACTCCTAATATATAAGTTGCATCATTATTTCCATAATTTTTAACATCTAACTCAAAGGATACTTTATCTGACTTAATTTCCTTTAATGCTACAGATGCTTCTCCGTTATGAGTTATATTAATCCTATTTCTTACAGCCTCATTTAATTGAAGCATACCTGCTCCTTGTCTTCTTGGAGAGAAAGGTCTAGCCTCCATTCCTGCCTGTGGAGTTTCATACTGAGGTTTTGCTGTATTCATAACAGATATCTTTGCAAATTCTACGCTATCTTTACCATTAATAGTTGGTAAATCTTTCTTTAATGCTTCTCTTATAATTGACATTGCTCCAGATATATGTGGTGCTGACATAGATGTTCCTGACATATTTCCATAAGCATTATTATTAAGAGTTGAATATATACTTCCACCTGGTGCTGATATTTGCGGCTTAAATGATAAATCCGGTGCACATCCCCAAGAAGTACTTAACGCAAAATCATTTGCTCCCTCATTAGGTAAAAACATAGCTCCTGCACCTACTTTTATTGTATAAGGATTGTCATTAGCTATGCTTGTTGCTACAGTTTTACCTAGAGTATTTCCTACAAATATGGCAGGTATTTTAACTGCTGGATCTTCAGCCATATTAATTAAGCTATCTTCGCCACTTTCATTGTTATACATTATTATAGCCTTAGCTCCTGCTTTTTGAGCATTGGTTATCTTTTCAGCAAAGGATATATTTCCTCTTTTTATAAGAGCAACTTTTCCTCCAACATCTATTCCAGTAAAATCATTAACTTCGCCAAGATTGCAATTTACTATATCTTTTAGCATAAAGCCATTATCCATTTTAATTGTGTGTTCTGCATATGGGAATCTTACCACTTGTCCATCTTCATTTTTTATAGGATTTCCATCTTTATCACATAACCCTACAGATGGAAGAGTCATAAGTGAATTATTATAGTTCGCCACCATAAATGCATCTTTAGCTAATGCTGGTGCCCCTGCTGTACTAATATCTTTTACATTAGGGTCATTATATGGTGCTGTTTGATAGGAAGAGTTTCCAGCAGAAACTACAACTACAACCCCTGCCTCTGAAGCTTTTTTTATAGCCTTTTGTTCTGCATCATTGACATCTACAAAACCTGCTGCAGATCCTAGACTCATGTTTATAACATCAGCTCCTATTAATACTGAATCCTCTATCGCTGCAACAACATCATCTGTATAGGCACTTGGACGTGGTCCATTAGAAAATACTTTCATTCCTAACAGTTGTGCTTCGGGAGCTACTCCTTGTATCCCTTCCATCTTTTTCATATCTTCATCACTGGCATTAGCTGCTACAATTCCAGCAACATGCATACCATGCATTGAAGCATCATATTGGATATCTATAATTTGTTCATTATCGTCTGAATAATTAAATCCAAATGGGACTTTATCAGTATAATATCCTTTCACAGCTGTTTTATCTAACCAACTTTGTCCTGCTTCTAATGCACCTGATTTTACTAATTCTCTAACTTTTGATTCATTCAATTTATTTTTTGATGGATCTTGAGGTGCCCTCATATCTTTATGAGTATGATCTACACCTGAATCTATTATGGAAACTACTGTTCCTTCTCCTTTATATCCATAATTACTCCATTCAGTATAAACTTGAGTCATATCTTTAGCATTAGTCATGTCTAAGTAATAAACATTGGCTTCCTTAACGCTAACTACACCAGATATTTTCTTTAATGGATTCATCTCTTTTCTCTTTATATCCATACTAAATCCATTTATTAGTGTTCCATAACTATGCCTTATTTTAGCACCTTGTAAGTTACTAGCTTTCGCTTGTATACTTTTAATATCATTTTTTATTTTGCTGACATCTTGAAGATTTATCTTCCCTCCATTAGCAGACATGTCCACCGCAGATTTTCCTTCTACTTCAACTATAACTCTTACTACTTCTTCTTGATCTTGCTCTTTTAAATCCACTTTTTCAAATTTCATATCTTTTATTATGCTATTTATATTATCTTTTTCATTTAAAGCCTTTTCATTCATTGAGATATTCTTGTCACTATTTATATTGGGCTCAATCCTTGCATAAGCTTTAACCCCGCTTGCAGACGAAAAAATAACCATAGCTGATGTAACAATACTTAACGTTCTAATTTTTTTACTTACCATAAGACCCCTCCTCAAAATAGAATAAATGTAAATATAATACTTTCATTCTATTTTATGAATTGGTTTATTTCAACTAAAAAATTTGATATTATTTGACTTTAAGTAAAAATTTACAAATAGTTAAAAGTAAATTAAAAATAAATTTAATATATATCAAAAAAATTATTGTAAATTTAATATTTACATTAAATTAAGTTGATATATAAAATCCAATCTTAAATAAAATATACCCTTTTAGTAGATACTGGTTTTTAATTTTGTATCTACTAAAAGGGTATAATAAATTTATATTTTATTTGTTCACTATTGGTCCTTCGTAATCTAATATTCCGCCTCTTAAATTATAAAGCTTGCTGAACCCTTCTTCTTCCATTAAGCTGCAAGCCACACTGCTTTTAGATCCAGCCTTACAATAAACAAGAATTGGCCTATCTTTATAATCTTCTAATTCATAAATTTCTCCCTCTAATTCGTCTACAGGAATATTTATGGCATTAGAAATTCTACTTTCCTTAAATTCATTAGCACTTCTAACATCTAAAATTAATAGTTCATCATTTTTTTCTATTAGTTTTTCTGCTTGTTCATTATTAATATATTTTATGTTGCTCATATTTCATTACCTCACTTAGTTTATAATAAGTTATTATATGTAATTGGTTTCTTAACTATTTATTTTTACAATATAATTATTTTTTGAAAATAAGTATTAGAATCATCATGATAATAAAATCTAAAATTCCAACAAAGGATAGTACCAGACTAACAACCTTTGAAGTATCATTTTTTATCCTATATAGCGAAAAGCTTGTTAAAAAGATTATTATTAGAGATATAACTAAAAATGATGTCATACACTTGCCTCCATTTCTATATTTTATATTATAACTCTTAATAAAATAATACTCTAACCTTTTAACTTACCTATATTAAACTTTTTACTTACTTCAAATAAATTAAAATTATTTATCTATATATGAATATGATTCCATATAAACATAAACTTAATACAAATAAAATTTTACGACTCTATAATTTATTTACGTACTCTTTAAACATATTCCCACGAGCCTCAAAATTTTTAAATTGATCCCAAGCAGCACATGCAGGACTCAAAAGAACAACATATCCTTCATCTGATGAACTATAAGCTATCTCTGTTGCATCTTCTAAGGTATTAACGACTTTACAAGGAATACCACACTCCATAGAGAAATTATTTATCCTCATCTTTGCTTCACCATAGGCTACAATTAGTTTTACGTTTATTAAATAATCCTTGAGTTCAGCAAAGCTATGTCCTCTATCTAAGCCGCCCAATAATAATATTGTTGGTTTTACAAATGATGCTAAAGCCATTTGGGTTGACTTTATATTGGTAGCTTTAGAGTCATTGTAAAAATCTATATTGTTTATGGTTTTAACATATTCCATTCGATGCTCTACTCCGCCAAAAGCTTTTAAAACACTAAGGATAACACTATTATCTACGCCTAATTCTTTAACAACCGCAATAGCTGCCATAGCGTTTTCGTAATTATGCCTTCCTTTGATTTTTACTTCATCCAAAGCTATTATTTTATCATTATTATAGCAAATATAACCATCAATTATTGAACAACCTAATTTATTTACAGAACTATATGAAAAATATCTTTTATTAGATTCTATATTATTTGTTAAGCCAATCACTTCTTTATCATCTAAATTAAGAATTGCTATATCACTTTTAGTGTGATGATTGAAAATCCTTTTTTTCATGTTTTTATAAATCTCATATGAACCGTGAAAATCAAGGTGGGCTTCTGATAAATTAGTTAAAACCGATATATTTGTTTTAAAATCTAGCACATTACATAGCTGATGATCTGACACTTCCATGAGAGCAATGTCTTTATTCTTTAATTTAGACACAAAAGAACACGCTGGATATCCTATATTACCCATTAAAAACACGCTCTTTGATGCCTTTTTTAAGAATTCATAAATCAATATTGTTGTAGTTGTTTTACCATTAGTTCCTGTAACGCCAATAATTGTAATGTCTTTTTAAAAATAGTGAAAAGCTAATTCCATTTCATTGATAACAGGTACATTAAATTTATGTGCTTTTTCTATATATTTATGTGAATTTGAAATACCTGGATTCTTAACTATCATTTCAAAAGTACTGTCAAATAAATCCTCAGGATGACTTCCTAGAACAATTTTAACACCCAATGATTGTAACTCATTTATTTTCTTTATGTTTTGATCAGTTTTAGCATCATTAACAATAACGTCATAGTCTTTACTAGCCAGTAACTTTGCTGCCTCATAGCCAATTCTAGCCGCACCTAGAACAAAGACTTTCCTATTATCACTCATTTTATTAACTCCTTTTCCATAACTCCTGTGTTCAATATATTAACAATTATAGCATATACTTCATATTGATTATGATACGATATTTTTACTACTGCAACATTAATTAAATCAGTAATTTCAACACTTACAGAAAGAAATTCACTAAAAGTGGATTTCTTAAAATAAAATTTATTTTTAAAGAACTCCAAAAGCTTTAGTAATGGAGTTTTAATCATAATTCTTCATATCTAATTCTTAATTTGCATTCATAAAAAAGTTTAAATCGTGTATAAGTCAAATTTCTATTGTGGAATTTCATGCAATTTACCATAGCAGGTATAATATAGGTTGCTTTAAGTTAATAAACATTTTTCTAATTTGTGAATTTTTTTAATTTTTTGAAAACAGAAACACCTGCATTAGCAGGTATTTTTATTCAACTTATATCATATAAAACTTTCTGTAGAAATTTTGTGGTATGGTAGCTAGTATATCTTGCATAAGACAATGTGTTAGGTTTTATTCATACTTTTCTATGTGTCTATTCTTACAGCTCAAAATATTTTCTAAATAGCATATATTATTAATTTTCATTTGCAATTTTTGTACCAATAATAAACCAAGCTATCATCTTACCAATTAAAAGAAATGCCAAAACCATAGTTGTAGTTCTATACCCTAAAACTCCTGTTATGAAACACCCAAAACTTTCAATATAAACGAAAACGCTATATACCTTACTATTAGTTTTTTCTCTTATAAACACAGTTCTTTCTTCATTCTTAACAAGCTCTATCTCTTCACATTTTTCTGGGGTTTTCATAAATTTTAAACTTTGAAAAATTCCCAACAACCCTACTAGCGTGAATGCAACTCCGCCGCCAAATAAAGATGAATTATTATAGATAACTAAAGCTAAAAATAGAAATATAGCACCTAAGATAAAAGCTCCAATGTTGAAATATAGATTTTTTTTCATATAATTCATAACATTAATCCTCCTCAAATATAAATACTTTTTCAATTGTTGTATCAAATATAACTGCTATCTTATGAGCTAAAAAAATAGATGGATTATATTTACCATTCTCCAAAGAAACTATAGTTTGCCTACTTACAGAACAAAGTTTAGCAAGCTCCTCCTGTATCATTCCTCGCTCTTTTCTTAGTTCTTTAATAATATTTTTCAATATATATGCCTCCTTTAAAGTAAAGTTAACTTTACATTTTTAATTATAACTTACCCTTAAGGCAAATATTATATGCATAGTAAGTAAAGCTAGCTTTACTTTTTTTATTGTATAGCATTTTATAATTAAAGTCAAGCTAACTTTACTTTTAATTTTACTTCTTTTAAGAAAAATACATAAATCTAATTCAACAATTAACTATTTGGGTATTATTTATTAACAATATGTTAACATTGTATTAACAACTAAAAATGATGGTTGCTTGATAAAAATAGCAATTAATATTATAATGTTTAAAACAAATTTAAGGAGGAAACCATTGTGAAGAAAAATACGAAAGATGTAATTATAGTAGGTTTTGCTTTATTTGCCATGTTTTTTGGTGCTGGTAATTTAATATTCCCCCCATTTTTAGGTAATATGGTGGGCGACCAATATATTTTAGGAGTTATTGGATTTGTATGTACTGGGGTTGGCCTACCACTTCTTGCTATAATCTCTACGACAAAAGGTGATGGTACCTTTGAATCAATGGCATCTAAAATAGGTCCAAAATTTGCTTTAATTTTTACCACAATATTATTTATATCAATAGGTCCCATGCTTGCAATCCCAAGAACCGCTGCAACCACTCATGAATTAACTATAAGCCCTTTACTACCTAGTATTACTCCTTTTGTTTCAATGATAATATATTTTGGAATAAATTTAATATTTGTACTAAAAAGTTCTTCTATAATTGACACTATAGGTAAATATCTTACTCCTGCATTAATAGTTATATTAACATTTTTAATCGTAAAAGGAATACTTTTTCCTATCGGAGATATTATTCATACTGATGCAACCTCTGTATTATCGCTTTCTTTTATAGAAGGTTATCAAACTATGGATGCATTAGCTGGATTATTATTTGCCTCAATTATTACAAATGCACTTAGAGAAAAAAACTATTCAGAAAAAGAAATTCTTCCTATGACACTTAAATCAGGCGGTGTTGCTATAATTGGCCTAGCATTCATTTATGGTGGCTTAATGTTTTTAGGTGCTCAAACAAGTGGATTTGAAATTCCTAATTTATCTAAGACAAGCTTATTATTATTAATCTCTAAATCTGTAGTAGGTAATCTTGGTTCTACTACGATAGGTATTGCTATTGGACTTGCTTGTTTAACAACTTCCATTGGATTATTAGCTGCTGGTTCTTCATTCTTCGAAAAAATATCAAATGGAAAACTTCCTTATAAAATAAATGCAATTGTAATTTCGATAATAAGTATTGTAATTGGGTCTCTTGGTGTTGATAACATTGTTGAGATATCTGGTCCTATTTTAAGTGTACTATATCCAGTAACAATAACTTTAATATTTACTACACTAGCTGATAAATTCATAAAAAATATAAAAGCAGTACGAATTGGTGTTTACACTTCATTAGTATTTGGTATACTTGGAATAATACCTTTTATTAATCTAGATTTTATACCTCTTGGTGAATCAGGCTTTGCTTGGCTTGTTCCAACTGTAATTTCTATATTAATAGGATATATTGTATTTCCTACATCAAAGCAAAAAATAAGCGATTTATACTAAAAATAAGAATGTTGCTCTTAACTAAAAATTAGTAAAGAGTAACATTTTTTTATTTCTATTATATCAATTTTTTATAAATAACAAGTATTTATTTACCCCAAAAGTTGTTATTTTATGAAACTCACATGACTAAAGTGATATGCTACGAAGATTACTCTTAGATTTTCCCACATCATCCCCCTCGCAACCTACTATATCTATGAGCGTTAATTCGAATACTTCCTACCTACTTTATTACATTTATATAATCATAAACTTATATTTAAGTCTTTTAATCCTTGAATTAATATATTTTTACTAGCATTTATATCTCTATTATGATGCATTCTACAGATTGGACAAGTCTATTATCTACTAAAATTTAGGTCTTATATCAAAATAAATATACAGTATATGATTTATAACAAAGAGTATCTTACTAATAAAATAGGATACTCTTTTTTGCTTAAATAAGTCTATTTATTACATTATAATAACCATTTATACCAATTTAATGAAAAATAAATATTTTTATAATAAACTTTAATTAGAAATTACTATAAACATTTTTCACGACTTATTTACATATTTTAATTAATTATTACAAAATAGTATATTTTATGTAGATATATATTATATGTATATTAAGCTTTTAATTAAATTTTAATATAAAATTTATGTCTGTTAATAAATATTAAAAAATTTATTCTAGATTTATTGCTTTATTTTAAAACTCATTTGATTTAACAGACTTAATCTATAATAAAAGGGGGAAAAACTAATGAAAACTTTTATGAAATTTTTAATGTTTCAAGTATTATTCATTTGTGCTATATTTGGAACTTCAACAAATGTTTATGCTGATGAAGTAAAACAAAAAGAACTTTATACCTTAGAAGATCCTACTTGGTTTAGAAAAACTGGTTTTTCTAAAGGACTTAGTCATGATAAACAAGATTTAGGTATAATTTTACCTGCAAATGTACAGTTAACAATTAGACAGGTAAATCCTAATTTTAAAGGAAATTTAACTGTAAGATTATTAAATGATAATAATCAACATGAGGCATCTAAACCATTTAGCCAAACATCAATTACTATATCAACTCCATATAGCTCCGTTCCATTTGTAGATACAGTTTATAGTGATAGTGAAAAACCTAAAATTGAATATAGAGTAACTGGCAGTATGCAGACTTTGCCTATTTATAAAAGAGGGCAAAATGAGCAATCATTTTTCAGCGAGTGGGACAAAGCATCAGCTCCCTTTGCTTTAGTAATAGATGATTATTTTCAATTATTAGTTCCACAAAAAGATAAAACTTACATGAAAAATATGAAAGATTTCTCTTCTATTGATAAGTTAATTCTTTATTATCGTGAAATATTTGAGTATTACAATAAGTTAGCTGGAATTAGTTTTAATACAAATGTTCAAACTAATAAAAATGTTCCTAATAAATATTTTATAAAAGCTGACAAGAGTGGTCCTGGTGGTGGCTATTATGGTGGAAATCATACTGCAGAGACTTCAGATTCAGTAGCTAGCTTTTGGCTGTCCAAAGGTTGGGGAGCCTTACATGAAATTGGCCATGGTTACCAAGACGATTTCACTAGAGGGGAAGTTTGGAATAATATATATGCTCATAGTCTTCAGAGAAAAGATCCAGACGTAAATATTTTTACAAATGGATGGTTATATGATTATGGTAGAAAAGATACTGTTGACTATAATGTAAATAAACTTTGGCATCAAGATAAAACAGCTTTTAATACCTGGGGATTAAGAGAACAACTATATGGATATATACTTATGAAGGATAAAGCTGGAGATGATAGTTTTACTCATTTTAATCAAGAATATCGTAAATTAGCGAATACTTCTGATTTTAATACATCTAACTATAAACAGTTTGATTTAATCAGTAAAGCTTATGGTGAAATAAGTAAACTAGATTTTACATCAGTTATAGAATCCTTTGGAGGAGATATGACCCTTTGGCAAAAGGAAGAAAACAGATATAAAGGTTATAAACCTGTTGCACCATTAAATGAGGTTGTTCCTACTAGCCAAGTTTCTCAAATACAACAATCACTTAAACTTGAAACTCCTTTATCTTTAATAACCACAGATGATTTAGATACCCTGGCTTAAAAGGAAATGTAACCTTAAATTTTAAAATTGATGATTTTAATCAAATTAAAAATCAAACTCTTTATATAATGAATGGGGATAAAGAAGTTAAAAAAGTTGTTATTACAAATCCAACCCTTTCTTTAGGTCAGCTGCCAATAGGTATTTATACTATTTATAATACAAATAGTTCAGATAAATCATATACACTTGATAATCATTATTTAAAGGTTAAAGAATCTAATAATAATGTAACTTTAAATTATAAATTACGAACAAAAAATACTTTAGTAAATCAAGAAATAGACTTTTTAGGAATATCTGATAATTTATTTGCTACAGCTACTGTGGACTTAGAAAACCAAAAGTTAAATGTGAAAGTTCTTAATAAGACACCACATGATTATTTTCCAAATGAGCAGTATGGTAAAATTGAGATCTTAGATCAAAATAATAATGTTACTTATACAAAATCAATTACTGGTACAAATGCAGTATTAGAAAATAGTAGTCAAACTTTAAAGGAAGGATATAAAATTAAATTACATCATCGTGAACCTTCTCGTTTAAAAATTAGAGACAATAAAACTTCTCTTACTAATAATTAGACTAATACACTAATTGTTACTAGCCAAGGACTAAAAAACGAAAGCTTAAACCAAAACCTAAATCAAGAATTGGCTGGAAGAATTGATAGTTTTGCAGCTAAAATTTATGCAGAACAACTGATGGCTGAAAGTGATTGCGCAGAGTCAAAAATAGAGCTAAAACTGGCAATAGATGCTTTAGCAGAACCTTTAAAAAGTGACATGTTAGCAAAATACAAAGATCTTTTACCGAATTCCACAATAAATAAAGAAAATCCAAATGAAGGCTCAATCTTTACATTTAATTTTAAAGGATATAGTGATAAGCAGTTTGCAAAACTTGACCTTGATCTTACGAATTTAACTAGTAAGCTTACTATCGAAAATATTGAAACTCATTATTACTTTAATGATAGCTATGCTTCAATTTTAATTCAAGACAGCTATGGCGAGACAGTTTTTTATAAAGATTTTATTGGTAATGAGGTAAATGATGCTGTAGTTAAAGATATTTCTTTAAAAGAGGGATATTATTTAACTGTTAAACACAGAGAATATTCTAATAGGCTTTTTATAACTAATAAAGATAAGAATTTAGAACTTAATAAAGCTGCTACTAATTCATATCAAATTACTAAAAATGAATTAAAACAAATTAGTGAAAATGATATACCAAAACCTAATAATAATCCTTACTTAGGTAAAAGCTTTAATATAACTTTGAAAGGCTTAGGAGATTGGGTTTTTGCAGAATTAAACTTAGATTTATTCTCTAAACAAGCTAAAATTAATATAGAAAAAGTTGAACCACATGTTTACTTTACAGACAATTATGCTTCAATTTTAATTAGGGATGCTGAAGGAAACACTGTTTACACCGAAGACTTCATTGGTAATAAAGCAAATGAATCACTAATTAAAAATATTGATATTAACCCTGGATACTATATTACAATAAAACACAGAGAACCAGATAATAGATTGTTAATTACAAATACATAAAATAAATTAGAATTAGAAAAAGATACTAGTATAACTTATAAGATTACTGATGCTGGACTTGAAGAGTCTTCTGAGGATGAAATTCCCCAATTGCCACTTGAAGATCAATGGAAACCTGATATAAGCTATAATGCCGGAGATAAAGTTAGTTATAAAGGAAAGATTTATAAAGCAAAATGGTGGACACGAGGCTTTGCTCCAGATACAAAAGTACAAAATTCATGGGATACACCTTGGGAATTAATAAGTTAGAATTAGTATATTAAATTAAATATATAAATTATTCAAGTGTACTGGGTTAGAGTATTTTTCTCTAACCCAATATTTTATTTAAATATATTTGTTTATATTTTTATCCTCTATTATCTTTTCAAATCTTTTAATATTGATACCATTTTTTGATATTGTGATAATTCATATTTATTTCTATAAAATCTTAACCCAATTCCTCACATAAATTTGCACACTCATTTAAAGAATGGCACTATATTAATGTTGGCATTCTATATGATATTTTATTCATTTCTTATAATCCCTCTACTTATAATAAAATTATCTAATAGCACTTATTTATGGTACGCTTCACCGACCCATAAGTAAAAAAGTTTATACTTTCCCATATACAATATAATTAATAATATTTCAACTTCAAGTTTTGATTATATTTTTATAACATAATTCTTAACCATTTTTATTAAATCCATTAAACCAAGCTCTTTCTTCAAACCTTTTCTTTTTTGCTGTAGTAAAAACTTCCGATGCAACACCAATAGGCAAGAAACAAACTAATTCAAATTCCTCTGGTACATTTAGTATCTTCGCCATCTGTCCTCCAATATTATCTGAATCAGTTATATGTCCTTCAATCCAACAACTTTGGTATCCTAATTCAACACATGCAAGCAACATATTTTCAATAGCTGCTGAATAGTCTTGAACATTATAACATTTATCCCTATATGCATATATTCTTTTTGTCAATACACAAATCATTGCAGGTGCAGTTTTACCTAGAGATGGAGTTATTACGCTATGTAGCTTATTTAAAATTTCTACATCATCAATACCAATTAAACTTGTTGTCTGTTTGTTACATCCAGAAGGTGCAGCCAACCCAGCTTCGATAATCTTCTTCAAATCATTTCTTGGAACCTTAGTATCCATATATTTCCCTCTGTAACTTACCCTTGATAATATTGCATTCATAGTATCCAAATAAATTCCCCCTTTTTACTTCTTAATTATATATTATAATTGATAATTACCCAGCTTATGAAACTTATACCACTCATTAATCTTATCTATAGGTTTAATTTTTAAACATAACATAATTTCTTTAGCAAATTCTAATGTAGCCGTTCCATTTGCAGTAATAATATTACCATCACTAACTGCTTGTCTCTCAATATAATGACTATCTCCTTTATAATGTGGAGCTTGAACTTTTAAAAACTCTAATGTATTGCTTGAATGTTTTCTCTTATCCAAATAACCATGTTCACCCATGAAAAAAGTTGCACCACAAATTGCAGCGACAGGAATATTATTCTCAACTGCATAATCAACTATAGGTTTAATATCATTATTCTTCTCATTCATCCATGCATTACCACCAATTAATATTAACATTGCAAATTCTTTCGGATAATCTTTTATAGAATAATCCGGAATAGTATGAAACCCTGCCATAGATATCTTAGGTTCTTTGTCAAAACTTAAAATTTTAACAACATAATCTGTTTCTGCTGCATTAAGTTCAGAACATATATAAGCACTCTCCCAATCAGCATAACCATCAAAAATAAATGTAAGTATTTCTTTTTTCATCATTCAACACATCCTTTCCTAGATTATTGTACGCTAAAAAAGATGACACCTATATGTCATCTTTATAAAACTCTCTCATATTTTTTATTTGTAATTTTACTTTTTCTTTCAATTGAGCTGGAGATATTACTTTAACTTTATCCATCAAACTAATAACTAACCCTGCAGTCCAGTCTAAATCACTTACTTGAAAGATTATATATCCCTTTTCTTCATACCCATCTCTTTTAAAAAATTTAGCATCGATTTTTTCTGTTAACAGAAATTCATTAACTCTATCATATTCTAATGTAACATTATATATAGTTTTTGATCCTTCAGTATTAAATAAAGCAGAACTAAAATCGTTTTTTAAATCAATTTTTTCAATTGGTTTACATTCAAAATTTTTATCTAAAATTGTATATGAAGCAATTCTGTTAATCTTAAATAAGCGAAATCCATTACTATCTTCACAAAAGCTATATAAATACCAATATGACTGCTTAAAAACAAGTTTATATGGATGAATAATCCTAATTTTTCTTGAACTTTTAGAAATATACTCAAGAGAAATACACTTATGATTTTTTATTGCTTCACGTAAATCACTAATTTTCTCCTGTGTAATGCTATCTTTAAACCATGATGATAAATCAATTAAATAATCACTTTCTGAAAAAATAGTGCTTGTTTCTTCTGGAATTACTTTTGCCATTAAATTTATTAAGTCATTATCCCTATTAATACTCATAAAACCAGAAAGCGCTGTAAAAATATTTTTTATATCGTTTTTAGATAAAACACTTTTTTTATATTTATATCCTTCTACAACTGATACTCCTCCCCCAATACCTGAATATGTAACTATAGGAATTCCTGATTTATTTAATGTATCTAAATCGCGGAAAACCGTACGCTTCGAAACTTCAAATCTTTCTGCAAGTTCTTGTACTGTAACCCTCTCTGTACTAACTAATATATTTAATATACCTAATAATCTATCAATTTTCATAGTAGCTCACTTTCCATTATTGCAATAGGTCCTTCTTCTCAATCTTACACTAACGCTAATACTTATGTAAAATTCTCTTTATTAAAAGATTAGATATAGTTGTTAACATCAGTAACTTTTTTCACTGAAAACAACCCTTTACTCAAAAAAATTATAAAATAAGCCAATGATACTTTTAATATCATTAGCTCAATTTAAATATTCTAAACACTTCTATTTATTTTGGTTCTCCACAGATACGCTTCACCGTATCAGTAGCAAGTGATATAGTTTTTATCTCATCCCTAAATAGAATTGTTTGTAAAAAATATTTCAAATCCATTTCTCAAATAATGCGCTGCTGATTCAAAAAAGCACTTATTATAGATTCAATTTTTTAATTGCCCATTGAGCCATTTCTCTTACCTTTGAATTGCTATCGTTACAAGCGTACAGTATGTATTCTCTATATTGCTCCTTGTAGTCATTTACCATTGCGTTAATAGCATTAACTTTCCATTTCCAAACATCAGCTTTTTCTATATACCAAAACTTAGACTGCATTACTTCTTCTAAAAAGGAATAATCCATTTTTAGAATTTTTTCTAAGGATATATGTTGACTTAATTCTTGCAAATTAGGAAACTCTTCTGTTTCCTTCCAACGGTTTTTATTCATAGGGCAAACATCTTGACAGACATCACATCCATAAACCCAATTTCCTATTTGTTCTCTGTATTTTTCGTTAGGCATATCCCTGCCCATAAATGTAGTTATACAAGATACACACGCCATAGGATTCATTGTATATGGCTTGGATAAAGAACTTGAAGGGCAAGCTTTTATGCATAGATTACACTCTTCAGTGCAAACTTTTACTTTTGGTACTTCTATAGCTTCAAGCTCTTTATCAATGAGCCATGCCTCTAAAGATAGCCATGAGCCATTTTCAGTGTAAAAAAAGTTATTCTTTCGAACTATTCCAAGTCCAGCTTTCAATGCCGCCCAGCGTAATGCTGTTAAACCAAACTTACGCTCATTTTCTGCTCTAAGCCCCAAATCTTGCATATATTTTTCAAATTTTAAGCTATCTTGAAAATCTTTAGAGTTCTCATCTTTTCTTATATCAACTAAATAATATTTTGCAATCATACCTTTTAAATGTTCTGGAATATGATATTTTCCATATCTTCTTACACATATGACAATTGATTTTGCCCAAGGATTAGTATCTTGTAAATGTGTAAAACGATAAAGATTTTGATAAAAACCTTTGGCTTCTGGAATGAGATTAATCCTTTCATTGAGTTTTTCCTCATATCCATCAATTTGGGAGATCTTAATAATTCCACACTTTTCATATCCCATTTTCAGTGCTGCACTTTTTATTTTCTCTGCTAATAAAGTCATTTTCCACACTTCTTTCTAAATTGATGATTATAATTAATCTCTTTCAACTATTAAGGCAGTTCCTTGGCCTCCACCAATGCATAGAGTAGCAAGTCCCTTTTTCGCATCCCTTTTTTCCATAGCATGTAGTAATGTTACCAAAATACGTGCACCAGATGCACCTATAGGATGTCCAAGTGCTATAGCTCCACCATTAACATTAACTTTACTCATATCTAAATTTAAATCTTTAGTTATGGCTATACTTTGAGATGCATAGGCTTCATTTGCTTCAATTAAATCTAAATCTTCACATTTTAAATTAATTTTATCTAAAGCAGCTTTTGTTGCATAAAATGCACCATATCCCATTATTGCTGGGTCTAATCCAGCTGATCCATAGGAACTAATTTTAGCAAGTGGTTTTATTCCTAGAGCTTTAGCTTTGTCTGCACTCATTATTACTAATGCTGCTGCTCCATCATTTAGTCCTGATGCATTTCCTGCTGTCACTGTACCATTTTCTTTAAAAATAGGCTTAAGCTTTTTTAATGCTTCTATAGTATTTTCAAACCTAGGGAACTCATCTTGGTCAAATATTATTTCACCTTTTTTTGTTTTAATTACTACAGGAACTATTTCATCTTTAAATTCTCCGTTCTTAATAGCTATTTCGGCTTTTTGTTGTGATAGAAGTGAAAACTCATCTTGTTCTTCTCTTGTTATATTCCATTTTTCTGCCACATTTTCTGCTGTTACTCCCATATGATAATCATTGAAAGCATCCCATAAACCATCTTTTATCATTTCATCCACTAGTTCACCATGTCCCATTCTTTGTCCCCATCTTGCATTATCAAGTAAAAATGGTGCACTAGACATGTTTTCCATACCACCTACTACAATAGCATCAGCATCACCAGCTTTTATAATTTGAGCTGCCAAACTTATAGATCTTAATCCTGATCCACAAACTTTATTAATTGTAAATGCAGGCATTTCTACAGATAATCCTGCTTTCACAGCAGCTTGCCTTGCTGGATTTTGGCCTAAACCTGCTTGAAGTACATTACCAAAAATAACTTCATTGATTTCATTAGGGTTTATATTTGCTCTTTTAACAGCCTCGTTTATTACTATTGCACCTAATTCAACTGCTGGTACATCTTTTAAAGTTTTACCATATGTTCCTATTGCAGTTCTTACTGCGCTTACTATTACTACATCTCTCATTTTTTTATTCCTCCTATAATCTAGTACATCCTTGCTATTTTTTTAGCAAATATTATTATGTAAATTCATTTATTTTTATTGATATAAGGTTATGCTCAAAACTTACTTAATCAATTTTATAGCGCCTATGAATTTATACTATCAAGGAACTATATATTTGTAAAATTGATATATTCGAATTGACAATTCGATTTTATCAATATATTATTAACTTAATATAAAGATTGAGGTGAAATAAATGGATATTAGACACTTTAAAACCTTTAAAAGTATTATTGAAGAAGGTAACTTTTCAAATGCTGCAATGAAATTGGGGTATACACAATCCACTGTTACCTCACAAATTCAGCAGTTAGAGCAGGAACTTTCAATCAAGTTATTCGAAAAAATTGGTCGCAATATGGTATTAACTCCATTTGGAAAAGAATTGATACCTTATGCAAATGAATTACTTAATACAGTGAAAAAAATTAAGAGTATTGGTAAATATGGCGAGAATATTACAGGAGAATTAAAAATTGCAGTTGCAGAATCATTGATGTCTTATAAATTACAAACTGTATTGAGCTTGTTCAAAGAAAAAGCTCCTAATGTAAAACTTTCTATAATTTCTCTCAATTGCTATGCTATAAAAAATATCTTATCGAATGGTGAAGTAGACCTTGGTTTAATGTATGATGTAGGAAGTCAAAATGATAATTTAACTACTGTTAAGCTTTCTGATTTCAATCTAGCTTTAATTTGTTCGCCATTATTCGAACAAGAAAATTTAGATTTTTGTAAGCCAAATCAAAAAATAAATACAAGCCTTATCATTAATGAAGTTGAATCCATTTATCGGAAAATACTTGAAAGTTATTTTTTTGATAAGAATATATTCTTAAATAACACAATTGAACTCGGGAGCATAGAAGCGATAAAAAAATGTGTTGCAAGTAATTTGGGAATTTCGTTCTTACCTCGATTTACAGTAGAAGAAGAACTTGAAAATAGTAAGTTAAAAGAACTTAACGTTGGCTGTTCTGATGCTAAAGTTACAGCAATATATGCTTATCATAAAAACAAGTGGGTTAGCCCTGCAATGTCGTTGTTTATTGAATTAGTAAGAGAAGACTTTAATATTAGTTAAAATAATCTTCTGCTTGTATTACAAAAATACACCAATCCTTATTTTCTTATGCATTTGTTCTCAAAGTAATATTTTCTTCTTATAGATTTGACACTTGGCTTTATAAAATAAAAAAGCTTAGCGTTTGACTAACACTAAGCTTTTTATTTATAATTTATTTTTTGATACAAGTTTCAATATATTTTAATCCTTCTATAGTTTTAGTTTTTAATACATATCTAGCTTTATTTTCTTTTACTACTCTTAATCTATTCATTATATCAATCCGACCTGTTCCTAATGTTAAATGACTTTTTTTACTTACTAGTATCATGAACGGCATATAGTTATTTTCTTTAAATAAAATCTCACTGTTTATATGCTTACTTTATTCTTTTTCTTTTAATTTTATTGGAAACAGTAAATCTAATTGATGTTCATCACTTTCTGGCCAATTAAGATGTGAATGATAAACATAATTTAGATGTTCCTCTAGTAATCCTCCCATAACTTCACCATTGTCATCAATAGTATTAGCTTCATATTTAGGATTATCAATATTAACCCAATTAGATAACCATCCCCACTCATGAAAATTTCCTAAGGTAATCATATGTGCTGCATATAATCCACCATTAAAATATTTCTTTTCAAGAGGTTTAGGCACATCCATATCCTCAGGAATTGTAACCCATAGTTCATATCCATAATTAGGTCTATCATTAGATGGGCATGGATGGTTAAAACCCAAAACACGAGCATCTGGTTTTATTTCATACAAATGACTTTCCTTTAAAAACTTTTCTAACTGTTTCCCAGCATTATCCTCTGGGTTCTCTCCAAAATAATGACTTGCAGCAACTGTACTTGGTGGTAAATGAATAATCCTGACATTTTCAAGGGCCTCTAAGTTTTTTGTTGCTTGGTTTAAATCTTCCATTGATTTTTCCTCCTTAAAATCGAAATTTGATAAGGATAGGGTATCAACTATATTAAGTATGGAATCATTACTTAATAAATTAAGATGTATTTGAATATCCTTCTTTTTTTCTAATTTCTCAATAAGGTTAATTAATATTGCTTTTATCGTTGATAGTGCATTTATTTTGCTGTTAAGCTCATATATATTCTTTTTAAATATTTCAATAGCTATAACAGCATCTTCATCTTCTAATATATTACTAATTTGTTTCAATGGAATTTGTAATTTTCTTAAAACAATTATTTGTTGTAGGCGTAAAATTGCTCCTTCATCATATGCTCTATAAGCATACCCCTCTTTTTTAGTACTTTTCAAAAGCCCTATTTGTTCATAATAACGAAGTGTTCTAGTAGACACTTTAAAACTCTTTGAAACTTCACTAATTGTTATAAGCTCCATACTCATACCCCCTCCTTAATATGAAGTATAAAGTACGTCACGACGTCAAAGTCAACATTATTTTCTATATTATTTTTATCAATTTAATGAATAATAAAATTTTAATAGCTACTCTTTTTTAATTTATTTCAGAACTTGCTATTTTCTCAATTACCAAAGTATCAATTTCTTCACCTTGAAGTGTATCTTGCAACTCATATACCTCTCTAAATTTCAAGTATACATCTTCTTCAATTTGCATTGTATCGCCTATATGTACCTCTGCCTTTGTATCATATATATAGTAAAATATGTCTTCAAAAGTATTATATACTTCTTGGCTATTTTCAAATGCACCATAAAAAGCAAGCTCAGGAATTCCATATATGTTATTTCCTTTTGTAGTAAACCAAATACCTTCATTGTATGGAATCTTAATAAAATTTCTCCATACCATCATGGATGGCATGCTTAACAAAGTTTTTACTTTTTCATCCTCTGATATATCTTTTATTAAGCTTGGTATTACTACATTCCAGCTATATCCATTAGCTAGTCCTAAAAATTCATACTCTAAAAATCCATATGCTAATTTAGAATATAAATTGAAAATATGATTTTTATCTCTACTTGTCCCCTCATAAAAAGCTATTACATGATACTTATGATTACGCATTGCTTCTAATTCTTCCCTCTTACCATAACCACAATTTATTGTATAACTACTTATTTCTTCTGGTAATGGACAATCTATTCCTACCAATCTAAACTTGTCATCACCTATAGTTACATAACTATAAAAGGCTTCATCTCCATCTAATCCTAATATAGGCTCTATCGAAACCTTATCATTATTAATTTTTTCTATTCTCTTGGCTACTTTTTCTTTATCTATAACAAATGATTTATTAAATAGTAAATATAAAGCAAATGTGCTCTCTTCATCTTTATCTTGTTTTTTATTAAAAGTTTTTAACATTGATATCCTCCTTAAGTTTATGTATTAAAATAAGTACATTATTAAGATTAAAATCTAGTTATTTTAATACAATTTGTATAGCTTATCTCATAAATTTCTATTGGTTACTTTTACATATACTCAATAATATAATAATATTAATACTTAACAATGATTCTATTATCATATATAATATCTTACCAATCATTTTTTCTGATTCTATCATCCATTAGTATTGCATATATATACGATGGAGCTTGTAGATTCTGTATTTTAGCAGTATTTTCTAAAGGTACAAATTCTAAAGCTTTTTCAATTTGTGACTTTGAAATTATTCTATTTGTTGTATTGGGTCTGATTGAAGAACTTCCTTTCAGTTCATATGTGAATATTCTTCCTCTGATTTGTATAAATTCTCTCCCTATATTTTCAACTATTCTACTCCATATTATTTCTACATTCATAGCTATAACTCCCCATCTATTAACTAATGTTATCTCTACTCTTCAATAAAATAATCAGTATCTATTTTCTTAACTTCATATATTGTCTCTGTAGAAACCCCTACATTAAACTCTATCATATATTGCGCTAACTGCATTCCATCTATTAAAACTATATTTTTTGTATTTATTGCTTTAGCATACTCCCTAGCTTGCTCTGAAAAAGTTGATGTTGTAATAAAAATCCCTTTACTTGCTCCTGGCGTATCTAACGCTCCTGAAAACTTTTGAATTTCTGGCCTTCCAACAATAGTATCTTTCCACCTTTTTGCTTGTATATATATGCTATCTAGCCCTAATCTATCTTCATTTATTATCCCATCGATTCCTTCATCACCTGTTTTTTTAGTGGCTCTTCCAGCTTCTTCTCTTGAACCACCATATCCCATCTTAATTAATAATTCTATTACTAGCTTCTCAAAGAACTCAAATGAACATGACTTTATTTTTTCAAGTATCTCATCAGCTAATGAAGTCTTTAAATTTTCAAATGCAGATGCCATCTCTTCAGACGGGGTTTTTTCATTCAATAGCATTTCATTATTTTCATTATTATTTTTACTTTTATTATGAGAATTAATAAATTCATTAAAGCTACTATATCTTAATAAGTCTTTTGATTTTAATTCTACTGG